>JACKFJ010000009.1 GCA_020632535.1 Candidatus Omnitrophota bacterium | reverse complement strand
CAGAGAGGATAAAGATGAAACGCTCTTTGTCGTAACAAATTGACCAGATCACATAAAACAAAGTGACTATCGTGCTTTTGGCATGACCACGGGGTGCCGCAAAAGCTAACCGTTTGTTTTGCGTACGCTTGGTGTGACCGCCTGTGGATATTTCCATAAGGGATTTGGATATGTCTCTATGGAATTCGCTGAACTTCTCTTTTGTGTATTGGGGGAAATATATTCTGGCAAACTCAAGGATGGATTCGCGTCCAAGCTCTCTTCTTAGCAGCCTAAGGTTATTGGCTGCTTTGCTCATTTGAAGCCCCTCCATCCTTTTTCGTAAGGATGTTCTTTAACTCGTCAATCTTATTACCAGCTTCAGCCAATGCTATCTGCTGATTTATAGATTTAATTAGCTCTACAATCTTTGGATCATTGCTTCTGCCTGCGTCCTGCGCCATCTTTTGAGCTTCAGCCAATTCTGCCTTTAACTTGACCACATCTTTTTCTTCATCATGGGTGATATTAGCTTCGATCTGTAACGGTTGTTCGGGGAGGAATCCTAAACTCTGCAATAACTTCATCTGTTCCTGTATTGCTTTCCATAAATAAAATGCTGCCTGTGTTTTTTCCTGAAGTGAACCATCAGAGCGGGATAACCCCATCAAGTGTTCTTGTGTGGCATTAGCTTTTCGGGTTAAGTCAGCAATGACTTTCAAACTATAATCGGTGGATGGCTTAACGCTTCTGCTTGCATCAATTTCTTCCTTGTCACGGCGGATTGTTTTCTCGGTCTTGCCTAACATAACCGCTATTTCTGAAATCGACTTAAATTTAGAGAGCAAATAATCAACACATTCCTGACGCATTTCTTTTGGAATCTTTTCCTTATCGATTGATCCGTCTTGGATCTGCTGCAAGATCTTAATCGCAGGAAGATCATTGATTGATTCATTATTATCCGGCATATTCATATCCCTTCATTACTTAATACCATATTTGGCTAACACGGCCTTGGATACCTTATCTTTTCCGGCATAAGCCACATAGCGATGAACAATGCCATCGCAATAAGCAGGGTCGATTTCAGTACCAAAGCATCTGCGTTTAAGTTTATCTGCTGCCATTAAGGTTGTTCCTGACCCTAAAAACATATCCAGCACTATATTGCCTCTAATTGAGCTGTTCTTGATGGCTCTGTGCGCTAATGCGATGGGTTTCTGTGTGGGATGGATATAATCTGCTGTTACATCACGATTGATTTCCCAAAGAGTTGATTCATTCTTGGGGCCGTACCATTTATGCGCACCATTATTTTCCTTCCAACCGTATAAACAAAACTCCGTTTGTTGATTATAGTCCCCATAGCTTATTGCAAAGTTAGGTTTCGCCCACGTAATCACACACCCAATATGAAACTCCAACTTACTTAAGATCTGGTACATAGGCCCGAACTGACGATGGCCATTCCATATGTAGGCAGCAGCCCCTTCTGCTAAGTGACTTGCCCCATTGGTCAATACTTTGATAAGCCATGCCTCATACTCATCTTGACTCATGTCATCGCAATAAATCCTATCCCATTGCTTTGAATTCTTGGGACGTGCTTTGGCATTTGGACGGTTACCGCCGTAATAATTAACATTATAGGGTGGGTCAGTATGCATAAGCCCGGCTTTTTCTTTGCCGAATAACTTCTTTAAATCTTCTGGGTTAGAACAATCACCGCAAAGGATGCGATGCTCGCCTAATTCGATAATATCGCCCCGTTTGGTTTTAGGGTCTTTGATCTTCTTTAATTCGCCTTCAATATCGAAATTATCCTCGGTGATTTCCTCCAAACGGTCGAATATTTGGCTGATTTCAGGCATATCAAAGCCTGTTAATAGATTATCGAAGTTGGGATTTTGGATTAACTCCTTTAAAAGAAGGCCTAATTTTTCATCGTCCCAATCGCCCTGAATCTTATTTAGTGCCAGATTAAGCGTCTTTTCTTTCTCTAAATCGAGATCAACAATACTTACTTCCACTTCCTTGTGGCCTTGTTCTAAGAGAATCTTAAAGCGTTGATGACCACCGACAAGATTCCCTGTCCTTTCATTCCAAACTAAAGGCTCAACGTAGCCAAATGTGTTGATGCTTACTTTAAGTTTTTCATAATCAGGATTGCCGGGCTTTAAATCTTTGCGCGGATTGTAGACTGCAGGATTGATCTTATCGACTTTGACTTTTTGAATTTTCATTTTATTGCCGAAATCCTAGAAATACTCCAGTCACCGTTAAATTAATATCTTTGTTTAAAATACTGTACGCTTGTATCTTAGACCTTCCAGACGATGCTATTCTCGACAATGGCGATATTTCAATGATTTGTCCCTCACTCCACGGCGCATTGCTTCGGCTTGGCGCATTAAACGCAGCTGATAATTCCCATAGTGAATTGTCTGACAAAAGCATCTTGGATGTATTCGAGAGAAGTTCCTCAATAGACCATTCAACATTAAGATGCGTTTGAGGATATTCGCTACCCATTGATTTGTTAATGGATTCTGAACCAGGGGCTTGAGCGCCCTTGATGCAATAGGCTTGCGCTTGGGTTTGATGCTGGCTTCTATTGGTAATTCTGTACATTTTCATCTTTAACTCTTCAAGCTCAACAACATCATCTTTCTGCCAAGTCTTAGGCGGCGGGAATTTCGGCATAAATTGCAATTGTGATCCATCGCTTAAAGTCATAATATCGGTATCTATGGAGACAATTTGAAGCGGTTTGTTAAGTGTTGGAATATTCATCTCATTTGGTCTCTGCAATAAACAAAACGCCAATCTTTTGACTGTTGTGATTTAGATTCTCGACCATAAATTTATTTGTTTTACCGCGTGTGGTGGCACTTGGATGCAGAATAACCGTATCGCCTTTGCTCCATTCCACCTTTTGACGCGGCGGTATCATCAGGCGGTCGATCATAAACAATCCGCATTCCAATAAGAAACTATCCTCATCCGGGAAAGTATCTAAGATTGCGTATTTCGTTCCCAGTTTAATATCTTCGACTGCATATGAACTTTTCTTTGGTGCTGATTGTGAGGGGGGATTGATTGATCCGGCTGATGTTACTGATATGGGCCCTATATTCTTAGTCACATTGGTTGCTTGCATCAAACTTGCTACCTGAAATCTCTTGGGGCCGCCGGGTGCTGGATCGTTATTGCTTTTTACTTTAACCTCATCTCCTGCTTCCCATCCCGATGGCTTTCCTATCAAAAACTGCCAGACTGAACCATCGGATAATGTCATTGATACGGAATTGATACTTTTGATTTCCAATGGCGAACTCATTTATTTTCTCCTTTTCACAGATTCCATAGACTTTTTAATTCTTTTTAATCGTGCTGTTAGATTCATACCTTTAAACGTATCTCGAAAATATCCCCCAACTCCATCCCAATAAAATCTAACCCTGTTTTCTCCAAAAAAATTTCTATATCTGGTTTCAGCAAAGAATTTTCTTTGAAAAGGTTTTGTGTCACGAGAAATCTTATCATTTCTCTTAAGAACAACATCGATAAATGTATCGGATCTGATAGCACGTTTAATTAACGTACGAAAATGATAATCAGCTTCAGGCAAGGAATACCCAATGAATACAATCCTATCTGCTTCCGCTATTTCGACATGGGCATTATGCCAAACCATCTGGATATGAGTGTTATCAAATACTTTTGTAAATGTGGGTGTAACAAATAACGGTTCCATATCAGGAATCTTTTCAGCTTCTTTCGCATCACTTAATATTTTACAGCTTTCACATTTTCTGGGTTTAACATAAAGATTCCATATGCTTTCTTTACTGCCAAGACCGGTATGAAGACGATTGCAATTGGGACAAAGCAGCCAATTAATAGACCCGTGTAATTTCAGAATTTTGAGATTATAAATCTTCTTGGCTTTTTGTATGAGTGATGGCGTATGAAGACAGTCTTTATGGATGGGCGTCGTGTAACTACAATAATCCACATCTATCTTTTTATAAGTTTGGGTGCTTTCAATGCACTCATAAATTCTATCCTCAATTAATGTATCCCAATTTAAAGAAATGACTGAAATGGAATCTTCCGCGAGTCCATTTTTAAATCGCTCCTCCAATAAATGGCAGGCAAACTGATTATAAAATAACACAGGATTCTTTCTTAATTTATCGGCAGAGTAATGAAAAATGGTAAGGATCGCCCGTTTAAGCGAATCGTTTATTTCGTTTAATTCTTTCCATGAATATTTTAAACAAAACCCTCGCTTGGCAATGGTTTGATCAAGCAAAGTAAATACATCCTCAAGGGAAGGATTAACACTGGAAGAAAAAACTCGGGTAAGAAATTCCTTTAAAGTGTCACTACGTTCTTGGTGGGCTAAAAAGAGTTCGGAGAGTAATAAAAAATCGTCGGTGGTATCACCGCTTAAAAGACCGACCTTGGTTTCCTGTATCCTTCGTAATATATCTGTTTGTAATGGAAATCCCGCCTCGTAGGAAAAGCCGGCACCTAAAATATAGACTGTTTTCTGTTTTTTTAACATTAGGTAAAAGATTACCCCTCAAGAATTTTGCTCCATGTAAAACAATGAGCTACGTTATCCAGACCAATCACAGCCTCCAACTTTTTCCCTGTCGCGTTCAAGTTTTTGATAACATCCTTGACGTTAATGGGGTCATTGTATTCTGCCTTCTTAACCCACATATAATGCTGAACCGTCTTTTCTTTAGTTTCTGGTAACGGATACTCCATTGATACTGGGTCGCCTTTTCTTGTATAAGTAACTGACCGAGTCTGGCCATAGGCTCCAAAATTTTCTTCGGGCTTAGCATCAATTACTTTTGTACAAATCTTGCAACCGCATATCTCCCGATAAAATGCTTGGCTACTATTAAATCCGCCCAACGTACGAATCGCACGAAGCGCATCACGGAAACGTAATCTGTAATGCAAACATGGCAAATAGAATTTTGCAACTGGTATCCCTCCACCAACCGGAACTACACCTCTATCCTCTCCATACTCCAAGCCATGAGCTACCCCAACTAATTCACTTAAAATCTTTGCACGTCCCAAGGCAATAGAACAAAACCCACCAAAAAGATTAACAACTTTCGCTGTTTTTCCCAAACCTCTAATAAAATTTTTATAAGCATCTAATTGATACGCTGATGCCTGCTGTTCCGAGAATCCATCTATCCAAATCAAAAACAGATCAGGTTTAATAGTCGAATATTTACCGATCAACTGTTTGACAGCATCCTGATCTAATAAAATATCCTGAGAAATGACTACTTGTACCGCTAAAGGAATACCTAAATCATCTGCGATATTCTTTGAAACATTGGCGCATTTTAAATTAACATCCACCCAAGACTTAAGAGTGTTCGCCGTTAAATAAAAGTATGGAGCGATGACTAAACTAGGAGCCGTATCCGTCGATACATCTTTTTTGATTTTCTTTAGATATTTATAATATTTAGCCGAATCTGATTGATTCATTTCTTTTGAAAGCGATTCGAGTTGAAATTTCAACACTCGCTCACAAAATCTTTTCACTATCTTTTGATTCGAGAAATCATTAGGAATCACAGGCCTGCGATTCTTAAGAATACACGAGGCAAACGGCTCTCCATACGCATCGATAAGTTTAGTAATAGACCTTTTAAGCTCACCGGATTTCTTAGTCTCAATAAAACTTCTGTCGTGTTGAAATGCGTGCGTTTGGGGATCAATAAAATATGGTTTGTTTTTTGCCTTCAAAGACAAAAAGGAAGCCAACGCACCGGGCATATGCGCTACCATGTTTGCGTTAATGATGAGTTGATCGTAGGAGGAAAGAAATTGACCAATGAGGAATTTCTGATCTGCGGCGGTTCCAAAGCGAACTAAATGAAATCCGGCTATGGGCTTATTGGGCATTACAATCCATTCGTTCTTCTTTCCTGAAGATATTCCAAGACATTTGTACGCGCAACTGACCAGACTTCTTTAGATTTCGGAGCTTTTACTATTTCTTTAAATGGCCAATCTTCGCCTTGTTGATAAAAAAATAAGCCTACCCCTGCTTGCTTGAATTCGAATTTCATTTCTTTCGTTACTTCACGCTCCGGCATACATACATACGCAAAATCAACGCCTAGCCTGTGATCTTTAGCTTGACTAAGTGCTCGCCGCCAGTTAGTAAGTTTAAATTCGATTGATGTGAGCGATTTTCTTTTAATAAAAACCAAATCAACACAGCGACCAAGCAAAGGCACTTCACAACAGAAACTTTCTGATAACAATTCTTTCAGACGGGAAACAACATCGTCTATGACTGCACGTTCTGAGATTAGCTCATTCATAAAATTTACAAACTATCCTTTATTTTAGATTTTGTGGTAGTTTCAGGATATTTTGCATACACATAACGAAGCAGCGCTTTTAAAGGCATGCCCGTACAACGCGCTTTAAATTTCTCAATAATTTGCCACTGGTCTTTAGAAATTCCTTTTGTTAATTCGTCCTTTACAAATGAACTCCCAACATCTGTTAATTCAAATTGTTCGATTCCTTGAGAAACACCTGAGCCATCATCAACATTGCTGTTGGTCTGCCAATATTCATACTCCAATGCTTCTTCAGGCGCATCTTCTTCTAAATCACCGCTCTTTGCTTTAACAAATCCCATATCAACTAAGAATTCAAGTTCAGCATATACCTGATCAGAAAATGGGCCGTAATCATATGGTCTAAAATCTGGAAAGGCTTCATCGGCAATATTGTTTCCAAGATTAAATTGTTTCCTGATTTCTTTATCGAATAAAAAAATCATTTTCATCAATCTGGTTCTTCCAACAACAGCTTCCCCTTCTACGCCTTTGTGTCCTTTGGCGTATAGTAAAAGCATTATCAAATCTTTTGCACTTTTAATCTTTGTCATGACTTTAATTGAAAACTCTTTCACGCCAATGAGTTAATATAACACTCATGAACATTTGAAAAACACTCTTTCCCAAAAATAAATTATAAAAGTTATTATATCTATAATATAGAATATCTAGAAAATAATTCAATTGTTGCTTTAAAAATAATCTGGATGAAGAATAAAACAATATAAATTCAGATCAATAATATTATAGTTCAATGCCTTTCAACCTTAAAGAATTCCCAACAACATTCACGGAACTAAACGCCATCGCCGCACCAGCAATAATTGGGCTCAACAGTATTCCAAAAAACGGATATAAAACTCCCGCCGCAATAGGCACACCAAGAATATTATAAATAAATGCAAAAAATAAATTCTGACGAATATTCTTCATCACTCCCCGACTTAGACTCAAAGCTTTTACTATTCCGTTAAGATCACCTTTAACCAGAGTAATCCCGGCGCTTTCAATAGCTACATCCGTACCCGTTCCCATAGCCACACCAACTTCAGCTTGGGCTAATGCTGGAGCATCGTTAATACCATCGCCTGCCATCATCACCACTGCCCCGTCGCTTTTAAATTGTTTGACAATCTCCTGTTTGGTCTTTGGCTCTAATTCAGCGCGGACATCATCAATTCCCAATTCTTTAGCAATGGCTTCTGCGGTTTTGTGGTTATCACCCGTTAGCATGATTACTTTGATTCCCATCTTATGAAGAGCCTGAATCGCTTGAGGAGCTGTTTTCTTAATGGGGTCAGAAATTCCAATAATACCAACGATCTTTTGATCAACAGCAACCCAAACAACTGTCTGCGCCTTTTCCTGCAATTGCACAGACTCTTTTCTTAGATTGTCGGGTAAATGAATCTTTTGATCCTCGATAAATTTTTGCTTTCCCAAAATAATTATCTGACCTCGAAGGTTACCTTTAATCCCACCCCCCGTTACTGATTCAAAATCCTGCACAAATTCTATCTTCACATTCTTTTCTTTTGCATAATCAATAATCGCTCTTGCCAAAGGATGTTCACTGCTTTGCTCAATGGAAGCCGCAACGCTAAGCAAGAACTGCTCATTCCATCCCTTATCTGGGATACAGGCAGTTACTTTGGGTTTTCCTTCCGTTAAAGTACCTGTTTTGTCCGTTAAAACATGCGTAATCTTTTCAGATTTCTCAATAGCTTCAGCGTTCTTGATTAGAATTCCTGCCTGTGCTCCACGGCCAACACCAACCATAATAGACATAGGTGTGGCAAGCCCAAGAGCGCATGGACAAGCAATGATCAAAACAGCAATCGCATTCACAATGGCATAAGCTAATTTCGGATCAGGGCCCCAATTTGCCCAAACAATAAACGTTAAAACGGAAATTAAAACAACAATCGGAACGAAATAACCAGATATGGTATCCGCTAACTTCTGAATAGGAGCACGACTACGCTGAGCTTCGGCAACCATGTGAACAATTTGCGACAGTAAAGTTTCTGCTCCCACCTTTTCCGTTCTCATCATAAATGTGCCTGTTTGATTAACTGTCGCGCCAATAACGCGATCACCGGTATTCTTTTCAACAGGCATAGGTTCACCGGAAATCATTGATTCATCAACGCTACTTTTACCTTCGATAATAACGCCGTCTAGTGGAATCTTTTCTCCCGGGCGAACCCTTAAAATATCTCCTTTTTGAATAGAATCGATTGGAACTTCTTTTTCCTCACCGTTAGAAACAAGATGCGCATTCTTAGCTGCTAAACCCAAAAGTGCTTTAATCGCTTGGCCTGTTTGACTTCTTGCTTTTGCTTCTAACAACTGTCCTAAAATAATCAATACCGTAATGACGGCTGCAGCTTCAAAATAAAGATCAATCTTGCCCATCCTTTTTAATGGCTCAGGGAAAATATGCGGAAAAAAAGTTACTATGGCGCTATATCCGTAAGCCGCGCCTACGCCAAGAGCGATCAAGGTAAACATATTAAGACTTTTATTGACCACGGACTGCCAGCCCTTGACGAAGAACATCCATCCAGTCCATAAGACAATAGGTGTTGCTAAAACAAATTGAATAAAAGGAATAAGACGGCGTGGAATAACTGATTCTATTCTAAGTGCAAGGATCATTTCGCCCACAACGAGCAAGACAAGAGGAACAGCAAGCGTAAGCCCAATCCAGAATTTCCGCGACAAAGATCGTGTTTCTTGCTGATCTTCGTTTTCTTCTCCGGTTAGATTAAACGGCTCTAAGTGCATCCCACATTTCGGACAATCTCCGGGATGATCTTGGCGGATTTCAGGATGCATCGGGCAGGTGTATGTTAATTTAGCAGAAGATGATTGCTTAATGTTTTCGGTAACTTGAGCAGCCGACAGAAATTTTTCCTTACAATGGGAAGAACAAAAATAATGCTCTTGTCCATTCTTTCGTACTTTAAAGGACGTATCTTCTTTAACCGTCATCCCACAGATAGGGTCAATGGCCATAAACTTTCTCCTTAATCGCACATCATATTACAAAACATATAAGGACGCGGGATATTCTCCCGCGTCCTTTGTTTCTTTAAAAAATCAATGATGGCTGGCATGATCGACTTCTTTTGTTGGTGTTTCAGAATTTGATGCTACTCCAGCGTCTTTGCTCATATTCCCCATCATACCTTTGCCCATCATTGGACAATCTTTCATCATCTTTTTCATACCTTCCATATCCATCTTTTGTTCTACTTCTTTAACCACATTCAAATCCTTGTCATATTTAGTGATCTTGTTCCCTGCAACGACAACAATTCCCCCATCATTGGTAGCAACAACTTGCTTTTGCAGCATTGATTGCATCATGGGGCACATTCCCATCATTTTTCCATCCATCATCCCCATCATTCCGCCTTTTCCCTCCATCATGTCTTTGCCCTTATCAGCCACCTGAGCAAAAGCTAAACCAGAAACGGCTAAAACAGCAACTACTGTAATAACTGCAATGTTCTTTTTCATATACTGTCCCTTTCTATTTATTTGTTATCAAATCTTTATAATTTTAATGACATCCTTTTTTCTTTTGATCTTCTTCTTTCTTGCCTGCTTGCGGTTCTTTACCTTGATGGCCGCCACAACAACCGCCCCCTTTACCCATCATCATGAAACACATCAACAACATAGCCGGGATAAGAATCCAAGATAAATTCTGCTTATTCAACCCTAGCGCTGGAGCAACCACAAACAATAACAAGGGCCCCAGACAACAAATCAACATCATCCATGAATTATTTTTCATTTTACACCTCCCCATTTTGGAATAAATGCAGGAACCTTTTTCCTGTATACTTCGTATTGTTTTCCAAATATTGATTCCACATCTTTTTCTTCTCTCATGGCCAACCTATAATACGTAAACATTAAAATCGGCCACATAATCAATGTTGTTAAAGACGGCCACTGTATAAAAAGTCCAAGGGTTATCAAAAATAAGCCACTATATTGTGGATGACGCACATGAGAATAAACACCTTTGGTTACCAATTCTTTGCCTTTCGAATCAAAAATAAGCATCCATCCCTTATAAATAATGTAAAATCCAAACAACATGATTCCGTTACTCACAATATGCAAAATAGTCATAGCTAACGCTGAATCAGCCAAACCGAAAAGAACCAATAATAGATGGCCATGATTGTGCGTAAATGGATTTAATACTGGATAAGACTGCCCCATCCATGAGGACAATAGATAAATCGTTAAAGGAAAACCATACATCTCCGTAAATAGAGCGACAATAAATCCTATGAACGCCCCCATTGATCGCCACTCGACATTCTTCTTTGGAACAATGTAACTCATTACAAAGAAAATAATCAGCAACGCGTTAAAAGCTACTGCAGTCCACATACCATAAGCATAATTGCCCAATTCTTCTCCATGCATATCAACCTCCCGTTTTATTTTAAGAAGTACGCTCTTCCGAAGCATCGCTTCTTTCAATTTGCGGACAAATAGTAAACTCTATGTTCTTAGCATCTTTTGGATTAATCCAGTGGTGAAGCCGTTCACTTAAGCGATGCTTGGTTTCTTTTAACGCTTTAATTCTTTGTTCACAATCCGTTATTTTCTCCTCAAAAACCTCATGAACCAAACAACATGTAGCATCAACGCCCTGGCTGCTGCGTTTGATAATCTTCTTAATCTCCGCCAGCGTTAAACCCAAATCTTTTGATTTCTTGATAAATAAGAGCTTCTCAATATCTTTCAAACTATAAACACGGTATTGAGACATTGACCGTTTGGGCTTATGCAAAAGCCCAAACTCTTCGTAATAGCGAATTGTTTTGACAGGAATGTCCGTCTTTTTACTGACCTCACCAATAAACATAATTATTCCCCCTTTGCGATTACAAATACACTATACACTCTCCAGTATACTGGAGAGTCAAGGGTTTTATTTCATGCTTTCGCTAATCTTGCTGTATTTCTCTGGATCGGCCTGAAATTTCTCTAAACAGGAAGCACAACACAAATTATACGTTCTCCCTTTATACACAGTCCTGACCGGATCGCCCATAGATCCGATTTTAGCTCCCTCTATGGGACAATTCTTATTCCCTACATCTACCGCTCTCATAGGACTTTGTGTAACGCTCGCATCTGTACATTGATGATTTGCATGACCTGCTTTACCGCAGGAGCACCCGCCTCCGCATGAACTGCCAGAACACGATGATCCTCCACATGCATATGCATAACTGCCTGCCAGAAATAATAATCCAAAACTTAATAAAGCTATTTTTTTCTTAATCATCTTGTCACTCCTTGTATTTAATTATTTTTCTTCCGATTCCGAATCAACGACATCCGCGACGGTTCCCTTTGGATGTGGATAATCCCCTGGATGATCATAGTCTTTTAAATTATCCCGAACCATAAGCACTGTAAACATACCTCCCATACCTACAGGGCCGAACTGACCTTGGCCGCCCATCATAGGAAGGGTATTTTCAGGGCCTTTCATTTTCATATAATTCATTTCATCCATACCATTTTCTCCCATCGACATATAACCGGGAACTAAATCACGAACTTTGTCTTTAACGTTATCCTGATTAACGCCTAAGACATTTGCGGCATTATGCCCCATAGCATTCATAGGATGATGGCGGCGATGACAATGAAGCGCCCAATCACCCGGCACATTAGCTACAAATTCAATGTCCCGTGTTTGCCCGGGAAAAACAACTACCGTTGTTTCCGGCCATTGAGCTGATTCAGGGATTTCGCCTCCATCGGTAGCAACAACTTTAAAATTGTATCCATGTAAATGAAAAGGATGGGATTCCTGCCCTACATTGCCAAACCGAATACGCACCCGCTCACCTGTTTTTACGACCAACGGTGCCGTTCCGGGAAATGCTCGGCTGTTAAAGGTAAAAATATTAAAATCTGTCATAACATTAACATTTGGAGTTTTCGTTCCCGGCTCGACAAACCATTCATTTGAAAAAAGCGCAAAATCTCGATCAATTTTAGGGCCCGTAGGATTCTTTGGATGCGAAATTAAAAATCCCATTGTCCCCATTCCCATCTGCACCATTTCATCCCCGTGGGAGTGATACATAAATGTTCCATGCTGTTTCATGCGGAATTCATATTTAAACGTTTGTCCCGGCTCAATAGCTTTTTGCGTCAAACCAGCAACCCCGTCCATGCCGTTAGGCAAAAAAACTCCATGCCAATGAACCGCCGTACCTTCTCCCAATTCATTCTTTACATAGATGCGCAATAAATCACCTTCCACAACTTCAATCGTTGGGCCAGGCGTCTGTCCGTTATAGCACCACGCATTAATAACCATACCTTGCGCAATTTCATGCTGGCATTTACCAATAGTAAGGTGAAATACCTTGGCACCATCTTTATCCAACGTCCACGGCATTGTCGAACCATTAGGCGTGATGACAGGTGTGTACGGTAAATTTTGTGCTTTCATCATCTGATTATCTTTCTGTGCATAGCTAAATGGAATACCCATAAAAGCTATAGCTATGATCATAAGAAACACTTTTCTCTTAAGCATTTCATCCCCCATGATTATGTTCTTGGTTCATTATTTTAGGTTGATCCTCTTGCTTTTTCATCGGAGGTTCAACTAAATCGAAATCCAGTTTAGTCCCAACAGCATTTTCGAGTTCAATGCGTAAAGCCCAGTAACCTTTTAATGCATCGGCATATTCTTCCTTAGTTTCCAACTCAGCTTGCTTGGATTCAAGAAGATGAAAAACATCTGTCAGCATAAAGTTATACTCATAAAGTGTTTCTTTGATCATCTGCTGATATACCGGCATTGCCTCTTTGTAAGCCTCGACAACTTCACGGCTCGTCATTAAACTCTGATAGGCTAAACGCACTTCAAGCAATGCCTGTTGCTCCATAGCATCTAATTGATGTCTGAATGTTTCCAATGAAGCTTTCAGCCCCATTCTTTCAGCTTGTTTGTGGTTAAATATCGGCACCTGTCCCTCGACAACGACTCCTTTTAATTTGTCGCCGCTTGCCTCACTTTCTTGGTTATACCCTACTTCAACTTCCGGAAGAAAACCAAGACCAGCCAAATTCTGCGACTGCTCCAAGGTTTTTATTTCCTGACGTTTCATTAATAAATCAAGACGATGATCGAGCGCTTTCTTTTCAAGATCAGCAATGTCTAAATTTTCTTTAGGCAAGTCAGGGATTTGAACGGTTTCTTCCATGAAAAACTGTTTTGGTCTTAACCCAAGCATTGTCCGTAAACGCTCGGTCGACATTTGGGTTTTCTGCTTGGTTTTTAACCATTCAATTTTAGCTCTTTGAAAAATAGCTTGGAATTCTCCCATTTTAAGGGAATTAATATTTCCTGCTTCTTTCTGACGACGAGCGATTTCCAAAGCCGCTTCTTGAGCTTTAAAATGATCTTCTGCCAATGCCTGTTTGTGCATGGCTGTTAGCCATTCCAAATATGACAAGCGAACCTCTTTGATAAAGTCTGTCATTTGATGAGCCGCTTCATACTGCGACGCTTTAAACCGCGTCCCCGCTATTTTCTTACGTAACGGCCAGAAGAGAATATCGAATACGTCCTGTTTGATTTCAATCTCGTTATTGCGTTTAGCTCCTTCTTCATTTGAAGTACGCGTTTTATACAACAACGTTGGATTACGTAAGATACCTGCTTCGCGCATATCCGCTTCTGAAATTCCCAGCGAAGCCAATTGAGCCTTGATCACCGGACTATTTAGAAACGCTATCGCCACAGCTCCGTCTTCAGTCAGCGGCTGAGACAATAAATGCTCAATTTCTTGATCATCGGCAAGCATGGTCTTAACTTCATAACCTGTTTGTTCTTGCACTAAAGCCTTAACATTCTTTTGGCTTTTCTGATCAGAAGCCTGCGCATACCCGCTAAGCAGAATTCCGGACAAAACCACCATCATTATTATTTTCATAATTTATTCCTTAAAATTATTGGCTGACACCAACACCGTATTCATAAACCATTCTTCCCCCTTGATGAGCGGCCAAGCCCAATAAACTGGAAACAATGATTAGCACAATCAAAAAAACAATCTGAAAAATTTTAATATTCTTAGAACGCAATACCCATAAAATCGGTAAAGCCACTAAAGAACTCCACATCGCTGCAAAAGCAAATTGTTTATGCGCTGTTAAAACAGGATGGTTTAAGTGCAAGCGTTCAGCCTCCAAGAGTCCCGACCACATAACCACCGACATAGATAAAACTCCCAAGATAAGCATTAACAACGCCCCGTTGCGCAAGAAATCTTTACGAAAAAGACAGCCAAGCCCTTGCATCCCCATAGCGCTGATAACCAACGCTATAGGGAAATGCACGAGTTTAGGGTGTATCGGATACAACATTTGTATAAATGTATTTTCCATATAGCCCCCTATCTATTTGGCCTCTTTAACTTCCTTTTCAGCAATGGCGCTGTATTTCTCAGGGTTCTTTTTAAAATCCTTCACGCACATTGGGCAGCAAAGATTATAAATCTTTCCGTTGTATTCGTATTTAACAGCTTCACCCATCTCGCCTTTCTCGCCGGGAGCAGGGATTTTCTCACCGCTGACAGGACAGATTTTATTGCCGACTTCGACTGCTTTGGTTGATTCTTGGTTCATCTGGCCTTGAGCCATATCGCTATCCTTCATCATAGTTCCATCAGGCATTTGATGTTCCTGACCTTCATTAGCCAGGACATAATTGGAATAAAATAAGGACAAAACGGCTGCTAAACTTAAAGCAATTAATTTTAATTTCATTTTTTTCTCCTCAAATTAGTTACAGTGATTAATAAAACAAAAAGACACTAACCCTAAAATCTTTCTTCGACCAAAAGAAACACCTTTGGCCTTTCAGATCTAAGGTCAATTTTAGATTTGATTAAATGCGGAGATTGGAAACTTTTAAGTAGATAGGGAGAGAAACGTAATCTCGATGATCTAGGAAGGGTGGGCCCTGCGATTGGTTTGATAATGAGGCAAGAAAAATCACGTTATCAAAACCAAAGTTAGTCACAAAATTCTTGGCTAGTATGTGGCTTAAAGATGCATTAAAAACGATATCTACGGATTGCTCAGAGAGAAAACTGAAATGCTTTGGGCAGGAACATTCATCATCGCCTTGAGAATCATGCTGATGTTCGGAATGATCAGACTTATCTAATTCTTGATGATGCTCCGTGGAAAACTTAGAGACACTTTCATCTGCGGAAGCATCTCTTTCTAAACAACAACAGAAAGTGATTGCAAATAGAAGAGGGATTGGCAATAATCCCCCAATTATCTTTTTATGTAACCTTTTCATTATTAATAGTTTCGCACTTAAGATTTTTTTAGTCAAGTAATGTTTGATACGGCCTATTTTAATAATCTCAAAGCATTAAACACGACGATAATAGTCGCTCCCATATCCGCAGCAATCGCCATCCAGAGATTAGAAATTCCCAAAAACGTAAGAATGATAAAAAGCACCTTAATACTAATTGAGAAAATAATATTTTGTTGAATGATCCTAAGAGTTTTATGAGAGTGCTGAATCAACCACGGAATTTTTTCAATGTTATCAGACATTAAAGCGATGTCTGCGGTCTCAATGGCCGCATCCGTGCCCATTCCCGCCATTGCGATACCAATATGAGCTGAAGCCAAAGCAGGCGTGTCGTTAATTCCATCCCCAATCATAATCACTTTATTTTCTTGAGAGAGATCACGCACCATTTTCACTTTATCTTCAGGCAATAATTGAGCATGAACTTCATCTATCCCTAAAGCATTGCCAACAGCTTCCGCTGTCTGCTGATTATCACCCGTCAACAAAATCACTTTTTTTATCCCTGTCTCCTTAAGTTCTTTGACAATATCTTTTACATTTGCCCTGATCTGATCTTTAAGCGTTATAACCCCGCAGATATGTTTCTTGTTGCAAATTGCAACAACTGTATGTGCTTCGTCCTCAAGATTCCTGGCAAGCGTATGGAACTCTTCGGTTTCTTCTCCTAATTCTTCGATCATTTTATGACTACCGATCCAGAATTTTTGCCCATCAATTAATCCGTAGGCTCCTTTTCCCGGAAGCACTGTATATTCCGTTGCTGTTAATGGATTGATTTTGGATTGTTTCGCTTTTTCTAAAATGGATCGCGCCAGAGGATGGTTGCTGTGTTGTTCCAAGGCGGCAGCGATTTCTAGCAATTCCGCCTCTGTATGATTGTTTAAAGGAATAATCTTCTCAACTTGTGGCTTGCCATAGGTAATTGTTCCCGTTTTATCCATAGCCAACAGCGACATCTGTCCGATGTTTTCCAGAAAGACACCACCTTTGATTAATATTCCATTTCTTGCGGCACGTGTCAGTCCGGCCACAATGCTAACAGGCGTTGAAATTACCAATGCACAGGGACAACCAATGACCAACAAAACCAATGCGTTATAAAACCATTTTGACCACTCTCCTAAAAAAATAGGCGGAATGACAGCAACGCCCACAGCCATTAACAACATGAGCGGAGTGTAATAACGCGCAAACTTTTCTACCCACTGTTCACTGGGAGCCTTGCGAGCTTGGCCTTCTTCAACCATCCGAATAATCCGGGCCAATGTGGTGTCGTTTGCCGGTTTAGTTACTTTAAATTCTATAGAACTTTCTTCATTGAGAGTTCCCGCAAAAATACTGTCTCCGATGGTTTTTGTTACGGGAATGGATTCTCCCGTAATCATACTTTCATTGATCGAGGACGTTCCTTTAGTAATTATTCCATCCAAAGCAATCTTCTCTCCCGGCCGAACCAACACTATGGAATTAACCGGAATTTCTTCCACAAGCTTTTCCTCAATCTTCCCTTCAGCGGAAAGATAGCGTGCTACCGGAGGAGCTACTTGCAATAGTGATTCAATCGCCCGGCGAGCTCTGGCAACGCTCCACGATTCAAGATAAAGGGATATGGCAAAAAGAAAAATGACGGTAGCGCCCTCAAACCATTCTCCAATCGTTACAGCCCCAATAACGGCAAGGGTCATTAAAAGATTGATATTCGGTCTTAACGTGCGGACTGCGAGAATGGCATTAGGTAAAACGAACCAAATCGCCGATATAATAGAAAAACCATAAAAAACGATGCTCAACAACGGCATGGAATGATGGTCATGCCCGCCCTTGACAATATCAGCGATACTTTTATGGAAGTAAAGATGTAAAAAGAATCCCGAGAGAAGAAAGATACCGGAAGCGATAGTCGTTAAGAATTTTTTATCTACAAACTTGGCTTTTGATGCCTGTGGTTCTTCCGATGATGAAATCTTTTCCAACGGGATAGCCTCCATGCCGGTTTTTTTGACCGAATTTTGAATTTTTTCAACCATTGCATCATCTTCCAATTCAACCGTCATCTTTGCCTTTAAAACATCGAAAGAAAGATGATCCTCTCCTCCGATTAAAGGCCCAACGGCCTTTTTAAGGATAGCCACCTCTTCCGCACAATCCATGCCTTTAATTTTTAATTCTATCTTCTTCATTTATTTTTACTCAAATTTATACCCACTCAAATTCTACAGTACATGCGACGATATCAGGATTATCGATCATCTGAATCAAGAATGAAGCCTCCTGTCGTCTATTTGTTCATCCGCCAGTTCTGCGAGAAAGAAACTTTTCTTTTTCTTCAGCGATAATCTGTCCTTCCTTATTTATAAATTTCGCATCGACCATAACCCTTGATGCAAAACTTCCCCAAGGTCTTTTAACGGTTCCGCTTAAATTAAGATACGCCTGATCCTTATATAATCTATGATTAACATTAGCATATTTTAGAATGTTTTTGTTTTTCTCATTAACGTTAACTTCAACATTATGGGTTTGTGCATGCTCGTTAGTTAATTTTTCCCCCATAGTCGAGCACCCTGCAAAAATAAAAATACCAAACACGAAAATCGGCAAAAATCTTTTCATGGCTCCTCCTCTTAAATAGTATTACTATCTGCTTGACCTGTCCGTATACTGACACCATGATCAATGGTAGAAATAAATATTTTTCCGTCACCTTTCCTGCCTGTATGAGCCGACTTTTGGATCGTCTCCACAATTTTTGAACTTAGATGGTCATTACATACAATTTCTATTTTTGTCTTGGGAGTAAAATCGACGATGTAATCAGTCGTGTGGTGAGGATAGCTTTCATCCTTTTCTTTACCAAATCCTTTGGCCTCGATCACCGACATTCCGTGAATGTGAATTGCCATCAATGCGTCGACGACCTTTCGCAACATAAACGGTTGGATATAAGCCTCTATCTTTTTCATGAATCCTCCTTAAAATTCTACTTCTTCTTTTTCAAACCAGCCATATAAGACCGGCAAGACCAGAAGTGTTAAAAGGGTTGATGTAATTAGTCCACCGATGACAACCACAGCCAATGGTTTTTGAACCTCTGATCCGGGGCCTGTGGCAAATAAAATTGGAACAAGACCAAGAATTGCTACCGCTGCGGTCATTAGTACTGGCCTTAACCGGCGTTCACAGCCGTTTGTAATGGCTTCATTTAAACCCATCCCTTCACGTCTCAACTGATTAATATAAGAGACCAGCACAACACCATTTAAGACAGCGACACCAAAAAGAGCGATAAATCCGACGGAAGCTGGCACGCTTAAATACATTCCTGAAATAAACAGAGCGACAATCCCGCCGATTAAAGCGAAAGGCAGATTGATGATAATCAAAATCGCCTGTTTGATAGAGCTAAACGTCAAATAAAGCAGAAAGAATATCAAAGCAATGGTGATGGGAACAATGATCATCAATCGCTTCATGGCTCTTTGTTGATTTTCAAAGGCGCCGCCCCACGTAATGTAATATCCGGCTGGTAGCTTTAATTTCTCTTTTAGTTTCGTCTGACTCTCGGCAACAAATCCTCCGATATCTCTCCCTCGAACATTACATTCAATGACAATCCGTCTTTTACTATCATCCCGGCTGATCTGAACCGGCCCTTCAACTAATTTCACATCAGCGAGTTGAGACATCGGAACCTTTGCCCCCTTGGGCGCATTCACCAGAATATTGCCGATTGTTTCAATCGAGTTACGTTTATCTTCCGGAAATCTAAGAAGGACATCGAATCTCTTTTCTCCTTCAAAAACCTCCGTGGCGGCTTTTCCTCCAACAGCGGTCTCGATAATTTCCTGAACATCCGCCACATTGATTCCATAGCGGGCGATTTGCCGCCGGTTGATATTGACTTCAACATAAGATTGACCGGAAACTTGCTCTACCCGCAAATCTTCGACCCCTTTAACTTTAGAAACAATTTTGGCAATCTCGTCGGCCTTATTCTTTAAAGTGTCCATATCGTCACCAAATAATTTGATAGCAATCTGCGACTTAACCCCGGAAATAAGCTCATCAACTCTTAGAGCAATGGGCTGGCTGACATTAAGTCCGATGCCGGGAATTTTACTTAACGATTCACGGATTTTTTCAACCAGTTCCTCCTTACTTTTAGTTGTTTTCCATTCTTTACGTGGCTTTAAAACAACGATGGGATCACTTAAATTCGGCCCCATCGGATCGGTTGCGATCTCCGCTGTTCCTATTTTTGAAACAACTGTCACAACTTCAGGAAATTTCATTAACTCGCGTTGTGCGAGCTTTTCAATCTCAATGGACTCTTTAAGTGAGATGCTTGGTAAACGTATGATTTGAGGCGTTAAAGAGCCTTCATCCAATATAGGAATAAATTCAGTCCCCAAGAATGGAAAAAGAGCAAGGCTCGCCAAGAACAATCCTACTGTTGTAACAACCACGAATCCTTTCTTCTTTATCGCTTGATTGAGCAAAGGCAGATAAGATTTTTTGATCATTCGAAGAATAAAGACATCTTCGTCTTTTCCACCTTTTAAAAAATAAGAACTTAAAACCGGCGATACCGTGAGGGAGAGAATGAGCGAGGCGAAAAGCGCGATGCTGATCGTGTAGGCCATCGGACTGAACATTTTTCCTTCCATTCCTTCCAGGGTAAAAAGCGGCAAGAAAACGATAATAATAATCGTGATGCCAAAAACAATCGGTTTGGCGACTTCATTAGCAGCCTCAAGAATAATCTGAATATGATTCTTTTCATGACTACTTTTTTCGGAGAGATGCCGGAAAATATTTTCAACCATGACAACCGATCCATCGACCATCATCCCTATGGCAATGGCCAGACCTCCCAAGGACATGAGATTAGCAGAGAGATTCATTTGCTTCATGGCAATGAATGTCACGAGTGCCGCAATAGGAAGGTTTAATGCAACAATTAAAGCACTTCTGGCATTCCCTAAAAACAGGAACAGGATAATCACAACTAAAATGCCGCCTTCAGACAAAGCTTTTGTGACTGTTTCCAGACACTTCTCAACAAGATCAGTACGATCATAAAACGGTTTAATTTGGATACCGTTGGGAAGGATTTTGTTCTCATTGATCTCCTTCACCTTTTCTTTAACCTTGGTAACAATTTCTTTTCCACTGCCGCCGCGAATCATCATGACGATTCCCGCTACGCCTTCTCCTTTACCGTCAACGACCAGTGCGCCCTGCCTAGTCTCGGGGCCAAATTCTACCTTTGCCACATCTTTCACATATACAGGAACGCCCTCATTTTCCTTCAGAACAATATCTTCAATGTCTTCAATCGACCGAATAATGCCAATACCTCGAACAATATATTGTTCAGAAGCATGTTCGAGAACATTTCCTCCGGCGTTGCTATTATTAGCGGCAATGGCCTCAGAGATCTCCTTAAGGCTTAAATCATATTTAATCAATCTCTGCGGATCGACGATGATTTGGTACTGCTTAACATGCCCGCCGAATGAATTAACGTCTGTAACTCCGGGAATATTCTTTAGAATTGGCCGCACTATCCAGTCTTGAACAGTCCGCAATTCCATTAAATTATCAGTGGTCTCTTTCCCATTGGGACGCTCCAGAGTGTACTGATAAATTTCTCCTAAACCACTGGATATGGGCCCTAATGCCGCTTCGACGCCGTCGGGCAACTTTTCCTTGGCCTCAATAAGCCGTTCCAATACCAACTGCCGGGCAAAATAAATATCCACATTATCTTCAAAAACAATGGTGACCATTGAAAGGCCGAACTTGGAAAGTGAACGCAACTCCACAAGATGAGGCAAACCTGTCATTTGAACCTCAATAGGAGAAGTGACAAACCTCTCTACTTCAATGGGAGAACGCCCCGGAGCCTCGGCAATCACCTGAACCTGAACATTGGTCACATCCGGGAAAGCATCGATAGACAATTTCTTCAAAGAATAGAATCCAAAAACTCCGACAATGACAACAGCCACCAATATCAAGAGCCTTTGACGTAAGGCAAAGGACACAATTTTCTCAATCATAATTATTCTCCTTCCAATTCATCTTTAAGTAAGCCTGATTTGAGGAGAAAAGCTCCGTCCGTAACCACCATGTCTCCGGAATTAACACCGTCGTCAACAGCCACTTGATCGGTTGTTTGTAATTTAATCATTATTTCTTTTTTATGAAATTCTCCATCGCCGGTCTTAACAAAAACAACTCTCTTATCACCTAAGGTTTGAACGGCACTGGCTGGCAAGGTTAAGTATTCCTGCGCGCCTTGAGAAACAATTTCGCCATTAACAAACATTCCAAGCTTGAGCAAATAATCCGGGTTCTCAAACAAGACGCGTATTTTTATCGTTCGTGTCGCCTCATCCACTCGAGGAGAAATAAAAACAATTTTGCCCTCGAAAGATTGTTCCGGGTAAGCGATGGAATGGGCCGTGATCTTTTGTCCGATCTTTATTTTGGCAATATCCTTTTCATAGATATCGAAATTCGCCCAGACTTTGGATAAATCCGCAATGGCACATAAAGAAGAAATCTTTTCCACCTTCTGTCCAACGGTATCAAAATCTCCTATAATCACACCATCGTAAGGCGATTTAACATCAATGGGCTCCGGCTGATCATCCACTTTAAGCCGACAAAGCACGTCGCCCTTTTTAATAATGGCGCCTAATTGTGCCGTATTCTCGACAACCACGCCTGCCTGCGGAGCAAGAACGTTATGTGTTTCGTTGGCATCCTGAGCGATTTGCCCGGCTATCAATATTCTCTCAGTAAGGGGAGATTTCTTAACTTCTACCGTCTTAAAATTAACCAACTCCTGTGAATCTTTTTCTAATTTAATAACACCATCTTCCTCATGAGCATCTTCTTCTTGTTTAACCTCTTCAGAGAGTTTATGGCCCCGTATATACGGTGAAATGAAAACACCTAAAATAAAAACAATAACAAGAATAGAAAAATTCTTTAAATTCTTCA
Organism: Candidatus Omnitrophota bacterium; assembly: GCA_020632535.1. GTDB lineage: Bacteria > Omnitrophota > Gorgyraeia > Zapsychrales > JANLHA01 > JADLGJ01. Next base: position 40,683 of record JACKFJ010000009.1, on the reverse strand, counting down.
TTTTAAAAATTCCCCCTCCCTTAAAGAACCATAAATGGCTCGTTCTAGTTCGCTGATACTTTGATCGAGGTTAAATATACCTTCGTAATATCTGACTTTTGTTTCTGTGGCTGTTTTGACCTGATCCCGATAGTTGATAAAATCTATTTCGCCTTCTCTATAATTTAGATCGGCCAACCGGATGAGTTCGTTGGCTTCCTCAACGGATTCTTTTAAAAATTCCACCTGTTTCTGCGAAACTTCAGCGTTTAGATAAGCCTGGTAGACATCAAAACCAATTTCTTTTTCTACGACGTCTAATCTGGCCTCTTGAATTTCTTTTTCAGCTTTCGCTTTTTTTACCTCCCCTTGATTTAAATTCCACAAAGGAACGCTGACAGAAACGAGAGCAGCGTAATCATTGTCGTAATCGGCGTTGGTCTTCTGAAATCCGAGAGAAAAAGAAGGCAGGCGGTTTAATTGTTCCTTCATCAAATTCTTATTCTTGGAATCAACCTTCAACTTTTCAATCTTTAAATCAGGTCGTTTAAAAGCCAAGGCCATTAACTTTTGCAGATCAAGTTTCAAGTCTTCGACTTTTAACTCTTCCTTGATATCAAATGGAATATCCAAAGAGCGGCCTAAAAGAAGATTTAGCTTTCCCTTATCAATCTTTATTTCCTTCTCGGCAATCAGATACTCATTTTCAGCTCTTAACATTTCGATTTTTGCACGTTGAAGATCATTCTTGAATCCTTGGCCTGATTGAAAACGAATCTGCACATTGCTAAAGAGCTGGCGCATGGTCGACAAATTATCCTGAGCAAGCTCCAATTCCTTTTTATCTAAAATAATTTTCATATAACCAGAACGGACTTGAGAATAAATATTCGACCAGACCGCCTTGAGAGATTCCTCGCCAATTTTGACCTCATTCTTAGCAATTTTTGTTTTTAATTCCCTGACGCCAAACGGCTCGAAGGGCTGAACAATGGAAACAGTTTCAAGATGTCCCTTGCGTTCGCCTTCTTCATTTTTCTTAAGGCCGCCTATTTCGGCTTCCAACTCAGGGTTAAGCAGGGTACGAGTAGTTATTAAGTCTCCTTGGGCAGCCCGAATAGTTTTTTGGGCTTCAATCATTTGAGGGTTATGATCGTAGGCCAGAGACAACGTTTCTTTTAAGCTCAAGGCTTCGCCTGTTTCCTCTGCTCTTATAGGAGGGATTAAAAATTGACTTAAAAATATAAATGAAAAAAATAAAATTCGAATATTCCTGCTCATAAAATTAGACTCCCGGATTACAAGTTTTTAACGCGAAAAGAAAAACAGGGATTTTATGAGAGGGCTATCGGAGGACGTTTGGAAGTGCTGAGAAACGGATCTTCGTGGGAATGGTGTTGAGGAATGGAAAGAAACGTTGATTGTGCTGGGAAATTAAAGCTAAGAGTATTATTGGGGAGTGCGGACTGGCAACATGGCGCATGGCACGCAAGGGCGCAATGGTGACTTGCATTTTGCGAATGCGAATCGTCGCAAGAACCACTCAATGGGATGACAGATAAAAGAAAAATTGCAACCAAGATTATTTTTAGGATTCTCATACGCAAAAAAATTTAGCATATAAAATCTGTATTGTAAAGACTTCTATACCGCATTTATTAATTGAATCGCCTACTAATTTCATTCATATCGCCATTCTACGTAATGCATTTTTTTACTTACCGTTGTTTCTATAACTGTCCACATGGGATAGCCCCATTTTTTCATTCGGACAGCATCCGGGAGTGAAAAACAACAGCAATAGAATGAGGCCTGTAAGTTTCTTCATCTGTGTTCAATTCTTTATAAATGATTAATCACATTTTTTAATTTACTCTGGATTTGCTGGGCGATACTTAATAAGTTCTGATTATCAAGTCTGCCCATCGCTGACACAGGATCAATGGCTGCCACTTCAGTCCTTATTTCGTCAAGACTTTGAACAATAATATTGCAGGGTAACATTGTTCCAATCTTATCTTCCAGCTGTAATGCCTTATATGCGAATGATGGATTACAGGCGCCGAGAATCCGATAATTTCTAAAATCAACGTTGATTTTCTTTTTCAAAGTCGCCTGCACATCTATTTCCGTTATAATGCCAAACCCTTCCTTTTTTAATTCCTCCGTGATTTTCTGTATGGATTCGTCAAAAGAAAGTTCCAAGGTTTTATTCAAATAATAACTCATTTTGACTTCCTCCATGTTCATTATACTCATAAAATAGAATTCCTTATACGCATGCCGTATCTTTTAAACTAAAAGCACAGTACACGTATAAGGGTGCTTAAACCATTTACTTCAAATCTCAATTCATCCATGGACAATGATTGTATCCTTTTTGCATCATCTGCTGATGCATCATGCCGCCACCCATCATGCAATTATTGTTCATCATACAGTTATGCATATGATCTGGACAAAAATATCCTTGATGGTACATATCTCCGTACCAGTCTGAATGAGATTGAATGTGCTTAACAAGATCGGCGTCATCTGCTGTCACAGTAATCTGAACTCCCTTATCAATATTCTTTACATCCACTTTGATATTCTCATAGGATGTATTTTGGTTCTGTGAATAAACTTTACCAATAAAAAAAGCCCCGGTAATCATGCTCATAATTCCAACGATTAAAAATAATTTTTTCATTTCATAACCCCTTTCTGTTTTTTTGCATTAATTCTTATTATTTAGTGCTTTTAAAATTCCGTCGAGTTTCACAACAACTAGAATTGTAAAAGCAATAAACCAAATAAATATTGCCCATCCAAATAGATACCCTGCCGGGTTCATCGTGCCTTGACTCGAAGAAAAAGGACACCACATGCTATTACACCTCCTTTTTTATTATAAAATTATTGTACTAAGACTGCTAAGTTTCAAAATCGGAGAAAACACGAGGACAATTAGGTAATACTACCCAATTGTCAGGATTTGTTTTGGAGGTCTTTTAATCTTAAAACTGGATGGATTTTGGTAGCAAATATTTTGTGAAGGGAAATAAGTTAGTGGAATTAAAGGAGCGGCTATTATTAGCGTTGAATGGTTTGGCAATATAGTTTGATGATACCCTACGTGACAAACCAGAGGACAAGTACAATGATGATGGGTGTTGGTGTCAGCCTGACTATTTTCAGAACAGAAGCCATCCAAACGTGGAAAAATAAAAATGGCAAATATTAACACTAATACTCGAATATTCCGCATTTACTAATTATAAGAAATGCGGGCGAGTAAATCCACAAATTTATTTTAGTGATTGTAAAATGTTTCCTTAGACAACCAATTCACGACGGGCCTGCCAACGAGGACGCCAGATGCGGAAGTACTGCGCTACGAGATATGATCCTCCAACCAAAATAATAGATGCGAGTTGCGCTAATAAACTTTCAGCCGAATTGTAGATGGCGAACCAAGTGTTTAGCCATGCAGGTAAGTTTACATTAAGCGCAGTAGTTCCAATCCAATTCGCCAATTGCATTTCTTGAACGCTTTCTCCAACCATAACCATCAATACAACTGCAAGCAAGACGCCAGTGATAATCAGCATCCTACGGTAGGGTAACTTCCGATGACCGATGAAGGTAAGAACACCAACCATCGCCGTAAGAGCCAATCCAATCAGTACTCCTTGAAATACTACATCTGAACCAGCTCTAAGCCTTAAACTTTGCAAGAAGAGAACAATTTCAAAACCTTCCCGATAAACCGAGGTAAAGCCAACTAGCACTAACCCCTTGAAGACAGCCGAGGTTGGCTTATCACTATCAAGAATATCCTGCTTACGGCGATTATGATGAGCAATCCAACCTGTCCAATAAATACGGTGAAAGAACCAATTCATGATGACTAACAACACCGCAATCGCTAAAAGACCTGTCCCCGCCTGAATATCCAGTGCAGGAGCATTGATATTTGAAATAATACCCACGACTATAAACCATGTGGCTATACTGGCTAAAAATGATAGTCCAGCACCTATTCCCACTGGTTTCCAATATGCCTGGCTTTTACGCATTAAGCCAGCGGTCAAAGCGGCAAGAACAAGAATCGCCTCGAGCCCTTCACGAAATACTAAAATGCCGGTATTCATTATTACGGAAAATTTGTTTAGATTCTCGGCCGTGGGATCTGGAGCGCCGGAAGATGTTACACCCTGCCAAACAAGTACGGAACCAACACAAGCTGCCAAAGCCCAAAGAATAAAATTGATCCAATTCTTCCAGGCAGATTTTTTTAATTTTGGAGTATTTGCTTTTAATAACGACAAGGTATTTCTATCGACTTCACCAAAAAATGGATTATCTTTGCCGCTGGGTATCTCAGCCCAACAACTTACACAATCCGACATCATCTGCTTGTAACTAATAAGACAAATTTTCTGGCTTGTGGGGCATTTTATTTCATATCCATTCTTAGTTTTAACCAAGAGAAGCTCACCAGCCTCAGAATGAACCTCGACAAATTTTTCCCCATTTTTTTCGATAACTTTTTCGATCATAATTAATCTTTTAAGATTATGAAAAACATTTTCATTTGATAGTCAAAAAATCTTTCGCCAAAGAAATTCTTTTTAGAAAACGCTCCGAAAAGTAACTCTAGGAACTAAATACGTCTTTTAATGACTTAGTTAGTAAGATATGTTTAAAATTAAAATTTGTCAAGAATTTTTTAAGGCTTGCGGGGCCTAACTTCTTTAGTATTTACTTCCTAGCTAGATCAACCCGGCTCTTATTCTTAAAATCAAGTTCAACAATCGCCTGCCATTCGGGGTAATCTTGATCCATTATTCCTTCAAATGACAACGCTTTTGTTTTGTGCAAATATGATCCGCTCAAATATTCATATGCCCCGTTACGCTTAAATACGCACAAAGCATGCGCTTTCCCTTTGTATCCCTTGCCATAGACGACCATTATGATCTGCGAAGGAATCCCAATTTCACTTAAGAGCGCCTGCGCAAGGATGGCGTAGTCTTCACAATCGCCAGCTTTCTTAGCCAAGGTCTCATGGGGTGCTTGCCAATTATCATCGCCTGTGCGATCACTTTCATAATATATATTGCTCTTTAGCCATTTGGCGAGTGTTTCGGGAGTGTTAAATTGGCTGCGAATAGTACCAACCACCTCTAAATATTTTGTTATTTCCCGCTCTCGGCGTTCTGACTGTTCGATAATCTTGCCTAACTGTTTTTTATCCTCTAAGTTGATTGTTGCAAAAGCGTTCTTGGCTTTGGGCAGTAACTCCTTGTACCCCTCAAGAGCATTCTTTTGGTCAAAGTCAGCATCTAAAGCCGTTACTCTGCCATACTCTAGATAGACCTGATCACACAATTTCCTGTAAAAATCTCGACCTATACTTGAATGTGAATCCGAAAGCCCGTCTTTTTTATCATCCACTGGCTGCTTTGGAACAGTCACTGCCGTTTCATCTGCGTTAGCATCCAACTGATGCAGCATCAGCTGTGATGTCCAATAAGTTTGAGTACCTCCTCTTAATCTGACCTCGGCCAATTCGCTCCAGAAATGCGTATTCTCAACAAACACCTCTGTACCCTCCACAGTTTTTAAAACCGCGCCGGACATGACCATCTTATTAAACGCTTCCATATCTCCTGAATCTATCAAGTTGCCTGCTCTTTCAAAGGCATCCTTCGATGTTGCCATAAAGTAACCGCCCTTTAATTTAGTCCATTGTTTATACAGCGACTGGGGTGATGATTTTGGCTTTGCGCTCGCTTTGGATTCTTTGGCAAACTCATCAATTACTGCAGCGAACTTATCCGCTTTCTCAGGATTAAGATTCTTTAAAATCTTGAATACTTCAAATGCGGCTTCATCTTGATCTGTCGATAAATATGCCAATCCAAGATTATATTGCGCATCTGCATTATCAGGCTTTAGTTTGATTGCCTTCTTATATGCCTCTATGGCTTCAAGCCATCGATTCTGCTCTTGATACGCTAACCCAAGATTAAAAAAAGTTCCGTCATAGCTGGGATTGATAATTGTCGCCTGTAGATAAGAAACAACCGCTTCATGGTAATTACCTAAGGCTGCATAGGACGCTCCAAGATCATTATGCGCTAATGAATGCTTTGGGTTAATCCTGATAACTTCTTTGTAGGCTGCAACGGCTTCTTGATACTTTCCTTCATTGTATAAAGCCAGTCCTTCCTTGTATTTTGCCTCTGACTTCTCTTGTAATGAAGGCGAACATCCTGCCCCTGCAATAAGTATCGCAATGCATAAAACCCACCCGAATTGGATCTGGATGGACGATTCATGGCTTTTTGAATCATTAAAACGTTTGATTCTTACAATGTTAGCGTTTCTCATATTTTCCTCCATATGCTTACACCGTAAGTATAAGGTGTCAAGCCCTTTCCAATATTGCGATAATTAGCACCGTATGAATACGGATATCCGCATAAAACTTGCAAAACGTCTGCGAAAGCTGCGCGAAGAAAACAAATTGACCCAAGAACAGCTCGCTGAAGCTTCCGGAGTCGACTACAAACACATTCAATTGCTGGAGAGCAAAGACCCTTCTGCTGCAAAGATTGACACGCTTGAGAAGATTGCCAAGGCATTTAAATTGAGCGTATCCTCGCTGTTGAAATTCAAATAAGCAGTTTTTTCCCACTCTCGCTTTAACCACCTCATTTACCTCCTTACCATAATACAGCCATAGATCTTGCCAGATAGCAAGTCACTCCAGCGACGGGAAAGGCCTTTCTCTTTTCATCTGCCATAGCGAAGATAAACTTGCTATTGAGCGGATAGTATGGCCATATATGAGTAACGAAAGGAGATTGCGCCATGCCAAACCACGAAGACTTCTTTAAAGAAATTGCAGCACTCAACAGCAAACCGTTAAAAGACTTACAAACCCAATACAAACAGCTTTACGGCCAGAACAAAACCGTTCCTGCCAACAAGTCATTCCTTGTAAAAAGGATCGTTTATAAATTACAGGAACAAAAACACGGAGGTTTAAGCCAAGCAGCCAAAGACAAAGCAAGCGCATTGATTAGTAAACATGATCCTGTGAATAATCAAAGCGTGCGTTCCAAGAATGGCGATGCTAAGAAATCCAACCGTGATCCACGCTTGCCAATTCCCGGCACCATCATTGCCAAGCTATATAAAGGGAAGAAACTCGAAGTTAAAGTTTTAGAGAAAGGTTTTGAATACAAAGGCAAGGTTTACCGTTCCCTTTCAGCAATCGCTAAAGATGTAAGTGGAAATATCTGGAACGGATTCTTGTTCTTTAAGGTTGGGATTTAATTATGGAGACTAAGAAAACAGACAAGAAAATCTTGTGTGCCATTTACACACGCGTTTCCACATCAGAAGGGCTGGAACAAGAATTTAGTTCCCTTGATAATCAACGCGAGGCCGCTGAAAGCTACATCCAAAGCCAGAAATCTGAAGGCTGGGTTGCTTTGAATAACCGCTACGATGACGGCGGTTTTACTGGAGCCAATACTGACCGCCCTGCCCTTCAACATTTGATGGATGACATTAAGGATGGAAAGATCAACTGTGTCATTGTTTATAAGGTTGACCGTTTATCGCGATCTCTACTCGACTTTACAAAACTCTTGGAATTCTTTGATCAACAGCAAGTCACCTTTGTATCGGTCACGCAGCACTTTAATACAAATACGTCCATGGGACGACTAACCCTGAACATTTTGCTCTCATTCGCGCAGTTTGAACGGGAGATCATTAGTGAACGTACTCGCGATAAAATGGCTGCTGCCAAGAAAAAAGGCCGATTTATCGGCGGTCGACCCCCATTGGGTTATGATATTGATCCAAAATCGCACAAACTGATCATAAACTCCAATGAAGCCAAAATTGTTAAAGAAATCTTCTACCTCTATTTAGAAAAGCAATCCCTTCTTGAGACAGCCAAAGTTTTAAATGAAAAGAAATACGTGACCAAGCAATTCACGTCCTCAAAAGGGCATAAATTCGGTGGGATAAAATTCACTAATTGTGGAGTTCAACAGATCATCAAGAACATTCTCTATGCAGGCAAAGTAAAATACCAGAATGAAATCTACGACGGCCAGCAGGAAGCAATTATATCGCTTGAAACATTCCAAAAAGCCCAAGGAATCTTAAGCAATAACCGCCGTGAACAACGTTCTGATCATAAAGAGCCAACCCATGGCATCTTAAACGGATTATTGCGCTGTACGGCCTGTAATAGCGCGATGTTTGCCATTTATACGCTTAAAAAGGGCTGTAAATACCACTATTACTTGTGCGCCAAAGCCCAAAAACACGGCTATCAATCCTGCCCTACTCGATTGCTTAATACTCAAAATACAGAATTAAAAGTAGTTGAATCAATCAGGCAAGTTCTTAATAACGAGCAAGAATTAAGGAATATTCTTCATGCAATTAACGAAAAAAGCGGTGAAGTAATAACAATGTCGAAGCTAAAGGAAGGATTCTTGATTAATTCTCCCTTATGGAACGATCTATTCCCACAAGAAAAGGCACGATTCCTAAAAACTTTGCTTAAGCAAATTAACTATGATGCCTCTAAAGAAAATTTAAATCTGGTTTTTAATGAAGATGGTATTCGATTCCTTTGCCGTATGGACTTTGACCCCAAGAAAGTGAAAAATAATGGCTCTACAGTTTGATTTTAATGTTCCTCTTTGCCAATTAAAGAACGTCCGTGCTAAACACGCTAATGGCAGATCCATCCACAATGAACCACGACTACGCAAGAATCTTTTGTTGGCTTATCAAGTCGAGGAATTGATCAGTGAAGGCAAAGCCAAGGACTTTACCCAAGCTGCACGCTGGCTTAACATCACCAAAGCACGATTAAGCCAAATCATAAGCCTGCTAAATCTTGCCCCCTCCATCCAAGATGAAATAATGTTGAGCAATTCAGACAAGATCAAGAACTTTACTGTCCAAGATATCCTTCCCATTACTGCTGAATCCGACTGGATTCTGCAAGTTTCCCTATGGAATGCCATTCAGTGATTCTCCTTTAACTGCTCAAATTTGCTATAATATCTAACTCTATGAATAAATTACAAGACACCGTAAATCATTTTAAACAAGAAGTTAAAGTTTATCAGCTTGTTCTAAAAGATAAAAGAACTCCTAAGGCATCAAAATTTATGCTCGGCCTTGCTGTCAGTTATGCTGTCTGTCCTTTCGATATCATTCCAGATTTTATTCCCGTCTTTGGGTACCTAGATGACCTCATCATAATTCCGTTACTCGTTTATATTGCAATAACGATAACCCCCAAGGGGATTATCGAAGATTGTAGAAACAAAGCAAAAGAATAGCCTCATTTATTCTCATACCAACTGTTTATATAATAAGCAAAAATTGACCGATTTCATTTAACTCCTCATTCGGCAATGAAGGCAATTCCAGAATTCTCCAAAATATCGCTTAAATGGCAGTTAAATATGCGGCCTATTAAATATGTCAATACGCAGATAAGCAGATGCTTTTTGAGCGGATTTTGGAGGTGTCCGGCGAGATTTTGTTAAACTACTGAATGGTTGGATTAAACAGAGCTGAACAAAAACACAATAATCACCTAACTCTTTTAAACGTTAGGTTATGCAAAAAACCATGACTACGCTTGGTAATCATGGCTTTGGTTATCTGCATGTCGATTCCTATGCAGAAATTTATGGGGTGAGTGACGGGATTTGAACCCGCGGCCTGAAGATCCACAATCTTCCGCTCTAACCAGCTGAGCTACACCCACCAAATACATTTTTTATTTTCTTAAAAATCTGCCATCTACCTTCACAAAGATTATAAAACTCAAGATCGGCATTTTACCAAAAAAGCAATGAAAGACAAGCGTCGTGTTTCAAGAAAAATCTCAAAGCTTTTTTTCTGTCTGAATCACATTGCCGCTCATCCCAAGTTTATCGCAATTAAAATCATCCATCTTCGTCTCACAGGTAAAATCAACTCCGATTTCAACCCCCGACGATTCAAGCGCATTAGCCAAAAAACCTTCAAAAGAGGATTCTTTAGAACCCGGAGTTCTGATTCCCGCAACGAATCTACCAACATTTATTCTCCCCTTAACAAGCATGTCATTATTGACTGATTTTAAATGAGCTTTAAACCCGGCATTTCCCTTTGGGTCTGCCATAATGATCGACGCGTCCATATTGTGAGCCGCAACATTAATCATCCCCTTGGCTTCAACTTTTTGACCAGCAAATGGAGCATCTTCACTTAAAACCATAGCTGTTAAATCAAAACGCGTCTTCATATTTCGTTTTGGAAACGCAATTTCGATTGCCTTGAGATTAATTTGTCCCACATCGATTTGTGAATTATGAACCTGATCAAAAAACCTTACGACCCCATTCTTAACTTCCAAATAATCAATGACAATGCCCTTTGAAGTCGTTGTTTTCTTAACACCTCCAGACGCCCTAACGGGTTGATCCGACGTGGAATCCGAAGGCAAAACCGCAACTGTATCAGCCTTACCCCAAATGATCTTGCGATCCGCAGAGTAAGTAATGAAAAATACCGGATCCGTTAATTTGATCTTGGCAATATTAAAATGTCCACCAAAGAAAATAGGAACACCCAAATTGACGCGTAAAGCTTTAGCCGTCAACGCATCTTTAATTTTAATATTATCGAACCGCAGCCCCAGCGGAAACATAATGCGGGCTTTCCCGACATTGACTTCCTTCTGCAAAGCTGAAGAAAGCGTGTCTTCAATTAACGATTTGCCATTTTTATGAAGATAAAAGGACACTCCAACAAAAAGCAAAGTTGTTAGTAGAATCACAATTAAAAATATTTTTTTTATTATATCCATATTAAAAACTTTTAAATAAATACGTCCCTGGCACGAATCTTTCAATCCCTCAATGGGAGAACGTGCGGTTCGAATAAACATTAAAGAAATACGTCCCTGGCACGAATCGAACGTGCGGCCCACAGCTTAGAAGGCTGTTGCTCTATCCAACTGAGCTACAGGGACATTTACATTACTGTCAAAACTAATCTTTAGGGAAAATGTTGTTTTGTGCCGACTACCAAAATTATCAATCGGCCACAAACACATTGCCTTGCTTTTGACTATGATTTTACGACGCCTGATTTATTTGTATTCTGAAACACCGACGTCGTAGCGGCAACCATGCCCGCGATATCCGCTAAATTACTCGGAATAATCATCGTGTTATTTTTCTCAGCAAGCTTACCAAACTGCAATAGATAATTTTCCGCAATTCGCAAATTAACAGCATCGATGCCGCCCTTATCTCCAATAGCCGCAGCCACAGAACGCACACCGGTCGCAGTCGCCTGAGCTACACGCTCAATTTCATAACCCTTACCTTCGGCTTCATTGATGCGCTTTTGCTTTTCCCCTTCGGAAATCGCGATCATTTGCTGACGATCCCCTTCGGCACGATTAATCATAGCTTGCTTAACACCTTCCGATTCAGCAATGACGGCTCGTTTTTCACGCTCGGCGCGCATTTGCTTTTCCATGGCATCCTTAATGCTTTGCGGCGGAATAATATTTTTGACTTCATAACGGGTAACTTTAACACCCCACGGATCTGATGCCTTATCGACAGCGAGGACGATTGTTGAATTCATCATTTCGCGTTCTTCAAACGTACGATCCAAATCCATTTTTCCGATAATGCTGCGCATCGTTGTCTGAGCAATCTGCGCGGAAGCAAATTGATAATTATTAATCCCGTAAGACGCTTTTTGTGGATCCATGACTTGCAAATAAAGAATCCCGTCAACTGTAATCGCGATATTGTCGCGAGTAATACATGTCTGGGGTTCAACATCCCACGCTTGTTCTTTGAGTGTATGGCGATACGCAATCACATCTACAAAAGGAACCAAAAAATGTAGGCCAGCTTCAAGAGTGGCTTGATATTTACCCCAACGTTGAATAATATAGGCACTTTTTTGCGGAACAACGACAAAGGAACTAAACGCAATAATCAGGGCAAACCCGATAAAGAGCAATAAAATAATCGATAAAGCGTTCATCTGACCCTCCTTATAAGTAATATTAATCTTAACTTTTCTTAACTTTTAACAACAAATTATCGATACTGACAATATGTACACTTTCACCAATCGCAATTTCCTCTGACGCATCCGCGTTCCACAAAGTGCCATTAAGTTCAACTTTTCCACTTTTGTGTGGCACGATCGTTTCCTTAACGACGGCTCTTTTTCCGACAAAATCCTCAATATCTTTGTTGGGATTTTGCACCGCGGTCGTATGCCCACTAAAAAGTGTTTTAAACCTATTACGTAAACACGCCAAAACAACCGCGGACGTAACAATAAAAATGATCAATTGCAAATTAAGAGAAATCGGCTTTACCAAACAAACCGCGGCAACAATCCACGCGCCAACCCCAAAAAAAACAATGACCAAACCCGGAGCAATTAATTCCGCCATCAAAAACACCAATCCGACAACAAACCAAATTAAAGCCGGATCCATCATATTTACCCCGCCCATAACTTTATCCTCCTTTTAAAATTTGAGAAATTATACCACAGAATTAAAATAGCGTATAAATAAACGGCGATAGGGCTGAAGACTGTCCAAAAATGATCAAAAGGCTTAAAAGGAATAAAATGATCACAATCGGTAAAAGCCAGTAGCGCTTGCGTTCTCTAATAAATTCCCAAAATTCTTTGATGATTGAAATTTTTGACATTTTTCTCCTTTTAAATCAGTTAAAACTGTTTAGTGTAACTTTGACGATCAAGCGAACCGGAACGTGATGTCTTCCAATAGGTTTTGACTCTCTTATCAATTCTTTCATCCAAAAGGTCTTTACGTAAAATCCGTAAGATAATGCCGGCAATCCCAAAGAAAATATAAAAAATCACCGACAAAAGAACAAAATTAACGATTTCGCCAATAAAGCGCGCGCCTTTCATCCACACTTTGTAGAAAGGTCTAATCATCGGTAAATGAATCGCCGTAAGCAATGCCAAAGCTGAAGCAAAAGTAATCGCGATAATTTTACCGTTAGTAAACCCATGCTTCATACCTAAGCGCATCGCAAAAAAGGCCACAATAATGGCTAATCCATAACCAAAAACTTTTAAATTCGTCTGCTCTTTTTTATCCATAGTTTTATTGAGATTCATCAAGCCAAATTCATTAATCTAAGGTTCGCGAAATAGCCTCAATCTTATATTGATCGCGATTGGGCTGACGATTCTTAGCCAAAAGATATTTTCCTAAAACCAAATAGTCCATATTCGTCGTCATAAAACAGCGATACGCGTCTTGAGGTGTCGCGACAATAGGTTCACCACGCACATTAAACGAAGTATTAATAATGACAGGATAGCCTGTCAATTCATCAAACGATTTAATAACATCATGAAAGAATGGATTATTTTCAGCCGTAACGGTTTGTACGCGGCTCGAATAATCCACATGCGTTACCGCAGGAATCACGGAACGCTTTAATTTTAACTGCGCGAGACCTTCGCCTTGCTCCGTCACTGCAATCGACAAAGTTTTATCCTTGTTAACCGGAACTGTCAAAAGCATATACGGACTTTCCCCACGAAAATCAAAGAATTGCGAAGCACTTTCGCGAAGAACAGCCGGCGCAAAGGGGCGAAAAGATTCACGAAACTTAATTTTGAGATTCATGATCTCTTGCATTTTTTCGCTGCGGCTGTCGCCCAAAATACTTCGTGTCCCCAAAGCGCGTGGACCAAATTCCATCCGCCCCTGCGCTACACCAACAACATTTTCCTCTGCAATCAGCTTTGCCACAGTGCGGGCAAGTTCGGCAGTCGGAATATTTTCACAAACAGCATCGCTCGACTTTATAAACTCCTCAATTTCTTTATCAAAACTTGGCCCTAACAATGAACCCTTTTGTGAATCCGTAAGATTATTTGCCATACGAGGATGGTCAAGATATTGATACCAGACAAAAAGCGCTGCACCCAACGCCCCGCCAGCATCTCCGGCGGCAGGCTGTATCCAAACATTCTTAAATTTTCCTTCTCGCAAAATCTTTCCGTTCCCGACACAATTTAACGCGACGCCACCGGCAAGACAAAGATTTTCGCAGCTTGTAGTCTTGTGAACATGATTGGCCATTTTTAACATGATCTCCTCGGTGACAACTTGTATCGACTTGGCCAAGTCCATATCTTTTTGTGTAAGCTCACTCTCCGGTTTACGCGGCGGCCCACCAAAAAGTTTATGAAAATGACGATTGGTCATCGTAAGGCCGGCGGGATAATTAAAATATTTCATGTTCAACTTGATCGAACCATCCTCTTTGATATCAACGAGATGATCCTTAATCAACGATACATATTTGGGCTGCCCATATGGAGCCAAACCCATCAATTTATACTCACCGGAATTGACACGAAAACCCGTGTAATACGTAAACGCAGAATACAAAAGTCCCACAGAATGCGGAAAACGTAGTTCGCTTACAATTTCAAGCTGATGACCCTTGCCTTTACCAAAACTTGCCGTGGCCCACTCTCCGACGCCATCCATAGTCAAAATCGCGGCTTCTTGAAAAGGCGACGGAAAAAATGCCGAAGCCGCATGCGATTCATGATGCGAAGGAAAAACAATATCACCATCTCGACCCAACTTCTCATTAATCAGGTCTTTGAGGAAAAGTTTTTCTTTCAGCCAAATCGGCATGGCATGTAGAAATGATGCGATCCCAAAAGGAGCATATCTAAAATAAGTAAAAAGCAATCGTTCAAATTTGATAAAAGGTTTTTCATAAAACGCGACATAATCAAGTTCTTTACTAGTAATGCCGGCTTCTTTGAGACAATAATTGACCGCGTTAATAGGAAAATCAAAGTCATGCTTCTTACGCGTAAAACGCTCTTCCTGCGCCGCGGCAATAATCTCACCGTTTTTGACGAGACAAGCCGCGCTATCATGATAAAATGCGGAAATTCCAAGAATATAAATATTTTCGTCCATAAGAAGATTCATTTTAGCATATTCAATTTTTATTCAAAAAATAAAAGCGTAATTCAGCGGTTCGGTCTAGAATTAACTTTACCTATGAAAAAAATAATTTTTGCGCTTCTCTTTATATGCCTTTTATTGCTGCCGCTAGAAATCGCCTCCCGCGCGTATTGGTCGATTAAAAAACAGCTGTCTTTTCTAAACCCACAAGCCATGTATCTTTTTTATCCGGCATTAAAAACCGTTCACAAAACAAAGATTACATCTACCGACGGGTATTATGATATTTTATTTTTAGGCGGATCTGTACTTTATGACGCGGGAACATGGGACAAGGCCATACCGCTCTTACAGGAAAAACTCAAAAGCATAACCACGCTCCCTATTCGCATCCATAATGTGGCACGTCCATCACACTCTTCCCGTGACAGTTTATTCAAATATCGCTTTTTAGCCGACAAGCATTTTGACCGTGTTATCATTTATGATTCAATCAATGAAGTACGGGCGAACAACTGTCCGCCGGAAATGTTTAAATCTGACTATTCCCACTATTCGTGGTATCGCAAACTCAATTTCTTTGAGCATTACCACTTTTTTTCGTTCTGCACTTTGCCTTATACGATTTATTCGCTGATGATTGATATAGAAGAAAAAAGGGGACATATTCATTTTGTCCCAACAGACATTCCGAATGAAGACTGGGTAAAATATGGCCGCGATATCAAAAGCGCAGTTCCATTTGAAAACAATCTCAATGAAATCCTCAACCTAGCCAAGAAACGAAAAGAACCTGTGCTCATGGCCAGCTTCGCCTTTTATGTGCCGCAGGATTACAATTATTTTAAATTTAAAATGAAGCAGTTAGATTACAACGAGCACAAATTCTATATTGAAATCTGGGGTAAACCGGAGCATGTCATACTCGGCACACTCATACACAACACAGTGATGCATAAGCTAAGCGTACAACATCCCGAAATTACCTTCTTAGATGAGTATTCACAAATGCCAAAAGGTAAAAAATACTATAATGACA
This sequence comes from Candidatus Omnitrophota bacterium, assembly GCA_020632535.1. Taxonomy (GTDB): domain Bacteria; phylum Omnitrophota; class Gorgyraeia; order Zapsychrales; family JANLHA01; genus JADLGJ01. The sequence goes on along the minus strand of JACKFJ010000009.1, from coordinate 24,619 downwards.
TTTGCCATTTGACAGCGGCGGGAAATGAAAAGCTATTAAATGATTTTGCAGACGCGATTCTAACAAAAAAATAGGGATTTTAAAATTTCCCGGGCTCAAACAATGTCTCGCGCTCTCGCAAAAGCTCGAGGCTCGCCAAACTCGCCGGGAAACTTTAAAATCCCTATTTAATATTTCGTAACAAAGACTTCACGGAGACTCTGCCAGAGAAATACCGCTCCCCACTTCCAAATCTGCAACTTGCGTTCCCCGCCAATGCGAGCTGGTTCATCACCGGGGATTTCGGTAATTTTCTTTTTGCGACGAGAAGCACGAATCGATAAAAGCGGTTCCCAACTTACGTTAGTTCTAAAAAGTTTTTCTTCAAATTCATAAGCACTGTCTTTATCTAACCCTAATTCCGAAATCAAACTCTTCTTGTAAGCGCGGTAAATAACCATGGCATCTGTATACTTTCCACCATGCAAAAGATTGATCAAAACTTTGGTGAACATAAAATTCCCAAATCCAGTGATAGCATCATCGTCATCACTTTTTGCGCCCGGCGCGTAACGAGACACAATTACCATATCGTACCCTTCCTTCATCTTATTTATACACTCCGGGATCAATTCTGAAACTGAATTTCCATCAGGACTAAAGGTTAAAATAACATCACCTTCAATAAAGGGAAGCGCCTCCATGTAAGCCATACGCATACCTTTTTTCTTCTGCACAACTACCGGATAATTATTTTCTTTGAGCCACTCCAATGTTCCATCCGTAGATTGCCCGTCGATAAAAAGGATTTGATCATACCACTCAGGTTTGATTTGCGGCATAATGGCCTTGAGGCCGACAATTTCATTTAAAACCGGGATAACCAGCGTAACTTTCATGAACATTCCCCCTTATTTGCAATTCAACATCAATCTAAAATATGCGCCCTTATTGTACCTGCGACTTACAAAATTTCCAACACAAAGTTTTTATTGATTTCTTTCTCTTCAACAAAAGACTTGGATCAAGGTTTGGGATTTTCATAAATACTCATAAAAGAAAAACTTTGACGCTTAAGGTAAACTTTGTCATCCCAAGTAAAAACAATCGGCGGGTCATTGATTTCGGAAATGATCACATTGACATTCTCAGCATATTTTTGTGATATTCTCCCAGAAATATTCTTCACATTCGTATGCCAAATCTTGACATTAGGATTTTGACTTTTCAATAAAACCCACAAAGGATACTCCCAATCATCCGAACCCAGCAAAAGCCCAACATCCTTATTCGCACGCGAGCCTGCATATTTAACAGAAAGAACATAGGGCAATGCCATAAATTTACGGTAAGAAAAATATTGCTCCATACGGCTGGTATTAAAAATATTCTTCTGAGCAATGATTGGATGACGCTCATTCCAAAATAGCGGTGGAAGCGCTGTTAAGGTAAAAATAATTACCAACACCACACTCAACCACTGCGTCCGCATCTTAGTTACCATCACAGCAACAATGGGCATACTTAAAAGAAAAAGTGGCAAATGCAGGCGACTATGAAATAACTGCCATTTGAAAAGCATGCAAAACAGAAGAAAAGCCGCGATGATCATCAAAGCATATCTTCGCAGCAACACTTCCTTTTTCATCGACACAAAAACAAAAATAAAAACACAAACAATCAAAAGGAAATGAAATGGATTGCCAGCAATATCTTCGCTCATCGTCGGTGTACGTATTTCAAATTCGCCCCAACTATTATTGACTTCATTTTCATTGAGACCCATCATCGTGTGGAAACCAATAATTTTGTCTTTCAAAAAAGCATTGATCTGGGAACTTGGAGTTCCAATATGAAGAGCAGCATTGCGGATCACGTTAGAAATGCCATTGCCGATAACCCCGCCTTTATTTATATAATCTTCAGATCCCGCAGAAAGAGGATGACCAAAAAGCATCATATTGCGAGTATAAAATCCCACGTTAACGACAAGACAAATCAAGCCAATGACCAGACAATACTGAAAAACTCTTTTTTGATTCTTTAATAAACCCGACACAAAAAACCATATCAACCACGAAATCACAAAAATATATATCGTCCCCTTCGTCAAAAGACCAAACCCCAAACTCAATGCCATTCCAACAATTTCCGGCCAACATTGCCCCTTAGCTTTATTGTTCCGAAATATGCGCAATTGAAAATACACAAAACACACTAACCAAAAACTCGCAACATAATCATTTTGCGTACTTGACCCCTGCAAAATTCCCATCGGAATTGTTGCGGCCAAAAAACCCGTCAACAACTGACCTGTTTTGCCGACACCGAATTCCTTAGCGATTAAACTCAAAACAAAGACACATCCGATCATACTAAACCATTGAGCAAAATTGGCAAAACGATCACTGTCTGTCAAAATTTGAAAATGTAAAATAATAAATTCTGCGCCCGGCGGTTGATAAAGCTGCCGCAGTATGGCCGTAGGATAATGCTCAACACTCTGATTTTGTATCCAATGCATGACGCGCGGCAAATGATACGTCATTGAATCCCAATTATTTGGCGCCCCATAAAAAGCAATAAGTCCGACAACGCAAATAATTACCGTGATCAAGAAAGCAAAAACCAAATCCAACTTGGACAAATCTTTAAATCGCCTAATTTTTATTTTCTGAAACTCACCTTTCCCGCAAAACAAAAAGACAATACTCCCCGCAATCGCAAGCATCCAGCATGTGGCCACCCCACCTTTTGTCAAAACATGAAATAAGCTCAATCCTTCGACAATAACAATTGCTGTCAGCATCCAGATCAATGCACTCCAGACAAAAACAAAACGAATATCAGCTTTCGTTTTTTTAAAAAAAACGAAGGACGTCAGAATAAATGCAAGAATAGGCAAAAATACAAGAAGAGGCATGAGTTTCAACCCTTAAGCGGAAGGAATAAAGAATTAAGGAATTTTTTTGATAAGGGTATTAACGCGCTTGAGGAATTCTTCAAAGAATTCATCTCCCTTACGAGTACCGATAGGATCTTTACGTTGACCAGTTAAAATCTCGTCTAATTCTTTCAGAACGCGAATGCTAGGACCGAGAATTCGATTTGACACATAAAACATCCAGCAAATAATAATCAGAAGCACAGTCGTCATACCAAACAATATCCACGGCACAACTTTATTAAAACTGTGCATCTGCATAAACCAAGGGACATCATAAGTCAACGTCGAAGTATCGATGTGACAAATCGCAGCGACGCTTTGATTTATGTAACTGATATAATAAAGTGTATAAATGACACCTGCGCAGGCTAGTAAACAAAGTATTAGGGATGGGATAAGAACTTGCTGCTGATATTTGTTAACGTTTACAAAGAGTAATCGTTTAAATTCCTTGGACATCGAGGATTCGTCACTTTTCATGGCTTAATTATACGCAGGAGAATATAAAAACTCCAGATAAATTTCGGTCTTGTTCATTCGTATTTGAGTCCAATTGATCGATCGTTTACCTGACATGAATCAATATTTTCTAAAGCCAGAAAACTTCTTCATCTCAATTTTACTTAAGCAAAGATTCAATATCACGAACCATTTTATGAGAAAGAATATTCTCCGTCTCAACAATAGCAGTCTTTATATCCACTCGCTCCACAGCTCTTTGTATTTTATAAAGATACCGTGAATCAATGCTGAATTTTCGAATACCGATTCCCAAAAGATACGGAACAAATTTTTCCTGATGCGCCATCAAGCCGCACACCGACACATCTTTATTATGATACTTCGCGGCTTTTGCCACTCGCGAAAGCGCGCGCAAAACGCCGGGATGATGCGGTAAGAAAAAATCAGCGACTTTTTCATTAGTCCGGTCAACAGCAAGCATGTATTGAATAAAATCATTTGTACCGATACTGAAGAAATCAGCCGCTTGCGCCAGCTCATCAATAATTTCAATAACCGACGGCAATTCAACCATCATCCCGATAGGCGGAGTGTCATGACAGCTGATGCCCTCCTGCTTAAGTTCATCGACACATTGTTGGACAAAATCTTTCGCTTCAAGAAACTCATCAAGCGAAGAAATCATTGGAAACATAATACGGATATTAGCTCCAACACCGGCACGGAGAATCGCGCGAATTTGCTGTGCAAAAACATCTTTGTGCCGTAAGGAAAAACGAATTGACCGCATCCCTAAGAAGGGGTTTTCTTCATTGCCATTATCATAATACGAAAGCACTTTGTCACCGCCGATATCAAGCGTGCGAAATGTGATCTCTTTGCCCGGCATACCATTCACAAGTTTGGTATAAATCGAAAGCTGTTCTTCCTCCGACGGAAAATCACTGCGAACAATAAAAGGAAACTCCGTGCGATAAAGCCCAATCCCCTGCGCCTTATATTGCCGCGCCGCGACAAGGTCACCCAAAAGATTAATATTCGCCATAAGATCAACGGCCGTGCCATCACGAGTTATTGTCTTTTCCTTGATTTCGCCTTTGAGCTTAGCGGCAAATTCACGATCCTTTTCTTTATTCTTAAAAGTTTCAATAACCTCTTTCGTCGGGTTTATATAAATATTACCTTGATCCGCGTCTAAAATAATTTTAGTACCAACAGCAATTTTCAAAAGTCCGGGCTCTTCACAGAACACAACCGGTAAACCAAGTGAAACAGCCAAAATCGTCAAATGCGAGGCCACACCACCACTTAAAAGAATAATCCCTTTCACATTCAAAGAAGAAAATTTTAAAATATCCGAAGGGTACAACTGACGGGAAATAATAATTTTACCATTCAAGTCATGCTGCGCGTCTAACACACCGACAAGATTCTCCAAAAGCCGGTTACCGATATCAAGAACATCATGCTTTTTATCACGCATATATTGATTTGGAAGACCGTCAAACATCGAAGCATATTGCGTCACAACGAGACGTACCGCATCCGGCGGATTACTTCCGGCCTTGATTGCGTCGACGATAACATCTAAAAAAGCGGGATCTTTCAACATCAGGATTTGTGCCGTAAAAATCAAAGACGCGACGTCCGACAATTTTTCTTCGATCTGTTGCTGCAACGCTTCCAACTGCTGTTCTGTGGATTGCACCGCACGATAAAAATCTTCTAAAGTAAAACGCGTCTTACCAGCATCGTAAAGCGGCAAAGCTAAAATCGCCGACTGTTCATGCACAATTGCCTCCGCAAACGCGTATCCTTCGCAACCGATACGTCCTTTGATATATTGCAGATCTTTAGATATTACCGACGCGGCCGGAAGAGATGATTTTTCATTCAAACTGATTAAAAGCTTGGCTGTCTCAATTGTATTCGCAAGTTGCGACGTAATCGCGCGAAAAACCTTAGTGTCTTCCTCAGAAAAATAATTTTTTTGTGAATTTTGAATAACGACGGCGCCAATACGATTGGTTCCACGAACAATAGGAACTGCTAAAAAAGACTCATATTGCTCTTCCCCAATCTCAGGAAAATAACGATAACCCGGAGTCTTACTCGCATATTTTTCGGAAACAGGCCGCAATTCTTTAAGCGCGATGCCTGTCAACCCTTCACCAAGTTTCATTTTAACCTTGCCAATAGCTTCGGGCTTCAAACCTTTGGTCGCGCGCAATACCAATTCATTCGTATTTTCGTAGTAAATGTAAATCGAGCAAACTTCAGAATGCATGTGACTGGAAATCATTTCAACGATTTTTTGCAGGAATCCATCAAGGCTGGTGGTATCGGAAAATAATCCGCTTAACTCGCCGATATCACAAATTAATTTTGTATGGTCGCGTGGGATCATGGAAGGAAAAATTGGTCGGGAAGCCGGGATTCGAACCCGGGACCCCTTGCTCCCAAAGCAAGTGCGCTAGCCAGCTGCGCTACTCCCCGAAAATTTGAAAATATCAATAAGCCAAGTGCCGTGAGGCGCAGCCTCAGCGGTGCTACTCCCCGATAAATTAAAAATATCAATAAACTCAATAAGTCATCCTAAAGCGCAGTAGTATATCATGGAAGCATAAAATTTGTAAAAAAACTGTTCTTGCCACTAAGTCTTGTACGACCTGCCACGATGCACTATAATGCCCCCCATGCGGCTCTTCAAAAGAATACTCTTCATCTTTATTATTCTTCTCTCAATAATTGGTTGCGGACTATTTTACCTCAACACCGTTTTTCTTCCCATTCAGGCAAAAGACATTATCACGAACAAGGCTAAAATTTTACTCAATCGCGACGTTTTCATTCGTGAAATGAATTTTCATCTTACGAAGGGCTTTATCATTCAAGGAATTCGTATCGCCGAAAAAGAAGGCGGCGCGACCCCTTTTTTAAGCATTGACAAAATAACTTTTAGTGTTCCTTTGCCGGATTTACTTCGCACTGGACACATGTTGATACCATCAGCCACAATCCATAAGCCAATTGTTCACATCAAGAATTTGCAAGACAATCAATGGAACTTTTCTGATCTTTTAACACAAAAAACTGCGCCCACATCGGATACTAAAAGCAAGAAAGCCTCTCAACCACGAATTACCCTCGGTGGAATTCATATTGAACAAGGCACTATCGAAATCACAAACCAAAATCTCATCGAAACAATTACTGATCTAAATATTACCGTGCGATTGTCCCTAAACAAAAGTGTTAATTTTGATGCGGACTTTAAAGTTCCAACCAATGCAACGACGTTTGCCACAAACGGAAAGTTTTTAACAACGCCTAAGGATCTGTCGGCGACCATTGTGACAAAAAACTTGAATCCTCCCCGCTTTTTAACTTTATCACGAATACCCCTCTATATCGATATTCAAGAATGGATCATTAATGATGCCAATTTGAATTTGAAGTTCAAAGACGCACAACTGACCCTCTCCGGTTCTATCGCGGGGCCATTTCATGCCAAGACCAATACCGACATCAACGTAAAACTCAAAAGCGATATCAAATCCGACCAATTTCTTTTTCGCAAGAAAGGGAGAAACTTTACTCTTGAAGGAGCTTTTATTGCTCCTAGCACCACATTGACCATCGATGACAATAAAGTATTCATTGGCAATTTCTCTGGCAACAACATTCGTTTTGAACGTTCGAATGATCAATTTAATATGACCGGCAATCTTTTGGGACAAGGCGCCAAAATGTCCTTTGCGGGACAGCAATTAAACGGCGACGCGCAATTAGAAAGAATCATCTTCAAAAAACAAGGACTCCTTCTTAATCTTTCCAGCCAAGGAAAGATCACCAATGCTTCCTACAAAGGACCCTTTTGGAATTTGATCAGCAGTTCGACAAAAGCGACATTTCAATTTAGCCGCGACCAAGGCGGATTGAATTTACAAATCGCTACTTTGTCAACGAAGGATCTTTCGGGAATGATCGCCAACAAAAAGATTTCATCCCAAAGCACAGGACAAAACATCAAAATCACTTCTACAAATAAAAGCTTTCAAGCTCAAGGACAATTAAAAACAGAAAGCCTCAGTATTGTCACGTCCCAATTTGGAACTTTTACCGGTGACCCCGAAATCAATTTTAATATTACGCGCAACCCTGATCTTAACAACAATAAACTTTGGTACAGCGGTACGACGGTGTTATACGAAAGTTCTTTAAAAAATATCCCTCGATTTGGGAACATAACAAATCTTAAAGGCAAAGTTTCCCTAAACACGACGGACGCCGCAAACTTACTTTGGGAAAACCTAGAGTTTAATTTTCTCAGCCAAAACTACAAAGCAACCGGCTTTCTTAAGAATTTTAACGAGCCTAATATTAATACCACACTTACTGGCAAGAATTTTAATATCAATCTAAAAGGTGCCATTGACGACAATATCATTACCCTCTCATCACTTACGGGAACATATCACCACACATCTTTTGACGTCAAAGGTAATATTGGCGTACGCGGCGGATTTCCCAACGTGGACCTTACCGGCGCAGTGCATTTGAACTTGCTGGATCTCGCATTAATTCCCAGCTTACAAAAAAACTTCAAAACCATATCGCCCGCCGGCATTATCACCTTAGAGGGACATTATATTTTCCCAGCGATGTCATGGCAAAAAATGGCTTTATCTGCCAAGGTTACCGCAAAACAATTTACTCTCTACGGTTACAACTTTGAAAATCTTTCCGGCAACTTAGCCGAATTAAATGACAATCGACAAAGCATCAAACTTAACGCACTGCTCTATGAAGGAAAAGTTTCTTTAGACGCTAAACTTGCGCTTGACCAACAGGATATCCCGTCAGAAATCATCCTTAGTCTTAATGACATGGATCTTCAAAAACTCAAGGACAATACCAAGTCCTTAATGACCAAAGATTTTGCAGGGACATTGTCAGCCAACACTACTCTCGCTGGTCCACTTCTTAATTATAAAAATTTACAAGGCAACGGCGCTGTTGCCGTGATCGAAGGACGGTTACTCGAAATCGAAATGTTTAAAGGGATATGGAAAGTTTTATTTAGCAATCTCTTAGTCGACGATTACAAAAAGATAGCTTTTAATCAGGCAAAAGCTAGCTTTAAAATTACAAACCAAAGATTCATAACGGAAGATTTAATACTCAAAAGTGCGCCGGCGGATATTTCCGCGAAAGGTTGGATAGGATTTGACGGCGTAATCAATTTTGATGTTTTAGCTAAAGTTCGCGAAGCCCCTATTGCCACATCAACCGCAATCAAAGCAGTCCCAACAACCATTATTTCTCAAGTCGCGCAAAATGCCGTCGGCATTAAACTCACGGGCTCTCTCTCGGATCCAAAAGTCAAATATAAAATCTTGCCTTTAAAGATTCTTGAAAAAACAACAGGATCCATTCTGCAAGGATTAAGTGGCATGCTCGAAGATGTTTTATGATCATTAACGAAGATACTTGACTAACATGGCCTTAAGTTTTCTTAATGCCCGAGCGCGGTGACTGATTTTAGCCTTGATCAAAGGATCAAGTTCGCCAAAAGTCTTTTTGTAACGAGGAATTAAAAACAGTGGGTCGTATCCAAATCCATTGGCTCCTTTTCTCTTATCAATAATGACACCACCACAACTGCCATCGACAACGCCAATGAGTTTTTTGCCGTCACATAAAGCCGCAAAACAACGATAGCGCGCCTGACGCTTTAACGTTGGGACTTTCCTTAATTCCGATAAAAGTCTGCTATTATTCTTTTCATCAGTGGCACCCTCTCCGGAAAAACGCGCGGAATAAATACCGGGTTTATTTCCCAAGGCCTTGACCTGCAATCCCGAATCTTCTCCAAGTGTCAATTTGCCGGTATATTTGCCGATGATCGCCGCTTTTTTGATCGCATTGGCTTTAAAAGTCTTGCCATCCTCAACGATGTCAGGACAATTGGGATAGTCGGCAAGGGATGTGACTTTGACATCAAATTCTTTTAAGAGTTCGCGAATCTCACGCATCTTACCCTGATTTTTCGTCGCGACTAGAAGTTCACGCATAAATCTTTCTCCCATTGCGAGGAGCTCATAGAGCGACGTGGCAATCTATTAGAGATTGCCGCGCCCCTTTGGGGCTCTTAACGGTTCAGCCTTTTCTTAAATATTTTTTCTGAATAGCCATTAATTCTTTAATGCCTTTTTCTGCTAATTTCAAAAGCGAATCGACTTCTTTTTTCGAAAAGGGATTTTTCTCCGCTGTGCCTTGCACTTCCACAAATTTACCATTGCCCATCATAACCACGTTCATATCCATATCCGCGCCCGAATCCTCGACGTACGGAAGATCCAAAACCTGCTTGCCTTTATAAATACCGACGCTTACAGCAGCAACAGAATCTGTCAATGGATTGACTGTCAAAACTTCGTCTTTCAATAATTTCTTAACCGCTAAAGCCAAAGCGATAAATCCACCAGTCACGGATGCAGTACGCGTTCCCCCGTCAGCTTGCATAACGTCGCAATCAATCTTGATTGTGCGCTCACCAAGTTTATTCATATCGACAACGGCGCGTAAAGAGCGACCGATCAATCGCTGTATTTCCAATGTACGACCAGTAGTTAAAGTCTTTTCACGATTCATACGGGTATTCGTCGAGCGTGGGAGCATGCCGTATTCAGCAGTAATCCAACCTTTTCCCGAATTGCGCAAAAATGGCGGAACACCTTCTTCAATGCTCGCGGTACACGCCACGCGAGTATCACCAAATTCAATCAGACACGAACCTTCAGCGTGTTTGTTAAACGGAACCGTGACCTTAATTTTGCGCAATTGATTAAACTTTCTTCCGTCTTCTCTAACCATTTCATTCTCCTAGTAAACTTTTCCTCTTTTTATATTCAGCCTTTACCGACGTCGCAATGCCACCACGCGGATTCATGACCGCTTCGACTTGCGCCCAATGCGGAGCACAAGCCTTAACAATATCGTCGAGAATCTTGTTCACCAAATGCTCATGAAAAATCCCAACATTGCGATAATACACAATATACATCTTTAAAGATTTTAATTCCAAACACGTTTTGCTCGGAACATAATCAACCTTGATCGTCGCAAAATCAGGCAAACCCGTTTTGGGACAAATACATGTGAATTCCGGAATTTCGATCGCGATATGATATTCACGATCCGCGTACTCATTCTCCCAAACTTCAATTTCCGGCGTGCGCAAATTACGCACATGCGACTGCAAACCCTGATAAGAACTTTTCTTAATTTTCACACTTTTATCCTCCATTGGATCTTAACGAATTTTCATAAATTTATGCATTTGTGGCATCACACGTGTGTTTGGCAAAATCTTGAAGCACAGTCTCTGAAAATCTTCGCATTTTTGCACGACGCCGCGGCTTAAGTCAAATGTATTGGGTTGTAAAATAAAAAGCATATTAGGATCAGACGCATGCACAATCTTTGCGGTGCGGACAATATCAGCTTTCGAAGTTTTGCTGCCAACAACAGCTTTAACAAAAATATCCTTTTTGTTCTTACGCGCGATGTTTAAGAATTGTTCATGCTCTTTCCAGAAACTGCGCTCCCCCGTCGAGCTTGGCATCTTAATATCCATGGCCACAATATCCACACCCTTAATCACTTGATTCAAAGCTTTATGAAGAACACCACTGGTTTCTAAATACACAGACAGTTTAGCTTTTTTCAAAAGCGGTAAAAGATTCGCAATAAAATCTGCCTGCAAAAGCGGCTCGCCACCGGTCAAACTGATCGAATGGCAATCGACGGAAAGTTCTTTAATCTTGGCAAATACTTCCGCCAAAGTCATTTCCTGATAATTGCGGGTCGTATCACCAATAGACTCAGGCGTATCACACCACGAACAATGCATGTGACAGCCGAAAAAACGGACAAAAACCTGCCGCACACCGACATATTTGCCCTCGCCTTGAATAGATTGAAAAATTTCAGAAATCTGCGCAGTTTTCATAGGAAGGGCACATTGTAACATAATAAGTAAAAAAATTACAAGGGATCGACGATGTTAGCGTCTTTGAAGCCTTTGGCGCGGATCAAACAGCTATCGCACACACCGCAAGGCTTTTGGCCACCGGCATAGCAAGACCACGTCAATTCGTAGGAAACTTTGAGTTTACGGCCAAGTTTAATAATATCAGCCTTGGTTTTATGAATAAGCGGAGTATAAATTTTGATTGGCTTTCCAGAGACACCAGTTTTCAAACCACGTTTCATCGCGAGTTGAAATGCATAATAAAAATTGGGACGGCAATCAGGATAACCAGAATAGTCAACAGCGTTGGCACCAATAAAAATGACTTGAGCACCGACAGTTTCCGCGTAAGACGCGGCAAAACTTAAAAAAATTATATTGCGCGCGGGAACGTATGTTATTGGAATTTCTTTAGGAATATTTTTGCGATTTTTGGGTAAGGAGATTTTGCGATCGATTAAAGCTGATCCGCCCCACGGCAAACTGATCTTAACGACTTTGAAAAAACTTTTCGCGTGACGAGCTAATCTTTTTGCCTGAAGAACTTCTTTAGCGTGGCGCTGGCCATAATCAAAAATAAGGCAATACGTCTGATAATTCTTCGCTTTTGCGAAGAATAGCGTGGTGGCAGAATCTAACCCGCCCGATAAGAGAACAACCGCTTTTTTGTTCATCACTCGAAATAAGTTACGCTCGACGTTTCACTTTCCCAGACGCGGACACGCTTGAGAATAAAAGGATGAGCAACTTTGGCAAATTGACGATAAATATATTGAGCGAGATTTTCGGTCGAAGGATTGACGTCCTTAAAATACGGCAAATCATTAAGGCACACATGGTCGAGCGGCATCAAAATTTCCTTAAGGCTTTGTTTCATATCACGAAAATCGACAACTAATCCGATTTCATTGAGCTCTTCAGATTCAATGGTCACTTCCACCTTCCATGTATGACCGTGCAAATTTTTGCATGGACCTTCATAATTTCTCAAAAAATGGGCTGAGGCAAAATCGCCGGTAATTGCTAACTCAAACATTGCACCGCTCCACATCCTTAATATCAAAACCTAAAAAACGCCGCGCTAATTTTTGAAAATGTGCGGGTTCGTCGCTAACAAGAAATTTATATGTCGCTTTATGCGTCTTCAAATTAAACGCTTTTTTCTTCTCAAGAACATCTTTCACATCATGAACAACTTCTTCAGCCGAATCAACAAGTTTGACTTTTGCCCCCAAAACTTTGCGTAACGTTGGCTTAAGTAAAGGGTAATGCGTGCATCCTAAAATCAAAGTATCAATTAGAGAATGGCGCAATTGCTTACAATATTCTTTCGCGATAGCGACTGTCACGGGTTTTGTTAACCAACCTTCTTCAATCAGCGGCACAAAAAGCGGGCAAGCCTGCCCGAGTACTTTAATCGTCGAATCAAGTCGCGCGATTTCTTGCAGATAGGCGTAACTATTAATCGTCGCCGGCGTGGCGATAATTCCGATTTTCTTATTTTTCGTCGCTTTCACCGCGGCACGGCATCCCGGCTCAATCACACCGATAATCGGCACATCATATATTTCATGTAAAGCGGCCAAAGCATGACTTGACGAAGAATTACACGCAATCACAATCATTTTGACTTGTTGTTTCAAAAGAATTGCGACATTCTCCTTAGAAAAACGAATAATCGACTCGCGCGATTTTGTTCCATAAGGAACACGCGCGGTGTCGCCAAAATAAACAATATCCTCATTGGGCAAACGACGCATCAACGCTTTAACAACTGTTAATCCGCCCAAACCGGAATCAAAAACACCGATCGGATGACTTTTCGAAGATGACTTTAACATAATTTATTTTGCTGAAAAACTCACTAAACTTGATGCCACCCCAGCAGCAATCTTTTGACGATAATCGGGTTGACGCAACAATGCTTCTTCCTGCGAATTGGTTAAAAATCCAACTTCGACAAGCACCGCCGGAATAAGCGTGTTTCGTAAAACATGAAATCCAGCACGTTTGACACCGCGGCTATTGGCTTTTGCCGCAAATGTTGCCCCCTTGTTAACATATGCCGCCAAAAGATGAGATTCTGAAACTTTATAATTAAAAAGCATGTCAGCCACAATACTCTCTAGACTTGCATCTCCACTTTTCATCGCTAAACTTCGAAACATTGTTCTCTGATTTTTGAGACGTTGCGGATCACGTTTTTCCGCGCCCTCTAAATCTCGTAAAGAATACACTTCAATTCCATCAATATTACGAGAAGGACTAGAATTGGCATGAATGCTAACAAAAAGATCGGCTTTAGCTTGAGTGGCAATTTCAGTTCGCCCCTCAAGAGAAACAAAAACATCACTATCACGGGTCATCGTGACCTTAAAACCTCTGGCTTCGAGATCTTTTTTGAGTCGCCGCGAAATGTCTAACGTAATATTCTTTTCATCCGTGCCAGATCGCCCTCGACATCCGGGATCTTTGCCTCCATGTCCAGCGTCAACGACAATATGATAACCCGCGCGACCCGCCATACCAGCACCGACAAGACGAAGAATAACTTTTGAATTAAAATCGGGCGGAACAATTACCGTGCCCTGCTCACGTCGAAGAGAATCACTCAAAAAGATTTTTTCCCCATCAAAAACAACAACGCTGCTGCCAACCATCGCCTTAGCTTCGCGGCCACCAACGCGCAAATTGACAACTTGCGAAACGCTATCAAGATACCACTGCACATTATATTGATCACAAAGAACCTTAAGGTCTCGAGAAGCACCGGGTGCCACCGGAATGGTTTCGCAACCCGTAGTCCAAAGCATTAAAGCTCCGACGAAGAAATAAAATAAGGATTTTATACGCATTAAGAAATTATTATAACAGAAACAATTTTAAGCGCCATTCCTGTTCCTGTGAAAATGATTGTCCCGGATTTAGGATTACAAGCGGCGAATGCACCTCGATTTCGCAATAATTATAATAGGGTGAATTATAAATCTCAACACATGAGCCATGCCCATATTCCGCATTGGAGTCAACAGAAAACGTTTTATCAAATTCTAAAATTGCGTTCTTCATTTGACGTAAAGCCCTCACCTTCCCCTGCTCTAACCGCGCGCCAAATTTAAAATGTCCATCATCAAAGCAAGATATTCTTGTCGACTCATCGTGTTTACTCATATATTTTGCAATTGGACAATTTTTAAAATCTTCATCGTCGTAAAGGCGGACATTCTCCATTGCCGTTGGAAGATAAATATCAAAAGGCCGCAAAAGTTGTGTCACACTCCATATCCCGCGCCGCAATGGAGTCAAAGATTCATTCTTGATTGTTTCTGTCAAAATCACCTCACTATCACTGCCAATCTTAATGTCGCGCGTGATACACAAACCAGTTTCACGGCAAATTGCGCTTTGCATGGTTACTTTATTGTGGTCAAAGGAAAATTCATATTTGCCGGCATCAAGATCCAGTGGCGGAATTTTATCAACCCACAATCTTTCAGGTGATACCCATGTTTTGTTGCCACCCCAAAAATGAAACCCAAATTCTTTCTTGTCGCCTATCAATTGATCAAAATTAAAAACTTCGCCGCGACGTTCATCCTGAACAAAAAATATTTCTTCACCTCGATATTTCAAGGACATAATACGTCCGCCTAATTGCGGGACAAAGCCGAGCGTAATATCACCCAGATCCCATCGATACCCATCCCAACCATAAATATTTGCCTGCTTCATATATTTAGCCGCGTAGGCTTGCGATAACTCTTCGGCTCAATGAACGGTCTCCTGCCTGCGGCAGGAGCTGCGTTCAATTCACCGGCGAGTTATCGCAAGTCTACGCACCCCTTGCTATAAATCTACTCATGAGTTTATTTCTTTTATGCAGTTTCGAAAATGATATCCCACAATACCGAAGGCAACACCAACATTCAATGAATTCTTATGACCAGCCATTTCAATTTCAACAGAAGCATCTGACAAAGCCACCACATCATCATCAACACCCTCAATTTCATTGCCTAAAACCAAACACACTGGCAATTTCGGAATAAACTCATGATAAGAAATACTTTTGTCTGTCTGCTCTAGAAGCACAATTTGATAACCCTTTTTTTTAAGATCACAAATAACTTCTTTAGCATCGTACGCATGATCCCACAAAACGCGAGTTTCGGCGCCAAGCGCAGTCTTCGCAATTTGTGAATCTGGAGGATAACCAGTAATGCCGCAAAGCCAAATTTTTTCAACACCAACTCCATCGGCAGTACGAAAAACCGACCCGACATTATGCAAACTACGAATATTATTTAGAATAACAGTAAACGCCAAAGGCTTTTGCGGAAACGCTTCTTGGCGACTGACGATTTCTTTGTGAGTTAATTTTCTCATAAAAACTTTAGGGGATGACCGTTTGGCCATCCCCTGAATTTACTTCGAACTTAAAATTTCTTACTTGACCGAGTCGACATAAGAAATAAGATCGATGACTTTTTTCGAATAGCCCCATTCATTGTCATACCATGCCACGACTTTGACGAATGTATCATTGAGTGCGATCCCAGCGTTCGCGTCAAAGATCGACGTGCGGGAATCACCCAAAAAGTCGGTCGAAACAACTTCATCTTCAGTATAACCAAGAATACCTTTAAGTTCACCTTCAGAAGCTTTTTTCATCGCATCTTTGATTTGATCCCATGTGGCCGGCTTAGCCAACTTTGCCGTCAAGTCTACGACGGAAACATCAGAAACCGGAACGCGAAAAGCCATACCGGTTAATTTACCATTTAATGCGGGGATAACCTTACCAACAGCTTTGGCAGCACCCGTCGAAGACGGAATAATGTTTTGATACGCGCCGCGTCCGCCGCGCCAATCTTTTTTTGATGGGCCATCAACAGTTTTTTGTGTAGCCGTAACCGCGTGACATGTCGTCATCAAAGCTTCAACAATACCCCAGTTATCATTCAAAACCTTTGCAACCGGCGCTAAGCAATTGGTGGTACAAGACGCGTTAGAAATAACATCCATTTCCTTCTTATATGTCTTATGATTGACACCCATAACGAACATTGGGGCATCTTTCGACGGAGCAGAAATAATGACTTTTTTAGCACCCGCAGCCAAATGAACTTTAGCCTTATCTAAGTCGGTAAAAAGTCCCGTTGATTCAATGACATAATCCGCGCCAACTTCATTCCATTTCAAAGTCGTTGGATCCATGACCGAACTCATGCGAATTTTTTTCCCATTAACAATCAAATTCGTTCCTTCAACTTTGATGTCTCCAGGAAATGCGCCATGCGTTGAATCATATTTGAGCATGTAAGCTAAATAATCCGGATCAAAAAGATCGTTAATCCCAACGATCTCGATATTTTTGTTTTCAGCGGCGGCACGAAAAGCCAAACGCCCGATACGTCCAAATCCATTAATACCAACTTTAACGACTGACATGACTACTCCTTTTTTGTTAATGTTACTTTTTTATAAATTAAGAAGCCGCGCCACGCAAATATTCAGCTGCGGCTGATGCTGCGGTGCGAACAACATAGAAACCCGTCCCCCACTCAAAACCTGCGATGCGCGTCAACTGAGGAACAATTTCAATATGCCAATGGTAACTCTGCGGATTTTCATAATCCACGGGTGTTACGTGCAAATAAAAATTATACGACGGATCAGATAAACAAATCTTTATTCGCAACAAAACATCCTTGAGAATCGCGGCGAGCTGTTCGCGTTCCTTGTCCTGCATTGTAACAAAATCGATACCATGATCCTTTGGAAAAATCCAACTTTCAAACGGATACCGTGGAACAAAAGGACAAAAACTTAAAAACCCATCATTACTTGTAATGATTCTTTTCTGATCTAGATATTCTTGTTGAATCATATCGCAAAAAACACAGCGACCACGAAAATCATAATACTTTTGCGCGCCTTCCAACTCCTCAGCAACATATTTAGGAATCATTGGCAAAGCAATAATCTGACTATGAGCGTGTTCAACTGAAGCACCGGCAGATTGTCCGTAATTTTTAAAAATCATAACATACTTAAAACGCTTGTCACGCGCCAAACTCGCCGAACGGTTTTGATACATTTTGATAACATTGACAACTTCTTCAATTGAGTAATCCGCAAGATTTTTATTATGATCCGGCGTCTCGATCAAAACCTCATGCGCGCCAACGCCATTGGTCATATCATATAGACCAACACCCCGACGATCTAATTCCCCTTCAATACGAAGAGCAGGAAATTTATTTGGAACCACACGCGATAACCAACCTGTCGCGTTAGGCGCGTAAGCGCCCGGACGAATGGCATCAACTTCCGGCGGCGTTTGTGCTTCACGACCACTGCAAAACTGGCAAACCGCTCCTTGCTTTTGGACACGCGGCTCTCTTTCATATTCCGCGGGGCTCCAAGACTTATCATGCTCTTCAACAATGACCCAGCGGCCAATGATCGGATCGCGTCGGACTTCGGACATTATACCTTGACCTCCCGTAAAAATTCCGCGACGCTTTCCGGTGGAATTGACGAAATATAAAATCCTGAACCTTTTTCAAATCCGGCAACTCTCGTCAAGCGAGGTAAAACTTCAATATGCCAATGGTAATCTTGAGCAAGTGTTTTCCACTTTGTTCCCTTCTCACCATGACGAAAAGGTGCGGAATGTATCACATAATTGTATGCCGGATCTTCCAATCCAACTTTAAGTTTAGTCAAAACAATTTTCATCAACCCAGCTAAATCATGTTCATGTCCGACAACACCCTTGGCAAAATCACAATTGTGCTGCTTTGGAAGAATCCAAATTTCAAAAACAAAACGCGGGGCAAACGGTGTCATTGCCACAAAATGCTCACTTTCGGCAACGATACGAACCTTAGCTTCTAATTCCTGCTGAATCATATCGCAATACAAACAACGCTCGCGATAATTATAATATTTCTTGGCGCCATCCAACTTTTCCTTAGCGCTAAAGGGATTAACCGATGTCGCGATGATTTGTGAACGTGAATGTCCGATACGTCGCGAACCAGCTACCCAACCATAATTTTTATAAGCGATTACGTACTGAAAATTGGTGTTTTTCTCCAATTCATTATAACGCACCGCGTAAGTTTCAAAAACCATACGGATTTGCTCTTGACTCAAATCCGCCATGTTGGCAATATGCTCCGGCGTTTCAATAACAACTTCGTGCGCACCATAATCGTTGACCACGTCATAAAGTCCATGTCCCCGACGACTGAATTTGTTATTGGTTGACAAAAGCGGCGTGCCGCTTTCAACAACCCGCACGCGCCATGGCGCGCCAGAGTATTGACGAATCGAGAATATTTCGCGGTCTTGATTATCACAAAACAAACACGGGCCATCTTCAAACGTATTTTTCTGAGAATGAAGAAAAACTCCGGGCCTCCTCGCCCTTTCAGTGGCAATAATAACCCAACGACCGATAACCGGATCTTTACGTAATTCTGGCATATGATTTTCTCTTCAAAGTTGAGGGATTATACCACAAGACAAATCAGGTGCAAATTATTCCATAAAACTTAGTTTAACCCCATAAGGTCAATTGTATAACCTTTTTTTCTTTTTAGGGCTGCGCGATAAACCACATCCGCAATGGCCAAGTCTTGTATTGCTAAACCCGTGGAATCAAAAATGGTGATTTCCCTATCAGAAATACGGCCCTTTTTCTTACCGCAGACAATTTGTCCCAATTGTGCATAAACATCTTTGGAGTTCAAAATCCCTTTCGTGCATGGGATATTGATTTCGCCACTATGACTCGCTTGCCGAAAATCATCAACAACCAGCTTGGCATACTGAAAAATCTTAGGATCAATTTCTTGTTTCCCGGCCGCATCAGCGCCAATGGCATTAATATGTGTTCCTGCTTTAATCCATGCGTGATTGACAATCGGCTTGCGTGACGGTGTTGTGGTAACAACAATATCTGAATGATTGACACATTTCTCAACGGTTGAAAAAGAACACATCTCTTCACCAGGGCGTTTCATATCCTCAATAAATCTGTTAACTAAAGCTGATTCTTTACCCCAAACCTTGACACTTTTAATTTTAAAAACTTCCCGCAAAGCCAAAAGCTGTGTCCGAGCCTGTACCCCACAACCAACTAAAGCAACAACTTCACTGTCGCGTCGTGCCAAATATTTCGCGGCAACACCTCCGGCCGCGCCTGTGCGCAAACTCGTCATTAATGTGCCATCCATAATGCTCAAAGGAAAACCATTTTTAGGATCATTCAAAATCACGACAGCCATAACCGATGGCAAACCGTATTTCTTATTATTGGCGTGCGTATTAACCCACTTTAGGCTGCACTTGTCCAACCCTTTAACAAAAGCCGGCATAGCCCGAAAGTCTCCAGCAAACTCCGGCAAATCCAAATAGATCTTAGGCGGCATCGCAGCCCGCCCAAGACCATATTGGCTAAAAACTTTCTCTACCGCAAGTATAGATGACTTCATGTCTATCAGAGAAGCCACTGTTTTGCGGTCAAGGATCAGTGTCGCAGAATCTTTCACGCTTAGTCCACGCGTTTCGTAATTTCGACGAGGTGATAACCAAATTGTGTTTTAACAGGCCCGTGGACCTTACCGACTTCGCCTTGAAAAACAACTTTGTCAAACTCTGGGACCATTTGGCCAGGGCCAAACTCACCTAAAGCACCACCCTGTTTTCCTGAAGGGCACTGTGAATGCTGTTTAGCGATTGCTTCGAAATCCTTACCACCTTCAATTTCGCTCTTTAATTTGACACATTCTGCTTCTGATGCGACAAGAATATGCCGCGCACTTGCTCTAGCCATACAATCTCCGATCTTTTATTTCCGTTTTTTACTTTGGGCTTTTCGTTGCATACGACGCGCTTCAATCATACGCTTCTTCGCAGCTTTGCCATCTGGACTGGCAAAATATTCTTCCATAATCTTCTTCTTACAGGGTCGGCAATAATGACTTAACCCATCTGCACTTTTAGCATTCTTTACAAATTGATCAAGGGGTTTTCTGTTACGGCACCGCGAACATTTTTTTGTCGCCATTTGGCCTCCTTTAATATTGTTGCATTTGTGTTATCTTACCAGAAAAAAATAATTACGACGGTGTTTTCCGATATTTATCTGTGACCCAAAACTCCATATACCGTCCCGTCATAAGCCTTGTCTGCGCATCCAGCGCCGGCAAAGCACTCAATACCAAAACGACCACAGGAATAAAAATCCATTCCGCGACATGCAAAATTCTAAAGAAAAAGGGTTCAGATTCCTTTTGTTTCGGAAGCAGTAGCAAGCTTATCACGATACACACGATCAACCCAGCTGACGCTAAGCTAAAAAGCGATGTCTGAATACGCGGCGCCAAATAATAAATCGCGCTCGATTCAAATTCCATGTTAGCAAATACACTCGGTAACCAGCTCAGCAAAGACAGCAAGAACGACCATGTCGCCCATGAAACAAACGAATCTAATAATTTAAAACTATACGATAATTTTTTCGCGAATGAGATCGTCGTGGACTTTAAGAATGCCCTCATCACAATTGGAAAATTTTCAACGCCCCACGCCCAACGACGTTTCTGCTTATAAATACTTGTAAATGTTTCACGCCAATTTTTGCCAGTCACAATATCCATAGAAACCGTTGTGTAAATCGGCACGGTCTGATATTCACCATCATAATGAATAAAGGCTTTCCAAAAAATCGCCGAATCATCGGAGATCATATCCACCGGCCAGTATCCAATATCAACGAGCGCTTTAAAACTCATACTATGACTGGAGAAAGTCACAAGTTTATCCGGGTTAGTGGCTTCAATCAACTGAAAAAATGAAGCGCCAATATCAATAATTCTCGCAAAGCTGGGCGCGTCCCAAATATTATTATAATAAACTGGTACAGGCTGATAACTGGTTTGAAGCCGTTCGGGCGTTGTCAAAAAACTGTATGTCAGACAACTAAAATAATTAGGCCGCGCGACCGTATCGGCATCGAAACAAGACACAATGATATTTTCATTGGGAATATTTAGTTTTGCAAAATATTGGGCCGCATATTTCGCCGCATAGGTTGCATTGGCACCTTTGACCCGGGCTTCACCCGGAATATCCCTCGGATGGATCACAATCTCAAGATCTAATAAATAACCCTTATATTTTTCCTGCAAAGACTTCGCGTCACCCTTAATCATATCAACAGCATTTTCTTCGACGGCAATAATAACCAAAATACGTTTAGCAGGATACGTTCCATTGACAATATTAACAATCCCCGGTTCAACAATACCACGACTTTCTTTAATAACCGGAATGATCACAAGATGATAAATATCTTTTGATAATGGCGGGGCAATATTATGGTCACGTAAATATTTCAATTGCTTGCAGTGTATATACGCAGATATCCTTTCCTTTATATTCGTCGACACTACGGCAATATCTTTACGTGAATCCAATTGGTCAATATCGTCAAGACGCTTTTGCCAATCAATTTTTTCTTCAACAGCCAATCGACCGTACGAGAGAATCAGAAAAATATTCATATATACAAGACGCAAGAGCCAATATAAAATAAAAGCGATCATGAGTATGGCTGCGACCCAAGGATTTTTCCATGATAAAAGCGCAGTCCCAATAATAATAAGCCAACTCAAGGCGCCAGGAATGATTTCAAAAAGTCTCTCCAAGACTGCTTCCGATGAAACCAAATTATGCCGAGAATATACAAATTTCATGATTTTGTCTTTTCTGTTGTTCTGGCAAAAAATCCCTCTTGCGGCATAATTTGCAATTGCGACAAATGACCTGTCCGTTCATCTAAATAATACAGAACACCATATTTCTCAGAATAATAAATATCGGTATGATTTTTTAGAGTCGTGATCGCTTCAATATGATTTGAGCCATACGGTTCTATCTCTAAAAAAAACAATTGACCATTATCCGTAAAAAGCAAATGATTCCCGTCACGAACCCACACACATTTCTGAATATCACGACCATCTTTATACAACGTCTCAGTCTTAATCGCATACCGCGATGATACATCCTTTCCCTCGCTAACTGAAAACCGCGCGATCTTGATCATATTCTTTGTCCAATAAACTAAAATATTTTTGTCTTTATTATAAGCAAAACCGACAAGGCCTCTTTCCACCAAAGGTACCGAATCTAGATTCACATGAAGCGAACCCGTAATGTTTAAGAATAAAACAATCCCGTCTTTAAGAAATTTAATTTCATACGGACTAGCTGGACGAACTTCAGAACGCGGAGATTTAAGCAATTCGCTTAGACCTTCCTTCTCCGCTGTGGGTTTATCATAAGCCAAACGAAAAATATTATTATCACTGATCGAATAAAAACGCTGTTTATATAAACCGTACCCGTCGATGTCAACTGCGTATTTAGGACGCACCGAAAGATCTTTGACGTTAATAATGTCAACATCGTCATGATAAACAATTAACAACGTGTCCTCATTTTCCGGATCCCATGTGACTGCAGAAAATTTGCCGGAAATTAAACGCGTTAAATCCATGACCTCAAATTTATTGTGACGATAACGAAACAATATGTATTTCTTCCCCCAAAAGGGTCCTGCCGTCACAAAAAATTGACTGCTTTCAGAATCATTAAAAATCTGACCATCGCCCAAATCCCCTAACGCAGATCCGGGAACTAAGAGTGGCTTTACTTTTTTAGATTTTAATTCATAAGAAAAATAATTCTTTAACTGTGAACCTGTTTTAAAAATCAACAGATCGTCACGATTAAAAGACATCAGCATATCGATTTCTTTTGGCAAAAGAACTTGGCGGGACCATTCCTGCGGAATCAAAAAAATATTTTCAAAAGTCAATGCTTCGCCGGAGACGACTGAAATTTCCTGTGTCCAATTTTTATAACCTTTCAATTTTAGGCCTAAATTATAATTGCCGGGAAGCATTTTATCAATCAGGGTTGGGGTATAATACGTATAGTGTCGATTACCCAAGTAGACATCTGCCCCTGAAGGGATTGTCGAAATTGAAATCACACCCGTCGATGTCATCTTTTGATTCAAAGGATTATAGATATAGCCCAATGAATACAAAATCATCCATGGACAGACAACACAATAAATCGCTAAGAACAAAAAGAAAATTATTTTTCGAAATAAACGCATTATAAATTGGGTTTATATCGGTCAGGCGTACCGTTAACCACCTGCAAAAAAGCTTGAAATTTTCGCGAAGGAACAACCATCTCCGTTACTTTTTCATGCGTCACATCCTCAAAGATCATAGTCATTCCTTTACGACCATCATCGTCAACAAAGTGCTTAATATAAACACTATAATGCGAACCCAAATAATCCCATTCAATCAAATTATTAATTTTACTCACGCTTTATTCCTAGCTTTAATTGCGGCTACGAAGCTTAGACAGTAACCGTAATATTTCGATATACAACCAAATCAATGTGACCATAAGCCCAAAAGCGCCGTACCATTCCATATATTTCGGCGCGCCGCTTTGCGCTCCTTTTTCAATGAAATCAAAATCAAGCACAAGGTTTAAGGCCGCAATGACAACTACAAAGAGACTAAACGCAATACCCCATGGGCCACTGCTATTGATAAGCGGAATATTGATATTAAAAAACCCAAGTACCAAACTGACGAGATAAAAAATCGCAATCCCACCTGTCGCCGCAAAAATTCCCATACGAAAATTATCCGTGACAGCAATAAAGCCAGTTTTGTAAGCTAATAAAAGCGCGAACATTGTCCCAAATGTCAAACCAACCGCTTGCATCACAATTCCAGGATACGAACGTTCAAACATAGCGGAAATGCCACCCAAAATAACACCTTGTATCAAAGCATAAATCGGGGACGTAAACATCGCCCATTTTTTATTAAAAACCGTCACTAACGCAATAATAAACCCAACAATCACGGCGGGTATAAGAAACGGCATTAAACGAACCGGATCGCTCCAAACCCACGATGCGCTTAAAAGGATCAGCGCCAAAAGCAAAAATGCTTTATTTGTCGTCCCCTGTACCGTCATCGCATTGCCAGTGTCATACGTTGCAACATTTTTGAATGCATTATCATTTAAAACTGGATTCCCTGAGCGCATCATAATCATTCTCCTTTTTACTTTTA
>JACKFJ010000008.1 GCA_020632535.1 Candidatus Omnitrophota bacterium | reverse complement strand
AAGCATGTTCTTCTTCGCTTAATCCCGACGAGTATAACATGACTTCTTCTGCGTCTTCAAGCGCCAATTCATCGATCCCGCCACTCTTGATCGCCTTAATGATACTCTCCGCAGTAATGCCGTGCTTTTTGTTAAAAGCGACTTGAATTTCCCGTCGACGATCGCATTCATACATCGCGTCCTTCATCGCTTGACTAATCGTGTCCGCATACATAATGACAATACCGTTTACGTTACGCGCGGCTCGACCCGAGACTTGAATCAGCGAAGTGCGCGAGCGCAAAAAGCCTTGCTTATCCGCGTCAAAAATCGCCACGAGCGAAACCTCCGGCAAATCCAAACCTTCGCGCAAAAGGTTAACACCGATGAGACAGTCAAATTTTTTCTGGCGCAATTCCTGCAAAATTTTAGCGCGGTCAATGGTCTCAATATCCGAGTGCAAATATTTAACTTTGATCCCCTGCTCTTCTAAGTACGATGAGAGATCTTCCGCCATCTTTTTTGTCAATGTCGTAACGAGAACGCGCTCATTACGCTTTGCGCGCGCCTTGGTTTCCTTAATTAAATCGTCAACTTGACCCGCAGTAGGCCGAACAAAAATCGGCGGATCAACAATGCCGGTGGGACGAATAATCTGCTCAACTGCTTTGCCGTTACTTTCTTTTAATTCATATTCGGATGGTGTCGCAGAAACAAAAATCCAATCTTTAACCATCGCCCGAAATTCATCAAATTTCAAAGGTCGATTATCTAAGCATGAGGGCAATCGAAAACCATAATTGACCAATGTTTCTTTGCGACTGCGATCACCCGCGTACATGCCGCGCAACTGCGGAATCGTGACATGGGATTCATCGACGAGAATCAAATAATCCTCCGGAAAATAATCAAGCAAACAAAATGGTTTACTCCCCGGCGGCCGCCCCGAAAGCGCGCGTGAATAATTCTCAATGCCACTGCAATAACCGACTTCCTTCATCATTTCCATATCATACCGCGTACGCGAATTAAGGCGCTGCGACTCGAGCAATTTACCCTGCGAATTTAACTCTGCGACACGCTGTTTTAACTCTCCCTCAATGTCTACCATCGCCTTTTCAATATAAGGCTGAGAAACAATAAAATGCTTGGCTGGGAAAATAGCGATCTTTTCGAGAGTTTGCATTTCCTGACCTGTGACCGGATTGATCTGACTAATCTTTTCGATTTCGTCTCCAAAAAAAACAACCCGCACGGCATCCTGACGATACGCGGGAAAAATTTCAACAACATCACCACGAACACGAACCTTACCGCGCGTAAATTCATAATCATTGCGCTCATACTGAATATCAATCAACTGCCGAATAACTTCATCCCGTTCAAGTGTCTGGCCCTTTTCAAAATAAACCAGTTTATTTTTATAATCGCCGGGCGAACCAAGATTATAAATGCACGACACGCTCGCGACAATAAGAACGTCTCGACGAGACATCAGCGATGTCGTCGCGGCTAAACGCAAACGATCCAGCCGGTCATTGATCGACGAATCTTTTTCAATATAAACATCCGTCTGCGGAATGTAAGCTTCAGGCTGATAATAATCATAATAACTTACAAAATACTCGACAGCATTTTGCGGAAAGAATTCCTTAAATTCACCGTAAAGCTGTGCCGCCAAAGTTTTATTATGTGAAATGACTAATGTCGGACGATTGACTTTTTCAATGACATTGGCAA
This sequence comes from Candidatus Omnitrophota bacterium, assembly GCA_020632535.1. GTDB lineage: Bacteria > Omnitrophota > Gorgyraeia > Zapsychrales > JANLHA01 > JADLGJ01. The sequence continues at coordinate 70,470 of JACKFJ010000008.1, read as the reverse complement.
GGGTAAAGGTCTTTCCACTGCCGGTGACACCCAGCAGAACCTGCGAGGGCACTTTTTGACGCAAATTCTCGACGATCTTATCAATAGCGGCATTCTGTTCCGCCACTGGACGGAATGGACTTTTAAGGATAAATTGATCCATTGGAGACTAAAGAATAAAGAAACAAATTATTGGACGGGCGGTAAAACTTCATCAAGCCGCATAAAAAATCTTTTAACCGCGCTGTCATTGTTGTAGGTTGAAAAATTATTCAGCGCAGTTGACGTGGTTGTCAAATACCGGACTTCCACTTCGGAAACATCTTTTTTGGAACGCAGATAAATATTCATACGGGCGTAACGAGTCCCGACAAGCATCGGCGTCGGACGCACGGTTGTAACCAAAAGCAATTGATTTTCATCCAAATCATTAAAGCGGGTATGCTCATAAACACCGGGATCTGTCGATTCTTCAAGGGTCCAACCAAGTTCAGTAAGAACATCTTTAACCGAAGGCAAAGTCTTCGCGTAATTGGCATAATAACGCTTAATATACGGCTTCTTGGGCTGAAGATAACTTGGCATATTCGTCGTGGCACAACCCGTGAGAAAAATAATTGCTAAAATCACAGATAATTTTTTCATATCACTCCCGATGTCATCTTAAAAACTGTCATCCCCGAAATCTCTTGTCGGGAATCCACATCAATAGATTCCCGCTTAAAACATGCGGGAATGACAAATTTGGTTAACAAATTTTCCCGTGCTTATAAGGGCGATTTTTGTTTTTATTCGATTTTCGCTCAATTTCGTCTTCGATATCAATATTCATACCACCGCAAAGGTCCAAAAGACGGATAAAACTATCCGCGATTTCCTCTTTAAAATTAGCGTGATCCTCAATCCGGTGAGCTTCCATGGCTTCAGCTAATTCTGTGACAATAAGCATAAGCGCTTCGCCGACATTTCTTTCTTTTTCCCAAAATCCTTTTTCAACAGCAATCGAATGACAAATTGCCGAAAGCTCATTTAATGACTTACCTTTGATTTCTAAAGTTTGCACGTATGCTCCTATCATTGTCATCCCCGAAATCTTTTATCGGGGATCCAGTTTTTAAAGATTCCCGCTAAGAGATTGCGGGAACGACAGTGGCTATTCTAATATCGATTTAAGAAATTTTCCATATCTTTCGCAAGTTCGGCCACAACGCTAATTTTCTTGCCAGTCAGCGGATGAATAAACCCAACTTCAGCGGCATGCAATGCCACCCGCTTAAATTTAACAGGAAAATCCTTTCCAAACGCGTAAAGCCGCTCACCGAGAATCGGATGCCCAATCTCTCCGAGATGAATACGAATCTGATTCGTGCGCCCCGTCAGAGGAAAAACGTCCACAACCGTAAAAAGATGCTTAACGCAAACAACTTTATAGCGCGTCACGGCCGGCTTTCCCTGCGGAGTCGCTGACCTTCCACCAAACCTCTTCTGTTCCCGGCTACGCTTCTTTTCATGAAAATCACGAATTACACTTTTGATTTCACCAGCGGGATTTTTCATTTTGCCGCGAACAAAAGCGATATATTTTTTATGAACAGTGCCTTTGCGAAACTCGTCTATCATCTTTTCCTGATTGGCTTTGCCACGAGCAAAAATAATAACGCCGGATGTTTCGCGATCAAGACGATGACACGGATGCAGACGCCCTTCTGGCGTCAGAGGATGCTGTTCATTGACAATGTCCTCAAGCGTGCGCGCAGTTTTACGCGGGTCAGGAACAACAAGAAGACCTGAAGGCTTATCAAACAGCATAAAACTTTTATCTTCATATAATACAGGTATGGGAACAGACATAGAGGGCGAATCTTACGATTCAGCGTCTTCAGTTTCTTCTTCAAACTGCGATTCCACCAATTCGGTAAGATACTTGAGTTTGCGTAAAACAATGACAGGAAAAATAACAACGACCCAAAGCTGGATCGCAAACATAAAAAACATTTGTAATGGCGAAATTTGTCCAAGCATCGCTTCCATAAATTAACCAGCTTCCTCTTGGGATTTCTTCTCTACAGCAAGCATATTATTAACGTATTCGGTAAGGGTTGCGATATCTCGGGCTTGAATATCGTTAAAGAAAATCGCCACATTGTATCCACCCTTAGTCGGTTCGCTTTCCGTACGAACAATGACCGCACCGCAAGAAATCTTTTTTGTGACCGTACGATCATTACGTCGAAATGGCAAAAGAAATTGAATCTTAAGCTTAGTCATCGGTTCAATATATTGATTGACGCGACAATAGGCTCCGGATCGACTCAAGTTTTTGCTTTCCGTCACAAGATCAAAGTCATCTCCAGAAATTTTTAAAGGAATATTCCCAAAAAAACGGGGATCCTTACGACGTTCCCGAGAAGACTTTTGACTCACGTTTTCCTCCAAAATATCCGGCATGATTAATTCGTTTCAGCAGGTACTTCAGCCGCGACTTCCTTAGCGGGCTTTGCATTACGCCAGCAATTATACGTGCAATAATACTTGCCGTCACGAAAATATCGACGGGACTTCTTTACAACTTTTTTACAGCCAGCGCAGTTCTTAATAACCTCTGGGGCTGCTTCTTTTTTTTCGTCTGCCATAACTCAACAACTCTCCTTTCAAAAAGTCGTGCGGATCGCATTATCCCGCATGTAATTCGAGAAAATTCTTAACCACAAACCGTGAAAAAACGTTTTCGCGGCTCTCGAGAAATTCACATCCAATATGAAAACTGTCACCGTGCGGCACTTTTTGCACCCAAACGACCCGCGCGACCAAAGTAGCTTCTCGCTCAGCTTTAAGCTGAAGATTGATTACCACTTGCGCATCGAGCGAGACAAAATCCTCGGTACGAAATCGAACACCACCTTCGCTTAAATCAAAACCTATCGAGCCATTTAAGACGGTTGCTTCCGGAAAGCGATACTGCACCGCCTGACGAAATTCTTTACGAGGGAACTTTCGCTTATCTTCAAGACTCATATTTTTCTCCAAACGACGGGGTGATTATAACATAACCGTCTTCCGTGACAATAGAAATTTATTGCTCAGTTTTTTAGCGAGATTTGAGCGGGCTGCAGACTTGAAGCCGCAGTAATATTGATAAAAGCTGGCAAGCTAGGCAGCGGCGCGATATTTAAGATAACAGGCACGAGCCCTTCGATCTGAATATTCTGGTATTGAGAAGCATCTGTCGGCATGCTAAACGTTTCCGCCTGCCCGCGCAGATCTAAATTCAAATTTTCTTCCCGAAAATCGATACCACCGACTTGCGTATCCGTTATATCTGGAAACGAAGCACCCTCCACCGCTGAACTTGCGGCGACAATAGCGCGGGCAAAATTTTGCGCGGGTTGTGACTGCAGCGCATCGATACGATTGGTCAAAGAGTTTGGCGTTATGTCCGTCCACAAACCAATCCATTGACGCGCCAAGGCATTCTTTTGACTTTCCGGCAAATTATCAAACAAACTTTGAATATTTGTCCAAAATTTATCAGGCAAACTATCAACACCGTTTGGCAATTGACTGCTTTTCATATCAAAATAACCTAAACCAGTCTGCACAATAAATCGCCACGCTTCTCCGCCAAAATCATACGCCAAATCATAATTTGTTTTTCCGACGGCATCATAGCCAATAACATGACTATAACCTTCAACCTGTCCACTCCTCAGTTGCGCACTAAAAACATGATCAAAATTAGCTTTACTTCGCAACTGTTGATGCGGCGCTTGAGTGTACAAAATCCGCAAAGGCTGATCTCCCTCTAACACACCTTTCCCTTCAAGAATCGCTCGGTAGTTTTCAAGATTAGCTGTCGTAAAAGGCGATCGTTCTTCCAAAACAAAATCACTATCCTTTATTTTATTTTTCAAAGAAACAAAAGCCGGTTCGCTCGCAACCATTTGCTGCATGATTTGTTTAATAATATTGGCTTCACTAAATTTAATAATCGATTGTGGATGATCAACAGTGGCAATTTCGGCATTAAACGCCGCAAGATTTTCTTTATTGACTGTTCTTCCATCAGAAATCTTTATCTCATAGCCACTTTGTACAGCCTTCTGCACCAACGAAACCGTAATACGACCAAATCCTCCCAAAATAACAATGCGCTTTCCAACAGCGTCTTGAAAAAGTTTTAGAACATCACGAAAAACATCCAAATTATCAAACCCGAGAATAACAAGATCATCTACTTTACTCGGCAGAACATCATTAGCTTGCAGAAATGGCAGAATATCAACCGCGGACGAGCTGACAGCGCTATCATAACCGAGGTCGGATTGGACTTTTTGCAAATCGACGATTAACTCACTAACATTCTGATATTGTTCGCCATTAAAATTGATGGCTTTGGCGACAATATTGCGAAGCGTGACATTCTGTATTCTAGCCAAATCGGATTCTTGTAAATATTCACTCGTCATTCGATAATCGCCCGTCAAAACAAAATAAAGAACCATACCAACGCCATCAATATCCTTTAGTGTCGATTCGGCATAATAGGGCAGCCGCAAATCATTCTTTGTCATCGAGGAACCAAAATCATAAAGAACCGGCTCGCCGATAGCACTTTTATCTTCTCTGACGCGAATATTATTCGGAGCCAAATCACGGACAATTGTCTTGGATTTAGAGGCATGTACTCTTTGGACAACTTTAGCTAGCTTTAAAATAAACTCAATAGCATCTTTTTCACTAAATACGCCATCACGCGTAATTTTCGTCGACAAATCTTCACCTTTAATATAATCCATGATGATATACTCAGGACTAGGATTTCCATCCACCGTCTCCTGCCCGCGCATGACAGGCTGAACAATACTGCGGTCACTGCCGTCGCGATTTATCGCTCGTAACACTTGCCATTGCGTTTCAATAAATTGATCAAAATTAGCACCCTTCGACCACTTCAATACATATTTGAAATCTCCCCACTGAACCAAGAAAATCTTACTCGATTCCGTCTCTGCCAAATTTCCTACCGTCACCGTGTTGCTGGTCGAAACAATACCCAAATCCAACTCTTGAGCAACTAATTGCTTAACAATCGTAGTTAATAATTTCTTCTCGCGACTACTGGAATTAAAATTAGGCTTTCCTTCTAAGTTTGCAAATGCGACATTGACCGTGCGACTGGGAATGACTCTAACTTTCGTATTTTGTTTCATCCGCGACTTATAACCCTGAGCTTCGGTGCTTAAAAGTGTCAGCTTACCTTTTGGAGTAATCGCCGACGAAACAGTAAGCGGACGCATTTCCAAAGCTTGTGACGAAAGAAGTGTAACCCCACCAGAAAAATATTTACGTGGAATCAATTCACCTGTCTTTTCGTCTTCTTCTTCACGAATCAAGTTATAAACGCCCTTTTTAAATGTCTCTAAATATTCCTCATAAATTCTCTGCTTAGCGTCCTGATCATCACTTTCGATCCCCGCGACTTTTTTCTGATCAACATAGACCTGACTTAAAATGCTTTCCTTCAAAATGCGCTTGTACCACGACGCTAAAATAAGCGAATGATAAACTTGGCGAAGACTGGCAAAATTCTTTCCCTCATTGACTTCTTTTTCAATGATGGGTAAGACCTCATCACGAAAAACTGACGACGAAATACTGCTTATCTTATTACGAGTCCCAGTGGGGCGCGGCAATCCATTTGAAATCGCTACGTTAGCTTCGCCTCCTTGTGATGGTATATTCTTTGCAAGCACTTCATAATCTTCCTGCATCAAAACTTTTAGGTGAGTTTCACCAATAAACGCTGTTGCTTTGTCCTGATACACGACGGCTTTTTGCGGCATGATCCAAATCCGACTTAACGCTTGTTGTGAAACGTCAGTGACCCCTAATTTTTGCGCAGCAATTTTGCGGACTTTGTTCCAAAAGTTTTTCCCTGTTTCCTCGTCGGGATGCAGCAATGAAGCAGAAAGTTGCTTAAGCAGATAATCTTCAAAAAGAAGCTGGCGACCCATTTCCGTCTGGCCAAAAGCGTCAGGGATAATACGATCTTTTTCATAAGGTGAAAGATTGACCCACAAATCATTTTCCGGCAATGTCAGTGACGCCAAAAAATATTTTACAAGTTTTGTGCCTTCGGCTTTGAGTGCCTCACCCTCCAAATTTGATTGACCGTGATCGAGGATAAACTCAAAATAAAAAGGATTTTGCGGATCGACACGAATACCACGTAAAACTGCGGGTGCAAAAACCGAGCTTAAATTAACACGTGCGGAAGAACCAATCGGCTGGACTTGACCAAAGGCCAATGGCATACCTATTCCTTGTAAAGAAAAAGCAAGCGCGACAAACGCAGAAATGATGGGTTTGCAGATTATTCTTGTCATAAATATCAATATCAAAGGGAATCGGTGCAACCGGAATGATATGAGTATAACTTATATTAGTATATAGGGCAAGCCAGTGTTTACGACGCTACAAACCTATGTTATAATTACTTTGTGTATAAAGAATTTTATAACTTTTCTGAGCAACCATTCAGTGTCACATCGGATCCGGAGTTCTTCTTTCCCAGCCAACGACATGAAGAAGCTTTTTCACACTTAGTTTATGGTATCCAAGAACGCAAAGGTATTTTGATCATTACCGGCGAAATCGGCACCGGCAAAACCACCATTTGTCGCACATTATTAGGCCGTCTACACACAAATATCAAAACCGCACTGGTTTTAAACCCCTACTTTTCCGAACTACAACTTTTACAATTTATCGTCAAGGATTTAGGAATAACCGGAGACTTTCGCAGCAAATTATCATTGATTTCATTGCTCAATAATTTCTTGATTGAACAATCAACACTCGGGAATAATGTCGTCTTGGTCATCGATGAGGCACAAAATTTAAAGATCAACCAACTCGAACAAATCCGCCTTTTATCTAATCTCGAAACCGAGAAGGAAAAACTTCTGCAGATTATTCTCGTTGGCCAACCGGAATTGCAGGAAAAATTAAAGCTCCCTGCTTTACGTCAACTCACACAGCGTGTCGCCGTACGATATCATATCTTACCTTTGGATCGAAACGATGTGGGCCGCTATATTGAACATCGTGTTAAAATAGCCGGACGTTTACCGCTCGACATAGAAATTCCCCATGATAATCTTCCAGTTCGTTTTACCGACCGATCTGTGGAAATTATTTTTGGCCATTCGCAAGGAACACCGCGCGTTATTAATATCATCTGCGATCGCGCATTATTATTAGGCTATGTCACAGGGAGCAAAGTCATTGACGAAAACATTACCTTAAAAGCTGTTCGCGAAATCGGAAATTATCATGAGCATCATCCACGAAGCCCTGAAAAAAGTTCAGTCGAATCGCTCTGAAACTCAAAGCGATAAAGACACACTAACACCACCCGTCAAAATCCAAAGCCGGCCGGCTGCGCCTTTACCAAAACCCGCGCCAACTCCGACGACGGTTGTTGCAAGAAAACCTTTTACATACAATATTTTTGTCTGGTGTTTTTTGATATTAGCAATAAGCGCTGTGACGTTCTACAATCTTTATGATTTCACAGTGCGTACGGCAGGGATGTCTAAAACAAATTTTGCGTCCACGTCAATTCAACCATTTCCTTCACAACCAAGCCACACTCCCAATACTCCCGCGACACAAACAATCACACCCCAAATACCTGCGCCAATTGTGCCTCAGCCTCTACAGCCCCAGAAAGGTGAAATTCTCCTCACCGGAATCGTTTTTATGGATGGGAAGAATTTCGCGTTGATTAATAATGAGTTTTATGAAACTGGGGAGATGGTCGAGGATGGAACAATTACAAAAATCACAACGGACAGTGTAGACATCACTCAAAATGGGCTACCTCGAACGATTAAGGTTCTCCGTCCGAAATAAAACTTAGAATAAAAGATTCTGATGATTTACCTTCCCGAGCGAGTTCCGCAGCCAAGTCGCTTACCTATAATTCTTTTAACTAAAGATTAAGCGACTTGCGCGAGGACTGTTCGAGCGAAGAAGGTGAACCATCAGAATCTTTTCAAAATTCAAATTCTATAGATAACTCTGGATTGCAGCTTTAATGTCAACAATAGAAACACCTTCAACGACTTTTACTGTACCCAGACCCGTGGCGAGAACAAAACGCGGTTTTCCGGCTTTGAATTTTTTATCGTGCATCATATGCTTTAAAATTTCTGGAAGTTTAACACCGCTAATTTTTTCCGGTAATCCGATATCTGACAAAACTCCCCCTAAAGTCGCAGCCTCTTTTGCCGTCAAATATTTTAGACGCACTGAAAGTTCCGACGCCACACGCATACCCAAAGCTACTGCCTCACCATGCTGATAGACTCGAAATTTTCCAGCCGCTTCAATGGCATGCCCGATCGTATGACCAAAATTTAGAATTGTACGGATGCTTTTAGTTTCCTTTTCATCTTGTTCCACAACTTTTGCCTTTATGCGGCTACATTGATAAACAATTTCCGAAAGTACTTTAGAATCCAAATTAATCAACTTCGAGACATGACGGGCGATAAAATCAAATAATCGTCGGTCAGAAATAACACCATACTTAACCGCCTCACTAAGACCATTACGAATCTGGCGTTTATCCAATGTCGCCAAAACCGCGACATCGCTGTAAACCAATATGGGCTGATAAAATGCTCCCGCGAGATTTTTTCCAACTGACAAATCAATGGCTGTCTTGCCACCAATTGCAGAATCAATTTGCGCCAAAAGAGTTGTCGGTACCTGCACATACGGTATCCCACGACGATATGTCGCCGCGACAAATCCAGAAACGTCTCCAATAACGCCCCCGCCTAAAGCGACAATAAAAATACTTTTGTTTTCATCGTATTTGGCAATTTCCTCAAGGAGCTTTATAAAGACCTTTGCAGATTTGCTCTCTTCCCCCTCAGCAATAGCAAAGAACTTCACACCAAAACCAACACTTGCTAAACTTTTTTCTAAAACTTTACCATAATATTTCTTTAAGACAGGATGCGTAATAATAATCGCATCACCATTTAAATTTAATGCTTTGAGTTCTCCGCCAAGATCCTGCAAAATGTTATGACCAATCACAATCTTATAACTATTATCACGGAGATTGACCTTTAGACTTAATGACATGAAAGATACCTTTCTTAAGCTGCCCACTGACCTACAAGAATTTTTATGAGTGTCATTACAAAATAACCAAGAAAATTAAATGCTCCAACCTGAATCAACACAAGAAGAATAATAAAACCAAAAGGCTCAAGATACAAATATTGTCTGGCCAACGGAGTTGGCAATAACCCTGCGACGACACGTGAACCATCGAGCGGGGGAATTGGAATCATATTAAAAATCGCTAACATCAAATTGATCCCGATGGCCATGATAAAAAGATCCGGACTTAACGGCAAAAGAAGAGTCGCAATTAGCGCGAGCACAATATTCGTCGCAGGTCCGGCCAAAGCAACAAAAATCATGTCTTGCTTAGGATTACGCAAATTAGCAAAATTAACCGGTACTGGCTTAGCCCAACCAAAAGGAAATCCTAAAGTTAATTTTGTGATAATTGGAACCAAAATTGTCCCAATCGGATCAATATGCTTGATCGGATTTAAAGTCAATCGCCCCAATATTTTTGCCGTGGGATCACCAAGTTTCAAAGCAGCCCAGCCATGCGCGTATTCGTGCAAAATCACAGCCGTGCCCAAAATAAAAATAATCTCTAAAACAAGTAATATATCAACATTCATGATGTGCATTGTAGCAGAAAATGACGACCAAGCAAATATTGCGGAGAGTTTAGAGAACGAGTGTAATTTTTGTTACGAGGACAACCGGATTGCCTGACTTCGCGTCAGGTTTTAACAGACCTTCCATCTTGACTCTTTGATGACGAAAACCATCCAACACATGTCGATAACCTTTGAGATTATAAACGGTATTATCACTTTGCAAAAAATGCCGAATATCCGCACCAACAGCGTTCGTCCCTAAATCTTCAACGACACCCATAACAGAAACCCTAGCCACCTGCAGCACCGAAGTCGTCGTATCTTCCTTTTTACTTTTTGTTGGCAATTGCACAACACGAACAGGCGGTATCGTAGCAGATTTGAATTCAATAAAATCCTTTAAAATCCAACCAAAACTTTGATCTGGCGGTTCAATACGAAGCCAATCATCTTTCTTTTCAAAAATACGAATCAAATCACCCTTCTTCGATTGCCCAATAATGGAAGCATTTGTTAAGGCCGCTGCACGAATATTAAGACGATTACCTGTCACTTGACCCACACCTTGCCCTAAATCTTTCACAAAGCCAGCATGGACATAAGCTTTGGCGTCAGCGGGAAGCTTAACTTTACGCCAATCAAAACTCGCATCCACCACAATAAATTCATCGCCATTTTCAAGTTGATCAAGAGATTCAAAATTGGCATTGGGGCCAGCGCGAAGATGAACCGACTTGGCGGTCACTTTAGCCACAAAAGGAAAAGTCTCCTGCGCTTGGGCATGACTCACACCGAAACACAAGAGACTCCAAATGATTATAAAAATTTTCAACCTGAGATCCCTCGAATCCAACTACGAAGAACTGACAAGCCTTGCTCAAAATAAAAGCAAGAAACCACCCTCATTTTTTAGGAGCTGCAGCTTTTGCGGCTGGAGCGCCTTTGGCTCCGGCAGCTGGAGCAGCACCATCTTCAGCTTTAACTTCTTTAACAGCTTTGCGAGCTTTAAGCTTGACAATCTTTGTCTTCGGAAGACCAATCGCGCTGCGATCATCTTTCCATAGACCCTTTTTCATCATTTCCTTCATACGTTCAATACGCGTTAATACTGAACGTTGTTGTGCGCCAGCAGTATCAATTTTAAGTGACGTGTGCAAAGACATTAAAAACTCCTTATTATGCTATCTTTATAGCGTTTTTTAAGTTTGTTGAGCATTTGCTTCGCTTCATCTTGCTGCGAAAACCGACCAATACAAAGAATGGAATAATCACCCTTTTGAGCCACGAAGCTATCAAACCCTTTTGCCTTTAAATCCTTAGCCTCCCTCACAGCTATGGATTCTTTTTTGTAAGATGCTACCTGAACGGTGTATCCTTTGTCAACAACTTTCTCTCTAGGGGGAGTTTGGGCACTGGCTGGCACCGCAACCGTCCGTTGAGGAACTTCACGAGCCGCCTCAGCTGTTCCAACCATCACAGGAGCAGTTCTTACCATTGTTTGAGGCATCACCGGCGTAATCGAAATTTGCGGATTGGGCATGACACTGCCCATGACCTGCGCGGGAGCAGCAATTTGCCCAGCTGGACGAGCGATACGAGCCTTCATGCGTCCACGTTCAACACCCACTGAAAAAGCAATGATCAAACTCACAATCATAAAAACAAAAATCACAACTAAATTCTCGAATGTCAAAACAACACGACTAAAAATAAATGAAGGCGCGCTATTTTCAATAGGCTCGCCAGTTGTTCCAGGAAAAAGTTCAAACTGGGATTGATTCCCAAAGTGGATATTCATATTTTAATTATATAAAGAATTATTGGAGTTTACTCAAGAATTTTCGAAACTTTTTTTGCTTGTAAAGATCACGAAAACAATTAACAACCTTGGGATCAAACTGTGTCCCACTATTGCGGATTAATTCGTCGAGTGCGGCATCCAAACTAAGCTTACGTTTGTACGGACGGCCACGCGTCATTGCCTCAAAGGCATCCACCACCGCCATAATACGCGCTCCGACCGGAATTTGCTCCTTCTTTAAACCTGAAGGATATCCTGTCCCATCATATTTTTCGCGATGATATAAAATAATCGGCAAAATAGGCCGCAAAAAAGCAACCGGCTTAATCAACTCTGCGCTCTTCGTCGGCAAATCGCGAATAATCTTAAATTCTTCCGGTGTCAGCTGACTGGTTTTTGATAAAATTTCAAAAGGAACATCCACAGCACCCGCATCATGCAACATACTCGCGTATTGTAAACACTCAATCGCGTCTTGTCCAAGGTTCATTTTCTCCGCGATCGCCCTCATGACACTAAAATACGCCGGAGCATGCACAAGCGCTTGATAACCCTTCCGCTTAAGAAGCTTATCAATAAACTGAATGCTTCCGAGAATAGTTTGTTGCTGTTCCTCGTAAAGTTGTAATTTCTTAATCGCGGTCACAGATTGTTCGGCAAAAACTGAAAGCATTTCGCGGTCAAAATCCGTAAAAGGCGATTCACTATTCTTTCGTTCAATAAAAATCGCGCCAATATTATCGTCGGCAATCAAGGGCAATCCGATCACCCGCTTTTCAATCAAAGGATAACCTTCCGTTACACGAATCTCAACATCACTGATATTTTTAAGCTCATTGCGTTTATCGAGCAAAATATTGATTTGATTGTTAAAAATAGCGACAAGAATAACTTTACGGTTTAACGGATCAAGAATATAAACACTCGCCGAACTGGCCTTAATAAATTGACAAAGAAGACGAGTAAGACGCAAAGTCAATTCGCGAACATTGTACGTCGAATTAACAAGGCGATACACCATGTGCACCGCCGATAGAATCAACGTATAACGCTTTTCTAAAGACTGCCCATTCGATTGCTTTAATATTTTCTTTCTCGATGAATGATTTAGCACATTTACACCAAAGCGTAAGGATTAAAAAATTTCTTGTGTTCCTCAAGAGCGTATCGGTCTGTCATCGATGCAATATAATTACAAATGACTTCGTACTTCTGTGTTTTTGTGTATTTCTTTCTACGCGAATATACTTGTGGTGAAAGCTGATGAGGCTCCTGAACATATACTGCGAATAAATCATCAATAATGCGTTGTGCTTTGGATGTCATACGCACGACACGATAATGATGATAAAGTTTTTGATTCAATAAATTTTGAAGAAAGACTCTTTCCCTTTTCATTTGCGGACTAAACGATATCACATCCGTTTTAGATTTCTTGACTTCCGCCGATGAAGCAAAAGCAATATTCTTTAATCGACCATCAGTGAATTCTAATAGATCTTTGATCTGCATATCAATAAGCGCTTTGACAACTTGATATTTAAGCATATCCCGATTGGTAAAATTTTTCGCGCCGCCGATGCGCGCTAATGCTTTCTGCCATAGAACGCTGTCGGTCAAATCTTCCTCAGTAATGCACCCCGACGTCAATCCATCGTCGATATCATGATTAAGATAGGCGAGAGAATCCGCCAAATCCACAACCTGAGCTTCGAGCGTTGTTCCTTCATCAAAGAAATGCTTGGTTTTTTCCGGCAGATCATAAACCGTTTTATGTTTAAGAATACCAACAAGAACTTCGGGAGTAAGATTCAAACCGTCAAAATCTGGATATCTTTTTTCTAATCGCGTCAAAATCTCAAAACTATGCTTATTGTGATTAAAACCCGGAAGTTTTGCTTTTCGTAAAATATTATCCAGAGCATGCTCACCGGCATGACCAAACGGTGGATGTCCTAAATCGTGTGCTAAAGCAATGGCCTCAATTAAATCCTCATTGAGCATTAAACTACGGCCTATCGTGCGGCCAATTTGCGCGACTTCAATAGTATGCGTCAAACGTGTCCGATAATAATCTCCTTCAAGAATCGTAAAAACCTGCGTTTTATACTCAAGCTTACGAAAAGCTTCCGAATGAACAATACGATCACGATCGCGTTGATAACACGTCCGTATGGGATGCTGCGGCTCTTTGTGAATCCGATCGCCGGAGTCAGCACTTTTCATCGCGTAAGGCGCGAGAGTTTTCTTTTCAAGGGCTTCAATATCTTGACGATTACGCATAATGACTAAAGAATTATTTTTGCTTTGATGCGAATTTATGCTGTTGCTCTAGTTTTTGGTGTAATGTGGCCAATGACTGTGAAATGACTTTTGTTCCGGCGAGAACCGGCATAAAATTGACATCGCCTTTCCAACGTGGAACCACATGAATATGCAAATGACCCGGAAATCCCGCGCCAGCAATTCGTCCTAAATTTATTCCTATATTATATCCTGCCGGTTTTAAAGCTTTATGAAGAAGAGATTTCGCATAATTTAAAAGTCGAAACAAATCTAAAATTTCTTCCTCACGCAATTGACTCAAGTCCGCGACATGCCGACTAGGCAAAAGTAAAATATGGCCATTATTGTACGGGTACAGATTCAAGACCGCGAAACTTTTAGTCGAACGCGCAAAAATGAGATTTTTCTTGTCGTTCTTCGCTTTCAACATGCGGCAGAACACACAACCCCTCGTTTTACCAATAATTTTTGTGACATATTTGACACGCCAAGGCGCCCAAAGTTTATCCATATCTTTTTTACTACCTTTATTTAATGTTGACATGCTTCACACTAAAATCTTTATTGGCAACTTCAACGATACCGTACGAACAATAGGGCGCAAAAATTTTATCATTGGGACTGCCGGGGTTAAAATAACGAACATGACCGATTATTTGATTAAAAGGCTGATGGGAATGACCAAAAATAACCATATCAACCTTGTCATCCTTAAATTCAGATTTGACTTTCTCTAGAATTGTTTTTGGTGGGCCTTCACCATGAAAAAGGCCAACCGAAAACGCGCCTAATTTTATAATTTGTCGTCGAGGGAAAAGCTTTCGAATCGCGGGTGTATCCATATTGCCGTAAACCGCTTTAACTTCCTTAATCTGGGCGAGAGCCTCATAATCCGCGGTATCACAAAAATCTCCGGCGTGAATGATTAAATCCACAGACTTAAAATCTTTAAGCATCAGTCTTGGTAATTCAAGAGAATGTGTATCTGAAACAACGCCGATCCTCATCATTTACACTTTGACCTCAGCTGGACAAGCAATTAAAGATTTGCCAAAAATCGATGTGAGCATATTCAATTCACCTTCATTCCAAATCCACATCCGTTCTTGCAAAGCGCGAATACGCGCACTTTCATCAAGATGATCAAATGAAATTAAAACGCACCGTTGCGGCTTATGAATAATCTTTTTTGTTTCAGCTAGAACATGGTTGATTTCATTCTCTCCGACGGCACCCGGTTTCAATACAATAATCCATTCCCCATCATCAGAAACCGCACGAATCAAATCCAAATGTCCTCCGGCCTTCATAATAACCCGTGTTGGTGTCATTTGCCGAAAAACCGGTAATTTATAACGACGCCCATTGATTAATAAAGATTCATTTTCAAAACAAGACAAAAGTTCAAGAATCTGGGATGAAACATCTTTCTTCGCGTTAGCGCACAACATTTCATACGCACGACAAAATTCCTGCCGAAACTCTTCCTGCTGTCTGTCTTCTAAATCTTTGATGACATTGCGTCGCTTATAAAAAATAAATTTTAACCAATACTTAAAAAGCCTATCTGGCAGATAAAAATTATTTCCGTTTTTAGCAACAATTCCAAGTTCCAATAAACGATTGATCTTCGCAGTAACCATCGCCTGCTTAAGATTTAAGCTCCCACTCAATTCTGTGATTTTTTGCCGCCCGTCCGCAAGCGATAAAAGAATTCGTAAAACAACGACATTGCCCTTGCCCGCGGCAATACGCTCCACAACAAGATCAAAATGACGACTAAGAACACCCCAACGCTCATTGAGAATACTTTCCATCGCGACCGTTAATAACGGCAAAAATATTTCAAATTGTTTATGCGAAGCGCACAATGCCCGCAATTCTTCACAAATAAGGGTCAAATATAAGGGATGCCCACCCGTAAAATCAATCACGAAATGCACAAGCTGATCGCTCATTCGCAATCCTTTAAGCTGAAAGCGAATAAACTCTTGGCTGGATTTCAAATCGAATGGTTGAATTTCAATGATTTCAAAATTTCCAAAAAGCAAAGAAAGTTTTTCGGTGAGAATTTTTTGCGCCGACCACAACAAAGAACTGGTCACAACATACAAACAGCGACGCTGTGTCATGATTCTTTTGCCTAATTCTAAAAACTCATCGGTAATCCCAAAATCTTCCAAATGCTGAAATTCATCAAAAAAAAGAACACAAAACACATTCCCTTCCTGCGCAAAAGTTTGCGGCAAACTGATAATTTCAAGATACGCTTCCCGCTCACGATTCTGGGCTAAAAGACTTTTAATTCTTTTAACCGCCTTAACCGTTTCTGGTAAATGCCCCTCCGTCGTATTCATGAGTAATGTCAAATCATCTGCGACAGCAAGGCCATGTCCCTGACTATAATGATATAGAAGACTACCAACTAATTTATAAAAAAAGTGCGACAAATCCGCATTTTCAAGATCAATGTAGACGGGAACAATTTGCGCGTCATCAAGATCCGCGAGGAATTTCTGCACAATCATGGTTTTTCCGGTGTAACGATCTCCCAGAAAGGCCATGTTCTGTCGATAACCCTCTTTAAGATCAAGAACACGGCGCTTTAAAAGATCCAGCTTCTTTTTGCGTCCATAAAATTGTTCTTGTCCAACACTATTCATAAAATCCTTTAAATATTTGGTAAAAAGTACAATGGATTCTCCGCCTTCGCATAACGTCGTATCTCAAAATACAAAAGCGGCGTATTTCCCTTCTTGCCGGTAAGGCCAATTTTTTCGCCCTTGACAACGGTGTCGCCCAAATTCACAGTCAGCTTCGAATTAAATCCATACACGGTAAAATATCCGTCGAGATGATCCAAAATAACAGTGTAATAGTATCCAGCCAAATAATCAGCAAAAACAACTTTACCCTGACGAGAAGCCACGACTGGCTGTCCTTCCATAGTCTCAATCCCTATTCCACGACTCAAATAGGACGAACGCTGATCACCGAAATAACGAGAAACACGACCTTTAACCGGCCAACCAAAGTCATCTTTAATTGGTTCAAAAGTTGCTGTGCTTTTTGGAGGCGTCGATGATGTCACGACGCGTTCAACAGATCGAACATTGTCGACGCCAGGAATAAAAATCAATTGGTTTTCTTCAAGGTGAGCGCCGTTGGGGATATTGTTGCTGCGGATAATATCATCGATATCAACCTGATACGTTTTCGCTATTCGCCAGAGGGTTTCCCCTTTTTGAACTTTATGATTGACACCTTTTTGATTGCGGTACGCGGACGAACTCATGCCCGAATCGACGGTCATACAACCAGACGCCGAAATCATCGCAAGACCTAAAACCAAAGAACCAACACTATACAAAATTTTTCTCACCAAAATCAATCCCCTAAACTTTTGGAGCGAGGGACGGGAATCGAACCCGCGTAGATAGCTTGGGAAGCTACCATTCTACCATTGAATTACCCTCGCAATAACTACCGCCGCGAGGAGGCCGCGGGCGACGAAGCAACCAGCAATCGATTGCAAACGAAGGAAGTTCCTATTAGACTCCCTTACTACGTTCCTCGCAATGAAACAAAAACTTTTTTGTCACGACGGCAACATTTTTAGCTTCGCAAATCGCACGCGTCACGGCGATACGTTGACCGCCATTTATCATAACTTGCGAAATATTATCAAGTGTAATACCCCCGATAAAAAACACTGGAATTTTTATTTCCCGACTAACCTTTAACAAAAGCTTCAAATCCATCTGCTGACGTTCTGGTTTAGTCTGAGTCTTAAATACCGAACCAAAACCAATATAGTCAGCACCGTCTTTTTGCGCCCGTCGAGCTTGATCGAGTGTCTGACAAGAAATCCCAATCAAAAATTTAAACCCTAAAATCGCTCGCGCTTGTTTTAAAGACACATCATCCTGACCTAAATGAACACCATCGCATCCACTTGCAATCGCAAAATCCGCCCGATCATTGACAATAAATAATGCTCGACCTTGCGCGTATTCAATAGCCTTCTTAGAAAAATCTAAGATATCTGTTGCTGACCCATACTTGCTGCGCAACTGGACAATACCGGCACCAGCATCAACTGTTTTTTTAAATATCCCAAACAACTTTTTAAAATCTGCGACATCACTGTCTAAAACAACATAAAATCGCGCGGCCTGTAAAATCCTTTTCTTATGAATCATCACATTGTGTCATTGACATTAATACCTTCTTTTCAACACTATAAACTTCATATCGCAGCTTCTTAATGCTTGCTGACGTGGCAGAATTGCGTAATTTTGCAAATTCCTCCAATACTCTTAAAGACTCTTTGACCCGCTGACAGTTCGCATAAAAAACATCGGCTGCACTTTTTCGTCTTGCTTCTGACTTGATTGTTACGCGCCCCATGTCACCCTCGACATCACGTTCGGCGAGTATCTCTTTAAAACCCAACTTCAAAATACTTACCGTCAATCGATGCCGAACACTTTTAAAAATTTTGGTCAATTTTCCATCATCAATCCAAAACCGACACACATCTTCACAAACCCGCAATCCTTCTTTCGCGCGATTATAATTCGCGTCAATCACCCGCAAAAATTTGGAATTACTATCTTTAACCACGGCCTTTGATCTTTTTAACAATATTGCTCGTGGACAATCCGTTAAGATATTTAATAAGTTCCACCTTGCCGCCATTCTTGCGGACAATATCAGCGCCAACGATTTCTTTACCTTCCCAATCAGCGCCCTTGATTAGAATATCTGGCTTAAGCGTAGCAATAAGGTTAGCGGGTGTGTCTTGCGTAAAAATCACAACATAGTCAACCGCGGCTAAACCAGCAAGTACACCGGCGCGATTAAGCTCACTGTTAACTGGACGACCACGTCCCTTCAAACGCTTGACAGATACATCACTATTCAAACCCACGACAAGCACACGATTCGTCTTTTTTGCCGTTTCTAAATAACTCACATGCCCAAAATGTAGAATGTCAAAACATCCATTGGTAAAGGCGATTTTTTTACCATTTCGGCGCAATGCAGATAATTTTCTTTTCAAAGAACCAGCAGAAACAATTTTTCGTGTAATGTCGACCATAAATTTCTACTGACTAAACTGCTCTTCAACCAATTCACAAATTGTATGTGCCATAAGAATATGCGATTCTTGAATGCGAGCCGTAACCTTCGACGGAACAATAAGCTTCAAATCCGACAGGGGTGCGAGTTTACCGCCATCATTTCCAGTCAGCGTAATCGTTATTAATCCCAAATCCTTAGCCTTTTGAATGCCTTCCAAAACATTTTTAGAATTACCACTCGTTGATATTCCGATGGCCACATCGCCCTTTTTACCCAAAGCTTCAATTTGACGACTAAATACGATGTCAAAAGAATAATCATTCCCAAGAGCCGTTAATGCTGAGGTATCTGTCGTCAAAGCAATCGCTGGAAGCGCCCGTCGCTCTTTCACAAAACGACCGATAAATTCCGCGGCAATATGCTGACTGTCGGCCGCGGAACCGCCATTCCCAAAGATCAATATTTTACCACCGGCATTCAAAGATTTTGTAACGAGCTTTACGGCTTCTTCTATAACGTCCAAATTCTTTTCAAGACTCAATTTCTTAACTTCAATTGATTGCTCAAAATTTTTCTTAATTCGATCTTTCATCATGTCCTTTTATGAGGCAAAGAAAACTTTTGCCAACTCGTATAACTCCATATCAATCTTTTTTCGCGTCAAAACCGCTTCCGCAATATCTACAGACTGTAATTTACCGTCACGCAAACTCACCATTTGACCAAACTTTTCCTGTTTAATTAAATCAACCGCCTTAACACCAAACTGTGTTCCGATAATACGATCATATGCCGTCGGAGTCCCGCCACGCTGAATGTGACCTAGAACGCTGACACGAGTTTCAAAGCCAGTGCTTTCTTCAATCATTTTGGCAACAATTTCGCCCACATAACCAAATCGACGACGCTCACCTTGAGGAACAGCCTCTTTATTATATCCAAAAACCGAGGCGCCTTCCGAAACCACAATAATACTAAAGTTACGACCGCGACGATGACGAGCTTTGACATCTTCACAAATCTTTCGCAAATCTGTTGGGATTTCCGGAACTAAAATTTCATCAGCCCCGCCGGCGATCCCTGCTTCCAAAGCGATCCATCCCGTATACCGCCCCATGACTTCAATAACAATAATGCGATGATGACTTTCCGCTGTCGTGTGCAAACGATCAATGCATTCCGTCGCAACATTAACCGCCGTATCAAAACCAAAAGCATAATCAGTCCCCGAAAGTGCGTTATCAATAGATTTAGGAACACCCACAACTTTAATATGGCCATCTTGATGAAGCTTAAGAGCGATTTTTAAAGTTTCTTCTCCTCCCACGGCAATCAAGGCATCTAACCCACTGCGTTTATAATTTTCGGAAAGTTGTTGGATTTGATCAGGCTGATCTAATAAATTAACGCGGCTGGTCCCCAGAATCGTACCACCTTTATCAAGGATGCCGGATGTCTGACGGATATCAAGAATACGCATATCATTTTCAACAAGACCAAGCCAGCCATTTTTGATGCCAGCAACGACATAACCTTCTTGCATACCTTTACGCACAACGGCACGAATAACAGAATTCAAACCCGGACAATCTGCGCCACCAGTCAAAATGCCTATTTTCTTCATTAATTCAACCTGCCTTTATTTAACTCAATATCTCTATGCACACAACAGTCTTATTAGGCGCGATATCCCTGAAACGGCACGGTCGGCTGTAAATTACTAACCGATTTAAGAGTACTTTCACTATCACTTAATCTTTTATCACTACCAACAATGCGAGTGACATCAATGCGAACCGTAACCTTTTCTTCAATGCCTCCGGTTGTAGCACCGATCACAAATGGCTCCTGCGCCTTGACCCACATTGTTTCAATAATTTTATGCTTAATAATTTCCTGAAGATTCGCAGTCACCATTGGAATCTTCACATCACTACATAAAGCTAAGTTCAAACGTACATCCAAACCACGCTTCGTGGCTTTAATCCGCACAGCGCGAACATCCTTAACTTCACTAAATTTCAAGCAAATCCTGCGGGCCATATCTTCCATCGCAATCAAAGACACCGTGACACGTCCAACCGGATTATCGAATGCGATATTCTTTTCACGCTGCTCTTTTCCAGAAATCGCCTCGATAAAAAACCAATTTATTAAAAAAATCAACAGCGCTCCGCATCCGGCAATCATACGAAGCTGATGATCATTATAAACAGTCTCGGCAAGGAAAATCACATCAGCCAAACTGATTAAATGCAAAACAAAAAGCCCCAGAAAACAAGCTAACGTTAAAATCATAACGCCATAAAATAAAATCGCGAGTTTTGTAATCAACCTCATGCCGCACCCCTCTCAATTCCCTGAACATTGACATTAACATCCCTTAAATCAATATCGGTAAGCTGGTCAAACTTTTCGCGAATCATCTCCTGCACATGTAAGGCTGTATCAGGAATATTTAAACCATAACGAACGCGCACTTTGACTTCAAGCGATACGGCATTAGCTCCACGGTCAACATGAACCTCAACGCCTGAACAGCGCTTAGCTCCTAAAAGTTCAAGCATCGTGTCACTAAAATCCTGTGGAATCAAAGTTACACCATCAACTTCTTCGACCGCCGCTTTCGCGATATCAGCAATCACATGATTATGATAATTGATCAATCCTGAATCAATTTTATTAAATCCTGTCATTTCGGCGCCTCCGTCTCAGATTTTACCATCTTTTCCAAAAAGTGAGTAGAAACTTTGCCTTCCACAAACATCGGATGATCCAAAATCTCGCTATGCAAACCAATCGTAGTTTTAATCGGGCTAATATAAAATTCTTCTAAAGCGCGGCGCATTTTGCGAATCGCTTCAATACGCGTTTTGTCGTGAACAATCAGTTTTGCCACCATCGAATCATAAAACGGTGGAATGGCATATCCAGAATAAATATGCGTGTCAACTCGCACGCCAAAACCACCGGGAAGATTTAATTCGGTAATTTTCCCCGGAGACGGCATAAAATTGTTACTTGGATCCTCAGCATTGATACGACATTCTATCGCGGCACCGCTCATTTTAACATCATCTTGTTTAATCTTAAGTTTTTCACCAGAAGCAACTTTGATTTGCTCCTTTATCAGATCAATGCCTGTAACCATTTCTGTAACCGGATGCTCAACCTGAATACGAGTATTCATTTCCATAAAATAAAATTCGCCATTGGAATTCAAAAGATATTCAATTGTACCAACACCGCGATAATTACAGGCCTTGGCGATCTTAACAGACGTCTCGCCCATTTTTTTGCGGAGTTTAGAATCCAATGCCGTTGAAGGCGATTCTTCTAAAAGCTTTTGATGGCGACGCTGAATACTACAATCACGTTCACCCAAATGAATGACATTGCCATGCTTATCAGCAAGGATTTGAAATTCAATATGCCGTGGATCCGCGATATATTTTTCGATATAAACATTTGGATTACCAAAATTCGCTTCCGCTTCCTTTTGCGCGATGTTAAATGAACTTGTCAATGTTACGTCATTATGACAAACACGCATCCCTTTTCCGCCACCTCCTGCCGCCGCCTTGATAATGAGAGGATACTTTATTTCCTTGGCAATTTTAAGAGCTTCCTGCTGATTTTTAATAACACCTTTTCCACCCGGCGTCAAAGGCACTCCAATCTTACGAACAGTTTCACGTGCTTGCACTTTGTCACCCATCAAACGAATTGTTTCCGGCGTCGGCCCAATAAAAGAAATATTGCAAGATTCACAAATTTCGGCAAAATGGGCATTTTCGGAAAGAAAACCGTATCCAGGATGAATTGCTTCCACATCCGTAATTTCGGCCGCAGAAATAATTGCCGGAATGTTTAAATAACTTTCAGAACTAGGAGCCGGACCAATGCAAACCGCTTCATCTGCAAAACGAACATGCAAAGACGTCGCGTCAGCCTCGGAATATACCGCAACAGTCTTGATGTTGAGTTCTCGACACGCACGAATTACGCGAAGTGCAATTTCACCACGATTAGCTATAAGGATTTTTGAAAACATAGGTGACAGGAAGGCAACAATTAACGAAATTAGCTTTCTTAGCTAATCTCAGACGGGTTCAACAACAAAAAGGACTTGTCCAAATTCAACCGGTTCCGCATTATTCGCTTTAGCTTCAACCACCTTACCGCGAATTTCCGATTTAATTTCATTCATGAGTTTCATAGCTTCTACAATACAAACCACTTGTCCGATTTCAACAACTTGGCCGACTTCTACAAATGATGGCGACTCCGGTGACGGAGACCGATAAAATGTCCCAACCATCGGAGAAGTAATATTTTTAGTAAGTTTTCCGGATACTTCCGTGGAAACCGCGGGCGAACCACCAGCCTGATTAGCCGGCTGAGTCTCAACTTTATAATGCGGCGGCGAAGGACGCACGACAGTCTCGACAAATTCTGTCGAAGCACGCTTGATTTTGATCTTAGAACCTTCTCTTTCCACTTCAATTTCAGTCAAATCATTTTCATTCATCAAGCCGATGATTTCCTTAATTTCCTTCAAATTCATCGCTGCACCCTTTCAACGTATTGACCGTTTCGTGTATCGATTTTAACCCAATCGCCTACGTTAATAAAAAGAGGAACTGGAACGGTCGCGCCGGTTTCGATCGTCGCAGGCTTATTGCCGGCACGGGTCGAGTCACCGCGAATCCCAGGCTCAGATCCAACTATACGGGAAATGATAAAATTGGGCAAGATAACTTTGACGATTTTATTATCGTAGCACATTCCAGTGACTGTCAGATTTTCTAAAAGAAACTTTTCCGCGTCCCCTAAAAGATCACGACTGACTGTAACCTCTTCATACGTCGTATGATCCATAAAATGAAGCGCTGTTCCATCAGAATAAAGATACTCTAATTCGCGTTCTTGGATTTCAATGTCATCAAGCTTTTCGGAAGTACGGAAAGTACGCTCTAAAACAGCGTCGGTGGTCAAACTTTTCATCTTGACGCGAACAAAAGCGGAACCTTTACCCGGCTTCACATGTTGATACTCCATAACCATAAAAACTTGACCATTGATATTAAGACCTATACCGGACTCAATATCATTAATTGAAATTGTCATAAATAATTACCCTAATTCTTAATTTATGGCCTGCTGAGAACTTCGCAACCGGTTTTTTTAACCAAAACCATTTCCTCAAGCCTTATACCAAACTTGCCCGGGAGATAAACTCCCGGTTCAACTGTAATAACCATACCCTCTTGTAAAACCACACCACTTTGTCCCGAAAGACGTGGTGCTTCGTGGATATCTAGCCCCACTCCGTGACCAAGCGAATGACCAAAATATTTTGCTAAACCTAAACTTTCTAAATAGTTACGTGCCGCAAAATCAACGTCCGCGGCTTTAACGCCAGCTCGAATTTTCGAGATCGCCTTACTCTGAGCCTGACTCACCGCAGAATAAATTTCCTTGTAAAGATTGGTCATTTTACCTAAAAAGAACATACGTGTCAAGTCGCTCTTATAACCATTAATATCGATACCCATATCCACTAACACCGGCTCATTATTGAGGATACGACGATTGGTAACACGGGCGTGTGGAAATGCCGAATTAGGACCGGAAGCTATAATCGGGTCAAACGAAAACCCAGCACCTTTAGGTTTGACATAATTTTCCAATTTCAACAAAACTTCCTTTTCGGTAATACCGGGCCGTATAACACGCTTAAGATATTTATAAGCGTCTAAATTCAAACTCAAACACTTCCGAATTTGATCAAGTTCAGATTTAACCTTTGAAATACGCATTGTCTCAACAAGATCATTAACACAAACAAGTTTAATACCTTTAGGACAAGCCTTTTGA
This sequence comes from Candidatus Omnitrophota bacterium, assembly GCA_020632535.1. Classification (GTDB taxonomy): domain Bacteria; phylum Omnitrophota; class Gorgyraeia; order Zapsychrales; family JANLHA01; genus JADLGJ01. The sequence continues at coordinate 45,675 of JACKFJ010000008.1, read as the reverse complement.
AACTGCCTATAACGATTTAAAGAGAGATGTCGATCATCAAAACCGACGTTCTGAGCATTATTTTGCAATAAAATATCAAATATTGATTTATAGATATTGTGGGCATAAACCTCCACTTTAATGCCATTTAATCCTTTTCTTGCTTCTTCTTCATACCTAGAATCGGTTATATACACAGATTTTGTGGGAAATGACATGAGAATGGATTCCGATGATGGAAATCCAGTCAAATATTTAATATTAGTATCGTCTGTATGGATGTAACTGTGTAGACGGTGGGAAGAAAGCAGATCCTGAAATTTCCTTAAACGCTCTGACACTCAAACCTCACGACAATAATTACTTGATGATCCCAAGCACAGCTTGGAGACCCAAAAGATAGCTATTAACCCCAAATCCACTGATTTGGCCATGAGCAACCGGCGCGACAAGGGATTTGTGACGAAAATCTTCACGACTATAAATATTTGACAGATGAACTTCAACAGTCGGCAAACTAACAGCCAAAATCGCGTCCCGAATCGCAACACTGGTATGCGTGTATGCGGCCGGATTAATCAAAATCGCAGCAAAGCCTTCTTTCTTGGCGCTACCAATCTTATCAACAATATCACCTTCGTGATTCGATTGCAGGGTTAAAAGTTCGACGCTGTGCGTCTTGGCAAGTTTTTGCAATTGTACATCAATTTCTTCGAGAGTGGTCTGACCATAAATATCCTTTTCGCGCTGACCGAGAAGGTTAAGATTAGGACCATGAATGACAAGAATTCTCTTCATAATATTATGTAAAAATCAGCTATTTTTCTGCTTCGTCAACAAGCATGACCGGAATACCATTCTTGATTGGATAACGGCGTCCACATTTAACACAAACAATCTTTTCCTCTTTATGCTCAACGCTGGCGCGGCAAGCCGGACAAGCCAAAATTTTCAAGAGGTCTTGGTCAATCATGAATTTTCTTTTTTAAGAAGGTCTACAAACTTTGTTTGCAGTTCATACACCGTAGCCGAAATAAGATTATCTTCCTCCGGCGTCAAATTACCCTTGGTCTTCTCACGAATCATAATCAATGTATCGATAAGAAACTTCGCCTGCGGCAAATTCTTTTCCATTTTACTGTCATCGAGTGGATTAGGAAGTTCACCCAAAAAAATCAAAGCCTGAAATGCCAAGCTGGAAATATAATTGATAAAGTTGATTTCCATTGAATCGCTAGGTTCTTCACCCTCAGCGTGCTCGTGAGAATGTCCGCAACCACACCCATCACCTTCTTTGTGATCATGATCACCGCCAGCTAAAATTTCCTTTTCACCCGAAACCGCATCTTTCCACGATTCATCAACATGCTTTTCACGATCCATATATGATTTCCTTTCAGGAACAAATGATTTTTAATTTCTTAAATGTCGCTTAGAATACCATTCCATAGAATGATTGTCAATCGCGACGTAAGTTTAAAAACACTCTTTATTTTACGATTTACAGCGTCGTAAAAGCGGGCTAATCTCAAAACTTTCAAGTAAAAAAGGCAGCTGGCAACAGATCTGATTTCAAAAATCAGGGAAGTAAACCCTTCACTGAGAAGGGTTTCAATCATTATAGGACTGATACTAAAATCAAATTGACTGACTCATCACTCCTTAACCACAAAGTCATTTTGCTTTAATCTTTGTGACTGACTTCAAATGAAATAATCACATTAAAGGAGAGCTCAGGGTACTGCAAGTCTGAAGGAAAGGGTGGGAATGGACTTGATTCTTTGACACTACGCAATCCAACCGAGCGCAAATAATCATTTGCTCGGCTGCGTTCATTAATAATCTGAAGGTCTTTCAAATTTCCATCCGCGGTAACAACAAAAGTCAAATAAATTTCCCCAGCCTCAAACTTAGGATCATCAATATAGAAATAGGCGCGATTTCGAATCTTGTCGCGAATACGATCATTATAACCGACATACTTTGGGTTAGTGATTTTCTGACTCGCGACCCTAGGCACGGTAATACTTCGCTTTTCAATCAAATTAGCCATTTTGAGCGGCTGCTTATCAGGAACTTCAATACTTTCAGATATGCGCTTACCGTCCCGCAAAAAAGCTGCCGCCGACAATTGCTTTTCAATAATACTGCGCGTAACAGGCTTTGCGGCTTGTCGTGATTCCTTAAGGTCCGAAACACTGGCAATTTGCGCCGGTCTCTCCTCGACAACGGGTTTCGGCTTAGAATGATAGCGAATTTCCATTGCCATAACAGCATTTTTAGCGGGAGCGGAAACAATAAAATACGATACTAAAAGAAAAAGACCATGAAGCAAACACGACCCCAACAATGTCAAATAAAGAATACGATCCCCAAGAGCATCAAAATTCTTTCCTAACATAATTCCCGCCACAAATACGCCACAAAGCGAAAGGTGTCTTTAATCGGCCGAATTTTACTTTTTTCATCACGATAAATTGTCTGAATAGGGACGGAAACCACGCGGCAACCGGTACGGCATGATTTCATTAGCATTTCAGTTTCGATCTCAAAATCATTTGAAACCAATGTGATCTGACGCAAAATATCCGCGCTCACATAACGAAATCCACATTGGGTGTCTTCAATGCGCTGTCGACAAAGACACGAAATCAGCCACGACATAAAACGATTGGTTGCCCGCCGAACAAAAGGCATGCCCTTCGGATCGCCCATACGTGTGCCATTAATCAAACACATGTTTTTTCCCTGAGCTTCGACAATAAAATGATCAATATCTTCGGACGCATGTTGACCATCTCCGTCCATCGTAATCACCCCGTCGTAACCTTGCTCGAGAATATACGCAAATCCTCGCTTAAGCGAAAACCCTTTACCATGACGCTGATCATTACGAAAAACCATCGCGCCATTACTTTTGGCAATTGATCCGGTCTGATCCATGGATCCATCATCGATAACAATCACATCAATCCCTTTGGCGCGAACTTCCGTGACAATACGGCCGATTTCTTTCTCTTCATTAAGAGCGGGAATAAGAACACAAATTTTCAACTCAATACCTCACTATGTGATTCGTTCATCAATATCTGCGAGCGCGTTTGCCTTCATATCCCAAAACACACGAAACATCAGCCATTGCGTCGGATACTGCCGAATTTTGTTTTCAATCATGGCCGTGTACTCCTTCATAACTGCCACCATTTCCGACTGCTTAATTTGTCCCGGCTGTGCCGTGGCCGCATAAATCGGCTTTTCAAATTCTAGCGTAAACGAATTATCCGCTTGTCGCATAAAAAAAGTCGGGAGAATTGTCGCGCCGGTTTTGCAGGCAAAAAGCGCGGCACCTTTGGGAATCAATACATCTCGCCCTAAAAACTTTATAACTTCACCACTGCTGGTAAAATCACGATCAGCCAAAACTGCAATGAATTTATTATTTCGTAGCGCGCTCAAACACCGATGCACAGCTTTACGAATCGGGACACTAATGACTCCGCGCAATTCACGTTGCTTATTAAACAACTCATTAACCGGTCGCTCTTTGTGAGACAAAGTAATCGCTAATGTCGGATATCCCATCATTCCCAAAACTAAGCCACCTAATTCCCAATTGCCAACATGCGCTGTCAAAACAACGACACCCTTAGCTTTAGCAACAGCCTCATCTAAAAAATGACGATTAATGACCTTAACTTTTTCGCGAATAAATTGCTCATCTAATTCATTAGCAATCCGAAAAAACTCGACAAGATATTTACCAAAGTTACGAAAAACTTCTCTAGCTTTAACAGGGTCATCTTGATCCGACCCCAAAATAACTTTCAGATTATTTTTAACCGCCCGACGATCGCGAAATGAAAGATAATATTGAATATCCGAAATAAACATCGCCAATGCGTAGGCATTTTCCAAAGATATTCGCCGAATCAAAAACTGGCCAAATTTATAGAGATAAAATTTGAACATACGGCCTCAATGAGATTTTAAAATCCTAATGCGCAGGTCCATCAAGAATGAGGCGAGCCACATCGTAGGCAGCATGCGGTTTACCAAAAGCCAAAGCAGCTTTACGCATGAGAGCGAGGCGCTCTGGAGATTTTAAAAGCAGTTCAATCTCTTCGCCAACATCACTCGTTTTATCAATACGAATACCCATCCCGTTTTTGAGAAGAAAATCTGTGTTACGCATCTCCTGCCCAGGAATAGGATTAACAATAATCATTGGCAGTCCTTTGGCAAGACATTCACTGGTGGTCAATCCCCCCGGTTTCGTAATAATCAACGTTGCTATTTCCATCAATTCATCAACATTAGTCGCGTAATCATAATTGATAAGTTTTTTGGTAAAATGCTTTCGCTCTTTTTCCAACCATTTCTGAAGCTTTTGATTAACACCGGTAATAACAATAATCTGCAAGGGTGAATCAATATTTTCAAGACACGAAACAACTTCTTTAATCGGCCCCAAACCCTGCCCACCACCCATAATAAGAATAATCGGAATTGTAAGATCAAGACCCAATGTTTGAGCGATCGGCTCTTTATCTAACTGAACCGCAAATTTTGACTGAATCGGGATACCATACACTTTAATAGAATCAGGAGAAACACCCTTTTTAATAAAGCGGTCTCTCGCTTCATCGTCGGGAACAACATAATAATCTACGCCTTCATTAATCCAATATGAGTGTGGCGCAAAATCTGTTAATACCCCAATCAATGTTACTTTAAGATTATGCGCGGTTTTATAATCCGCGACCATACCGCAAGGAAACGCTTGAGTGCAGACAATCGTATCAGGGTTATACTCTCCAAATAATTTTGCAATTTTCTTATGGCTAGTTTTATGAAGAAACTTTTTAATCGATTGGGATTTCTTAACGACATTAGGATTGTCATAAAGATAATCCCAAACTTTTGGCGTACGCTTGATGACGCTCATGTAGGCACGGTTGACAACTTTTTCTAGAATTGGATATGTGTACCCAAAACCATTAACGCCGGGAGCTTCAACAGAATCATCAAGCTCGCGCAACGCTCTTTGAATTGCAAGTGTTGCCTGTCGATGCCCCGAAACCTTCGTAATATACATTAAAAGAACTTTACGCTTTTTGCGAATCTCTTTTTCCATGTGAACCTCTTGTAATGAATCGTCCTCGCTAATCTTACTTACTAAATCGATTGGGTCTATCATCTTATTCGATTATCGCCAGAACCTGTCCAATTTTGGCCTCTTCACCCTCGGGCACGAGAATTTCCTTAACCACACCATCGAAATCAGATGTCACATTAAACACCGCTTTATCCGTGACCAATTCCACAATATCGCTTTCCTTTTTGACTTGATCGCCAACACGACAATGCCAAAACGCAACGATAGCTTTTTCAATCCCTTCACCTAACTCGGGCAAAATGATTTGCGACATAAATTCTCCTTAACAAATATTGAATATTATACCCAAAATTATCTCCAAAGAAACCAAATTCTACTGCACTTACACTAACTTTAAAATCAGACCTTTTAGTAAAACACAGTATATAATGTATTCTTCAAGTTATTCACACAAAAACACTGTGCTATGTTCTTACAAACGCAAAATGTTTTACAAAAACATCCGCGAAATCTTTCTTGGCTTTCTTAAAATCGACACTCTGCCCCTTTATATTTTCAACAGATGTCATATTTACCCCAAGACCACACGGATTGATCAGCGAGAACAATTTTAAATCTGTATTAATATTAATTCCCAGCCCATGAAATGTGACCCACTTTTTGACTCCAACCCCAATAGACACAATCTTTTTGGAGCCAATCCAAATACCGGTTTTCCCAGAATTTCGTGACGATGAAATACCATATAATTCCAAAAACTGAATTGCGATCTCTTCTAACTGATGCATATACGCTTTAATATCCTTGCCGTGTTTCTTTAAATCCAAAATAGGATACACAACAAGCTGTCCGGGTGCGTGTAAAGTAACTTCGCCACCACGGTCAACCGCCAAAACATTGATTCCACGACGATGCAATTCCTCACGTGACGCAAGAATATATTTTTCATCAGCCATACGACCAAGAGTCAATACACTTGGATGCTCACAGAGCAAAACACGCTCTGGACCACCAGCAATAACTTCCGCAACTGCTTGCTTTTGTAAATTATACGCTAAGGAATAATCAATAAGTCCGAGATCTAAAACAAAATTGGTATTTTTTGACATAAAATAAAAATAAACCCCGAATCCTAAAAACTGGAATCGGGGTTTAGATTAAAATGGTTCACAAGCGTGTTAAGATTTAAGTTTCCGGCAAATCGCATCGGCCATTTCTTGCGTTCCAACGGCCGTCGGGTCATTGCGATCTTTTTTAAGATCATACGTGACATCTTTGCCTTCACGCAAAACAGCTTTCACAGCATTTTCAAGACGATCTGCGGCTTTATTTTCTTTCAAATGATGAAGCATCAAAACCGATGAAAGAATCGTAGCCGTCGGATTCACTTTATTCTGTCCAGCATACTTCGGAGCTGACCCATGCACAGGCTCAAAAAGCGCGATATCATTACCAAAATTTGCTCCCGGGGCAATACCTAATCCACCAACTAAACCAGCGCAAAGGTCAGAAACAATATCACCATAAAGATTCGGAAGAACCAAAACGTCATAAAGCTCCGGCTTTTGCACAAGCTGCATGCACATATTGTCCACAATCACGTCCTGAAATTCAACTTTACCCGCATACTCTTGCGCAACTTCCCGTGCTGTTCGTAAAAAAAGTCCATCAGAGAATTTCATAATATTAGCTTTATGGATCGCGGTAACTTTCTTTCGATTATGTTTTACCGCATAATCAAAAGCATATTTGACAATACGACGACTGGCAAAGATTGAAATCGGCTTAATAGAAATAGCTGAATCTTCTCGAATTTGTCGCGGCTGCAAACTATTGATTTTTGCAATCAATTCCTTTGCTTCTTCTGTATTAATATCAAATTCAATACCAGCATAAAGATCTTCGGTATTTTCACGAAATATCATCAAATCAACTTCCGGATATTTGCATTTTGTCCCTTCATAAAATTTACATGGACGAACACAGGCAAATAAATCGAGCGCTTGACGCAATTGCACGTTAACGGAGCGAAAACCCTTGCCAATTGGTGTCGCGATAGGTCCTTTAATCGCGACCATATTCCGTCGCACCGATTCTAAAACTCCATCTGGCAATGGTGTCCCAAATTTTGCAATCGCATGTTCTCCGACGAGATGTTCTTCCCACTCGACCTTAACACCTGTGGCATCAACACATTTACGCATAGCAGCCGCAACTTCCGGGCCGATCCCGTCGCCGGGGAGCAATGTTACTTTATAAGACATACACGTCCTTAATCTTTTGAAAATTATTTTTTAGGCTTACCGCTATTGAGTAACTGACGGAATTCTTCTTTATTCTTAACGTTGGCAATTGCGGTTTCGTACGTAATCGTACCTTCCTGATAAAGTTTCTGCAAAGACTTATCCATAGTATTCATACCATATGCGCTACCAGTTTGAATCGCTGTTGGAATTTGTTCGATCGCTTGTTCCCGAATAAGGTTACGAATGCCCGGGGTGACCACCATGACTTCTGTGGATAAAACACGACCCACTCCATCCGCTTTTGGCAATAACAATTGTGAAACAACACCTTGCAATGCTGAAGCTAACTGTAGCTTGACTTGCTGTTGCTGATGTGGCGGGAAAGCATCAATAATACGTTCAATCGTTTGCGGCGCGTCAGGCGTATGTAATGTCGCGAGAACAAGATGGCCGGTTTCCGCAGCCGTCAAAGCCGTGGAAATCGTTTCCAAATCTCTCATTTCACCGACAACAATAATATCAGGATCTTGACGCAAGCAACGCTTCAAAGCTTCCGAGAACGAATTGGTATCTCGAAAAACCTCCCGCTGCTTGATAATTGACTTTTTATTAAAGTGAACGTATTCGATCGGATCCTCAATCATAATAATGACCGATTCTTTTTCTTCATTGAGTAAATTAATGAGAGACGCCATGGTTGTCGTTTTCCCGGTACCCGTTGGCCCTGTAATCAAAACTAAACCGTTGGGTTTACGCGCCATATCAGCAATAATCGGAGGCAAACCGAGTTCGGACATATTCGGAATAAAGATGGGAATACGACGAAAGGCTGCTTCAACAGAACCACGCTGCAAATGAATATTCACACGAAAACGATCCATCCCCGAAAGAGAAAGAGAGAAATCCAGCTCCTTATCACGCTCAAAGACTTCCTTTTGATTATCAGTCAGCATACCGTAAATGACCTTTTTCAACTCTTCTCGTGACAATGGGTCTTTATTCGTAACCGTGAGTTTCCCATCAATACGTAAAATCGGCGGACTATCATAAGTCAAATGCACGTCAGAAGCTTTTTTCTGAACAGACAATAAAAGCAAATCGCGTAATTCCATTATGACTCCTTATAATATTGTTATAAAGCACTCGTACTAAAAGGTAATCTATCTTTAGGCTTATGTCAACCCCAGATTAAGAAAAGGCTTTCTTGACCAAAATAAAAGGGAGAAAGATCTCTTTCATTAAGAACCGGATTGACTCTTGATCCATTGCCCAATGCGCTTAATACCTTCCTTAATACGCTCTTCGGACGTGGCAAAACTAAAACGAATAAAATTCGGAGCGCCAAAACCCGAACCCGGGATGACAGCAACATTGACTTCATCGAGAATTTTCTTGGCAATAACATCAGAATCACCAATTTTTGAAACATCACAAAAAAGATAAAAAGCTCCATCCGGACGAATATAGCGGATTTCTGGTAAATCTTCAACCAAGGCCATCATCAATTCACGTCGCTTCTTAAATTCATCACGCATTACAATAATATCATCATCCGGAAGCTGTAAAGCCGCAAGAGCTGCCGCCTGACTAATTGATGTCGGATTCGATGTCGAATGATCTTGAAAATTTTTAACGTAATCCATGATTTCCTGCGGGCCTGCGGCATAACCGATACGCCAGCCTGTCATCGAAAAAGCTTTAGAAACACCATTGACGGTTATAGTCAAATCATACGCATCTTTTCCTAAAGCAGCAACAGAAGTATATTGATCCGTGTCATAAATCAATTTTTCATAAATCTCGTCGCTGATCATATAAATCTGATGTTTAACGCAAATGCGGACAATGTCCTGCAATTCGTCTTTTGAATAAACAACACCTGTTGGATTTGAAGGTGAGTTAATAAACAAAATCTTGGATTTGGAAGTGATATGCTTTTCCAAAATCGCAGGCGTCAATTTAAAACCGGTATCCCAGCCTGTCTGAATAAAAACATTAGTCCCACCGGCAATTTTTACCATTTCCGGATAACTAACCCAATACGGAGTCGGGATCAAGACTTCGTCCCCCTCGTCAATCAAAACTTGTATCAAATTAAAAATGGAATGTTTCGCGCCGCAGGAAACCGCGATTTGATTTGGAGTGTATTCGAGATTATTATCTTTTTTAAATTTGGCAGCGATTGCTTTGCGTAAATCAATCGTACCAGTTGAGGGTGTATATTTTGTAAAACCGCCTTCAATAGCTTTAATGGCGGCTTGCTTAATCGTATCCGGAGTATCAAAATCTGGTTCACCGGCCCCAAAATTAACAACGTCAATGCCCTTAGATTGAAGTTCTTTGGCACGAGCCGTAATGGCTAATGTTGTCGAACCGAGAACTTCCTTGATGCGACGATTAATCTTTACTACGGATTTTTCCATCAAGGCATCCAGTCAAATTCTTTAAAACGGCTTTAAAAAACGCATATCAAGAAGTACGATTAACTCTCGCCGACTTTTCGCTGAAACATTTTCTTGATCATCCCAACCTTAGGCTTAGCCTTGCTCTTATCATCCGTCGGTAAATGCTTCTTAGCAGCTGGCTTTACAGACTCCGGTTTTTTGCTGCTTTTATCATCCACATGTTCGTGTTGATCAGCCTCGACATCAATCACCTGTGATTTCTTACCAGTCGCGACTGCAGCCTTTGGCTTTACAACAACTTCTTCTTTTTCAGTTAATTCAAGAAGTACCATATGAGCATTATCGCCGCGACGATGAGCCATTTGCATGATACGGGTATAGCCACCTTGACGCGCACGAAAACGTGGAGCAATTTTTTCAAAAAGGTCGCTAACAAGCTGATGATCGCACAATACTGCGAATGCTCGACGCTTCTCACTCAATGTCCCTTTTTTGCCCATCGTAATCAAACGATCAACGAGTTTGCGTCCTTCTTTCGCGATGGCTTTGGTCGTCGTGATACGTTGACGAATCAAAGTTGCAATCGCGATGTCACGCATTGTCGCTTTACGCAAGGTTGAATTTCTTGACAATTTATTCCCAGCTATCCCATGTCTCATATCATCACCTTAATTTAATATTCCTTTATTGTGCTTGCGGCTGTTGCTGTTCAACTCTCTTGAGTTTTTTTGGATCAACTTTCATCCCAAGATGCAAACCCATTACCACGAGCAACTCATTGATTTCGGTCAAAGATTTCTTTCCGAAATTACGAAAACCTAAAAGCTCAGATTCAGCTTTTCTGACAAGATCCGCGATCGTGCGGATATTGGCGTCTTTAAGACAATTGGCGCTACGAACAGACAATTCCAATTCCGAAACCGGAAGACGAAGTTTTTCATAAACTGCTTCTTCTTCGGCAGAAATTTCTTCTTCTTCCTCTTCTTCTTCAGGAAGTTGGCCATACGACACAAAAACGTCTAAATGACGCTGTTGAATGTTGGCTGCATAAAGAAGAGCTTCTTTCGGAGAAATCGCACCATTTGTTTCAACATCTAAAATTAAGCGATCATAATCCGTGCGTTGACCAACACGCGTATTTTCGACTAAATAATTCACTTTAACAATCGGCGTAAAGATGGAATCAATCGCAATTGCACCGACGGGAAGAGTATCTTTCTTATTTAATTCCGCAGGAACATAACCACGGCCTTTAGCGACTTCAAGCTCAACATTAAATGAGATGTCTTGCGTTAAGGTCGCAATCAAATGCTCTGGGTTAACAATTTCAACGGTTTCATCACAGATGATATTCTTGGCACGAATTTCGCCTTTTTTATCAGCTTTGATATAAATCGTTTTTGCGACACGAGAATGTGAACGGAGCACGACTCCCTTGATGTTCAAAATAATTTCTGTGACAGATTCCATGACACCGGGAATCGTCGAAAATTCATGATCGACACCTTCGATATGGATGGATGTCACGGCGCTGCCTTCAATTGAAGAAAGAAGAATTCTTCGCAAAGCATTACCCAATGTCACTCCATAACCGCGCTCGAAAGGTTCCGCAATAAAACGCCCATAATGATTCGTATAGGTGGATTCATCACAATCTAATCTTTTGGGCATTTGAAAATCGCGCCATTTTACTCCCATGTTATCCTCCTGATAGTCTTTCGTGTGGGTGGTGTTACCCGCTTTCGGCAGGCATTAAAATTATCTTGAATAAAGTTCAACGATCAATTGCTCATTAATTGGGAAGTTAATATCATCCCGTTCTGGAAGGCGCAGAATCTTACCTTTAAAATGATTCGGGTCGGCCGTTAACCATGTCGGTGCTGTTCGAGCTTTAGAAGCCTCAAAATTTTCTTGAACAAATTTCTGACCCTTAAGGTCAGAACCAAACTTGAGTGAAATTTCATCGTTTTGTTTAACCAAAACAGAAGAAATATTAACTGAACGATCATTGATACAAACAAAGCCATGACTTACAATTTGGCGAGCTTGTTTACGTGATGTCGCAAATCCAAGACGATAAACGACATTGTCAAGACGTCTTTCCAAGTATTGCAAAAGCATACTACCTGTAACGCCCTTGCTTTGCACTGCACTTGCAAAGTAAAGCCGAAACTGCTTCTCTAAGAGTCCGTAAATTCTCTTAAGTTTCTGCTTTTCGCGCATTTGAATACCAAAATTTGAAAGTTTGGATGCGCGCTTGGCACCGTGATCACCGGGAGCGTAATCCCGACGTTCAATAGCGCAGCGATGTGTATAGCAACGAGTCCCCTTCAAAAAAAGTTTCTCGCCTTCGCGCCGGCATAATCTGCAACTTGATCCTAAATTCCTTGCCATAAAAACCTGCTCCCTTTGTTTTTTAAACTCTGCGTTTTTTGCGGGGACGACACCCATTATGCGGCATAGGTGTGACGTCACGAATTGAAGTAACCATTATTCCCGCCGCCTGTATTGCGCGAATCGCGGATTCACGGCCAGAACCCGGACCCTTCACATAAATATCAACACTTTGAATCCCAAAATCTTTAGCTTGTTTTGCGGCAGCGCTGGCAGCAACTTGCGCGGCAAATGGCGTAGATTTCTTAGAACCGCTAAAACCCACAGTCCCGGGGCTACCCCATGAAATCACATTCCCTTGGCGATCAGCAATACTCACAATCGTATTGTTAAAAGTTGCTTGAATATGCACAATACCGGATGTAACGCCCTTAAGGTTTTTCTTTTTAGCTTTTTTGTCTTTTTTAACTGCTGCTGCTTCTTCTGGTTTTTTGTTCATCTGAATCCTCTTTTTATCTCGCTTGCTTCCCTATTCAAAATTCAAACAACAATCCTAAGCGAGTACACCAAGCTAAGAATTATTCCTGATTATTTTTTACCTGCTGGAGCCGCTGAACTCTTTGCTTGAATAATTGGTTTCTTACCCTTGCGAGTCCGCGCATTGGTTTTTGTACGCTGTCCACGAACCGGAAGTCCTTTACGATGACGAACTCCTCGATAGCTACCCATATCCATATGTCGACGGATATTTTGATTCATATCACGACGTAAATCACCTTCAATCAAATAATTATTCTGAATAATCCCGGTGATTTTAGCGATTTCTTCGTCACTAAGATCCTTTGCCCGACGACTCGGATCAATTTTAGCATCCGCAAGAACTTGTTTTGCGGTGAAACGACCAATACCATAAAGATATGGCAATGACGCATCAATTCTTTTTTCACGGGGAATATCCACACCTAAAATTCTTGGCATATCGTTTTCCTTTATCCCTGACGCTGTTTATGCTTAGGGTTTGAGCAGATCACGCGCACAACATTTTGGCGACGAACGATCTTGCATTTATTACAAATTCTCTTAACGGATGACTTAACTTTCATATTTGCACTTTCTCACATTTATCCCGCAGCAGTCTAAAGACTAGCGGGGTTTCGGATATTGAGCTTTTAGCTCAAGATCCTCATTTGCACCTATATGTTATGCGTCCACGCGATAAATCATAAGGCGAAAGCTCCACCTTCACTCTGTCACCGGGAATGATGCGAATAAAATGCATTCTCATTTTTCCGGCCAAATGCGCTAAAACCATGTGCCCATTGTCAAGTTTGACCTTAAACTGAGCATTAGGCAAAGCTTCGTCAATAATGCCTTCCACTTCAATTGAATCTTCTTTAGCCATAAAATATTACTCTGTCAATATTAGCGGACCGTCTGCGGTGATCGCCAAACTGTGTTCAAAATGTGCAGAGGGCTGACCATCCGCGGTCACCACTGTCCAACCATCATCACAAATACGTGTCTGCCATGTCCCAACATTGACCATCGGTTCAATTGCGATGACCATACCTTCCTTAAGAACTGGCCCAGTTGCTGGTGAACCAAAGTTTGGAATCTCAGGTGCTTCATGGAGATTTCTACCAATTCCGTGCCCAACAAAATCCCTTACAATCGAAAAACTTCTCTCTTCAACATATTTCTGAATCGCATACGAAATGTCTCCAAGTCGATTCCCCGGATGCGCTTGCTCAATGCCTTCGTATAACGATTGACGCGTCACGTCCAAAAGCTCCTGAAGCTTTGAGCTTATTTTCCCAACTCCCACAGTGACCGCGGTATCAGAATAATATTCCTGATAAATGATACCGACGTCAACACTAACAATATCTCCATCACGTATCACACGATCGCCGGGAATACCGTGCACAACTTCCTGATTGACCGATATACAACAGCAAGCGGGAAAACCCCGATACCCCTTAAACGCGGGTATTACATCGTGATCACTAATTAATTTTTCAGCAATCAAATCCAACTGTTGGGTTGTCATCCCTGATTTTAAAGAACGCGTAACTTCTTTGACTATTGAAGACAGAATACGTCCTGCCTTCCGCAAAATCTTAATTTCGTTCGGCGCTTTTAGCTTTATATGATTGGTGGCCGTCATTCCAAATTTTCGTTACGGTTTTTAAAAGCTCTTCTGTTTCCTCATCACCGGAAACGGTCTCAAGCTTATCCTGCTTGGCATAATAGTCAACAATCGGTGCTGTTTTCTCAGCATAAACCTGCATGCGATTGAGAATTGTCTCTTCCGTATCATCTGGGCGCTGATAAAGCTCACCATCACAATGATCGCAAATTCCCGGACGTTTTGAAGGACGATTTTTAATATGTGAAATCGCGCCACACTTTCGACAAACCCGACGTCCTGTCAAACGCTGTAAAATCACAGGAAGACTAGCTTCCATATAAAGAGCAAAATCAATTGGCCGATCAATCTTCTTTAAAATTCTGTCGAGATCCTTGGCTTGTACTTCCGTGCGAGGAAACCCGTCTAACATATAACCCTTTGGACTTTTGTCCTTGTGGCTTAATTTATTCTCAATCATCTTAATGACAATTTCATCCGGAACAAGAGCTCCACTATCAACATACTTCTTAATTTCTTTTCCAAAATCTGTTCCGCCCTTCATTTCCTCGCGCAAAAGATCACCGGTCGATATATGTAAAACACCAAAATTATCCTTAAGCATTGCTGCAAGTGTTCCCTTCCCGGCACCCGGAGGTCCTAAAAGGATGGTGTTCATCGTCTACCCCGCAACTGACCTGTTTTCAAAAAGCCATCATAATGACGCATTGTTAAATGTGATTCAACTTGTTTCATCGTGTCAAGCATAACACCCACAATAATTAGAATACCCGTGCCCCCAAAAAACGAAGCCACCAAATACGGAACTTTAAAAGATGCCATAATTGCATCGGGCATAACCGCAATGATACATATAAAACAAGCGCCCGCTAAAGTGATACGTGTCAAAACAAAATCCAAATAATCTGCCGTATTGTTTCCGGGTCGAACACCAGGAATAAAACCCCCATGTTTCTTCATATTCTCAGCAACATCTACCGGATTAAAAACAATGGCTGTATAAAAATAGCAAAAGAAAATAATCAAAAGACCATAAACAGAATAATAAACCGGACCGCCACGCGTAAAAAGTGCTGAAAAGTGCTGAAAACCTGCAAACGGCATAAAACTGGCAATCGTCGCTGGAAACATAATAATCGACTGCGCAAAAATGATTGCGATAACGCCGGATGTATCAACCTTTAACGGAATATATGTACTCTGTCCGCCATAAACTTTTCGTCCTACAATTCTTCGCGCGTACTGAACAGGAATTTTGCGCTGTCCCTGCGAAATCATCGTAATCGAAAGAATAACCGCTATCAAAAAGCAAATCATAATCAATAATGTTAACGGCTGCAATTGTGCCGCTCCCACTGTTTTGGCGGACATTAAAAGCCATAACGTGTGCATGGCAGATGGCATAGCTGAAATAATACCAGCCGTGATCAAAAGCGAAATTCCGTTTCCAATTCCTCGCTCTTGAATCTGTTCACCAAGCCACATTAGAAAAATTGTGCCTCCTGTTAAGGTCATCACCGTCACAAATCGAAAACCCCAACCGGGCATATTCACAACGACCGCGCCATCAAATGCTTGTTTTTCTAACCATAGGGCTATAAAAAATGACTGAACAAGACATAAACCAAGCGTTCCATAACGGGTATACTGATTAATCTTGCGATAACCAGCCTGTCCTTCCTTTGCCAATCTTTCAAGACTTGGAATAACAGCGGTCAACAACTGCATAATAATCGAACTCGAAATGTATGGCATAATTCCTAAAGCAAAAATCGTCATACGTTCGAGCGCACTTCCCGAAAACATACTCATCATTCCAAAGAGCGTTCCTGCGCCACCCGCGTTCAACTTGGCAAAATAAGAATTTAAAACCGCGCCATTAACTCCGGGTGTCGGAATAAAACAGCCTAAACGATAAATAACAATAATCCCGATCGTTAATAAAATCTTATTTCTTAACTCTGGGATTCGAAAGCAATTGGCAAAAGCGGATAGCATGATTTATGATGCCAATTATTTCTTGGCAGACTTTTTAACCTCAATAATTAAAGCTTTTTTGTCAACGACTTCCGCTTTTCCGCCGGCCTTAGTAATCTTCTCCTCAGCTGACTTTGAAAAAGCGTAAGCGCGAACAGTTAAAGCATTCTTGATTTCACCATCGCCTAAAATCTTAAATGGTTTGTACGGATTTTCAATCAGACCTTTTTGGCGAAGACCAATTGCATCAACAACAGCGCCGGCTTTAAATTTCGCCAAAGCTTCAAGGCTAACTTCTTGATAAAGCAATGGATTCTTGCGACGAAAACCAATTTTGGGCGTTCTACGCAAAAGCGGCATCTGACCACCTTCTAGCTGAGGAATAATACCACGGCCAGAACGTGCCCCTTGATTACGACCATGCCCACGACCAGATGTCTTACCAGAACCAGAACCCTTACCGCGCCCAACAATTTTACGACGCTTGTGTGAACCTTTAGGCTGGGGAATTTGATGAGTCTGCATTTTAATATTCCTTATGCTGCTGGACCGGCTTCAGGTGTACCCGCTCCAACAAGAGCACTCTCCTGATTTCGATCAAAAGATTGATGAGCAATTTTAAGTCGAGTCAAACCATCAAATGTCGCCTTAACAACATTTAACGGATTATTCGAACGATGACACTTTGTCAAAATATTACGAATACCAGCACCGTCACAAACAGCACGAATAGCGCCAGAGGCGATAACACCAGTACCATCCGCGGCTGGCTTTAAAAGAACGCGTGCCGCTCCGCAACACCCAATAATTTCGTGAGGAATCGTTGTCCCTTTTAGGGGGATTTGAATCATATTTTTCTTAGCTTTTCCAAGTGATTTTTTAATCGCGGTCGCGACTTCACCCGCTTTTTCAACAGCAAAACCAACTTTACCTTGTTCATTACCAACAACGACTAACGCACTAAAAGCAATTTTCTTCCCGCCTTTAGTAACCTTAGTAACACGCTTAATCGCCAAAACTTTTTCAATAAATTCTGAAGGTTCAATTTCACGGCGACGTGGCGGACGTTTGCCGGCCTGTGGTTTACGGCCTTGTCCTTGGGCTTCAGCTGGAGCGGCAATAATATCCTCGCCAGTTGTAACTTCCTCAACAACACCATCATTACGATCTTTACCCTTGATGACCACAGGAAGATTTTTTTTCTTACGTTTCAAATCTTTTTCAATATCTGCCATGAATTTATTCTCTCCAAGTCTTATTAATCCTTCGCGTAGCGAAGAACTGAATACTCACAAAAATCACTCGTGCTTAGAACTCTAACCCGCCTTTACGTGCAGCTTCAGCAAACGCCTTGACACGACCATGATAAAGATATCCGCCGCGATCAAAAGAAACCTTAGTAACACCTTCTTTTTTTGCCTTTGCTGCCATGACCTCCCCTAAAGCAGATGCTGCCGCAACGTTCCCACCAGTTTTTAATTTCGTACGCAATTCCTTGCTTTGCGTTGAAATACCAAACAAAACTTTTTGGCTCGAATCATCAACGACTTGCGCGATCAAGTTATTAAGACTGCGATGCACGCAAAGTCGCGGCCGTTCTTGTGTCCCAACGACAGTTTTACGAACGCGCTCATGACGAGCTTGACGGCGGACTTCAGTATTATTTCTTTTTCCTGACATGATAAAATTCCTTCAGCTTATTACGATTACTTAGTTACCGATTTACCTTGTTTTCTGCGTATAACTTCACCAACATATGCGATACCTTTGCCCTTGTATGGTTCAGGACGCTTGAAATCTCTAATTTCCGCCGCTACGCGTCCGACTAAGGATTTATCAACACCTTCAATCGAAATTTGTGTCGGGGCAGGTGTCGCAACTTTAACATCTTGCGGAATAGCATATTCAATGGGGTGACTAAAACCGATATTCAAAACGAGTTTGCCACCTGTTGCTTGCGCGCGAAACCCAACACCGGTAATTTGCAATTCCTTTTTGTGGCCCTTAGTTACACCCTCAATCATATTAACCAATAAGGAACGAATCGTTCCATGATTAGCTTTAGATTGCTTTAAATCACCCTTACGGTTGACCAAAACATGATCGTCTTTTTGTTCAACGCTAATTCCCGAAGGTAAATCAACGGTTAATTTTCCCTTTGGGCCTTCAACACGAACAGAAGACTTTTCAACAAAAATTTTTGCATCCTTAACCAACTGAATTGGAATTTTACCTTTTCTTGACATAATGAGATCCTACCAGATATAGCAAATGAGTTCGCCACCGACACTTAGCTTGCGCGCTTCGCGATCGGTTAAAACCCCTTTTGAGGTTGAAATTACCGCCGTTCCCAAACCATTGAGGACGTGCGGAACCTTTGTGTTATCGACATATTTACGAAGCCCCGGCCTAGAAATACGTTTTAAACCAATAATCGCCGGAGCCTTATTGATATATTTAAGATAAATCTTAAACGAGCCCTGCGCATTGCTCTTCATCAAGCGAAAATCTTCAATGTATCCATCAGCTTTTAAAATACCAAGAATTTTTCCGATCAAATTTGAAGCCGGAATATCTAACGTTTCCTTACGAGCACGCATGGCATTACGGATATTCGTTAAAGCATTTGCAATTGGATCACTGATAGACATTTTTTAATTTCCTTTAAATCTTTTAATTTTAATTTATAACCACTGAAAACATTATACTTTTTAAATTCCTCGGGTTACCAGCTGGCTTTTTTAACACCGGGAATTTCACCGCGCCAAGCAAGTTCGCGGAAACAAATACGACAGGTTCCAAATCGTCTCAAGTACCCACGCGGACGTCCACAAAGGATACAGCGATTATGCTGACGCGTGCTAAATTTTGGTTTCTTTGCTGCTTTTAAAACTAAAGCTTTCCTTGCCATACGATTTAGCTTTCCTCTCCCTTAGATTTACGAAACGGCATACCTAAAAGCCGTAGAACTTCTGAATTTTCTTCCGTATTCCCGTGGCTGAATACGAATGCAATATCCATACCTTGCGTGCGACTTAAACGACCGACTTCAATTTCCGCAAAAATAGTCTGCTCGGCAATCCCTAAATTATAATTACCTTGTTTATCAAAAGATTTTGTTGGAACACCATTAAAATCGCGAATACGAGGCAAAGCGACGCTGACAAAACGATCTAAAAATTCATACATCTTATAACGACGCAATGTCACCATACAGCCAATGGGAAGATCTTTGCGCAATTTGAAATTTGAAATTGCGACTCTTGCCCGACGAATAATGGGCTTTTGTCCCGTGATAATCGAAAGATCTGCGACCGCAGCGTCTAAAATCTTCATATCCGCGATTGCGGCACCAACACCCATATTAATTACAATTTTCTGAAGATGTGGAACAGCCATAGGGTTGGTAATACCAAATTTCTTCTGCACGGCCGGGATAACGTCTTCCCGATATTTTTTTAAAAGTCTTGGAACTGCTGTGGTTGCCATCTTACAAACTCCTTAAATTATTTAAATCCCTTCAATACTTTTGTTTTCTTGCTTAAATCATAATTCTCAACAAGCACAACGAGTTAAGGATTAAATCTCTTCGCCGCTTTTTTTACTAATACGAGCCTTACTGCCATCCTTGAGAATTGAAACCCCAAAACGACTAACCTTATTCGTTTTTTTATCGATCAACATCACATTCGAACGGTGAATCGGCGCTTCGATATCAATCAAGCCACCTTGTGGGTTTGCCTGTGTTTTTCGCTTTGCCTTTTTGACAAGATTGATTTTCTCAACCAACACTCGATTCGTTGCTGGGAAAACATCAATGATCTTTCCAGTTTTTCCTTTATCTTTACCGGCGATAACTTTCACAATATCATCTTTTTTAATAGTCAACATTACACAACCTCTGGCGCTAAAGAAACTATTTTCATAAATTCCAAATTTCGCAACTCACGAGCTACTGGTCCAAAAACGCGTGTCCCTTTTGGATTTCCAGCTTCATCAATGATTACTAAAGCATTACTATCAAACCGTACCGTTGTTCCGTCCGGACGCTTAATTGGGCAGCAAGTTCTAACGACCACCCCGCGGGCTTTTTCACCTTTTTTCACAGCAGCATCAGGAGCAGATTCCTTGATGTTGACACGAATAATGTCGCCGATTTGCGCCCACATACGACCCTTCGCATTTAGAACACCAATCATCGAAGCCTTGCGTGCACCGGTATTATCTGCAACATCCAAAAGTGTTTTTAAATATAACATAGTCAAACCTCTTATCTTGTACTGTACTTATACAGTACTTGCTTTAATAATCTCGGTAATAACCCAACGCTTATCTTTCGACAAAGGACGGGTTTCCATGATGCGCACAACATCGCCCTGTTTAGATGCATTCTTTTCGTCATGAGCCTTATATTTATCAGCTCGGCGCACAATCTTTAAATATTTTGCATCTTGTGAAGTCCAACGAACCTGAACAACACGAGTTTTATCCATCTTGTCGCTGACAACTTCGCCCGAAAGGAACTTACGTCTATTAGCTCTTGCTTCCATCTTTTTCTCTCTCATTGATGATGGTGAAAATTTTCGCAATGTCCCGGCGAATCACTTTAAAACGTGAAGGTTTTTCGACACGACCGATCTTGCGCTGATACTTGAGTTCAAAAAGTTCTTTTTTCAAAGCCTTTTCTTTACTCTTTAATTCTTCGAAACCTAATTCTCTTATTTCTTTAGTTTTCATTATTTGACCCCTCTATACTTCTGCTTCCACATTCAAATCATAACCCTGAAATTCCATCGGAATCTCAAAACCGCGATTAATGTCCCTGTGATTCGCGGGTAATAAATTTGGTTCTAACCGGTAACTTAAATGCTACTAAACGAAAGATCTGCTTTGCTAATTCTTCTGGAACACCGCCCATTTCAAATAAAATCTTTCCACGATGCACTGGAGCAGCCCAATGGTCAAGATCGCCCTTACCTTTACCCATACGAGTTTCAGCTGGCTTTTTTGTGATGGGTTTACATGGAAAAATTTTTATCCATAGCTTCCCAGCACCATGCAATTTACGAGCCACAACGACGCGCGAAGCTTCCATGTGATTAGCACGAATTAATCCATTGTCGAGCGCTTTTAAACCGAATTCACCAAAGGTCAATCGTGAACCACGCGTCGCGATGCCGCGATTTTTTCCTTTTTGAACTTTACGATACTTAACTCTTTTAGGTAACAACTGCATGTTTTAAATCCTTTTATAAATTGTACTTTTGCTTCTTTATTTAAATCACGTCCTGAAACTCTGGAAAAAATTCAGGACATTTTTCTTCGAAAACTTTAAAATCAAATTTTATTCCGCAACCGGACGAATAACGGGACGCTCTTGACGATTTTGTATATTTCTCGTCGGAATAATTTGGCCCTTATAAACCCACACCTTAACGCCAATAATACCGTATGTGGTATGCGCTTCAGCGGAACCATAATCAATATCCGCACGCAATGTCTGCAACGGAACAGATCCTTCACGAATGACTTCACGACGAGCCATTTCCGCGCCACCCAAACGACCGGCAACCGCCAACTTAATACCCTTGGCACCAGACTGCATCGCTTGCTCAACCGCACGCTTCATTGCGCGACGAAAAGCAACACGCTTTTCTAATTGAAAACAAATATTCTGTGCTACTAAATTCCCTTCAATTGCCGGATTTTTGATTTCAATAACATCAACAGCAAGCTCTCTTTTGGTAATTGAAGATAAGTCGGCTTTTAACTTTTCAATATCTGCACCACGACGTCCAATGATAATTCCCGGACGAGCTGAAGCAATTAAAATCTTAACTTTTTCGGCCACTCGCTCAATCACGACATATGAAACAGAGGCTTGAACAAACTTCTTTTTAATATACGCGCGTATTTTTGAATCTTCGATAACATTGTTTTGGAATTCTTTACGATCCGCATACCACAAACTACGCCAGTTGCGGTTAATTCCGAGCCTTAAAACATATGGATTGACTTTTTGTCCCACGAATGACCTCTCTTATCCCGCAAAACGGGATCTATTTCTATTTGGTTATCAAATCTAATTCAATTGTAATATGCGTTGTACGCTTCAAAATCGGTGTCGCGCGACCCATAGACGCGGCTCTAAATCGCTTCCACATTGGTCCTTGATCCGCCGTAATTTTTGAAATATAAAGCTGCTCTTCCGTAAGACCTTTTTGTTTGGCATTACTTACCGCTGAATTCAAGATCTTAGTAAGCATACCGGTCGCGCCCTTTTCAACATGAGCGAGAGTAACTAGGGACGTCGAAACATCTTTGCCACGAATCAGATCAATAACCTGACGAACGTTCATTGGTTTCATTCTTAAAAAATTACCTTGGGCTTTTGCAATCATTTTTTTATCCTTCATTGCGAGTGTTTTTTGCGAAGCAATCTATCTAGGATTGCCGCGTCGACCTGCGGTCTCCTCGCAATGACTATTTGTATTATGTTTTATCAGCTGCTTTCTTAGCCTTAACGCCGCCGTGCTTTCTAAAAGTTCTTGTCGGTGAAAAATCGCCCAGCTTATACCCAACCATATTTTCTGTAATGTACACAGGAATATGAGATTTTCCGTTGTGAACTGCAATGGTGTATCCCACAAATTCAGGAAGAACTGTTGAACGTCGCGACCATGTTTTAATTGGCTGTTTTGAGCCAGAAGCAATGCTTTTCTTTAACTTCAAAACCAACTTGTCTTCGACGTACGGTCCTTTTTTAAGCGAGCGACCCATTTTACTTTGTCCTTCGTTTCACGATAAATTGATTAGAATATTTTTTTGGCTTACGCGTTTTTAAACCTTTGGTCTTTAATCCCCAAGGGCTAACTGGATGTGGATTCCCTTGTGGTGCTTTACCTTCACCACCACCGTGTGGATGGTCGACCGGATTCATCGCAACCCCACGAACGCGTCCTCTCCAACCTAACCAACGCGCACGTCCTGCTTTACCCCAACAAATTGTTTCATGCTCAACATTACCAAGCTGTCCTATTGTGACACGACAATCAATATGAATTTTTCTCATTTCACCAGACGGAAGACGAATTTGCGCCAAACCACCTTCTTTAGCCATCAATTGCGCAGAAGTTCCTGCAGAACGTGCCATTTGTCCACCCTTACCCGGCTTTAATTCGATATTATGAACTGCAGTTCCTAACGGAACGCGTTTAATCGGCATGGCATTCCCAGCATGAATATCGACTTCAGCTGTATTGGTACTAACAACTTTTTCACCAACCTTTAATTCCAGCGGAGCTAGAATATATGCCTTCACTTTATCCGCATACTCAATAAGCGCGATTCGACATGAACGGTTAGGATCATATTCAATGGCAAGCACAATAGCAGGTTGATCAATGCGATCACGTTTAAAATCAATAACGCGATACATTCGCTTATGCCCTCCGCCACGAAAACGAACTGTGATACGGCCGTATGAATTACGTCCACCTGATTTCTTCAATGGCTCCATCAAAGATTTTTCCGGCTTACTTTTTGTAAGTTCCTTAAAATCCGAAAGCGCCGCGAATCGTAATCCACCTGTTTTTGGTTTGAATCTTTTAATGCCCACTTTAATAACCTCTATTTATGATTATGCACTGATTTTTCTAAAATAATTATGTAACGTCAATTTTACTGCCCGCGCGCAACGTCACAATCGCTTTTTTCCAATCCGGCGTGTGACCAAATTCTTTACGTACACGCTTACGTTTTCCAGGAATCACCTGAGTGTTAACTGCTGCGACTTTTACGCTATAAATTTCTTCAACTGCTTTTCTTATTTGCACTTTGTTAGCAGACTTCGCAACTTCAAAAAGATATTGACCCGTTGGTTCAAGGCGCGTTCCCTTTTCAGTGCGAATTAATGTGTGAATAATATCATAACTAGTTTGCATAACTTAAAATACCTCGTTCTTTCCGTCTACGGCAAATTGAACAGCCGACGGAAGGTCAAATTATTTTACCCGCTCCAATATCTTGTTAAGCGACGTTTTCGTCAGGAGAAGATTTTTATTTCTAAGAACATCGTAAGCATTCACATCTTCGCAACGGAGCATTTCAAAACGGGGGATATTGCGGCTAAATAACTTGACGCTTTCATCACACCCATCCAACAAGGCGAGTATCTTACCTTGAAGTTTCAAAGTAGTCAATATTTCTGCGAACTCTTTGGTCTTCCCTATCTTGCCCTTAAATTCCTCGAGGCAGATTAAGGTTTTGCTCTGATATTTTGCATTCAAACTTTCACGTAACGCCGCACGTTTAATCTTTTTTGGTATCGTATATCCAAAATCCCGCGGATGCGGTCCAAAAACCACACCACCACCGGCCCATAACGGCGAACGACTCGAACCCGCGCGCGCGCGTCCAGTTCCTTTTTGTCGCCATGGCTTTTTTCCACCACCTGAAACAGCACCACGCTCCTTAGTCGAAGCATTTCCCTGACGAAGTGACGCTTGATGCATGACCATGGCCTGATGAAGAACATCCGTATTCACTGGAACACCAAAAATTTCCTTTGGTAAATTCACAGTATCAATCTCTTTTCCGGCTCTACTTAAAATTGGTAACGTTAACATTTCCATTGCCTTCTAATTTATTTGTACTTTTTATAAAAACAGAAGCGAGCTTATTTCCCCTTCGCCCCGGCCTTAGCCTTACTTTGCTTCATCGGGTTACGACTCTTTTCAGCGGTAACGCGAACTTCACCAAGAGGACGAAAAACTTTTTTCTTTGATAATAAAATCGTGACAAAACTGTTGCGATGACCCGGAACAGCACCTTTAATCAAAACAAGATTGTTAACAGGATCGACTTGAACGACGCGTAAGCTTTGAACCGTCACGCGATCCATACCCATATGACCCGGCATATGATGACCACGATAAGTTCTTGAAGGCCAAGCGCTCGCACCCGCAGAACCAATACGACGATGATGCATGGAACCGTGAGCAGCCCCACCTCCGGACCAATTCCAGCGAACCATACCGCCCTGAAAACCTTTACCACGAGAAAGTCCGACTACATCAACGAAATCACCCGGCTTAAAAAGATCAGCCTTAATCTCTTGACCGACTTGATAATCTTTGTTATCCGTTGATGGTATTTCGCGAACCAAACGCATCGCAGGAACGCCAGCCTTCTTGAAAAGTCCAAGTTCAGGTTTACGCACTCGTGATTCACGCTTTTCCTCAAAACCAATCTTAATTTTTAGCGGCTTTTCGATGAGTGAAAGAACACGGCATGGGCCAACCTCAATAACCGTGACCGGCACTGTGTTTCCCTCAACATCAAAAACCTGAGTCATCCCTAATTTTTTTCCAAGAAGTCCGCGTATCATTTTCTAGTCCGTTATTGTTTGATTTCCACGTCAACACCAGCAGGAAGATTGAGCTTACGAAGTGCCTCAACCGTTTTCGCCGTTGGTTCAACAAGGTCAATCAGGCGTTTATGAATCACTAAGTGAAACTGTTCCCTTGACTTTTTGTCAATATTTGGAGAACGAAGTACTGTGTAAAGCTCCTTTTTTGTCGGGAGCGGCACCGGACCTGCGACTTTGGCACCAGTACGAATCGCTGTATCAACGATCTCCTGCGCCGACTGATCGATCAGGCGGTGGTCATAAGCTTTAAGCTTTAATCTAATTTTTTGCATAATTACCTATTTTTATTCAACGATTTCAGAAACGACACCTGCACCAACCGTACGTCCACCCTCACGAATGGCGAAACGCAATTCTTTTTCCATAGCAACCGGCGTGATCAATTCCACCGTGATCGCGACATTATCGCCCGGCATGCACATTTCCATACCTTCTGGAAGTTCAGCAGTACCGGTAACGTCTGTCGTACGAAAATAAAATTGCGGACGGTATCCTTTGAAGAACGGTGTATGACGACCACCCTCTTCCTTGGTTAAAACATAGATTTGTGCTTTGAATTTTTTGTGAGGCGTGATAGAACCAGCTTTTGCAAGAACCATGCCGCGTTCCATTTTTTCCTTATCCATACCGCGCAACAAAAGTCCGACATTGTCGCCAGCGATACCTTCATCTAATTCCTTACGGAACATTTCAACTCCGGTAACAACGGTTTTTTGAATCGCTTCACGAAGACCCACACAATCAACTTCTTCGCCAACTTTGACTTTTCCACGTTCAATACGACCCGTTGCAACCGTACCACGACCAGAGATCGAAAATACGTCTTCAACCGCCATCGAGAAAGGTTTATCAAGTTCACGAACAGGCTCTGGAATCCAAGAGTCGACCGCATCCATAAGATCAACAATTGGCTTACTCTTAACTGGATCTTCTGGCGCGTTTAAAGCTTCCAAACCACTACCCTTAATAATCGGCGTGTTGTCACCATCAAATTTATACTTTGTCAAAAGGTCACGAACTTCAACTTCAACAAGTTCCAAAAGTTCCGGATCAGAAACTTGATCTACTTTGTTTAAAAAGACAACCAAGCGCGGAACATTAACCTGACGAGCCAAAAGAATATGCTCGCGAGTCTGAGGCATTGGGCCATCCGCTGCAGAAACAACGAGAATAGCGCCATCCATTTGAGCCGCACCAGTAATCATGTTCTTGATAAAATCAGCGTGACCCGGGCAGTCGATGTGGGCATAATGACGCTTTTCTGTTTCATATTCAAGATGTGAAATGTTAATCGTAACGCCGCGCTCTTTTTCTTCCGGCGCATTATCAATCGAGTCATATGAACGGGCTTCCGCAAAACCTTTTTTAGAAAGGACAGTGGCAATAGCGGCGCTTAACGTCGTCTTACCATGATCAACGTGACCAATCGTCCCGATGTTAACGTGTGGTTTATTTCTTACGAATTTTTCCTTAGCCATTTCTGCCTCCCGTTTTGTTCTTTTCTAAATGATAGTTTTCGATTATTTTATTGTTGAGATCCTTCGCCTCGGATTCGATCAAATCGAATCCTCGCTCTGGATGAGCACTTTTAAAATTTAATGGCGATCACTTCTTAGCCCCTGCTTCTTCACGAACACCCTTGATCTTCTCCGCAACATTATTTGGAACTTGCGCATAAAACGAAGGTTCCATGGAAAATGATGCGCGCCCTTGACTCAAAGTACGAAGCGCACCAGCGTAATTAAACATTTCTGAAAGAGGGACTTCGCAACGAACTGTCTTTAATTTGCCACGATTACCAGATGAAACAATCTTAGCCCGACGAGTATTAAGATCACCAATGACTTGTCCCCAAAAATCTTCCGGAACAGTACATTCCAAATCCATAATCGGCTCAAGAAGGCAAGAACCACCCTTCTTTAAACCTTCACGCATGGCTTCCTTCCCAGCAAGTTGAAAAGCAAGCTCATTGGAATCAACATCATGATAAGATCCATCGACGAGCGTGACTGTAAAATCAGAAACCGGATAGCCGGCAAAAACACCTGTTTGTGCCGCCGTACGAACACCTTCTTCAACAGGCTTAATATATTCGCGAGGAATCGCGCCACCCTTAATCTTATTAATAAAAATAATGCCCTTGCCCTTTTCTTCATTGGGCTCAACATCAATTACACAATGACCATACATACCACGTCCACCGCTTTGACTGATGAATTTACCGACAACGTTCTGAACTTTTTTCGTAATCGTTTCACGGTATGCAACTTGAGGGCGACCGACGGTGCATTCTAAATTATTTTCACGCTTCATTCGATCAATAATAATTTCCAAATGAAGTTCACCCATTCCGGAAATAATCGTCTGTCCGGTTTCAGTATCATATTTGACTTGAAGCGAAGGATCTTCGTCAAGAAACTTATGCAATGTCATACCCAATTTGTCTTGATCAGCCTTGGTCTTGGGTTCAATCGCCATCGACACGACAGCTTCAGGGATTTTCATACTCTCAAGAATAATCGGAGCTTTTTCATCGCAAACAGTATCACCACTTTTACTATCCTTTAAACCAACAAGCGCGACAATTTCACCGGCACCAACGCTGCCTACAATTTCCTGACGATTCGCGTGCATTAAAACAATTTTAGAAACACGTTCCTTCAAACGACGACTCGAATTGTTAAGCGTGGTCCCTGAATTTAAAGTCCCCGAATAAACACGAGTATAAAACAGTTTTCCAACATATGGATCCGCGGCAATTTTAAAAACTAACCCACAAAATGGCGCGGTGGGTGAGCATTCCCGCGTTGTATGTTCACTCGTACTTGGATCTGTCCCCGGCACAGGAGGAACATCAAGGGGTGAAGGCAAATAATCGAGAACCGCGTCGAGAACTGTCTGTACGCCTTTGTTGCGAAGAGCTGTTCCAACGAGGACAGGAAAAAATCCCATTTTCAAAACTGCACGACGAATAGCAGCTTTCAACTCAGCAATCGTGACATCCTTTTCTTCCAAAAATCTTTCCATAATCATATCATCCGCATCAGCCAAACGCTCCAAAAGCTTATGACGATATTCCTTAAACTTATCTTGAAACTCGGCTGGAATGTCACTTTTCAAAGGCTCTAAACCATCTGCCTCAGGAAAAGTTATATATTTTTCATTAACGACATCAATGATAGCGTTAAATTGATCTTCGTAAGCATTCGGAAAACAAATACCGGCCGCGTTTGCGCCCAAGCGCTCATGGATCTCACCGATAACGCGATCAAAATTAGCACCTAAACGATCAATTTTATTGATAAAGAAAATACGAGGAACACCATAACGATCAGCCTGACGCCAAACTGTTTCAGTTTGCGGCTGAACACCGCTACATCCACATAGAACAACGGTCGCACCATCCAAAACCTTCAGTGAGCGCTCAACTTCGACGGTAAAATCGACGTGACCCGGAGTATCAATAATATTGATACGATGCTTTTTCCAAAAACACGTTGTACTTGCGGCTGTAATCGTAATCCCACGTTCTTGCTCTTGCGGCATCCAGTCCATAGCCGTGTTACCATCGTCAATATTGCCAAGCTTATGGATAACACCCGTATAGTATAAAATACGTTCTGTAGTCGTGGTTTTCCCCGCGTCAATATGGGCAATAATCCCGATATTGCGAACGTCCTTTAGAGGTATTTTTTCATCAGCCATCTTATAAACCTTTTGATTAGTATTTCGAATTTACCACTTTAAATGTGCGAAGGCTTTATTTGCATCAGCCATCTTATGTGTTTCATCACGCTTCTTGATCGCTGGGCCTTCGTTTTTATACGCGGCTAGGAGTTCTTCGGCGAGTTTAACTTGCATTGGTTTACCCTTTTTCTTACGGGCAAAATCACGAACCCATCTCATGGCAAGCGAATTTCCACGCGCTGCGGAAACTTCAATCGGAATCTGATACGTCGCGCCACCGACACGGCGAGGCTTCAGCTCCAAACGTGGACGAACATTATCCATCGCTTTGATAAAAACTTTCAAAGGCGCCTCTTCGGTAACACGCTCCTGCAAACTTTCTAAAGCACCATAAACAATTTTTTCAGCAGTTGTTTTTTTTCCTGACGTCATAAGAACGTTAATGAACTTAGCAATCAACTGACTGTTGTATTTTGGATCTGGCAAATCTGGTTTTTTAATAACTGCACGTCTACGCATTATTTTTCCCTTTTGGCACCGTACTTGGAACGTGATTGTTTACGTTTGGCAACGCCAGCCGTATCAAGCGTTCCACGAACAATATGATAACGCACACCGGGCAAATCCTTAACGCGACCACCGCGTACCAGAACAATCGAATGTTCCTGTAGATTATGTCCTTCACCCGGAATGTAAGATGTTACTTCAATACGATTTGACAACCGAACTCTCGAAATTTTTCGAAGAGCGGAATTCGGTTTTTTCGGGGTCATTGTCTTGACTTGCAAACACACGCCGCGTCTTTGCGGACATGATGTCAAGGCAGGTGACTTACCCTTCTTGATTTTCTGATTTCGTCTCGTTCTGATCAACTGTTGTATCGTTGGCATATTTTACCATTTCCACTTCGTCGTAATATTTAAGGCCTGTACCTGCTGGGATCAAATGACCCACAATAACGTTCTCTTTCAGGCCGCGTAAAAAGTCAAGTTTACCAGAGGCTGCTGCTTCTGTCAAGACTCTTGTTGTCTCTTGAAAGCTCGCGGCAGAAATAAAACTCTCCGTCGTCAAACTGACTTTTGTGATACCCAAAAGCAACGGTGTTGCTTGCGCAGGTTTGCCTTTTTTCTTAATGATTTCTTCATTGATTTTTTTGAATTTTATTTTATCAACATTATCTCCGATTAAGAATTCACTATCGCCAGATTCTGTGATTTTTACTTTGCGTAACATTTGCGCAATAATAAGTTCAATATGTTTATCGTTAATACGTACACCTTGCAAACGATAAACTTCTTGAACTTCGTTTAAGAGATATTCTTGCAAAACTTTATCCCCGCAAACGCGCAAAATATCTTGCGGAACAACAGGCCCATCGGTCAATTGTTGACCGGCAAAAACATGATCGCCCTTGTAAACATTAGGATGCTTACCATGCGGAATCGTATACTCTTTGGC
This sequence comes from Candidatus Omnitrophota bacterium, assembly GCA_020632535.1. Classification (GTDB taxonomy): domain Bacteria; phylum Omnitrophota; class Gorgyraeia; order Zapsychrales; family JANLHA01; genus JADLGJ01. The sequence continues at coordinate 14,894 of JACKFJ010000008.1, read as the reverse complement.
CATACCCGTGGAACTCTTAACTACAATGCTACGAAGACCTTTTTTGTCTTCTCCAAACTCGACTAACCCGTCAATTTCGCTTATAACTGCTGGATCTTTCGGACGGCGAGCTTCGAAGAGTTCAGCGACGCGAGGCAGACCACCGGTAATATCACGGGTCTTCCCTGCACCGCGAGGAATCTTCGCAATCAAGTCCCCGGCTTTAACTTCCTGAAGATCGCTCACTAAAATATGCGCCCCCACAGGAATTGAATAAATACCGACAATTTCCTTTTTATCATCCGTGATAATAACTTGTGGATGAAACTCTTGCTTATGTTCAACAACAACACGCTCCGTAATCCCTGTAATAGGATTTTGTTCTTCCTGAACAGTCACGTCAGCGACGAGATCTTCAGAATTAACCAACCCCTTAACTTCAGTGATAATCGGAATGGTATACGGATCCCATGTCGCAAAAATAACTTCCGCATCGATTGCCTGATCATCAGCAAATTTCAATGTCGCACCTTGCGGTAATTGATAACGTTCAAACTCGCGTCCAAATTCATTGTTAATACTCACAGAACCGTTGCGATTTAAAACAACGAATTCCTTGTTGCGCTCAACAGCACGAAGCTGATGATATTTAACAATACCCTTATGCTTTGAACGGAAAAACGATTGCTCGACGGAACGGCTCGCGGTACCACCGATGTGAAAGGTTCTCATCGTCAACTGAGTACCCGGCTCACCAATACTTTGAGCAGCAATAACACCGACGGCTTCACCGACTTCAACTAAACGCTGTGACGCTAAATTACGACCATAACATTTGATACAAACACCACGATCTGACTCACAGGTTAAAACACTGCGAATACGAACTTTTTCAATACCGAGTTGTTCGATGACGGTAGCTTTTTCCTCTGTGATTTCTCCACCAGCTTCAACGACAACCTGATCCGTAATAACATCAACGATATTATCTAACGCGATGCGGCCGCTGATGCGCTCTTTAAGACTGACAACCAATTCGTCGCCTTCAATAATCGCCGCAACCGTAATTCCATTAACAGTCCCGCAATCTTCGCTGGTAATAACGGCTTCCTGCGCAACGTCGACGAGACGACGAGTCAAATAACCTGCGTCGGCAGTTTTAAGCGCGGTATCCGCTAAACCTTTACGAGCACCGTGGGTCGAAATAAAATACTCCAAAACGGTTAATCCTTCACGAAAACTCGCCGTAATCGGATTTTCAATAATCTCGCCAGAAGGCTTGGCCATAAGACCACGCATACCGGAAAGTTGACGGATCTGCAAACGCGAACCACGAGCTCCCGAATCCGCCATAATGAAAACCGGATTGAAAGAATCCATTTGTTTAAAGACTAGATCCGAAAGTTTTTCGGTTGCATGTGTCCAAATGTCGATAATTTTATTATACCGTTCACGACCGGTGATAATACCTTTACGATATTGATCCTCGACACGAGAAACTTCGGCCTTTGATTCTTTAAGATGCTTCTCTTTTTCCTTCGGGCTTGTTAAGTCTGTGATCGAAATCGAGATCCCAGCTTCGGTCGCAGCCTTAAACCCACATTCCTTTAATTTATCAAGAAGAATAACAGTGGTATTTTGTGTAAATTGCTTATAACAATCAGCAATGACAGCGCCAATACGTTTTTTATCCATTGTGTCATTTACGAATCCAAAACCCTCAGGCAAAAGATCATTAAAAATGACTCTTCCGACGGTAGTTTCAATAATTCGCGACTTAGAAAATGAATCCTTCGAATTTCCATCAACAGCACTTTGCACGGTACCTTCTTGCGAAATAACCAATGATGGTTTTTCTTCACCCCACACGGGTCGCATAATTCGCAATTTAATACCGCTATGAATCTTTAATTCACCATCATTAAAAGCAACCATAACTTCCTGCGATGAAGAAAATATTTTAAGCTTCTCTCCCTCAACAGTGCGGTCCTTGGTCAAATAATACAGGCCGAGAACCATGTCTTGCGTCGGAGAAACAATCGGACGGCCATCAGCCGGTGAAAAAAGATTATTCACAGACAAAAGCTCAAGACGACATTCGATTTGCGCTTCCATAGAAAGCGGAACATGCACGGCCATTTGGTCACCGTCAAAGTCAGCGTTAAACGCGGAGCAAACGAGTGGATGCAAATTAATAGCCTTGCCTTCCGTCAAAATCGGCTGAAAAGCTTGAATACTTAAACGATGCAGCGTTGGCGCACGATTAAGCATAATGGGATGATCTTTGATTACTTCGTCGAGAATATCCCAAACCTCAATCTTGGCACGTTCAACCATACGCTTAGCGCCCTTGATTGTGTGAACAAAGCCTTTTTCACGAAGCTTGCGAATAATAAACGGTTCAAAAAGTTCGAGTGCCATTTTCTTCGGCAACCCGCACTGATGCAATTTTAAATTCGGCCCGACGACAATAACGGAACGACCCGAATAATCCACACGCTTACCAAGCAAGTTCATACGGAAACGGCCTTGCTTTCCCTTTAACATATCGGAAAGTGATTTCAAAGGACGATTCCCTGAACCAAGCACTGGACGACCATGACGACCATTATCCAAAAGCGCGTCGACCGCTTCCTGCAACATACGCTTTTCGTTACGAATAATAATTTCCGGCGCCTTTAGATCAATCAATTTACGCAAACGATTATTACGATTGATAACACGACGATACAAGTCATTAAGATCTGACGTCGCAAAACGACCGCCTTCAAGCGGAACAAGCGGACGAAGATCCGGAGGAATAACGGGAAGAATATCCAAAACCATCCATTCGGCCTTATTACCAGACTTCTTGAAATCTTCAATAATCTTTAATGTCTTCGAAAATTTCTTGGCATTAGTCCCTAATGGATTTGAATTATCTAAATCCTTGCGGACTTTCTTGCAGAGAGCATCAAGGTCAAGATCACGTAAAAGCTCCTTAACTGCTTCAGCCCCAATCTTAGCTTTAAACGCACCGCCATGCTTAATAATGGCTTCCTGATATTTGTCCTCGGAGAGAAACTCTCTTTTCTTCAGTGTCGTTTCACCCGGATCAACAACAATATATTCTTCGTAATAAATTAATTTCTCGAGATCACGAAGCGTAACTTGCAGCATCGCGGACAAACGGGAAGGAACCGCCTTATAGAACCAGATATGTGTGACTGGAGCTGCAAGGTCGATATGTCCCATGCGAGAGCGACGAACATTCGAGCGAGCAACGGTAACCCCGCAACGATCACAGGTAATCCCGTTGAACTTTTGTCCTTTATATTTACCGCAATTACATTCCGAATCCTTAACAGGTCCGAAAATACGTTCACAAAAAAGCCCGTCCTTTTCTGGCTTCAGAGTGCGATAATTCAGCGTTTCCGCCTTTTTGATCGCTCCATTCGACCATGACTTTATAATTTCCGGAGAAGCAATCTTAATGGATATGCGGTCCTGATCAATAATTTCTTTTTTGGGAGTAGCCATTATTTTCTCTTCTCCTTTGACTTTTCGTGTCCAGAATTTTCATCAAGATCTTCTTTATCATTTGCCTTCTCTAATTTGATATCAAGGCAAAGACCCTGCAATTCCTTGACGAGAACGTTAAATGATTCGGGAACGCCCGTAACAAGCTTTTGCTCACCCTTGACGATCGCTTCGTAAATACGGCTTCGTCCGGTGACGTCGTCGCTTTTGACCGTCATCATTTCCTGCAAGGTATAAGCTGCCCCATAAGCTTCAAGTGCCCAAACTTCCATTTCACCGAATCTCTGGCCACCAAAATGCGCCTTACCACCCAATGGCTGCTGGGTCACAAGCGAATACGGCCCAATCGAACGAGCGTGAATCTTCTCGTCGACAAGATGATTTAATTTGAGCATATAAATATATCCAACCGTGATTTTCTGATCAAATGGTTCACCAGTAAATCCATCGTATACCGTTGTTTTCCCACCTTCAGGAAGTCCGGCTTCTTTTAAGAGATCCCAGATTTCTTGTTCGGTGGCACCATTGAAAATAGGTGTTTCAGCATGAAAACCTAAAGCTGACGCAGCCCACCCCAAATGTGTTTCCAAAAGTTGCCCAACGTTCATACGAGAAGGAACCCCTAACGGATTGAGAATAATATCAACCGGCGTCCCATTTGCCAAATACGGCATATCTTCTTCCGGAACAATTCGAGAAACAATACCCTTATTACCATGACGCCCAGCCATTTTATCACCTTCGGAAACTTTACGTTTCGTAGCAACATAAACGACCACGCGCTTTAAAACACCCGCCGGCAACTCATCACCGCGTTTGACGCGATCAATTTCCTGAGTTTCTTCATCAATAAGCTCAGCAATTTTAGAATTGAAAAATTCTAAAGTTTCTTTCACATCGGAGTCATCAGAATAATCGCTCAAATTTAAAGTCGCGACTTTCTTCTCGCTTACTCCTAAAAGTTTCGCGAGCTTCTTTTCTTTTTCAACTTCGATAAAATCAACTTCTTGTTTGTAATATTCTTTAATTTTAAGAATTGCTTCCTTTTCTTTATCTTTATCAACTTTGGCTTTGCGCCCACGTTCTGTGCGCTGAAAAACTTCCGCATTAACAATAACCCCCTCAATACCCGGAGGAAGCGTTAATGATGTATCACGAACATCTGCTGCTTTTTCGCCAAAAATCGCGCGCAAAAGTCTTTCTTCAGGTGAAAGTTCTTTTTCACTCTTGGGTGTTAACTTTCCGACGAGAATGTCCCCGGCTTTGACTTCAGCACCAATACGGACAATCCCTTCTTCCGTTAAGTCATTAAGAGCTTCTTCGCCAACATTTGGGATATCCCGCGTGATTTCTTCATTTCCCAAACGTGTTTCGCGAGCTTCAACTTCGAACTTTTCAATGTGAATCGACGTGAACGCGTCCTCCCGAACCAAACGCTGATTGACAAGAATCGCGTCTTCAAAGTTGTATCCGCGCCACGGCATGAAAGCCACAAGCACGTTACGACCCAAAGCCAAACGCCCATCCTTCGTTCCAACTCCGTCGGCAATGACCTGACCAACTTCGACTTTTTCACCCAAATTGACAATTGGATTTTGCATAACACACGTGTTGGCATTAGAACGGATAAAATTCTTCAATGGATAAACAGTATCACCGATTACAATTTCGCGGGCATCAACTTTTGTTACTGTTCCTGCGTTTCTTGCAATGACAACAACGCCTGAGTCACGAGCGACTTTACCTTCCATACCAGTCCCGACGTAAGGGACTTCTGTCACCATCAATGGAACAGCTTGACGCTGCATGTTGGATCCCATCAAAGCACGATTCGCGTCATCGTGCTCTAAGAAAGGAATCAAACATGTCGCCACAGAAACAAGTTGCTTTGGCGAAACGTCCTTATAATTGATTTGTCCGGCTAATACTTTTGGAAAATCCGCTTTGTAACGGCAAATGATTTCCTTACCGTCAAGCATTCCATCATCAGCGACCGAAGCGTTAGCCTGCGCAATATATTTATCCTGATCGACGTCAGCCGTCAAAAATTCGACTTTACGCGTAACCCGACCATTATCAACTTTGTAATAGGGTGTTTCGATAAAACCAAGATCATTGACACGCGCGCATGTTGTTAACGATGAAATAAGACCGATATTTGGACCTTCCGGTGTTTCAATCGGACATACGCGGCCATAATGCGTCGGATGAACGTCGCGGACTTCAAACCCAGCGCGTTCCCGAGACAAACCACCCGGCCCAAGAGCACTCAAGCGTCGCTTATGGGTCAATTCGGACAAGGGATTGACTTGATCCATAAATTGCGATAACTGACTGCGAGCAAAAAAATCTTGAATCTGATTTGAAAACAGACGAGAGTTAATCAAATGATGTGCCGTCAAATTTTCGAATGAACTCATGACGACAAGTCTCTCTTTAATCGAGCGTTCAAGACGCGCCAAACCGATACGAACTTGATTCTGAACCAATTCACCGACGGTCTTAATACGACGATTTCCCAAATGGTCGATATCATCTGTTTCGCCGACACCGGCACGCAAACTGATCAAATATTTAATCACCGAAGCCAATGTCTGAATGTCCAAAACCCGATTGTCCATCGGAACATTTGTCCCAAGCTTTCGATTAATAATGTGACGGCCGACACGGCTTAAATCGTAACGCTTAGGGTCAAAAAATAAACGGAAGAAAAGCGCTTCAGCAACTTCAATTGTGGCTGGTTCCGTCGGACGCATCTTACGATAAAAATCAAGAAGAGCCTCTTCTTTATTTGTCGTGTGATCTTTTTCAAGCGTGTTTTTGAGTTTATCAAAATCATCACCCAAAAGTTTTTGCATATCTTCGGAATTCGTAAGACCCATAATACGCAAAATCTGAGAAGCCGGAAAATTACGACGACGATCCACATACGCGAGCATCACATCGTTTAGATCATATTTGATTTCAAACCATGCACCACGGGAAGGAATTATACGTCCATAATAAATACTTTTACCCGTCGGGTGAACTTCTTCTTCAAACGAAACCCCGGGTGGACGTTGAATTTGCGAAACAACAACGCGCTCATCACCATTAATAATAAACGTCCCAGTATCGGTCATGAGAGGAAAATCACCAAAATAAACTTCTTGCTCTTTAATATCTACGGGAGTGATAAGGCGGAGTTTAACTTTGAGTGGAGCCGAATACGTCATACTTCGTCTTTGACACTCAAAACTGGAATATTTTTCTTTTCCTAAATAATAGCTAATATATTCAAGTTTGATCTGACCATCATAACTCTCGAGAGGAAAAACTTCACGAAAAACTTCTTCAAGACCGGTATCGGTACGTTTATCTGAAGAAATTTCACGCTGTAAAAAATCTTCGTATGCCTTAACTTGAATGTCCAAAAGGGACGGTAATTCAAAGTTATCTTTAGCCTTGGCGAAACTTCTGAATTTTGGTTTTTTCATAGATTCCGTTCACCCTGCTTGTGGGTTATCGCCTGCAATTGCCGACGGGATAGAAAAAAGTCAAAAACTAAAAAATTCCTCCGTTCAAAATCTCCGGAGAAATTTTTTAGTTACAATGACAAGATTTTTATGAAACACTTGAGCACTTAAAAAGATATGATTTGCGGCACATATTTGGCATATTTCTGAAATTTTAGAACATGCGAAATAGTGGTGCCGGATTAAATCAATTGTTTTTTACTTAAGCGAAACTTTAGCACCAGCGGCTTCAAGCTTTTTCTTAAGATCTTCAGCTTCTTCTTTTGTGGCGCCTTCTTTAATGGTTTTTGGAGCAGCTTCAACTAAGTCTTTCGCTTCCTTCAAACCAAGATTTGTAGCGGCACGAACTTCTTTAATAACACCGATTTTGTTGCCACCAATTTCAGATAAGACAACATCAAATGTAGTCTTCTCTTCAGCTGGAGCAGCAGCGGCACCACCAGCCCCCGCCATAGACATCATCATTCCGGCAGGCATTGGAGCGGCAGCTTGTATTCCAAGACGATCTTCTAACCCTTTAACGAGATCAGACAATTCAAGCGCTGTCAAGCCTTCGATCTGCTTTGCGACATCTTCGAGCTTCGCAGAAAGCTTTACGCTCTTTTTTTCCTCAGTTGCTTCAGTCATTTTAATTTCCTCCCTTTTTTTCACCGTACTGTTTCAATATCGATAATAAATCGCGCGATTTGGCGTTCAAAAGACCAGCAAAACGCGTCATCGGCGCCAACATCACTTGCAATAACTGTGCCTGTAATACTTCCTTGGCCGGCAAATCAGATAAACGCTTAACATCACCACCAATTAAAGTTTCACCGTCGAGAAGACCGCCATTAATTACAATGCTTTTGAATTGATCTGTAAATTTCACCAAAGTCTTTGAAACCGAAACCGCATCAGAGTTAGACCAAACAAAAGCGGTTTGACCTTTAATCTTATCGGCTAATGCCTCATTCTTAAGTTCCTTGAGAACAAGTTTAGCAATTCGATTCTGTGGAACATGCACTTGAGCACCAACTTTACTCAAACTCTTTCTCAAAATGCCCATCTGCGATGACGAAATCGCAGAATAACTCAACATAAAAACCGCTTGGTTATTTTGTATTCCGTCTTTAATGCCTTTATGTAAACTTGCGCGAAGAACTTTACCGACTTTTTCCATTTTTAAGTCCCTTCAACCCTTCTGCTTCCTTACTTAAAAATGGATACCTTGCTTTCGCATGAAAGCAAAAGTATCCATTAATTAACGCCCATTTCAACAACATCTAAACCAGGTCCCATCGTCGTGGAAACCGAAATTGTTCTAATAAGGTTACCCTTAACCGCCGTTGGCTTCGCATGCTCAATCGCTTCAAGAAGTTGGCGCGCATTTTCAAGAAGCTGATTCGTCTTAAATGAACGCTTACCAATTCCTACATGAATCCCCGCCTGTTTATCCGCCTTAAATTCAATACGTCCCGCCTTAAGCTCCTTAACCACCTTTTCAACATCCTGTGTAACCGTACCTGCCTTTGGCGAAGGCATCAAGCCACGCGGACCTAAAATTTTACCCAACTTACTCAAGTCACGCATCATATCAGGCGTCGCCACAACACAATCAAACTCTTGAAAACCCTTCGCAACACGCTCAATCAAATCCGTCCCACCAACAAGATCAGCTCCGGCATCTTGTGCTTTTTGAGCAAATTCGCCCTTACAAAAAACAGCAACACGAACTTTTTTACCAATTCCATGCGGAAGAACAACTGTTCCACGAACAGGTTGTTCGGTTTCTTTAGAATCGATATTCAATCGAAAATGCAACTCAACAGTTTCATCAAATTTGACCTTCGGAAACTTTTCAACGTGCGTGAGAGCTTCCTCAAGTGTATATTTCTTCTCAGCTTCAAAATCTTTACCAAATCCTTTTTTGCGTTTGCTAATGTGTACCATATTAACCAACCACCTCAATGCCCATACTGCGGGCGGTTCCTTCAATAGTCTTAACTGCTTTTTTAAAATCAACGGTGTTGAGATCTTCAGCTTTAATCTTGGCTATTTCTTCAATCTTAGCGCGAGAAATTTGCGCTATTTTTTCTTTACCAGCCAATCCTGAAGCTTTTGCGAGATTAGCGGCCTTTTTGATTAATACAGCGCTCGGCGGGGTTTTGATAATAAAATCAAATGACTTATCTTTATAAACCGTAATAACCGCTGGTAAAGTTAAACCTTCTCGACCTTTGGTCTGCTCATTAAAGGCTTTACAAAAACCCATAATATTAACACCATGTTGACCTAAAGCAGGACCAACAGGTGGCGCAGGATTAGCTTGCCCGGCTGCAACGTACAACTTGATCTGTGCGATAACTTCTTTTGCCATTTTATTTTACCTAACTCATTTCGCTAAATATTAAATAGATCCTTTGCCCATCAGCTCGGGATTTTGAAGATCAGATCTTCTCAACCTGCCAGTATTCCAATTCCACTAATGTCGATCGACCAAAAATTGAAACGCTGACCTTAAGCTTTCCGCGCTCAGGATAAACTTCCATCACCGAACCATTAAAATTCGCAAATGGTCCTTCCGAAATTCGTATGGCCTCACCAATGTCAAAAATAATTTTTGGACTCGGCTTCGTTTCAGTATCTTCAGTCCGACGGAGAATCGAATTTACTTCATCATCAGAAATTGGTGTTGGACGACGACCCGGACCGATAAATCCGGTAATTCCCGGTGTTGTTTTTACCAAATACCAGCTTTCCTTGGTCATTTCCATCTTGACCATAATATAGCCGGGGAAAAACTTACGTGACGTTATACGCTTTTTCCCACCACGAATTTCCGAAACTTGTTCAGTCGGGACAACAATTTCTTCAACAAATTTTTTAAGATCAGTCTTAGCCATTCGTCCGACTAAACCAGCCTTGGCCTTTTCTTCAGCACCCGTTTGGGTGTGAATGACATACCACTTATGCGGACTTTGGCTTTCCATTTTAATTAATGATCACTCCAATAAATTTTGAAATAACAACATCAACGAGCGCGATAAAAACACCTAAAAACGCCGTACTAATCAAAACAACTTTGGTAGACTCAATGAGCTCGCGGCGGGTTGACCAAGATACTTTTTTAAGCTCAACAACAACTTCGGTAAAAAATTTTTTAATCTTTGTAATCATAACTACTCTATTATGTGCATCAATATATGCAGGCCTGGTAGGATTTGAACCCACAACACTCGGCTTTGGAGGCCGCTGCTCTACCAATTGGAGCTACAGGCCTAAATCACCAGGACAGCATTGTTAATAAAACCTTTATAAATTAATATAGGGAACTTACTTCTTCAACTCCCGATGCGCTGTATGCTTGCGGCAAAACCGGCAGTATTTTTTCAATTCAATACGATCTGGATTTTGTTTCTTATCCTTCGTGCTTGAATAATTTATTCTTTTGCAATCTGTACATTCAAACTGTATGTTCTCGCGCATAATTGGTTCTGCACTTTCGATTTACAAGCCCCCGACCGGTCTTGAACCGGTGACCTCGTCCTTACCAAGGACGTGCTCTACCGGCTGAGCTACAGGGGCGACAAATGAATATAAAGTATACTTCGTTCCGATTTTTTGTCAAGAAAATTTCTTGAAGTTCTCAACAAAATGTCTTAAGCAATGATCCTTAAAAATCTTCGCTTACCAATCTTCACGACACCCGTTCTAATCTGCCAATCCTCGTCGAGGATTTTCTCGCCATCTATCGTGACCCCACCCTGCGTCATCAATCGACGGCCTTCACTTTTTGAAGCAACTAATTTATTCTTTAATAAAATATCAATGATTTTTTCTTTTGGGCCATTAATTCTGTATTCAATAATATCTTTTGGAACATCACCGCGGCTAAAAACTTTTTCAAACTCTTGCCGCGCCTGCCGAGACTTTTCCTTAGAATAGAACTGACTCACAATTTCTTCACCCAACTGCAACTTTGCTTCTTTAGGATGAAGTTGTTTAATTTCAGCAAGATTGCGTTCTGTTAAAACATCATAATATCTCAACATTAACTCATCACTGATGGACATAACCTTCCCAAGAATCTCCGCGGGCGGCTCATTAATGCCAATATAATTTCCCAGCGATTTACTCATCTTCTTAACGCCATCCGTGCCCTCCAAAAGTGGCGTCATAATGACAACCTGAGGTGCCTGTTTAAACGATTGCTGTAACTGACGACCCATTAGAAGATTAAATTTTTGATCCGACCCCCCCAACTCAATATCAGATTCCAAGTAAACAGAGTCAAAACCCTGCATTAAGGGATAAATAAACTCCAAAATGCTAATTTCCTTGGCTGTTTCAAAACGTTTTTTAAAATCCGCGCGAGCCAGCATTTGCGCAACCGTTGAAAATGCTGTCAATTCCAAGATTTTTTGAGCGCTCAGCTTAGAAAGCCAAGAACTGTTAAAAACCACTTTGGTCTTTTTTTCGTCAAGGATTTTAAAAACTTGCGCTTGATATGTCTTCGCGTTAGCCGCGATTGTTTCTAACGACATTTGTGAGCGCAACTGATCGCGACCTGTTGGGTCGCCAATCTGGGCGGTAAAGTCCCCGATAAGAAAGAACACTTCGTGTCCGAGATCCTGAAACTGCCGAAGCTTACGAAGCAAAACACAATGACCCAAATGAATATCTGGCGCTGTTGGGTCAAAACCTGCCTTGACCTTAAGTGGTTTCCCACATTTTTTGCTGTCTTTTAATTTCGTACTTAAATCAGCTGAATTGATAATTTCAACTGTCCCGCGAGTGATGCGATCAAAAATTTCTTGGTTATTCATAACTCGCAAGCCCCAAGCAAAAAAAAGCCTTCACCTCTAAAAATTCAGGCGTCCAAGACACTTTAAAGAAATTGGGATTATAAACGGGTGCTGACCCCGATTTTCATCTGGTCAACGTCCACTTTGATAATCTTGACTTTTAACGGATCTCCAGGCTTAAGGCTGGCAGCCTGTTCTTTATCAATTTCTGAAGAATAGACCAACGCTTCAACATCGCCCGGCAAACGGACAAAAACCCCAAAACTTGAATTTAGAACAACTTGGGTATCCACTTCACTACCAACGGCATACTTGTCGGCAATTGCAGTCCAAGGATTTTCGGTGAGTTGTTTTAAACCTAAAGTGATTTTACGGCTTTCAGCGTCAACCGCCAAAACCATAACGTCCACATCTTGTCCTTTTTGCAAAACCTCTTGCGGATGATTGACCTTACGAATCCACGACATATCGGAAACATGAATCATACCTTCCAAACCGGATTCCAATTCGATAAAAGCGCCATAATCAGTAAATCCACGAACAACACCTTTAACATTCTTACCGACGGGAAGACTGCCCTGAGCTTCAAGCCAAGGATTGGTTTCAAGCTGCTTCATACTTAAAGAAATACGCTTAGAATCCTTATCAACATTGATAATGACACAATTGATTTCATCACCGAGCTTGAACATTTCTTGCGGATTGACCATCTTTTTCTGCCAAGAGATTTCAGAAGAATGCAAAAGGCCTTCAATGCCTTTTTCAATCTCAACAAAAACGCCGTACGGCATAATGTTGACTACTTTACCACTGATCTTAGATCCGGCCGGATATTTTTGGTAAATATCATCCCACGGATTCGGAGAAATTTGCTTAAGACCCAAAGAAACCTTTGAATTATCTTTATCAAAATCCAAAATGATGACTTCAATCTTGTCACCAAGCTGAACAATTTCGCTCGGATGATTGATGCGTGACCAGCTCATATCCGTAATATGGAGAAGGCCGTCAACACCACCTAAGTCAATGAAAGCACCAAAGTCGGTAATACCCTTGACTGCTCCCTTACGGCGTTCGCCTTTTTTAAGCTCGCCCCAAAGTTTTTCGCGAACCAAATCGCGTTCTTTTTGGAAAATATCTCGACGGGAAAGAATAAGATTGCGGCGTTGCTTGTTTATTTTTGCAACTTGGAAATTAAATTTATTTGCCATTATTGTGTCATTGGCGTAACCCTTAAATGCAGATAAGGACATCGGTAAAAAACCTTCCACGCCTTCCACATCAACCATGTAACCGCCCTTAACCTGCTTAACAACTCGGCCTTCAACAACGTGGCCTTCCTCTATATCTACCATCACTTTTTGCCAGCCCTTGACTTTTTCAGCTTTGGAACGTGAAAGCACTAAACGGCCTTCATCATCCTCAACGGATTCAACCAAAACATCAATTTCTCGACCCAGCTCAAGTTCTTCCTTATTGCGAAATTCTTCTAACGGAATGAAACCTTCCGATTTAAAACCAATATCAATAACAGCTTCTTTTGCAGTAATTGCAACTACGATTCCTTTGACAATATGGCCTTCTTTGACACTTTTAACAGTGCTCGCGTAAAGTTCCGCCATTGCGCTTTGTTTATTATCTTCCATGAATTTACTTCCCCTTTTCTTACAACGAATTCTTCAAAAAGAGTTTCCTCTTCTTAAAGTGAATTTCAATTATCGCAAAAAAAATTTTTTTGTCAATTAAAATATTGTACTACAGTGAATTTATTTTTTGTAGAATCTGCGCGGCAATTTGATCATAATTATCTTGCTTAGAAAAATGGATCGGCTGACCGATTATAATCGTAACTGGGTGCTTATGAATACCTTTCGCGCCTTTTGGCATAACCATATCGGTGCCCGAAATCTTAACCGGAACAACAGGCACTCCCGCCTTAACCGCTAAGAATCCAACGCCCGCTTTTGCCGTAACTTCAGCATCACCAACGACACGCGTGCCTGTTGGAAAAAGTGCTAATGGTTCACCTTTTTTTAACTTGCGCAAACACGATCTCATTGCACTCACGTCGGAACCTTCACGTTCAATTGGAAAAGAACCCAAAGAATAAAGCAACAAAGCAAAGGCTTTATTCTTAAATAAACTCTTTTTGGCAATGTGATAAATGGGACGACGAACAGCGTAACTAACCAAAGGTGGATCCAGATGGCTGACGTGATTACTCGCGGCGATAAACGCGCCTTTGACGGGAATATTCTCACGCCCCCTTATCGTCAATGGAAAATAAAACGGATTGACGATTTTAATCACAGCGTAAGCTAACCAATAACAGGGAATCACGTTTATTTTCCTGCCAAAAGGGCTTCACCATATTTAATCAACTGTTTAGAACGAACCAACGACTTGGACTCCGAATAAACACGAACCAATGGCTCAGTTCCTGACGGACGAAACATAATCCAGCTTTCATCTTCACAAATCAATTTCACGCCATCAAAGTCTTTCATATCAACAACTTTCTTTCCAAGAACACTGTCGATCATTTTGATTTTATTTAGATCAATCGAAAGGCCGGGCGTCAACTTGATATCACCGCGCAAATAAAAATAACGACCGAACTCTTTTTCCATTTCGTCGATAATTTTCTTAATATTTTTCTTTTGATAAACCATCATTTCAAGCAAAAGCAAACCAGCCAATGTTCCATCACGTTCAGGAATATAATCTTGAAATCCTAAACCACCAGCCTCTTCTCCTCCGGCGATAATCGACTCAGACACCATTAAGTCAGAAATATATTTAAATCCAACAGGAGTTTCATACAACTTAAGTTTTAATTTCTTCGCAATTTTATCAATTAACGTTGTCCCGCAAATCGTTTTAACAACTCCGCCCTTACGTCCACGATTGCGAACAAGATGTAAAATAAGCAGGCCAAGAATCTTTTGCGGATTAATAAATTCCCCGCCGGCCGCGACAGCCGCAATACGATCAGCATCACCGTCTAAAACAAGACCTAAATCAAACTTTTCCTTTTTGACACGGCTTAAAATTCCATCAAGCATTTCAACAATTGGCTCAGGTTTTTTGCCATCAA
>JACKFJ010000007.1 GCA_020632535.1 Candidatus Omnitrophota bacterium | reverse complement strand
TCACGCACTTGCGCAATTTTGATTGAATCTGTCTCTCCACAATCGACAAAATAAACATCGGGATGATTGCGGGAATTAATCCGTAAACACGATGAACATTGACAATCCAACTCCCTTCGGTCGTCCCACTGGGACTCCCTTCGGTCGTCCCACTGGGACTCCCTTCGGTCGTCCCACTGGGACTCCCTTCGGTCGCAATTTACGAGTTTGGCAACTGCAAGCGCGGTCTCGCTTTTACCCATGCCTTGAGGTCCGGCAAACAAATACGCGTGTGCCATCCGTCCGGATTGCAATAATTTACCAAAGCGCTGTAATACTTCTAAATTGATCATAAACTACCTTTGTATCCTAACCTTAAACTGTGCTTGGGAATACCTGTGTTTCCCACGCTCAAACAGTGTCTCGCGCTCTATCGGCTCGTCCTAACAAGGACTCGCCTCTCGAAGCTCGCCAAACTTGCTTGGGAAACACAGGTATCCCCAAGCAAGAATCGTGTTATAAATTTAAGAACTTATCAATATGCTTTCGCACAATTTCAAAAATTTCTTCCTTACCTTGATCAACTTTAATGACACGAATGCGCTTAGACTCACTCTTTGCTAAAGCCAAATAACCTTTTCGCACCCGACGATGATAATTGACTGACCGCAATTCAATACGATCTTTAACCACATTCGTACGGCTTAAGCCTTTTTCGGTTTCAATATCAAATAACAAAGTCAACCCCGGAGCAATACCTTGCGTCGCAAAAGCACCTATTTTCTTAATTGCATTAATATCAACACCATTGCCAAAACCCTGATAGGCAATCGTGGAATCCAGAAAACGGTCACAAATCACAACCGTGCCCTTTTTTAAAGCGGGCTTTAAAATTTCCTCAACAAGCTGAGCACGCGACGCCATGTAAAGCAGCGTTTCGCTTTCCTTAGTCATATCCGTATTCTTAACGTCGAGCAAAAGGCCACGAATCGCTTCACTGATCTTGACGCCACCCGGTTCGCGGAGTAAAAGAACAGGGATTTTTTTCTTTTTCAAATATTCACAAATCAAAGCCGCCTGCGTACTTTTACCTGAACCTTCTGAACCTTCAAATGTGATAAACTTGCCCTTCACGCAAATCTCCATGTCTGACCGTCTTTAGTGTCTTCCACCACAATGCCGCGCGTCTTTAAAAGATCGCGAAGATCATCGGACTTCTTAAAATCTTTATTCTTACGGGCCTCAACACGGTCAGCGATCAATTGCTCATCTTCCGGCGACAATTTTAAATCCGGTTCGCGTAAAAAAAGACCAAATATTTCACGGCCTAAACCTTCAATCGTTTCAACCGCGGTGTAAACATAATTGCCGTAATCAGCGTGGCTTTCTTCCGCCTCAATAAAACGATATGTTTCACTCACAAGATTAAATAAAGCGGCCAAAGCCTTCGGGGTATTAAAATCATCATCCATCGCTTCGATAAACTCAGCCTTATAGCGCTCAACAAAATCAACGGTCATCATTCTGGGAGAAGAATACTTCTCCATAATGTGGCTCGCCTTCCAAAACAAAATATCAAAACGTTCACTGGCTTTATGCGCATCCGCCATTTTCTCATCCGAAAAATCGATCGCGCTCGTATAAGCGGACGTTAAAAAGAAAATCTTCAAATCATCCACGGCATACTTCTTTACAGCATCTTCAACGGTAACAAAATTTCCTAAAGATTTCGACATCTTCTGCCCATTAATCGTCAACAATCCGTGATGAATCCAATACTTCGCGAAAGGTTTCTTGGTCAACGCTTGCGCTTGAGCAATTTCATTCTCATGATGCGGAAAGATCAAGTCACGTCCACCGGCGTGAATATCCAATGTTTCGCATTGCAAATGCTTAAGACTCATGCACGAACATTCAATATGCCAACCCGGACGTCCCAATCCCCACGGGCTGTC
Organism: Candidatus Omnitrophota bacterium; assembly: GCA_020632535.1. Taxonomy (GTDB): domain Bacteria; phylum Omnitrophota; class Gorgyraeia; order Zapsychrales; family JANLHA01; genus JADLGJ01. The sequence goes on along the minus strand of JACKFJ010000007.1, from coordinate 87,418 downwards.
CCAAAACGGTTCGCCTTCCTTCGATTTTTTCCACATGGCAAAATCAAGAGGATCTTCCTTCTTCTCACCCTTTTCGATGCGCACCGCCTCAAGCATCTTTTCAATACTCTGGCCGGAAAGTTTTCCATATTCCGGAAACTTACGCACGCGAAAATAAACGTCCCCCTGCGACTCATACGCAAATCCATCCGAAATCAGCGACGCGATATGCTTGATCATATCCGGAATGTTTTCGGTCGCGCGCGGCTCAATATCCGCCTTACCAACGCCCAAACTTTCCATGTCGGCATAATATGATTTGATATTCTGAGTTGAAACTTCGTCGCTGGTCTTATTTAATTCTTTGGCACGGTTGATGATTTTGTCATCAATATCCGTAATGTTACGGACAAAATGGACATCGTAACCACGATATTTCAAATAACGACGAATAACATCAAATATATAGAGACTGCGCGCGTGACCGACGTGGCACTTGTCATAAACCGTCACGCCACAGGAATACATCCGTATCGTCTTGCCTGTGATCGGCTTTAATTCTTCCAATTGCTTAGTTAAAGAATTATATATCTGTAAAACCACGACACGCGTCCTTAATTGAAAGGTCTAAAGCTGTTATGATGACATTCAAAAGCTCGACAGTCCTCGCGCCATTCGTTTACCTCTAAATAAAAACATTTAGGTAAACGAATAGGCTGCGGAACTCGTTTTGAATGTCATCACAACAGCCTTAGGTGAATTAACTTTTTAAATCGTGTAATCAATATTGCTATTTTTCTCTTCTTCGGCGGTGCGATGAATACCAATTTTCTCTTCTGCAGTCTTGACACGCTTGATCAAATCTTTCAAATGCGTCATGATCGGATCTTGAACATGACCGTGATCCAAACCACTGTCAATCCTTTTACCTTCCTGACGGGTAATACGTCCCGGAACTCCCACAACCGTGGTATTCGCCGGAACATTCTTGAGAACAACGGCGTTCGCGCCAATATAAGAATTGGAACCGACTTCAATGTTTCCTAAGATTTTCGCGCCCGCCCCAACGACAATATTATCACCCAATGTCGGATGACGCTTGCCGCATTCTTTTCCTGTTCCACCTAATGTCACACCTTGAAAAAGCGTCACATTATCACCGACAATCGAAGTTTCGCCAATGACCACACCCATACCGTGATCAATAAAAAGCCCTTTGCCGATTTGCGCGCCCGGATGAATTTCAATACCAGTCAAAAATCGTGCTGTTTGCGAAATCAAACGCGGCAAAAAAGGAATTTTCTTTAACCAAACAAAATGAGAAATACGATAAGCAATCACGGCATGCAAACCGGGATATAATAAAAGCACTTCCCATGTATTTTTCGCCGCTGGATCGCGTTCTTGGGTCGCTTTGACTTCCGCCGCAAAAACAACAGCGACTAAAAACACAAACGCAATCAACGCGGACAATGTCATCAATAGTATCATTTCTTTTTCCTCCCCCGCTTCCTCAATAAAACCGTTGCGTACGCTCCAATACCCTCTTTACGTCCCATCGCGCCTAAACCTTCCGCTGTTGTTGCCTTGATATTCACGCACGACTCATCAATCTTTAGCGTTTTAGCAATCCGTGTTTTCATCAATGGTTTAAAGTTTTTAATTTTAGGTTCTTCCGCCAAAATAACAGTATCAACATTAACAATCACATAATCTTCTTGACCAACAAGACGGTACACAGACTCTAAAAGTTTAATGCTGGAAATATTATAATATTTCTTATCCGTATTGGGGAAATGTTCGCCGATGTCCCCTAGGCCTAAAGCACCGAGAATCGCGTCGCAAATCGCGTGCAAAACGACATCGGCATCAGAATGTCCATCAAGACCGACGGTATGCGGAATTTGCACTCCTCCTAAGACAAGATTTCGCCCTTTTGCTAAGCGATGTACATCATATCCAATGCCAGTTTTGAACATATCGAAACCTTTTCCCCCTTGTACCATTGCGAGGAGCCATTAAAACTGTTTAAGGCAACGAGGCAATCTACAACAGATCGCCACGCCCTTCGGGCTCGCGGTGGATTTACGATTTATTCCAACAATGCCTCCGCAATTTTCAAATCTTCCGGTGTTGTGATTTTAATATTTCGGTATTCGCCTTCAATCATTTTCACCTTCGCCCCAAAGCGCTCGACTAAGAAAGCATCATCTGTGGCTTCAACATCCAAACCAACACCTTGACGATGCGCCTGCATCAAAAGTTCATACGCAAAAACCTGCGGCGTCTGCGCCTCCCATAAAATATTTCGATCCAATGTCGTATCAATTTCCTTAGCGCGTGGATCAATGCGCTTAATTGTCGGCTTAACCGGCACTCCAACGACAACAGCCTTCGTCGCATAAGCCATGTTGATCGCCTCCTCGACAACTTTCAAAGAAACCAACGGCCGCGCGCCATCATGAACAAGAACAAAATCGATATTCGGATCCAAAACTTTCAAGCCGTTTGAAACTGATTCATACCGACTATTTCCGCCAGCCACAACTTTAATCGGCTTCTTGAAAGAATATTTCTTAATCACATTTTCAAATTCCTGACATCGGTCAGCCGGAGCGATCACAACCATGCCATCAATAAAACTCGACTTTTCAAAAACCTCAAGGGAGTAAACAAAAATTTCTTTGCCCTTGAGCAAAACCAACGGTTTTGGGATGTCGTTTTTAAAACGCGCGCCAGAACCTGCCGCGGGAATAATCGCATAAGTTTTCATACGTTTATCCGATAATTTTTGTAAAAATTATCCGCCCACCCTGCGTCGGTAAAATAGAAGTGACAATAACGCGAACTTTTTTCCCAACGAAACTGCGTCCCCCCGCGACAACAATCATTGTCCCATCCTCAGTATAGGCCAAACCTTGATCCTGTTCCTTGCCTTCTTTGACCAAACGGACTTCCATTTCCTCACCAGTAAAGATCGCCGGCTTGACCGCCTGCAAGAGGTCATTGATATTCATTGTGGCAACACCCTGAATCGTTGCGATACGGCTCAAATTATAATCAGTCGTAAAGATCCGCGCTTCCATGATTTTGGCCAAACGCACAATTTTGGCATCGACTTCTTCGATTCCGGCAATGTCATCTTCATGAATATGAATATCCAACGTTGGATCTTTTTGCATATTGCGCAAAATTTCCACTCCCCGACGACCGCGCTGTCTTTTTAATTCATCGTTAGAATCAGAAAGCTTTTGTAGTTCCTGTAAAACAAAACGTGGAACGACAAGACGACCAGTAAAAAAATTGATTTTAAAAATATCCCAGATGCGCCCGTCGATAATCGCGCTGGTATCAACAATAAACATTTGTTCAGAAAGTTCCTGTCGCTTAAAACGAACATAGGGAATAATGATACTAAATTCATCTTTACCGCGCAGAGCCATGACCGCCCCCAGATATGAAAAAACAATTGTCAAAACCGCACGCATAATCGACTGCATCGATTCACCCAATGGCAAAAGCTGCATAATGTCAGCAATGAGTTTTGCCATGACCATACCTAAAAGAAGACCGAACACCATACTGGAAAGTCCGCGCACGGATACTCGACGGAGACTCAATTCCAAAAGAATCAAAACCAACCCCGCGCCGGCACCAAACCATGCCCCTTGAGCGGCATTATTTCCAATCGAACCCAAATAGGATCCGACGAAGGCGCTGATCAGCAGGAAAAACGTTCTTACAAACAAAAGTGTCATGGGTGAATCCTTTCCTTGACGTGAAAAACATTCATATTGCTTATTGTCATCCCCGAACGCTTTTATCGGGGATCCATGCTTTCAATATTCTAGATTCCCGCTAAAAGATTGCGGGAATGACCGTAACCATCACTATCCCTGCAACTCATCTAATGCTTCGCGAACATTCTCGACACCGATCAAATTGACACGCGTCTTTTCAAAACCAACCTTGGTCTTCAAATTATTCTTAGGCAAAATACAATTCTTAAAACCCAGTTTTTCGGCTTCATTGATACGCAAACTCACCTGACTGATGCTGCGCACCTCGGCGGAAAGTCCCACTTCTCCAAAAACAACAGTTTGCGAACTGATTGGCTTATCTAATAACGCCGACGCCACAGCTAAAACAACCGCCAAATCCGCTGCCGGATCCATGACTTTCACACCACCCACAACATTAAGAAAAATATCTTTATCCTGCAAATTCAAATCCATACGTTTTTCTAAAACCGCGACTAACAAAGCCAAACGATTGGGATCAAACCCTTGCGCTTTTTGACGAACTACGCCAAATGTCGAGCGGCTCACCAAGGCCTGAATCTCAACAAGAAAAGGACGTGTTCCCTCCAAGATCGCGACGACCACCGAACCCGACGTATTCGTCGGTCTTTCTGCTAGAAAAATTTCTGAAGGGTTCACAACTTCAATCAAACCACCGGCCGTCATTTCAAAAACACCAAGTTCATTCGTCGAACCAAAACGATTTTTGATCGTACGCAAAACTCGATGCGAATTGTAGCGTTCACCTTCAAAATACAACACGGTATCAACAATATGTTCCAACACACGCGGGCCGGCAATCGTGCCTTCCTTGGTCACGTGACCGATAATAAAAAGCGACATATCCGTCGTTTTTGCCAAATGTGTCAGAATCGCGGCGCATTCACGGACTTGACTGACACTCCCCGGACTCGACGGAATATCAGGATGATACACCACTTGAATCGAATCAATGACCACAATCTGCGGCTTCATCTTCGTCAAATATTCTTTGATCGCGTTAAGATCAACTTGATTGACAATATACAAACTGTCTGTCGTGTCAGCACCAAGACGCTCGGCACGCATTTTGGTTTGCTGTACCGATTCTTCCCCACTGACATATAAAACTTTATATCCCTGACGACTCAAAGCGCAAACTGCTTGCAAAGCAATGGTGGATTTCCCAATGCCGGGATCGCCGCCGATCAAAGTTACCGATGAGGGAACAATACCGCCACCTAGAACTCGGTCAAATTCGCTAATCCCCGTCGTAAAACGTTTTTCCTTGTCCGCGGACATAGAAATTTCGCTAAACTTCACCGGCTTGTCGCTAAAGACAACACCGCCGCGTCCTTCTTTGGAAATCGGCGTGATGGTTTCTTCAACGTACGTATTCCAACCTTCGCACGACGGGCACTTGCCAACCCAACGGGGCGATTGCGCCCCGCAGGTTTGACAAATATACATGATTTTTGTTTTAGTGGAGGACATGGAAAGGAAACGATTTATTCAAAATCCAACGCGTCATTCTTACGCGTAATTTTGACTTTTCCGCCTTCTTTATAACGACCCGAAATAATTTCTTCGGCCAATGGATCCTCGAGAAGCCGTTGAATTGTTCTCTTTAACGGCCGGGCGCCAAAAACCGGATCAAAACCTTTCTCAACCAAAAGGTCGAGCGCGTCTTGATTTAACTCAATGACGATATCCTTATCCGCAAGACGCTTGGTTACTTCCTCAATCTCAAGTTTGACAATTTGAGTCAAATTCTCACGCGTCAAAGACTTAAAGACAATGATGTCATCAATGCGATTTAAAAATTCCGGTTTAAAGAATTTTTTTACTTCGTCGAGCAGGCGGGACTTCATATCACTATAACCTACGGCCTCCTTGGGTGACACAAAACCCAGAGACCCTCGCGAACGCAACATTTCCGCGCCCACGTTCGACGTCATAATAATAATCGTATTGCGAAAATCCACTTTGCGCCCGAAGCTGTCTGTCAAACGACCCTCTTCGAAGACCTGCAAAAGAATATTAAAAACATCCGGATGCGCTTTTTCGATTTCATCGAGAAGCACAACAGAATATGGTTTGCGACGCACTTTTTCGGTCAATTGTCCGCCTTCTTCATAACCAACATAACCCGGAGGCGCGCCGATCAAACGCGTGACATTGAATTTGTCCATATATTCGGACATGTCAATCTGAATCACCGAGTCCGCGCTTCCGAACATAAATTCTGAAAGTGAACGGGCCAAATGCGTTTTACCGACACCCGTGGGACCCAAGAAAATAAAAGACCCGATCGGACGACGAGGATTTTTGATCCCAGCGCGTGACCGACGAACAGCGCGCGCAATCGCGTCAATGGGTTCTTCCTGACCGATGACCATATTGCGCAGCTTATCTTCCATCTGTAAAAGCTTGTCGCTTTCATTCTGCTCCAAACGCACGAGCGGAATACTTGTCCACTGCGAAACAACGCGAGCAATATCTTCTTCGCCGAGCGTAATCGTAATCTTATCGCGCTGCTGTGTCCATTCACCGCGAACGCGATCCAAATCGTCACGAACACGACGTTCTTCATCGCGCATATGCGCCGCCCGTTCAAAATCCTGACTCTTAATAAATCCTTCTTTTTCTTTTTTTAAATTCTCAATTTGGGATTCAAGATCTTTGATCTCGACAGGAACAGCCATCGCCTTAATGCGCGCGCGGGCTCCTGCCTCGTCGAGAATATCAACGGCCTTGTCCGGCAAGGAACGGCCAGAAATATACCTTTCCGAAAGGGTGACCGCGGCCTCCAATGCTTCGTCGGAATACTTCACACGATGATGCGCTTCATATTTATCGCGCAAACCTTTAAGAATTTGCACGGCCTCATCCGCGGACGGCTGATCAACAACAATGGTTTGAAAACGACGTTCAAGCGCCGCGTCTTTTTCAATGTGCTTGCGATATTCATCAAGCGTCGTGGCCCCGATGCACTGAATTTCACCACGCGCCAAAGCGGGCTTTAAAATATTTGCCGCGTCAATCGCGCCTTCGGCGGCTCCCGCGCCCACAAGCGTATGAAGCTCATCGATAAACAGAATAATCTTTCCGGAACGTTTGATTTCGTCCATAATCGCTTTGATACGCTCTTCAAACTGTCCGCGGTATTTGGTACCGGCAATCATCAAAGCCAGATCAAGAACAATAATACTCTTTTCGCGTAATAATTCAGGGACATCCCCCTTAACAATCAACTGCGCAAGTCCTTCGACGATAGCGGTTTTTCCGACACCGGCTTCGCCTAATAGGACAGGATTGTTTTTGGTGCGACGACTTAAAATCTGAACAATGCGTTCAATTTCATCTTGACGACCGATGACAGGGTCAAGCTTTCCGTCTTTGGCAAATTTATTCAAATTGCGTCCGTACGCGTCAATGGCAGGCGTCTTTCCCGTCTTGGCTGGTTCCTGCGTGCCAAAACCCGGAATGCCGGATCCTAAAAGTTCCATAACTTCATTGCGCAATTTGCCCAAGTCCAAACCAAGATTCAAAAGCACGCGATACGCCATGCCTTCGCCTTCCTTGACGAGACCCAAAAGCAAATGTTCCGTGCCAATATAATTGTGTCCGAGCGCGCGCGCTTCTTCCGCGGCAAGCTCGAGAGCTTTTTTAGATCGCGGCGTAAAAGGAATATCGCCTAAGACCTGCGTTTGCGGTCCCGGCTGAACAAGCTTTTCAACTTCGATACGAATGGTTTCTAAATCCAACCCTAATTTTTGTAAAACCGCGGCCGCGACACCTTCACCTTCGCGGATCAAGCCCATTAAAAGATGTTCGGTGCCGATATAATCATGATTAAAACGACGAGCTTCTTCTTTGGCGTAAACAATGACCTTGCGAGCTCTTTCCGTAAATCTATTAAACATCAAACGCCTCCTAACTTTTCGCGAATTAACGCTGCCCGTCGAGTATCCCGCTGGGCCGGCGTAAGTTTTTTACCTTCGATTTTTTGCAGATGAGCCGGTTGTATCGTAATAAAAAGTTCATTGATATTCGCCCGCTCCACCTGATTTAAAATTCCCAAATCAATTCCCAGACGAACCATTGAAAGTAATTCAATAGTTTCCTGACTGGAAATAATATACGCGCTTTTAAGAACACCTAAACTGCGAAAAACTTTATCTTCAAGCATCGATCGGTTTTGCACAAAGAGCGCCTGTCGCGCCTGCTCTTCCTGCTCAATGACCTGACGCATCAGGCCGCCAATATTTTGCAAAATATCCTCTTCGCTGTGACCCAAGGACACCTGATTCGAAATTTGATATATATTACCGCGGGCCTGTGTCCCTTCACCATAAAATCCACGCGACGCGAAAGATAATTTCGCGATCGCCGCCAAAACCTTATTGATTTGCTTAGTCATAACCAAGGCCGGCAAATGTAACATGACAGATCCACGCATCGCCGTGCCGGTATTCGTCGGACAAGCGGTCAAATATCCCCAATTGCCCATATAAGCGTAATTTAGCTTTTTCGATAAAATATCATCTAACATATTGATAATGCGCCAGCTCTCAGTCAAATTTAAACCCGACTGCATAACCTGAATACGCAAATGATCTTCTTCATTGACCATGACGGAAAGAACTTCTTCCTCCGAAACAATCAAAGCTTTCCCGTCACCGCTAACCGCATGCTCGTGACTCATCAAATGTCGCTCGACAAGAAACTGCTTATCAATACTATCTAATTCATTCATCTTAAGAAAAACAGAATTTTTAAAATATTCATTTCCTGCGATAGCTTGGCTGACATCCTCAACCACATTAATAAGATCTTTCTTTTCAGCGCGATTGGGAAATGGCACCTTAGACAAATTCCGTGCCAGACGAATTCGTGACGACATCACAATGTGCGAACTGGGGCCCGTACCCTTAAGCCACTCGGCAGTATGATTAATCAGGTCATTGATATTCATGGTTGATTCTCTTCTTTTTTTTCAAAAACGCGAATCTTGTCACGCAATTCCGCCGCTTTTTCAAAATCTTCCTTTTGCACAGCCTCTTGCAATTGCGTTTTAAGATCACGTAACGTTTCGATTTGTGGTCCGGCGGGTTTTGGAAATTGCAAAGGAGCTTTTCCTAAATGCAAGTTCGACCCATGAATTTTTTTAAGCAAAGAACTCAAGTGTTCCCGAAACGCGGAGTAACATTCACTGCAGCCAAGCCGACCAAATTTTTTAAAATCATCGTAGCTTACGCCGCATTGAGGGCAATCAATCTTGATCTTGTCGACATCTTTGACTTGTTTGCCAAAATCCGCGAGACCGGCCAAAAGATCAGCTAAACCAAATTGCTGCTCCATTTGCACACTTTTCTCGCGCGCGCATTCTTCACAGAGATGCAATTCCGTGACTTGCCCGTCGATGATCTCGGTCAAATGAACAGTAGCTTTTTTCTTAGTACAAATATTGCATTGCATGAATTATTCCTTACTTTGTCATCCCCGCAATCTTTTAGCGGGGATCCATATCTTAAATTTGGACCCCCGATAAATACATTCGGGGGTGACATTTTTCTTTAATATTTTACCCCATCCTTATGTGTCACTTTGTGAAATGCTGTAATCAATTTAGCCGTTATCGTTCCCGGTTTACCATTACCGATCACACGACCGTCAACTTTAACAATCGGTATAATTTCTGCCGCCGTGCCCGTTAAAAAACACTCATGAGCATTATACACTTCATGTCGAGTAAAAAGTCTTTCTTCAGCCGGGATTTTAAACTTTTGCGCGATATCCATAACCGCGGCAAGCGTAATACCCTTGAGTCGTCCTTGTGACGGAGTTGAAAGCTTACCATCTTTGATAATGACAATATTGTCGCCCGTGCATTCAGCCACATAACCACTTCCGTCGAGCATAATAGCTTCGTTATAACCGGAATTGTTCGCTTCAATTTTAGCCAAAATATTGTTCAAATAATTAAGCGACTTAAGTTGCGGATTAAGCGCCTCGGCATGATTCTTGACCGTCGGGACAGTAATGATTTCCATGCCTTTTTTGTAAAGCTCAGCCGGATAAAGGGTAATCTTATCCGCAATAATAATCACCATCGGACTGCCATGGCATTTGCGAGGATCAAGTCCGAGATCACCAACACCACGCGTCACAATCACACGAATATAACCGTTATCAATCTTATTTTCTTTGAGCGTGGCAATGATGGCCTTTTCCATTTCCTTTTTGGAAAGCGGAATTGTGATCATCATCGTGTGGCATGTTTCATAGAGGCGCGTGATGTGTTCGTCAAGACGAAACACGAGACGGCCATAAGAACGGATGCCTTCGAAAGCGCCGTCACCATATAGGAATCCATGGTCAAACACGGACACGGCCGCTTTATCTTTTGAATAAAATTTGCCATTGATATAAACTTTCATAACTGTCCTTTCAGAAAGTAGGCGACGTCCCTACCTTTTTAAATTACACTAATTTTCCGTCACGCATTTTGATGATCCGATGTGAACGCTTGGCAATTTGTTCATCGTGCGTGACAATAACAAGTGTTTGTTTATTCTTTTGATTAATCTCCATCAAAAGATCAATAACGCCTTTGCCGCTTTCAGAATCAAGATTTCCCGTCGGTTCATCACAAAAGATAACTTTGGGTTCATTGATCAATGCTCGCGCTATCGCGACTCTTTGCTGTTCGCCGCCGGATAATTCATGCGGCTTATGTTCATACCGATGTTTTAAACCAACACGATCAAGAACCAAAATCGCCTTCGCTTTGACCGAATCCATACTGCCGACATTTTTGTCGAGTAAGGCCGGTAAAATGACATTTTCCAAAGCGGTAAATTCCGGCAATAAATGATAAAACTGAAAAATAAACCCAAACTTCCTATTGCGAATTTGCGCGCGCTTATTTTCGTTGAGGCGATAAAGATCTTCATCCGCGAACTGGATTTGCCCACTTGCCGGACGGTCCAATCCCCCCATAATATGCAACAATGTGGATTTTCCAGCGCCTGACGGACCGACAATAGCGACAACCTCTCCGTCTAAAATCGTCAAGCGAATCCCTTTAAGAACCTGAATCTTTCCCGAAGGGTGATCGTAATGTTTTTCAACATCTAAAACTTCAAGCATGAACGACCCATTTTAACCTTTTTTAAAAACCTTTGTAAGTAAATATTCTTATAAATACTGGGATCATTGAAGTATCCCATGCTCAAACAATGTCTCGCGCTCTCACAAAAGTTCGAGGCTCGCCAAACTCGCCTAGGATACTTCAATGACCCCAGTCATTATTTATATCTCAAAGCGTCAACCGGCTGCAACTGCGCCGCTCGCGCCGCCGGATACAATGTCGCCAAATACGTAATAATCATCGCCGCAGAAATAATAATCAAAATGTCCTGCAACTGCAATTCAACAGGCACATGATCAATCGAGTAAATCTCAGCCGGAACTTTCACATACGTTTTTAAAATCAAACTGATCGCAACCCCGCTAACCAAACCCCAAAACGTCCCTAATCCGCCGATAAACAGCCCTTGTTTCATAAAAATACGTCGAATCGAAGCGCGCGGAACACCAAACGACAATAAAATCCCGATATCATGAATTTTGCTCGTCACCGTCACAATAAGCGTACTAATAATGTTAAATGACGCCACCAAAACCATAAGCGTTAAAATAATAAAAAGTCCCCATTTTTCAAGAAAAAGCGCTTCAAACAAATTGCTGTTAATATCGATCCATGTTTTGACACGATAGCTATATCCTAACTCGGAAAAGATTGCCTTTTTAATTTCCTTGGCCTTATACGGATCGGCTAGTTTTACACCAATACCGGAAACGCGATTGGCACTAAAATCAAAAATTTTCTGTGCTTGCGGCAGTGTAATAAAAGACAAATTCATGTCATAATCAACCATCCCGCTTTTAAAAATTCCCACAACTTTTGCCGTATATCGCCAGCCGCGACCGGAAATGCCAGAACCCGGCGCGATTAAAATCACTTCATCACCGATACTATACCCAAAATATCGCGCCAACTCTTGACCAATAATAATTCCGCCGTCATTTAGATCCGAAAGTTTGCCTTCGGTAAGATACGAACTGATCTTGGTTACGCCTTTTTCGGTTTTGGGATCGACCCCGCGCACAATTTGACTGACCGCATGACCCTCATTCTCAAGAAAAACATTGCCTTGCACAAACGGCGACGTGCTCACAACCCCGGACATACTAGCAAGTTGATTCTGCACAGCCGCAAAATCCGTAATGCCGGTTTCTTTTTCAACAACAATGTGCGGTGTGGCGCCAATGATTTTTTCGCGCAAATTATTACCAAAGCCGGTCATAACACCCGTTACAACAATGAGCGCCATAACGCCAACGCCGACACCGGCAATGGAAATAAAATTCAAGAAGGCCAAAAAGCGCCCCTTGCTTGCGGTCATATAACGATAACTGATCCAATTTTCGAAATTCATGATTCCCTTATATTTTTTCTATCCCTGTCATCCCCGAATGCTCTTATCGGGGATCCATTTTAAAAACATGGATTCCCGCTCAAAGATTGCGGGAATGACATTGATATTTTTACCCCGACGACTTTGGAGATTCCTCTTCTGATTTGACAAGTGGCTTTAAAAGCGGGAACAAAATAACTTCCCGTATCGTAGGCGAATCTGTCAATAACATCACAAGTCGGTCAATGCCAATCCCCAAACCACCCGCCGGCGGCATACCATACTCAAGCGCGTTAATAAAATCCTCGTCGATCGTACGCAATCCCGTTTCCGTATCATCAGTCAAATCTTCCAAGAGCCGCGCCTTCTGTTCCTGCGGATCGTTTAACTCCGAATACGCATTGCCGACTTCCAATCCCGCGACAAAACATTCAAAACGCTCAGAAATAAATGGATTGTCCTTCTTAGTCTTGGCCAACGGACACAAAAATGTAAAGTAATCCGTAAAGAAAACCGGATTCATCGTCGCGTCCTCGTCGAGAATGTCTTCAACGATTTTCATGACCGCGGAACGGGTCAGCGTGTCAATCTTGCCACGACCGCCTTTGGCTTTGACCTTGTCTAACATGGTCTTGGCATCATCTTCGGGATTGATATCAAATTTGTCTTTGATAATTTTTGCAAACGAACGGCGTTCCCATGGCGGCGTAAAATCAATTTCTTTGCCCTGATATTGCACCTTATACGAACCTGTCAAAAGCTTGGCGCTTTCGCTGATTAAGCCTTCCATCAAATCCATCATGTCGTTAAAGTCACCATACGATTGATAGGCCTCTAACATCGTAAACTCAGGATTGTGGCGCGTCGAAATTCCTTCATTGCGAAAATTGCGATTAATTTCGTACACACGCTCAAATCCTCCGACGAGCAAACGCTTTAAATACAACTCCGGCGCGATGCGCAAATAAACATCCATATCATACGTATTGTGCTTTGACTTAAACGGACGACCACGCGCTCCACCTGCTTGCGGCTGCAGCATCGGCGTTTCGACTTCCAAAAATCCGCGCGTATCGAGATAGGAACGAATAAAGGTAATAAGCTTAGTGCGCTTTAAGAAAATTTCACGCACGCTAGCATTTGCGATCAAATCCACATAACGTTGACGGTAACGAATCTCAACGTCTTTTAAGCCATGCCACTTTTCGGGCAAAGTCATAAGCGACTTGGCCAAAACCGTGACCTTAGAAACCTTGACACTTTCCTGTCCCGTCTTGGTTTTAAACATGACCCCTTCGACGCCAATGATATCGCCAATATCCATTTCCTCGACGATGGCAAAGCCTTGTTCACCAATGTGACCGGCATTGATATACAGCTGAATCTTGCCGCTTTGATCAACAAGATCAAGAAAAAGGGCTTTGCCGTGACGACGATTCGCGAGAACGCGACCAGCCAAAACAACAGGCGTTTCTTCCACAAAATTTGCCAAAGCATCCGCAATGGCATGTGTCGTTACAAAGCGGCGGCCATACGGCTCAAGACCTTGCGCGATCAATTTATTGAGCTTTTCAATCCTAACGTGCTTGATTTCATCAACTTCCATAAAAAGAGATTCCCTTTTCCGTCGAAGATTATATAAAAAATAATAGAAGGATTATATAGAAAAAGGCGGGGAAAGTCAATCAGCCGCAAAGCGGAAATTTGTTAAGATCCATTATAAACATCGTCCCAATCAGAAATCCACGCGGAATTTTCATTCTTTTATTCACCATTTGACCGCCAAACGATTGTCGAGCAGTTCTTGATTTAAATAAATTCCTGTTGCGGCGACCTTTTGCGCATCCGGCTCTCCGGGAAGATAAAAAACATCGACGAGATACCGCCCGTACTTATCATCTTTATGCGTTTTGATCACAATGAATTCACACTGCTTAATGCGGTCTTCAACAAACTTGTGAGCCAATTGACCTTCGGGCGTGTCGATTTCCGGCGTGTCAATTCCACGAAAACGCAATTTATGCTTTTTGGACATCCTAAAGCCTAAGTTGACCCGCGTTAAAAGCGTGTCCCCATCAATGACCTTTTCAACTTTGGCTTTAAAAGTAAACAGATCGCTCTCGACACGTTCACTGGACTTGACCGAATAATTATTATCAGCCTTTAGCGTTTCAATGATTTTTCCCGCGGTAAATTTTGCCAACTGCACCGCCGTCGGCCGGTAGGACACATCAAATCCGCAGTCAATGCCCTTTTGCAATTCAATCGATTTCCAATGCTTAAACTCATTGATCTTATAGGTATAAAGTTTTCCACGCGTGACTTTGAGTTGCGCAATTGTCCCTTCCGTCGGAATAACAACCTTTTTCTTTTGAACCAATTGTTTAAACTCGCGACTGGTCAGGCCTTCCCGTCGAGCTTTTTCCATCAAATCTTTGCGCTGCGTCGAGTCAGGCAGAGTCAAAAGCTCACGAAAGTGTGTCCAGCTCAATTGTGAACGCGCGTTCAAAATTGGAAATTTGCGATAAAAATCACTAGCTTGATACAAAATCCTGGCGTTGACATTCAAATCGTCTGCAAGCTTCTTAAAAACATGTTCGCCGTACTTCGCGCGATCTTTGCCGTTTAAAATATATTCCGAAATTGATTTACCGATATTCCAATATTTTTGCGCCTGCGTTTGTTGAATGATCTTTTTCCCGTCAACAATTTCACTCTTGATGAGCTTAACGAGCTGAATGTAGGTTAGAGAAGAAAATGTAAGGCGTTTTGGCATAAAACCTCACGACGAGACAATACAAATACCCGCCTTATTGGCAAGTTTGACACAAGCGGCGCGATCGATGATCAATGTTTTTTCTGCTTCAATGGCCAGACACTTGGCGTGACCGCGAATCATGTTTTGAATTGTACGCGCTCCGACGACAGGAATATCAAAACGCAAATCCTGCCCGGGCTTACTCATTTTGACAACAACCGCGCCTTCGCGGGCAATCTCGGCGCCCCGACGGATACAGCGATCCGTCCCTTCCATCGCTTCGATGGCGACAATCGCTTTTTCTTTAATAACGACAGTCTGCCCGACATCTAATCCGCCCATAGCCTTGGCAATCGTGCGACCAAACGTAATGTCTTCCAATTCCAAGATCGTCGGACCGCGTCGCGTTAACGTGCCTTTGGGCGCCAAATATCCTTTCAAAAGAAACGTAGAATCCAAAAGGTCTAAATCTTCCGTCTTTAATTTATCGGCCACGGCGCGAAAAATCGTATCGGCCTTACGATCTTCCAAAGCTTGCATCAAATCGTGAAATTCACCATCAAGCGCGACGGACTTATCAAAAAGATTTTTAGGATTGACCTGTCCGGCCATAATGACGCGCTTAACACCACGGTCTTTAAGATAGGAAAAAAGTTTTTTGAGTTCTCCAACCTTAAACCACTTAAGATCATCAGTAAAGAATTTTAGGAGAATAGATGTGTCGCCTTTGATCGCTGCGGCCACCACTTTGAGATTTTGGCGACGGGCTTCACGGGCAAAAAGGATGGGGAATTTGCCGTTGCCGGCGATCAGTCCAATAGTTTCCATGTCACTGGCCACTTAGGAACACAAACCACGTTTAGTTGTCTTGGCAAAGAAAATCAAATGATCTAGCTCAGGACACGGCGGAACATCTCTGAGAATTTGCTCAATCGCATGTGTCTTCGTCAAACCCGAATGAAAAAGGATTTTAAAAGCCAACTTCAAACTTCTCACCGCTTCAATGGGGATTTTCGCGCGTTCAAGACCAACCGTATTGAGTTTAAAAACCTTAGCAGGATGACCGTCACACATTGAAAACGGCGGAATATCCTGCACAACCTTTGAACATCCGCCAATAATAGACAAACGGCCCAAACGGACAAATTGGTGAACCGCGCTCAAACCACCGACGATCGCATTGTCTTCCGTTGTCACGTGTCCGGCCAAAGTGCCGACATTTGCCAACACACAATTATTTCCGACAATACAATCATGCGCCACGTGCGTATTGACCATAAAAAGATTATTATTGCCAATAATGGTTTTGCGGCCGCCATCAATCGTGCCTGAGTTCATCGTCACATATTCACGAATAATATTGTTATCACCGACGATGAGTTCGACATCATCACTTTCAGAGTATTTCTTGTCCTGCGGCGCGGAACCGACAATCGCACCGGTAAAAATCTGACAGTTTTTTCCGATCGTGGTTTGTCCCTCGAGAACACAATTATTACCGACACGGCAATTATCGCCCACGGTCACATTTGCGCCGATGACTGTATAAGGACCAATCGTAACATTCTGGCCTAATTTCGCCTCAGGATGGACAACGGCAGTTTTATGTATTTTTTCGATTTCCATACTATCCTTGTAACAAAAATTGCCCATCAATAAAAGAAAACATCATTTCCGCTTCAACAGCGATTTCATCGCCGACGCGGGCAACGCCCTTAAGCTGCGCCGTACGAGAACGATCACGCACCATTTCCACTTCCAAATGCAATTGTTCACCCGGAACAACAAGTTTGCGAAATTTGACCTTGTCGACCGCCATAAACAGGGCTACTTTACCATGATGATCTTGGTTCGTCAACATCAGGATCCCTGCCGCCTGAGCCAAAGCTTCAACCATCAAAACACCCGGCATAATCGGACGGGTTGGAAAATGTCCTTCAAAGAAATTGTCATTAATGGTGACATTTTTGATGCCAATGACTTTTTTACCTCTATCCAAGTGCACAATTCGATCTAAAAACAAAAATGGATACCGGTGCGGCAAAATTTTCATGATTTGACTAACATCAAGTTCCGTCTTATCACAAAATGTTGTATTAGAAATAAAACTTTGTTTCGCATAATTGACATACTGTTGATGAATTTTTTTAAGCAGGGCCAAATTCAAATTGTGTCCACTTTTGATGGCAGAAACACTGCCACGAATCGGCTTACCCAAAAGATACAAATCACCCACAAAATCCAAAGCCTTATGACGACTAAATTCATCAGCAAAACGCAATTGATTATTAATAACGCCTTTGTCATTAATCACCAGCGTATTTTCATAATTGGCTCCCAAGCCTAAATTATGCTTGCGCAATTCCGCGGCTTCTTCTTCAAGACAAAATGTACGGCACGGCGCCAATTCTTTTTCAAAATTCGTGGAATTAACTATCATCGAAAAAAATTGCGTCCCTAAGAATGGATGTTTGTAATCCAAAAGATATGAAACTTTATATTCTTCATCGGGCACAACCGTTATCGACGCGTCCTTGTGATTAACGACAATCGGCTCACGAATAATAATCCATTCCCGCAAAGCATTCTGCTCGACTACACCGACTTTTTTGATTGCATGCAAAAATTCTAAACCACTACCATCTAAAAGTGGGACTTCATTGCCGTCGATTTCAATTGTCACATTGTCAATTTCTAAACCGCACAATGTGCTCATCAAATGTTCGACGGTGTGAATAAACACTTGGCCAATCCCAATCGTCGTGCAGCGAGGAACACCGGAATCCAAACGAATCGTTTCAACACCCACCTTAATCTGCGTTTTTTCCGGTAAATCAACACGAATAAACACAATGCCATGATTTTCTACCGCGGGCTTAACCGTCATCGTAACAAAATTTCCCGTATGCAAGCCGCGGCCGCTTAATGAAAATTCTTTGGCAATTGTTTTTTGTTTTTCGTTCATATTATTTATTCTGATTTTCTAATTCATCGACACGCTTTTTAAGATCAAGAATGATTTTGACATAATGCGGCAACCGCTGAACCGCGGCATTAACTTTCTTTGCTTCATCAATCGGCTTGGCGGGAAATCCCCAATACACCGAATCAGGAGGAATTGAATTGGGAACGCCTGACTTTGCGGCAACAATTGAATTCTTTCCGATCGTAATATGTCCGACGAGCCCAGCCTGCCCAGCCAACGTCACATTGTCTTCCAATATCGTCGATCCGGATATGCCCGCCTGCGAAACAATGATACAATTTTTTCCAATGCGGACATTGTGCGCGATCTGTACCAAATTATCAATTTTGGTTCCTTCTCCAATAACAGTCTTATCAAAGCGTGCCCGGTCAATGGACACATTCGCGCCGATCTCAACATCATCACCGATATCAACCGTTCCGATTTGCGGGATTTTGACGTTCACACCCTTGACATTCGCGAAACCAAAACCATCACACCCAATCACAGTCCCACTATGAATAATAACACGCTGACCAATATTGATTTTTTCACGAATCGTCACGTTGGGATAAATCAAACAATCCGCGCCAATTTTAGTATGATGCCCGATAAATGAAAGTCCATATATACATGTGTTGTCACCCAGTGTTACGCCGTCCTCAATAATGGCATACGCGCCGATGGCGACATTTTTTCCTAGACTCACATTTTGACCAATAATCGCGCTCGAATGAATGCCTTTAAGAGTCGATGCCTGACCTTGAAAAAAATCTTCCGCAATCTTTGAAAAGGCTAAGGACGGATTATCCACAATGAGCGCGGGAATTTTTCCCGTTTCAACGCCGGAAGCGACAATGACTGCTGACGCGGCGGTCTTTTCCAAAAGTGGAAAATATTTAACGTTTGCCAAAAAAGTCAAATCCCCTGACTTAGCCTCCTTAATCCCCGAAAGACCGGTGATCACAACCGAAGCGTTGCCACTGACTTTTCCGTCAACAATTTTTGCGATATCTGATAATTTCTTATTCATTTTTTTAACTCATTATTCCATTGCAACAAGGCCAATGGCCGACGGGACAATCCGCACTCAATCACAAATCAAAACAATTCACCACTCAAACAAGGATATTGGGAAAGCTGACCGTTTTAAATTTTACGGCAACCTTCCCAATACTCTTGATACGATGACAAACGTTTGTTTTACTTCTTTTTAAAATTCGTGTTCAAAATTTCAAGCACTTGCGATGAGACATCCATGCCCTCGGCGCCATAGACGAGAACGCGATCGTTAAAGATGATGTCGTATTTTTCTTTCTTTGCAAAATCACTGGTGACTTTTTCGATTTCGAGTAAAATTTCACGAATCTTTTCGTCACGCTGTTTGCGCAAATCCGTCTGCTGCGCCTGATCAAACGAAGCTAAATCACTGCGCATACTATCGATATCCTTAGATACTTTTTCCTTTTCATTTTCCTTCAAAAGCGCCATCTTATTTTGGAGCTCTTTGATTTTATCAATCTTTTCATTACGGGTTTTTTCGTAATCCTTTGTTTTGCCCTCGAGAACAGCATCATAATCCTTGGTTCTTTGATAATTATCAAAAACTTTGCTCAAATCCATAATGCCGATTTTCTTTAATTGCGCGCCCTGCGCGTAAGCACCGGCGCAAAAAACAAAAGCAAACACCGCAGTTAAAACACCCACTTTAAGATTCTTCACGACCTTCCTCCTTGTTTTATTCATTGTTATATCCAAATTATTACGAGATTAAAACCCGCGACTGACACTAAAATAAAACTTGCCGGATTTTTTTTCAGACCCAGGAACAGAATCAAATGGAAAACCATAATCCAAATTGACCGGACCAATGGGCGTCTTGACACGCAAACCAAAACCCGCGCCGGTCTTATAACCACCAGAACCAAAGTCCGACAATTTGCCCCACACATTACCCATATCAACAAACGTGGCTAATTTCACAAAAGCAATAACCGGAATCGTGTACTCAACATTCCCGACAAGCATGCTTTCGCCACCGATAGGGTCTTTCGTAGTCCGATCAACAGGCCCGACGGCGCGTTCATCATACCCACGAATTGTGCGCTCACCACCCGCGTAAAAACGCTCAAAAATCGGGACTTTGTCTGAATCGCCATACGCGTCCTGAATACCGGCGCGAATACGAAATTCTAATGTCGAATCAAATTTAAAAGGAATATTATAACTGTTACGTGTCGACAATCGCCAAAAATCTTTTGTCCCACCCAAAAGGCCGCCCGCGAAATCAACGCCACCACTTAAATAAAGACCCTTTGTCGGAGCAAATGAACTGTCGCGCGTGTCACGCGATAGAGAAAAGCCAATCAAGCTTAATGTATTGCTGCCCTCTTCCGCCTTTAAATCCGCGGAAACATCATCATCAAAATCATCAATTTCAATATTTTCTCGACGATACGAAACTCCACCGTTCGAATATTCACCAAAACGGCGGCCAAGCCGAATATTTCCACCGACGCGTTTTTCATTATAACCGTAACCGACACTTTGTTCTTTATCATGTTTCGTAATATACGCATCAAAACCAGCGGAAATAGGATAATCAAAAAGCCAAGGTTCGGTAAAACTTAAACGCGTATTGCTTCGTGTCGAACCGGATTCCAAGCGCACCGACAAATTCTGACCGGCGCCGGTAAAGCTCGGCCAATTCGCGAAATCAAAATTTTTCTGTTCAATTTCCGCAAACCCAACAAACTGGTCAACCGTGCTATAACCCGCGCCAAATGAAAATGAACCCGTCTTCGCCTCTTTGACCAAAACAACAAGATTCTTTTTCGTCGGACTATCCGTGTCTTCAATGTCATAATTGACATCTTCAAAGTAACCCAAATTACGCAAACGTTCTTTACTGCGGCGCAACTTACTGCCATCAAAACGATCTCCCGGATAAAGCTTAAGCTCACGACGAATAACAATGTCGCGAGTACGATCATTACCCTGAATTTTAACCTGATTAATATACGCTAATTCACCTTCCGTAATTTCCAGACGCACATCAACTTTCCCCGTCTGGCTATTTAAGGACGTACTTTCGC
Source organism: Candidatus Omnitrophota bacterium (assembly GCA_020632535.1). Taxonomy (GTDB): domain Bacteria; phylum Omnitrophota; class Gorgyraeia; order Zapsychrales; family JANLHA01; genus JADLGJ01. Next base: position 66,356 of record JACKFJ010000007.1, on the reverse strand, counting down.
GCACATCGACAAAAATATAACCTTCATCAAAATACAATGATCGAATATTGGAAATATCCACCGTAAGTTTATCGCGGCTAAAAATACCTTTTTCTTTGATTTCCTTCATTGCGGCAGCAATTTTATCCGTATCAATAATCGAATTCCCGACAATTGTAACCTGTTCGACATAGTACCTCTGACCTTCATGAATGTGAATCTTAACGAGTCGCGCCGAATCATTGATCTCTTCAATATCATACGTAGCCGTCGCGTCAATAAAACCTTCTTTTTCATAAAAAGACTTAATCCGTTCCATATCCTCATCAACAACCTCGGTTTTCAAAAAACCGGAATTAAATAACCACTTATAACGGCTCTTGATAATTTTAAGAATACGTCCGCGTTTAAAAGTGGTATTCCCATCCACAAGGATATTCTTAATTTTGACTTTATGACCTTCCTTAATAACAAAATGCACGTTGACTTTATTATTAATGATATCCGCCTGCGTCTCAACACTGACCTTAGCCTGTGTCAAACCTTTTTTAGCGTAAAGCTCCTCGATAGTACGAATATCATCATTCAACGTTTTATTATCAAGAAATTTACCTTTAGCAGTTTTGATCTTGCTTAAAATCGCTTTGGAATTCAAAAACTTTAATTTCGTAAATGTGATTTTTTCAACAATCGCCTTTTCCACAACAATAAAAATAACTTTATAACCGCCATCCATATCCTGACGATCTACGCTGACATCAGCAAAATAGCCTGTATTGTACAAGCGCTTTAAATCATCACTGATCATCGCCTGATTGTAATCCTGCCCCACACGCGTCTTGATTTTTGCCAGAACAGCGGCAAGCCCAATACTCTTATTACCTTTTACCTCAACACTTTTCACGTCTTTTCTAATCACAGCAGCGGTTTCGACTTCAACCGGAGCTGATGCTTTAACAGGAGCCGCAGCTAGCACAACAGGGTCGGCAGGTATCGCTTCGCTATTAACAACAGCCTCAGACACAGCATCTTTCAAAGGCTGTTCTTTCCCAACCTCAGCATTAACAGAAAGTGTAGATATTTGTTCAGGAGAATTTTCTTGGGCGGAAATATTTTGAGCACAGACTAAAGTGCTTAATATAAATAAAGATACAACAAGAGATTTTTGCATGACCATGATTATAGGTACTGGGGAAGATATTGTCAATTTTGATGTGCAAGATTTTCGAAACGCATGTACTCTTTAATAAAGGCCAGCTTTAACGTACCAACCGGACCATTACGCTGCTTGGCAATATTGATTTCGGCGACCCCGCGGTTTTCTTCCGTAGGATTATAATACTCTTCACGCATCATCAAAACAACCACGTCAGCGTCCTGCTCAATGGCGCCAGATTCACGCAAGTCCGAAAGCATCGGCCGATGATCCTGCCGACTTTCTACCGCGCGGGAAAGCTGACTTAAGGCAATAATCGGAATATTTAGCTCGCGCGCTAAAGCCTTAATCGATCGTGAAATTTCGGAAATTTCCTGCTGACGATTATCGGTCTTAGTATTTCCACGCATCAGCTGAAGATAATCCAAAACAATCAATTGAATATCATTATGTGATTTAAGACGGCGCGCCTTGGCTCGCAATTCAATCGCGGAAATCGCGGGTGTATCATCAATAAAAATTGTCGATGATGATAGACGTCCGGCCGCGGACGTTAATTTGGGCCAATCGGACGGAGAAAGATACCCAGAACGGACTTTATGCGCATCGACCCGAGCCTGAGAACACAGCATACGCTGAACCAATTGTTCCTTTGACATTTCGAGACTAAAAAAAGCGACTGGTTTTTTCAAATCAATACCGACGTGTTCCAAAATTGACGAGGCCAAAGCACTTTTTCCCATCGATGGGCGTCCGGCGACAATGACCAAATCCGACGGCTGCAATCCGGACGTCATCCGATCAAAATCCGCAAAACCCGTCGCCAAACCCGTGATATGTTCTTTACGCTGATAAAGCGTATCAATTTTTTCAATGGTAGTTTTTACCAGCTCTTTGATATGAACGGAATTCTGACGATGCTTCAAATCCGAAATTTCAAAAATCAGTTTTTCCGCGGTATCAACAACTTCCGAAACATCATTCTTGGACTCATACGCTTCGTGAACAATCTTGGTCGCGTTTGAAATGAGCATACGCAATATGCCTTTTTCCTTAACGATATTGGCATAATGCTCGACGTTGGCGGCTGTTGGAACAAGGTCGATCAATTGCGAAAGATACATCTGCCCGCCGATAGACTCAAGCTGCCCATCACTCTTAAGCCTTTCAGAAAGCGTGATCAGATCAACATTTTTGCGATTATTATAAAGATCGACAATCGCGGAATAAATCCGGCGATGACGTTCTTCATAAAACCATGCGGCATTGAGAATTTCGACACAGAGACCTATAGCCTCTTCGTCAATAAGAATGGCTCCGAGAACGGATTTCTCCGCCTCCAGATTCTGCGGTGGAAGTTTTATTTCTTGGCCACCCATACACGGACTTTGGCAATTACTTCTGGATGAAGTTTAACCCCAACCTCAAAAATACCTAATTCATCGATTGGTTTTTCAAGTTCAATAATCTTACGATCAATCGTCAACCCTTCGACTTCAAGAGCTTTAGCGATATCGATTTCGGAAACCGAACCGTACAGCTTATCAAGATCATTGACTTCAACTGTTACCGTGCAGGAAACTTTTGAAATTTTATCTGCTAATTCTTGCGCTTGTTGCTTGGATGCTTCGTATTCTTTCATACGTGTCGCTTTTTCGTGCTCGACACGACGCTTGTTGGCTGGTGTGGCTGGACAGGCAAGTTTGTTCGGAAGCAAAAAATTCCGAGCAAAACCATCCTTGACCTTGACCACATCACCAATTTTCCCAACCTTGGGAACTTGCTGACAAAGAATTACTTCCATTAATATAGCCTCCGTTTGAACCATTGCGAGCCCGTAGGGCGCGGCAATCTATTCAAGATTGCTTCATCGTCCCATAAGGGACTCCTCGCAATGAATGATGTTTTAATGTTTCTTCGAACTACCGACCGACAAAAGTCCCAAATAACGAGCATACTTGATCGCAATCGCCATATCGCGTTGTTCTGTAGCCGTGATCCCCGAAATACGACGAGGAACAATTTTCCCGCGTTCCGTTGTATAACGCTGCAAAAGGGGAAGATTCTTATAATCAATCTTGATGTCCTTGGGCAAAATAAACTTTGCGATATTCTTGCGAAAACGCGGTCTATCGCTACCACGGCCACCACCACGCGGACTGTCAGATCTGCTGTCACTGCTACTGGCATTTCTGCCCTTATAAGCTGCCGATGATGATCTCGTCGATGATTTCGATGATGACGATGATCTAGGTTTTCCTCGATTTTCCAATTTGATCCTCCTTAAATGAGTGCCTGACTTATGGCGCCAAAAACGACGTCAAGTCAGCCGCACGAATTAATCCCGAATTGTCTGCAGCCTCGCAACCAATTCTAGGCACTTTAAATTTTATTATTCGTCCCAAGCAATATCCATGGGGTTAACAGTGTCCCCGAGTGGCCCATTATTGGCCGCGGCAGCGCTTTCGCCTTGACTTTCCGAACCCGCGGAAATGCCGTCAATCTTGTCCATTTTAGAATCGGTCGCGAATTTGCCCAAAAACTGAATACGTTCTGCGCGAACATCAATGGTGCTGCGCTTTTGTCCGTCGGTAGTTTCCCACGAACGAGATTGCAAAACACCTTCGACAAAAATCGGACTGCCCTTTTGTAAAAACTGGCAACACGCCTCAGCCTGTTTGTCCCAAACCGTAACCGTTAAAAAACAAACATCCTCTTTAAACTCACCATTCTTATCACGAAACCGACGATTAACCGCTAAACCCAAATTCGCGACCGCGACACTCGCGGGGGTATAACGCAACTCCGGAGCACGAGTCAAATTTCCAATAAGAAAAACTTTATTAAGATTAGCCATAAATTGCCTCACATGTTTTAAATGATATCTATGAATTAAAGAACAATAATTAACAATACCAAATTTATGCCGCGGCGCGAACCATCAAGAAGCGCAAAATACGCTCATTGACGCGCAGAATCTTTTGTAAAGGCAAAACAGCTGACGTCGGGCTTTCTAAATTTAACAAATAATAAGTCCCTTCCCAGCACTTGTTCATGCGAAAACTGAATTTGTGCTTTTCGATCCAAACTTGGCTGTTAATCAATTTCGCACCAGATTTGGTAATCGCTTCACTGGCTTCCTTAACAATGCTGTCTTTCTGTTCCTGCGGCAATGCTGCATCCACGACAACCGCTAATTCGTACTTGTTCATGTTTCCTCCATTAACTTGAGTTAAATAAAAATTATGTCAATAATTTCTGATTATACCGGCTCATGACCGTAGAAAGCAGTTCGCTCGTCCACGCACGGCAACAATCCGCGGCCGCGGTCAAAAAATCCGGCAACTTTCTTTTTTCGTCAAGACGAAAATCCTCGAGAACAAAATCCACCGTATTTTTATGCGGCGGAATCGGCCCAATCCCTAAACGCAGCCGACTAAACTTCTTGGTCCCTAATTGCTCAATAATCGATGTAAGACCATTATGCCCTCCATCACTCCCCTGCTCACGCAGGCGAATCTGACCAAAGGCCAAACTAAAATCATCACAAACGATCAAAACATTTTCAGGATCAATTTTTTTCGCCGTGACAGCTTGCTTGACAACCATGCCGGAATTATTCATAAATGAATGCGGCAAAAGCAAAACAACTTCACTGTTTTCTAAGCGACCTTCCGCCCATATACCTTTGACAGACGTGGATTTTCTTAAACGTAAACCCAAATCTTGCGCTAATCGAGTTACGGTCAAAAAACCCATATTATGTCGGGTCCACTCATATTCAGATCCGGGATTCCCCAGACCCACAATCAATCGCTTATCCGACATTAAACCACCCTTATTTTTTCTTATCATCAACCTTTTTATCACCCGCAGCAGGCGCAGCGCCATCTTTTTTATCAGCGGCCGGCTCCTTATCTTTCTTTTCTTTAATCACTTCGAGTTCAGCTGGAGGCGCATCTGTCGGAAGTTCTTCCTTCATCGGCGGAACAACAGTAAATACAATCGCATCAAGATCATGCTTTGTAATTACGCCTTCGGGAAGAACAATTTCCCGAACATGAATACTATCACCAATTTCTAATTTGCTGACATCCGCTTGCAAATGATGCGGAATCTGCGTCGGCAAACACACAACGTCCAATTCCCAAAGCACGTGCTCTAAAGACCCACCATCGCGCTTGACACCAACCGCTTCGCCCACTGCCGTAATACCGACATTGACAGTAATTTTATCAGTTAATGAGATACGGTTAAAATCGATATGCAGTACTTGATCGCTGACGGGATGATGTTGTTCTTCTTTCACAATCGCGGAATAATCACGCAGTTTTTTGTCACCATTAAAAACACTGATATGAAAAATGACGTTTTCACCATGATGCTCACGGCGAATACGCTCATACGCTTTGCGACTGACCTTAACTGCCGTAGGCGGCTTTTTACTGCCATAAACAATACCCGGCACAAAATTTTCTCGACGAATAGCCTTTGCTTTCGCGGTCCCGACCTCTTCACGGATCTGGACATCTAAATCAACTTGTTCCATTTCTCAATACCTGCCTTTTCTTGTTGTTGGTTTTCCTGGTGAAACGCCGCCCGGAGATTGCCTGCTCACTAAGTGCTGGCTGCGTTAGACGTTTTACTTTTTTTACTTCATCTGATTCTGTGTTTCTTCAAATAATATACTGACCGATTCCTCGGCGTGAATACGCTTTATGGCATCTGCTAAAAGTTGAGCCACGGAAACAACTTTGACCTTCGGACATTGTACTTGACGATCAAACGGAATACTGTTGGTAATCACAAGCTCTTTAATCATTTTACATTTTTGAACTTTTTCTAAGGCCGTACCAGAAAGAATCCCGTGACTGACCGCCGCATAAACTTCCTTAACACCATTGCGTCCCAAAGCCTCAGCCGCGTCCACAAGAGACCCGGCCGTTGCAACAATATCGTCAACGATAACGGCAATCTTTCCCTGAACCTCACCTAAAATATGCATAACTTCTGTTGTTTCGGGACCTTTGCGACGCTTGTCAACAACAGCCAATTCTGCGCCCAAACGTTTGGCATACGCTCGCGCCATTTTAACCCCGCCCACATCAGACGTAACAACGACAATGTCTTTCGAATCGATCCCTTTACTGCTGATGTAATCACACAAAACATTGATCGCGTAAAGATGATCAACAGGAATATCAAAAAACCCTTGAATTTGGCTAGCATGCAAATCCATTGCCAAAACACGATTCGCGCCGGCGGCACAAATCAAATTCGCCACCAACTTCGCGGTAATTGGAACACGCGACTGATCTTTACGATCCTGACGAGCATATCCAAAATACGGGATAACCGTTGTAATGCGCTGCGCGGAAGCACGTCGAGCCGCGTCCATCATAATCAAAAGTTCCATCAAATTATCATTCGTCGGAGGGCATGTCGGCTGAACAATAAAAACGTCGCGGCCGCGGATATTTTCTTTGATCTGAACACGAATTTCGCCTTCACTAAAGCGCCCAACCAAAACATCCGTTAACGAGAGACTCAATTGCTCAGCGATTTCACGCGCTAACTCAGGGTTAGAGTTTCCAGTCAAAATAGCCATGCCGCGCATACTTTATTCCTCCCAAATATTATTTTCTATTTCTCCCCGGCACCATTCTCGCCGGCACACCTACAAAAATTTTCCCATCAGGGACAATTTTACCGGCCGTCACAACTGATCCGGCTCCAGTCATCGCTTTTTTGCCAATTTTGACCGGCGCGACCAAAATCGAATCCGATCCAATAAAAGCTCCGTCACCGATGACAGTTCGACTCTTCTCTACACCATTGTAATTTGCGGTAATTGTGCCGGCACCGATATTAACATTTCTCCCGACAATTGCGTCACCCAAAAAACTAAAATGCTTAACAAACGTACCGCTTCCAACCGTGGTTCGTGAAACTTCAGCAAAATTTCCGATCTCAACGTTATCATCAACGCATGTGCCGGGACGAAGATGCGCGAAAGGCCCGACAATACAATTTTTCCCGATAACAACGTGATTTTCGATCACCGTAAAAGGTTTGATCACGGTTTCGATTCCGATTTTCACATCCACAGCAATATGTGTTGTCGCAGGATCAATGATGGTCACACCACTTAACATCAAATCTTTCAAAATCCGCTGCCTCATGACTGCCGCGCAGGCAGCCAAATCCTGCCGGGTATTAACACCCAAGCCTTCAGCGGACTCAGATGTTGTGACCGTCTCGATTCGCAAATCTTTCACGGCAAGAAGAGCAATCAAATCCGTCAAATAATATTCGCCTTTATCTGAATTAACTTTGATCTTGCGTAAATTTTCAAATAGCACCTTGGCATTGAAACAAAAAACACCAGAATTGATTTCCTTGATATTTCGTTCGAGCTCGTCACAATCGTTTTCTTCACGAATGGCAATAACATTCCCATGATGATCACGAATCATGCGACCATATCCACGGCTATCCTCAACAACCGCCGTCAAAACCGTGGCGACAGCTTTGGCACTACGATGTTTTTTGATCAATGAACGAATGGTTTCAACTTTTAAAAGTGGGGTGTCTCCACACAAAATCAAAATATCGCCCTGAAAACTCTGAAAAATCTTTTCCGTAATTTTAACAGCGTCGCCGGTGCCTAAAAGTTTTTTTTGCTCGACGGTCAAAATATTCTTTGGCAAATGGGCTTGAACTTTTTCAATCCCGTGCCCAAGCACAATGCATGTCTTTAAAGAACCCAGTTGTCGACTAATATCTAAAACATGTTCAATAAGGGATCGACCGCAAACTTCGTGAAGGACTTTGGGAAGGGCGGATTTCATCCGCGTTCCTTTACCTGCCGCCAAAATAATCGTCGCTAAAGAACTCATCACAATAACTTTCTGCTAACCAATTCTAATTTCTTTTTTCGCGACAAACTTTTGATTTCAAATTCCCGTTTGAGCGCCTGACTGCGGCCAGATGATTTTTCGAAATAAAGAATTTCTTTTGCTCCAAACGTCCTAGTAAATTTTCCGCCATTGCCGCTTTGATGCTGTTTAAATCTTCGCTGAAGATCGCCGGTGATGCCGGTATACAAGTCGCCGTTCGCGCACTCTAAAACATACACACACCACGACAATTTTTTCTTAACAATCTTTTTCTTCTGTGCGGGTTTTCTTTTCACTCAATGAGCTTTGAACCACATATTTTTTTAATACTGCCCAGCCAGGGCTCGAACCTGGAAAACGAGATCCAAATTCTCGTGTGTTACCGATTACACCACCGGGCAAGATATACCATCAAAATTTTGTTTTCGCGTAAAACCATCCCGGAAAGATCACGAAGAAATGCAGGAACTGTCCCTACTTTTTCTAAAACGTGCACACTGCAAAAACCCGAGCGTAAGATCGCCTTAAATCCTTTGCAACTGCGCTCGCTATTCTTCTCGACGGAACAAGTCCATAACACGCTGAACCGCTACCAGAAAAAGCTACACCACAACAGCGATTTTTAAGCATCTTTTCCTTAACCCGCAAAAGTTCGGGTCGAATACTCAAAATGCTTGTTTCCAAATCATTATGAAGCAAATTTCCCACTTGCAAGGCAGACTGCGTCTTTAATGCAAGAGTCAGAATATTAGCATCCACCCTCTTTTTTGTCAACTTCAAATTCAGGCGTCCAAAGACATCTTTGGAATACATCTTAATTCGAGGAACCACAACAACATGCCACAATTTTTGCTTGATTTTAAGCGGCGTAATCCGCTCCCCCCGCCCTTGTCCCAAAGCCCAGCTGCAATTATACAAAAAAAAGGCCACATCACTACCGATTTTGGCTCCGATTTCGACCAATTGTTTTTGCGAAAGACCAATTTCCCAAATTTTATTAAGTCCCAAAAGCGTTGTGGCAGCATTAGTTGAGCCACCTGCCAAACCGGCCGCTACCGGAATATTCTTTTTAATATTAATTGTCACACCTTGAGTAATACCAAATTCCTTTTGTAACATTTGGCTCACTTTATAAACTAAGTTCTTCGGCCCCTTGGGCACTTGCGGGTGATCACAGATGATCTTGATTTTTCCGGTAGAATTGGGAATCAATCGAATTTCATCAACCAGATTGATCCGTTCAAAAATAGTTTCGAGGTTGTGGTAGTTGTCGGGACGCTTATTTAAAACCTTGAGGAAAAGGTTGAGTTTCGCGGGAGAATACAAACGAAGGCTAGGCATGCACTTTAGAGTGAATCAAGAGCTTGTAATTTTTGCGTGACATGAGCCTGATTCGGTTCAAGTCCGATGGAAAGTTTCCAAAATTTTTTCGCGGTATCTTTTTCACCCATCTTAAAATACAAATCCCCAAGATGCTCATAAATCACGGGATCTTTAAGAAGACTGTCCGCTCTTGTCAAATATTCAAGCGCTTTGGTATAGTCCCCTTTTTTAAAATAGACCCAACCTAAACTGTCAAGATAAGCACCATTGGTGGGAGAAATCTCGACGGCACGTTGAACAAATTTGAGAGCTTCGTCTAAACGAGTGCCATCCTCGGCGTAAAGATAACCCAATGAATTTAACGTTTCATCATGATTCGGATCAATTTTTAACGCGCGCAAAAAAAGCTCCAACGCTTTATCACGATTTTTGACTTCCAAGTACAAAGAACCTAACAGATAAACAAGATCCGCGTTCTCCGTTGGATTTAAAGACAAAACTGTTTCAAATTCTTGTATCGCTTTATCGTATTTTTTTTGTGAATAATAAAGTTGGGCGAGAAAACCATAAATTTCGATATTTTGCGGATCTGCCTTAGACAGCGAAGTTAAAATCTTTTCGTATTCCTTCGAAGCTTTATCGTATTCTTTCTTCGTCGTATAAATAAGGGCTAATAGATATCGTCCTTGAACGTTTTGGGGATCTTCTTTAAGGAGACTTTCAAGTTCTTTAGCTGCCTCGTCTAATTTGCCTAATCGAGCATAATCCGCGCCCAGTCTTAAGCGAACCGCGATGGATTTCTTATATTTGGCACTGCGCTCATAGGCGCTAATCGCGTTCTCAGTATCACCGTTAAGATCATGTATGACACCCATCGCGTATGCTGAAATTGACTTGGTCTGCTCTTCATGAGGATTCATCGCCGAAGCGGCGCCAACATAAAAAAACAAAAAGAATACCGGTGCAAGGGCCCACATACTGGATTTGCCGAATTCCTTAAGTTTCATGGGATGAAACTCCTCAATTCTAACAGAAAACCATGCCTAATTAAGGACATGGCTTTCTATCAAAGAATAAAAAATTACGCCCAATCGCGTTTTTTGAGATGACGAAGCGCTTTACGCAATTTCTTACGCTTGTGCGTCCGAATCTTTCGAAGTTTGCGTTTTCTTCCGCAAGGCATATGATGCTCTTTCTAAGGGTTAATAAATAATCTTGTTTAAAGTGTACTCGATAATGCCCTGACCACCAGCTAACTTGATTTGCGGCACAAGAATACGGACTTTACTTTCATGAATCACGGTCTCAACGGCCAACCAGCCTTCTTTGCTCAAAGTTGAGATTGTCGGATTCTTGAGCGAAGTCAAGAGACTCAAAATCTTTTTCAAATTCTTTTCTTCAACATTCAATTTTAAGCCAACCATGCCGTCAGCCGCGATCGCGCCACCCAACAGCATAGAAATTTGTTCCATTTTTGCTTTTTTCCAAGAATCTTTCGCCGCGGCTGTATTCGCAATAAACTGTGTTGTCGATTCACAGAGAGTTGTCACGATACGAAGATTGTGAGCTTTCAAACTGCTACCTGTTTCTGTCAATTCAACAATCGCGTCAACCAAACCAGTCGCAACCTTGGCTTCCGTCGCGCCCCAGCTAAATTCCACATCCGCTTTGACTTTATGTTCCTTAAGGTAATTGCGAGTCACGTTTACTAGTTCGGTCGCAAGACGTTTTCCTTGTAAATCTTTGACAGACTTAATCTTTGAAGCCTCCGGAACAGCTAAAACCCAGCGGACTTTCACAGAAGATGTTTTGGCATAAACCAAATCGGCAATTGTTTCAACCTTGGATTCATTTTCCTGAATCCAATCCGCGCCAGTGATTCCACAATCGAGAACACCTTGCTCAACATAACGCGACATTTCCTGCGCGCGTAAAAGGACAAGTTCAATTTCGGGGTCATCAATCGTCGGGAAATAAGACCGAGACGAAACATTAACCTTAAAGCCGGCACGCTCAAAAACCTTAACGGTCGCGTCCTGCAAACTGCCTTTGGGTAACCCTAATTTTAATTTTGTCATAATTTCATTTCCTTAATAAGCAAGGCGACATTATAACCACCGGAAAGAGTGTTGTAAAGAAATTTTCTTGTCAAAGCCCAAACACACGGATATAATGCAAACTTTATTGAATTCTCCATGGTTCCCCGAATTTTTACTAAAGCCTCATTAAGGAGTTGTCATGCTTAAAATTTTACGAAAAAAAGGTGTTTCCAAAATAATCCTCTGGTTCTTGGCTGTTATTATTATTTTAGCTTTTGGTTTTTTTGGAACAGCTTATGATATGGAATCCCCCGCTGATAAACAATTAAAATATGCGGGCAAAATTTCCGGACGAAAAGTCCCCTTTACAGAATTTCAGAATCAGCTGCAACAAACGGTTCTCATGGATAAACTCAATTATGGAAATAATTTCAGAAAAATCCAACATCTCCTTGATCAAGATCGCATTCAGCGCACTTGGACTCGCATCCTTTTGATTAACGAAGCAAACAAGCGCAATATCCAGATTTCAGATCAGGATTTAGTCAACGCCATTCAAAATTATCCCAAATTTCAAATTGAAGACAAATTTGACGATTTATATTACAACAATCTCCTTAAGGATTACCTAGGAATCACCCCACGAAAATTCGAAGAATGTTTTCGCGACAAACTCAAAATTGACAAAGTCACTGAACAAGAAACAGCGGCGATTTCTGTGACTGAAGAAGAAACTAAAGAAGTTTACCGGCAATACAATGAAAAAGTTCAGGTCAGCTACATTCTATTTGCCAACGAATCCTTCAAAAATAAAGTTGTCGTTGACGAAGCGAAAGTACAAAAGTTTTATGAAGACCACAAAAGCAATTTTGCGACCCCGCCCATGGTCAATGTCGAATATTTGCGCTTTGACTTTCCGATTGCGAAAACAGAAAAAGAAAAAACGGCCACCGAAGTTAGCGAAGCAGAAAAGGACGCGACATGGCACAAAGCTTATGATGCTCGTCAAGAATTAAAAACAAACCCTAACTTTAACGCGGTCGCGGCCAAAAATAATCTCAAAATCCATGAGAGCGGCTTTTTTAGCATGGAACAGCCTAACCTCAAAGCCGGCTGGCCTTTTGAATTGATTCAAAAAATCTTTGCCATGAAAGTCGATGAGATCAGTGATCCTGTTGAAACGGCGCAAGGCTATCAAATTTTGCGCATGAAAGAGTCTCAAGCCGCGGCAATGCCCGCGTTAAGCACAATCAAAGACAAAGTTGTTGACGAGTGGAAAACCATTGAAGCCGCTCAATTGGCAAAACAGCAAGCTAACGAAACACTGCAAAAAATTCGCGCCACAACAGCAGACATTGCCAAAATCGATTTTGCTAAAATAGCGAAGGATGCCGGATTGGAAATCACACAAACCACATCTTTCGGGCGACAAGAAAATTATTTACCCAAACTAGGGCCCGCCCCAGATTTTCTGGAAAAATCCTTTAACCTCACAGCTGACAATCCCATTAGCGATGTCGCAGAAACATCCAGAGGCTACTGCATCATTCATTTGGACAATCGTACAGAAGCCGACATGAAGGATTTTGAAAAGGAAAAGAATAATTACGCGAGCGCGATTCTTTTAGAGAAAAAGACCAAGGAATTTAACGATTTTCTCGTGCGGCTACGTTTGAAAGCAAACTTGCAATCTAATTTGCCGGAAAACAAAAAGATTACTTTTTAACAGGTTTTAGCATTTCGACATAATTGGCCGGCAGCTCATGTTCCATCGCTATAATAACACCCTCTTTATCAATAAAAAATAAAGTTGGGACGCCGATCAAGCTATACTGCTCCGCTACTTCTGATTTTTCATCGAGAAAGACTGTAAATGGCACATTGTATTTATCAACGAACGCTTTAACTTGCTTGGCGCTCTCTTCAATATCAACCAAAAGTATTTTGATCCCTGTTTTTTGAATTGCCGCGGCATTCTTACCCAAAGTTTTTAATTCTTCACGGCAATGCGGACACCACGTCGCCCAAAAGAAAATAATCGTCGGCTCATCACCACGAAACTGACTTAAACTCATTGATTCGCCCGTCAAAGTTTTTAACTTAAAATCAGGAGCCTGTTTATTGAGCAAAGGATTTTCATCAAAAGCAAATTGTCCTTGCGCCGGATAAGGAATAAAGATAAGCGCGGCCACACTCAAAGCCCAGAACCACTTTAATGAAAATCTCATATTACGCCTCCATATTAATTATTAAATTGATTGTGTTTCGGTCGCCAGCCACGCCATATATTTCTTTTCACCGGCGACAATCGGCAAAGCAATAATTTCCGGCACCTGATAGCTATGAACATCCTTGACCGCCTTGGCCACTTTAGCAAAAAGTGCTTTGCGCGTCTTAATAATCAACAACACTTCCGCGGACTGCTCAATTTTTCCTTCCCAACAATAATGCGATTCCAAAGCATTTACGATATTAACACAAGCGACAAGTTTGCGCGCAAGTAAATGCTTAGCGATCCGGCGACCTTCAGCCAAATTCTTAGCAGTAACATAAACGATAATATGCATCACAATCACTTTCGTACAAAATTTTATAACACCATTAAAGAAAGATGACGGCCAGATCGCTCATCATCACGCCGATAAGAAAAATATTTGAGATTACAGACCGTACATTCTTTGGAATCAAAAATATTTTCTTCTTTAACACCCGTTCCCAATAACTGTGTTTTATTAGCTTCTGCTAAATTCAAACACAATCGATCATTGACGCGGGATACTTCAGCGGGAAATATTTTCTGAAAGTCTTCGCTAACCTCATAACAGCACTTGCGAATCGACGGACCAAAAGCTACCAAAATATCACCGGCATGACTTCCAAAATTCTTCGTCAAAGATTCGATACCTTTCACAACAATCCGCTCTCTGCTCCCTTTCCAGCCCGCGTGCACAAGACCAATACATCTCTTTTTGGGATCACAAAGAAATACCGGCAAACAATCCGCCGTACGCATTGTCAAAACAGCGCCTTTCACATTAGTCACCATCCCATCAGCGTCAGGAATAGATCCTTGTTGCGGCAAATCTGATGAAGCAATATTTAAAATTTTATTCCCATGCACCTGCCGCATCGTAAAAACTTTTTCTGGCATTAATTTTAATTCTTGTAATAAAAATTCTTTTTGTTGTGCCGACAAACCAACAGCGTCAACGGGTAAAATAAAGTCCACGCGCCGATCAACAAACAACGCAGTCACATCTTGCGGGAAAAAATTTTTAAACACGAGATTCACGGCTTGCCTCGGTATTTAAGTCGATAAAAGAAGTGGTAGCTTCTTGCGTAATCGAAGGATTGCCTTGTTTATACTCTTCTATCTGGCGAATTTTTACGTCCATCTGCTGAAAATTCTTAGTTTTTATGTCGGAATAAAGCAAATTCAATTTTTCAACCTGCTTACCGAGCTCGTCGTCAAAACGTCCCTTAAATCGATCATAAAGTCCAATAAATTGTTCAATAAGCCCAATAATTTTACGAATATCATTTTCATAACGAAAATTTTCATGCGCCTGACGAATCACTGATAACATCGCATATAGCGTAAATGGCGAACACAGAACAACCTTATCTTTGAGCGCTTCCGACATAAGCTCAGGCAAATTTTCCTGAATAAAACCAAACACTTGCTCATTTGGAATAAAAAGCAAAACAAAATCCAGCGTGTTTTCCGCCGGATTAATATATTCGCGATTCTGAATTTCCTTAATACGATCCTTAACATTCTTTAAAAATTCCTTCAAAGCCGCGGCGCGATCTAAACCTTCAGGCAAATTGACCATCTTAGTGTAATTATCGAGAGGGAATTTGGCATCCATGTTCACACGATGATTATTCGGAAGGAAAAAAGCGTAATCCGGTTTTGTCGCCGCGTTCTCGACTTTTTTTTGCTTCTCATAATTGATACCTTCGATCAATCCCGCGTACTGAATAATATCTTCGGCCATACGTTCGCCCCATTGACCACGGAGTTTGACATTACCAAGAATATTGTTCAAATGATTAGTCGTGTCCTGCAAACGTTGTGTCGCAAGCGACGCATTCTTTAATTCATTCTCAAGTTTGCCGTATTTGACCGAGCGATCTTGCTCAAAATCACGAATGAGTTTTTGATATTGGTTGAGTTCCTCCTTAAGCTGAACAACCCACGTCTCGACGGCCTGTTTACGGATTTCTAATTCACCGGAAGCTTTGCTTTGCTCGGTTTTAAACTGCTGACCGGCCAAAAGCAAAAACTGCTCTTGATTTAATTTCATCTGCTCCTGAATTTTCTGAGCAAAAATTTCTTCCTGCCTACGCCCCTGTTCTTTGAGAATACGCAAAAGGATAAAAATAAATCCCCCTAAAATAACAATCGCGGCAATAATTCCGGCAATCAAAATTCCCATAAAAACCTCTCTTTGATTTGTCATCCCCGAAATCTTTTATCGGGGATCCATTCTTCTGTCATCCTCGAATGCTGTAAGCGAGGATCCATGCACATCCATGGATTCCCGCTAAAAGCATGCGGGAATGACAAGACTAGCTTTACTTCCCACGTCCAATCACATCTTCGCCAAATTTATCTTTGATCCGATCCAAAACGTTGTGAATCTTTTCTCGTCGTTCATTCATCGAATTTACAAACAAACTTTCCTGAACATAAGCATCATCAAAATGATTAGCTTTCACGCCAATCAACCGAATTTTCATATTGGTCTTAAAGAACTTTTTAAAAATTCCCTTTGCTTTTTGAAAAATAATATCAGTAAAATTAGTTCGTTCACTCAAAGTTTCCGCACGAGTATAAGTTTGAAATCCTTGCAAGCGTATTTTAACCGTGATAGTTCGCGCTTTCAAGTTGTACTTTCGCAAGCGCCTTGACACCTGTTCGCTTAAACCCAGCATAATAGTTAAAACTTGCTCGGCATTCGATGTGTCTTGGTCAAAAGTATGCTCATGACTGACCGACTTAACATCAGTATCCTCGACGACATCACGAGGATCTATACCGCGCGACAAATTATACAAATGTCCACCGCTTTCGCCAAATTGCTGTATCAATTGCTCACGGGACATAGCACCCAAATCCCCAATTGTTTTTACTCCCAATTGATGCAGAGATTCTGCGGTCTTAGGCCCCACACCCCAAAGACGCTCAATTTTCAAAGGCGCCAAAAATGAAATGACATCCTTTTCATTGACTTCCAACAGGCCATCAGGCTTTGATAAATCAGACGCAATCTTGGCCACCATTTTAACTGGTGCCAAACCGACCGACGCCGTCAAACCCACCTCATCCTTAATCCGCTTTTTTAACCGTTCTGCCGCCTGAACAGATGTACCGAATAAATGGTACGTCGTCGTCATGTCCAAAAATGCTTCGTCAATGCTAATCCCTTCTATATGAGGCGTAAAATCATAAAATATTTTAAAAACAGCGCGAGAGGCCTTACTGTATTTCTCAAAATTGGGAGCTAAGAAAATCGCGGTAGAACACAATTGATACGCCTTCGAAATTGGCATTGCGGAGTGAATTCCAAACTGACGCGCTTCATACGAGCATGTCGAAACAACACCGCGTCCGCGGCCTTCTTTAGGATCAGCGCCGACAACAACCGGCTTGCCGCGTAATCGTGGATTGTCGCGTTGCTCAACCGCAGCAAAAAACGCGTCGAGATCCACATGCATAATGATTTTAGTCATAATTGAATTTACCACAAATAAAAAAACCCGCTCTCATATTATATCGAGAGCGGGCATAAAACCAATATATCTTTAATATCCTAATTTCGCACAAATCCCCGGCTTACCTTCACCGCAACAAACAGTAGGTTCCTGACCCGCATTGCGTCCGATGGTTAATCCGTATAAAGCTGTCTGTCCTGTCGAAGCAGAACCCCAAGGGCAGTTATATGTGATCGAATAAGTTCCAGGCAACCGCACTCCAAAAACAACAATAGACCCGGAGCCGCAAGCAAAGCCACCAAGAACACCGTAATCAGGCTGACGCATTTCAATCCCTAATTTTGTTCCCGTACAGTCATATTGACCATACTCTAAGTTATACGCCTCTTCAGCAGCATAAAGTGACCAAAGATTTTGCTCAATCCCATGCGCTTTAGATTTCTCAATTACCATCGAATAATTAACAAACCCAATCGACGCAAGTACACCAGCAATCATAGTAACAATAATAATCTCCATCAAAGTAAAACCACGACGTCGGGATTTGGAACGCAAAATATCTTCATACGTCCAATCTCTATCCTTTTTAGGTTGCGATTCAGAAGAAGGAGTGAATTTCTTAGGATCTAGTTTTTGACGAGGCTTGTTGGACATGCTGTAATCCCTTTCGCTTAACAGGCGTCATAACACCACCAGGCGAAAAATCAAAACTGCTTAAATTCCTTTTTTCATCAAAGTAAAGATAAACCTTTTCGGAACCAAAGAATTTCGTTGAATAACGATACATCCAAACAGTATACGGGGTTTGGGCAAGAGTGATCTTCTTTTCAAAAACCGGCTCACCAAAACTCATCCAAATGCTTCTCTGATCTGGAAAATTTTCAAGCTGATTACTCTTGACGGCGGCAAGCAAGCGTTCAAATCTTTTATTTTGATTTTCAACCAAAAGTTCTTGGCGATCCTTTTCTTCAGAGTAACCTTTGAGCCGTAAAAGCTCCTGCATATGGGCTACTTTAGCGCAGCCAGTGGATGAGACAGCAAAAAACAGTAAAAGAATAAGAAATAATTTGGTCATTTTCATTGCCACAAGTATACCACCTTCCCTACACAAAATAAACCCCAAGGCTTACTTATTGATTTGGTCTCGTTCTTCCTCTAAATCCTTGGTTTTTGTCTCAATTTCCCGTAAGCGCTGCTGAATCCACTTCAAACGCTGACCATATTCCTTAATTGTCTGCTGATCTTTACCATAAGAATTAGAAAGAACCCTCGCCTTGACATAACTTTCGGTCTCAATTTCTTTCTTTTCGTCTTCCATAGCCTTAATTTCTTTTTTAATATCCGAAAGACGCTTAAGCGCCTGATTATGCTGTTGACGCGCTTCCTGCATTTTTTGATTTTCTGTATCAAAAACTTTACGCTTTTCATCTTTGATTTTCATTTCTTCTTCACGCTGAATTCTTTCGCTTTCCTGACCTAAAGTTTGACCGGCCGCTTTCTTGTCGAGATAATAATCTAACCCGCCGGAATAAATTTTAATACGACCACGATCAACCTCAATGATGTGATCGGCAATTTCCTTAACAAAAAAAAGATCATGACTGATAAACACCAATGTACCGGCGTATTTTTGAAAACACTCTGTCAAAGCCTCAACTCCGTCGATATCCAAATGAGTTGTCGGCTCATCAAGCAAAACAAAGTTGGGCGGATTTAAAAGCAACTTGGCTAAAATCAATCGGCTTTTTTCCCCGCCGGAAAGAATTTTGACATGTTTAAAAACATCATCGCCACGAAAATTAAAAATACTTAAAAGGGTTCGCATCGTCACCGCTGGGACACTCTTTGACGACGCCGTCGCCAATTCTTCAAGCGCGGTATTGTTAGGATTAAGCACATCCAAACGAGTCTGCGAAAAATATCCGCGCGTAACGTTAAAACCGAGCTTAACATTTCCCGTATCAGGCTCGAGAATACCGGCAAGCATTTTTAATAATGTCGACTTACCCGCCCCATTTGGACCAATCAAACAAATCTTCTGACCTTTGATAATTTCCAGATCCAAATCTTTGTAAATCTGCTTTTCCCCATAAGCTTTACTCAAATTCTGCGCGTTGGCGACGACATAACCACTTTCCTGAGTCTCAGGAAATTCAAAATCACGGATACTGCGACGCTCTTCCGGCAAATCAACCTGCTGCTCTTCAATTTTTTCAAGCATTTTACGCTTATTGCGAACGGCCGCCGCGCGATTGGGCTGTGCATGAAACCGCTGGGCAAACTTTTCCAATTGGTCCTTCTTCTGCTCAAGCGATTTCTGCTTCTTTTCCATTGACCGAAACATCAATTCTTTTTGCTCTTCAAACGCCTGATAATTTCCCTTCACTTTGTTCATCTGGCCATTCTCAAGGACGATTGTATAATTGGTAACATCGTTTAAGAATATTTTGTCATGAGAAATAATGATAAACGTCCCGCTATAACTTGCCAAAAATCCTTTGAGCCACAATGTCGCGTGCAAATCAAGATAATTTGTCGGCTCGTCGAGCAAAATAATATCATACGGATATAAAAGCAATTTCGCCAAAAGCGTGCGCATTTGCCAACCACCGCTAAACGTATTAATCGGCTTATGAAATTCTTCTTCCTTAAATCCCAAACCCGTAAGAATTCGCTCAGCTTTATTTTCCAACTCATAAATTCCGGCTTGCTCCAACTCGCCGAGAATATCACCATATCGCATACTGTCAGCTTTGTTAGCGTCTTCCAACTCATGCTTTTCTTGTAAAAGTCTTTTGATGCGCTCATCACCGGCAGTGACCTCATCCATAACCGTCTGAGTCGAAGCAAAGTGCGCTTCCTGAGCCAAATGTCCAATATTCAAATTCTTCTGCATCTGAACACTGCCGCCGGTCGATTCCAATTGCCCGAGGATAATCGAAAAAAGGGTAGATTTACCCGAGCCGTTGGGACCGGTTAAGCCAATTTTCTCGCCGGAAAAAATACTTAAGTTCACATCCTTAAACAATGTCCGTCCCGTAAAATTCTTTGATAATCCGCTAATTGTAATCATAAAATATTCCTTAAATGTCTTTTTTTAATTCCTTAATTTCTGCCGATGTCAAAGCCCGGTATTTTCCTGTCGCAAGATCGCCCAACAATAAAGGACCTTGCTGAATCCTTCGCAAATATGTCACATGATGCCCGACGTGCGCTAACATTAAACGAATTTGACGCTTGCGTCCCTCATGAATCGTAATCAAAAATTCACAACCATTCTTTAATATCTTTAATCCCGTGATTTTCGCGGGAGCGGTTTTTTCGCCATCGACAATCACGCCAGATTCCAACTGTTTTTGTTCCGGCGGCGCTAATTTTTTCTGAATTTGCACAACATATGTTTTGTCCACATCATAGCGAGGATGTGTCAAATGATTCGCTAATTCCCCATCATTTGTTAAAACAAGCAAGCCTTCTGTATTCTTATCA
This sequence comes from Candidatus Omnitrophota bacterium, assembly GCA_020632535.1. Classification (GTDB taxonomy): domain Bacteria; phylum Omnitrophota; class Gorgyraeia; order Zapsychrales; family JANLHA01; genus JADLGJ01. The sequence continues at coordinate 45,750 of JACKFJ010000007.1, read as the reverse complement.
AGCCGTCCGACGGGATTCAAGTGCCGCAACGCTGTGGGCAAAAGATCCAAAACAGTTTTTTGCGCGAATCGGTCTTCACGTGTCGTCACATAACCACTTGGCTTGTTGAGCATAATGTATTGATAAGATTTGCTCTGAACAATATCACCATCAAAAACAACGCGGTCTTTGGCGTTCACTGGCGTGGATGGTTCACGAACGACTTTGCCATTGACGCTAACATATCCCATTTGAATCGCTTCCATAGCTTTGCGACGAGAACATATGCCTTGATGCGCCAAATAAACGTTAAGCCGCTGTGTATCCATATTTTCTTTCAAGTGATAATTAATAATTTTAACTGCGCTGCCGCAATGCTTCATAAGCCAACAGCGCCGCGGCAACTGACGTATTCAGTGAATCCGCCCGACCCTTCATAGGAATAAAAACCTTTTCTTCCGCTGCCTTCAAAAAGGTCGCGCTTAAACCGTCTTTTTCACTTCCGACGGCAATGACAATTCCACCACAAAGATTTACGGATGTATACGATTTCTTACCCGCCGGTGTTGCCGCCACAATTTTAATATTCTTACTTTTAAAGAATTCCACAACTTGTTCTGTCGTCGCATTAATAACCGGAACAGTAAAAACTGTCCCTAAGCTCGCGCGAATAACATTGGGGTTAAAAATATCTGTCGCCGCGTCACACACAAACAATGCGTCAACCCCCGCGGCGTCACATGTGCGCAAAATCGCACCAAGATTTCCCGGCTTCTCAACACCTTCCACCAGCATAAAAATAGGATTTTTCTTTAATTCTACATCCTTAATCGCAAGCGCTCGAGCGGAACCAATTGCCAAAACACCTTCGCTGCGATCACCAAAGGAAACTTTCGCAAAAACTTCTTTCGTCACTTCCACAATATCAACTTTGCGCGCCACTAAACCTTTTAATATTTCATCTTCCACATGACCTTGCTCATGACCTTCGTATAGCGACGGACAAATATACATTTCCTTAATGCTAATGCCCGCATTTATGGCTGCGCGGACTTCCCGAATCCCTTCAATCAAAGTCAGACCCGTTTTAACACGCTCGCGATGATCCCGAAGTTTAGCGAGTTCTTTGATTTTAGGATTAGAAAAACTGGCAATGATCATTTTTACCTCAAATTGTATTTATTTAAAAAGTTTTCGATGCCGGGCAAATAAATATCCTGCGACAGTATAAATCCTTCATTATGATTGCCAGAAATCACCAAAAATTCTTTTGGTTCCGGCGCCAACTTGAAAAGTTTTTGTCCCAATCGAAACGGAACCGTTTCATCACTAGGACTATGAATAAACAATTTGGGGACGATAATGCCTTTGATCTTTGTCGCATTATCCAACTTCGTACCCAAAATAAAAGCTGGGACAAACGGAATAATCGTTTTTGCCATATCAGCCGATGACGTAAACGTTGAATCAGCGATCAAGGCCAAAACTGGACGCTTAGACACTATATCAATAGCCGCGACCCCACCCATCGATGCGCCATAAACAATAATCCTCTCCGCGGCGATATCTTGACGACTTTGCAAATAATCCAAAGCGGCCGCGACGTCTAAATACATCCCTTTTTCTGTTGGCCGCCCTTGGCTTTTTCCGTAGCCACGATAATCAAAAATAAAAACATTTAACCCAAGATCACGAAAATTCTGAATTTTTTCAACTCGATCGCCAATATTCCCGGCATTCCCATGGCAAAAAAGAATTGTTGATACTTTATCAGAATCGACCTTAGCCTTGACCAGCCAACCATTGATCTGGACATGATCTTGAGTTAAGAAATAAATATCTTCAAAATCAAGTCCAACTTCCTTAGGCGTCATCGTTATTTTTCGGGAGGGAATAAATAGACTGACTGCTTCAAGAAAACGCACATAAACAATCAAAAGAACAAATCCAGCCACCAAGAAGAAAATTATTCTCATCACGACTTTCGTATCAATATTCACCATGCGCTTTATGCTGCGGAATCAGATTGACCATCAAACGAATGCCATTAATGACATCGTCCATATTGCAAGGTTTGGTTAAGTAATGATCCGCCTCGAGCGAAAACCCCTTCTGAATATCTTTGAGCTCTTCGCGGGCAGACACAATGATGACCGGCTGCCATTTTTTTGACGGCGGACTTTCTCGCAAACGCTTTAAAACTTCAAAACCCTCAAGCTTGGGCATTGTCACGTCCATTAAAATCACATCAGGATCTTCGGTGATAATTTTGTCCCACGCCTCTTGACCGTCATGCGCGGTAATCACTTCATAACCTTCCGACTTAACACGCTTCGCCATGATTTCAAGAATTTCTAGTTCGTCATCTGCCATCAACACTTTAATTTTTGTCATATGATTACCTCGCTGATGTATAACTTTTTAAATCATAATTGATTTGCTGCGATGGAATTTCAATTTTATCAATACGAACATTCGCCGTCGCAAAAAACTGCGTCGCTAAAGTATCATGATAATCAGAAAACACGACAACGCGTTCAACGCCGGCCGTGATCAAGGCCTTCGCGCACGTTGTGCAAGGCATATTTGTAACATACGCGGTCGCACCCGACACCGCATGGCCGCGCTTAGCCGCCTGCACAATCGCGTTCATTTCCGCGTGCACTGTCCGCACACAATGATTATCCACAATCAAACAGCCAATATCTTCACAATGTTGATCACCGGGAATCGACCCGTTGTAACCGGTGGTAATAACATTTTTATTTTTAACGAGAACACAGCCGCAATGCATCCGAGGACACGTGGCACGTTCAGACGCCAACATCGCTAATTTTAAGAAATATTGATCCCAATCCGGACGATTAGATTTAACGATTTTCTTAATACCTTTTTTTGCTTTTGGCATAATTTCCCTCGCTGATGACATTATCAGTTTAATAAATCCTATCAAACACTAAAACGAAAATAGACAACGTCGCCATCTTTCATTTCGTAATCTTTACCTTCCAAAGAAACCAAACCTTTTTCTTGAACGGCTTTATATGAGCCAAGATCAATAAGATCCTTATATTTGTGAATTTCAGCGCGAATAAAACCTCGCTCAATGTCCGTATGTATTTTACCTGCCGCCTTAACCGCTCGTGTTCCTTCGGGAATAAGCCACGCGCGTGTTTCAGTCGGGCCGGCGGTAAAAAAACAAATTTGGTTCAAAAGTTTTTGTCCCGCGCGCGCCAACGATGCTAATCCCGGCGAAGTAATCCCGGCGCTGTCATAATAAGACGCGCGTTCTTCTGGAGGGAGTTCTAATATTTCAGCTTCGATCTTCGTACACAGCACGACAACTTCCGCATTCTCCTTGGCCGCCCGTTCTTGCAAGGGGTTTAAAAGTTCCAAAGCGGCACCACCCTCATCGGTATTCGCGACATATACAATCGGCTTAGAAGTCAAAAATTGATATTCAGCGACCAGTTCCGCGGAAAGACCTTGTGAACGCGCGGACTTGCCTTCATTAAATCCCTTCATAGCTGCTTCCAAAACCGCGGTTTTCTCCTTCGCGACTTTGTCACCAGCTTGCGCAGGTTTTTTATATTTGTCCAAAGCCTTTTGCGCTTGCTGCAAATCAGCAAGCAAAAGTTCAGTTTCAATAATATCCGCGGCATTTAAAGGATCTAAATCACCTAGGACATTGACAACATTTTCATCCTTAAAGCACCGCACCACGTGACAAATTGCGTCGACGGAACGAATGTGAGAAAGAAATTTATTGCCTAAACCCTCCCCCTGACTTGCTCCTTTAACAATACCAGCGATGTCTACGAAACGAATACCGGCAGGAGAAATCTTGACGCTTTCATTGATCTCGGCTAAAACATTTAATCGCTCATCAGGCAGTGGGACAATACCAACATTCGGCTCTATTGTTGTAAAAGGGAAGTTCTCGGCGGCAACCCCCGCGCCAGTCAAAGCGTTAAACAATGTTGATTTTCCTACATTCGGCAATCCTACAATTCCAATTTCCATTATTAAACCCCTTATAATTGTTTCTTTAGTCGAGCTGTAATCCTTGTAACGCCTTCCGAGAAAGTTTTGGTCAACGGTAAAAGGCTTAAAATCAAATACGATCCCTCATTAAAATTAAAAAAATATCCCGGATGAACATAAACTTGATCCTCAAGCAAAAGTTGTTCGATCAACTCCTCCTCGTCAACACTGCCTATTAATTTTAAAATCAAATACCATCCACCATCAGCGTGTAAAACCGTTCCCAAACGATGATCCGTAAAATTCCTAAGCAAATATTCACGGTTTGTACAAACACGCTTCATAATTTCATCTTGAATAACAGGCCGCGATGCCAACCAAGACGGCAAAGCATTTTGTACCGGCGTATTCACTGACAAATATGTGTCCGCGATAACTTCGAGTCGGCCGATAGCTTCCCTCATCATATCCTGCGGTCCATTCACAACAATCCATGACAATTTCATTTGTGGCAAACCAAGCGTTTTGGAAAGCCCACCCAGTGTGAATGTTAAATTTTCCGTGTTAGCGGCAAAACTTAAAAAATGCGCTTTCCTGTCAAAAGCATAATCAAAAAAAACTTCATCACTGATCAAAGCACAACGCGCGGCACAACAAACTTTATTAAGCTGGGCTAATTCTTCCTTCTTAATAAATGTTCCCGTCGGATTATTAGGGTTAACCGTAACAATCGCTTTGGTTTGCCGCGTAATATGATTCCCTAATTCCGCAAAATCCACGACCCACGTGTCATTGTAAACCAATGGGTAAAAGCCTCTTTCCAAATCATTGAGATCAACAAGAAAATCAAACAAAGGATAACTCGGACTCGGGAAAAGAACCGTATCCCCCGGATCAGCCAAAAGCCGAAACAAAAATGTATAAGCCTCCGATGTACTTGCCGTTAAAAAAATCTGATCGGGCGATATCGCAATATTCTGATTTTGATAATACGCCGCGATAGCTTGTCGACTAGATAGAAGCCCCTGTGTCAACGGCACATAAAGCATATTGTCCGGCGTCGCAAGCTGATTCAAAAGACCATTCTGAGAATACGCAAATCCACAACGGGTAGGATTTGACTCGGTCAAATCTAAAATTTTCTGACCGTTTTTCTTAAAATCCTCAAGAATACCGGTAATTTTATTCGGAGTTAGCTCCCACTCAGTCCGTCGGGCAAATCTCATGGCTCTTTATCCTTTGAAAGCGGTCATTATAGCGGTTTTTTCCCGGCGAGACAAACACTATTTCGAGAGGAGCTACAGAACTTCTTTTTTAAGTTGATCTTTCAGGCGGGTCAAATCTTTTTCTTTATTCTGTAAATCGGCAGCAAGTTTTTCATATTCTTCTTTGGGAACCCAGCTTTCAGCATCCTTTTTCTCAGATAATCTCATATTCTGCATCTTGACTTCACGCAATTCTTTCCGCAAGCTCTCATTTTCCGCTGTCCACTTCGCAACCTGCAGCTCCAATTCCCGACGAGCAGCGTTTATAGATTCGCTTTCGCTTTGCGCTTCCCGCAATTGACGTTCAAAACGCAAGCGCTCCGAATGCATCACACCCAAATCATGTTCGATTTGCTGTCTTTGCTCTTTTAAAAGTACAATTTCTTTGGCCTTTTTCTCCATATCATCTTCTTCTTTTTTCTGCCAATCCCGTTCTTGCGCTAATTTTTCCTGCAACTTGGAATATTTTTCCTTTTGCACCGTCAAATTCCGCTCCAGCGTTCTTTCCTTTTTCTGATATTCTTCAATGTCCCTGCGTAAAGCTTGAATATGCCGTTCAAGTTTCAAACTCACCTGCTGCCAATCTTTACTGGGCTGTTCTTCTGCGCTAGCTTTACCTTCCGCACGACGAATCTTGCGCTTAGACTTTTGTGACGGCGTCAATAGAAGAAAACCAATCACAGCGAAAACAAAAATCGCGATTCCAGCAGTTATAATCTGAAATGAAAGTGTCACGGATGATCCTTCATGTCATTTTGTTTTAATAAGAATTCTAAATTCTGTCGAGCAGAAATCAAATTTGGATCAATCGCTAAAGAACGCCGAAGATATTCTTCACCTTTGTCCGGCTCCTGCAACTGAATAAAACACACTCCTAAATTTGCGAGCGCCTGTGCATTACGCGGATTAATTTTTAACGCCTGCTCAAAATGAATCACCGCGTCATCCCATTTTTCCATTCGAACCATAATGTACCCGAAATAATTTTGCACGTCACTATCCTCTGGAGCAATAACTACAATTTTCTCATACTGCTCTTTTGCCCCCGCCAAGTTTCCAACCGCTTCCTCACAAGCGGCAATTCCCAAAAGACTTTCTTTTAAGAACCCAACATAAAATGGTTTAACACGCTGATCTTGTATTTTTTGCAAATAGTTCGTCATAATATTGCGTGCTGTTAAAAATTCAGCCTTTGCTTTTTGATAATCATGTTGCGAAAAATATGCTTTCGCCAAAAGAAGATGCACACGCCCTAAATCATTTTCATAATGTGCCGCTTTTTCAAACAACGCCGTTTCTGACGCCCACATCTTCGTCTGCACAAATGTCAGAAGAACACAAATACCCAAAACAACAGCCATAACTATTTTCTTTAATCGCACACTGCTTTTATGAAAAACATGTTCACTGAAATACTCCAACACAACCAAAGTGCTCCACAAAATACCAACGAGCGGCAAATAAAGAAAATGTTCAAACGCCGCGATAAAGGAATATTCGTGAACCAATGGAATAATGCTTGTCGTCGGTAAAAGAGTAATAACGAACCACCCAAGACCAAAAGCAAAAAGCGGCTGACGACTTCTCGGTAAAACACGCCATATCAAAATGCAAGCAAAGACAAGAAACACCAGACCAACCATTGGCCACAACCATGGTAAGAGAATATCGTAGCTGCGATAATAATGGAGATCCATCGGCCAAAAAATAGTGTGCAGATGATTAAGAACAATTCCCGCAAGTGACTTAAGCCGCAAATAAAACTCGCCCACATTCGCGATCAATGATGTTGCAAATCCCCCCGTGATCAGTTTACGCCAAAGCAAATAACCTCCCGCGACAATGATCAAACCGGAAAAACGCAAACGCCAGCCGGCATTATTCTTTCCAGAAAGACGTGGAAAAGCAAATTCATAAAGCAAAACAATCAACGGTAAAACAATCGCCTGTTCTTTACTTAATAAGGCCGCGCCAAAAAAAACGAGAGCCGTACTGTAATTGACGACTTCCTTGCCCAAGCTGTATTCTTGATTTTGATCGGCGGTACGCATATATTGCAATAATGCGCAAAGCATAAAAAACGAAAACAACAGGTTGGAAATCCCCGAAATGCAAGCGACGCTTTCCGTCTGCACAGGATGAACTAAAAATAAGGCCGCGACACACCAAGCAAATCCTCGCCGCTGAGTTAAACGCAAACTCAAAACAAAGATCAGCACCGCATTCGCAAAATGCAAAAGAATATTTACCAAATGATAACCGACTGCAGATTTGCCAAACAACCAATATTCTAAACGATAAACAATATCCAGAAATGGGCGATAATAAGGATTCGCTAAGGCAATATCATGCGCAACAAAAGAATTTGGAGCAAACACACTCGATATACTGGCAATATCGTGAACTTTAGGGTTTTCTAAAATAAAAACAATATCGTCATGAACAAAAGGATTACCGACAGCGTTAAAATAACTCGCTGTTCCGAGAATCAATAACGCTAAAAGGGCATTGCGCATGACTTAATTTTTCCAAGCAGTTTTCTGAAGAACTCGGGAAATATCCATATTGATAGTTTCATGGACGCGCAGATTTTGCTTCTTATCATTTAAAGTCACTGTAATCGCGGCAATGTTTTGATTAACATTGAGGATGCGAAACTCGCCCGCATCAAAAGCAAATTCACCTTTTTTCTCAAGCAGACTCGTAAGATCATAACGGTTTTCTTCATCCGTCATATAATTAATAATCTTCTTAGCCAACGTCGATTTCATCGTGCCACCGCGAGACATATCCGCCAAAACGGCAAAAACCTGAATTTGTTGATCAACGCGACTTAACCGTATCTTGCCGTTGAATTCGCCCGTTAATTGCGAAAAAATTGTCTTGTATATCACTTGCAAAGCATCACTTTTAACACCGTTAAATTCCATCTCGATATTTTCCGAAGATTTTGGCGAAAAAGTCAATTTGATTTGCCCCTTCGTCTGTCCGCCATAAGCTTGAGCCTTAATTTCAGTTATCGTCAAACCTAATTTACTGCCCTGAAGTTTGGCTTGTACATTTGTCAATTGATATGGCATCAAATCAATTTTACCGTCGAGCAATTGGCATTCAAAACTATCCACAGAATTCGCGCCAAGTTGAAGATTAACATTGAAAGCGGCATTATGAATCTCAAAACCGTCTTTCTTAAAAGTAAACCCACTCGAACTCAATGCGGCCAACTTCTTTTCTTTCGTAAAAGTCATAAAGTTTGTGAAATTCAACTCATCAATGTCAAACTGGTAAATACGATCATTCCATTGTACCTGTGCTGTGATATCCGAAAGTTTAAGAGTTTCAGAATATTTAAAACTCTGACCGCCGATATGCAGAGACTGCAATGTGGCATTGGGAAAATACTTTTCCACTACCGCTGGTATTGCTTTCGAAACAAGCGCCGGCGTAAAACACACATAATAGAAAACGCAAGTCAAAAGCACGAGCAATAAAACAGTGGCAACAATTATTGAGCGCATTTCAAAACCTCAATTTGGGTTCAAGAACCAAACTCTTTTTTAATTTCCGCCATACGGGTCTGCAATATCTTAAAGTTTCCATCGAGTACCGGAACGGTTGACTCAATAGCAGAGATATTCTTTTCCGCTGATAATTTTTCAATATTCAAGCACGTGGCATGTACAGCCTTAGCGGAAATATTTCCGGCCGCGCCTTTAATTGAGTGAACAATATCTTTAATCACCTCAAAATTCTTTTCTGTAATCGCACTCCGCAATGTCTGCGTTTTCTGAACATAATCTTTTGTAAAGATTTCAAACAGCTCGAGCAAAAGCTCTTTATCATCCTGAACGCGTTCCATGACTTCCGGTAAATCAATGACTTCTTCACTCATGAATATTCCTTTTTTAATATTACGTTACGACACTTTCAACAGCTTCATATAATTTTTGCCGATCAATCGGCTTCGAAACATATCCATCCATTCCCGCGTCTAAACATTTTTGCCTGTCTCCGGCCATAGCGTGAGCGGTCAACGCGACAATTGGAATATGCTTACCTGTTTTCTGTTCTGCCTCACGAATAAGCCGAGTTGCTTCAAATCCATCGAGAACCGGCATTTGCGCGTCCATGAGAATAACATCAAATTGTTCCTGCTCCAAATACTCCAGAACTTGCTTGCCGTTTTCCGCGCCCTTGACAAACCATCCCTTCTTTTCAAGCATTTTAGCCGCAATTTTCTGATTAACAACATTGTCTTCCGCTAAAAGGACCCGAAGATTTTTTGTCTCTTTGATAACTGGCACTGCTTCGACCGCTTCAGCCGTGACGGCTTTAACATTTTCTGCAACACGAAATTTCGCGGTAAAAATAAATGTACTACCCTGAAACTCTTCACTTTCAGCCCAGATCCGCCCTCCCATCATTTCAACAAGCCGTTTCGAAATTGCCAAACCTAGACCAGTTCCGCCAAAACGCCTCGTAGTCGACGCGTCCGCCTGAGTAAAAGCTTCAAAAATTGTTTCAACTTTATCCTTCGGAATTCCTACCCCTTGGTCCTTAACCGAAAATTGCAATTCGCACACACCATCAACAATATTAATCAACTTCACCCGCGTAGTGATCTGCCCCTGAAATGTAAATTTAATGGCATTGTTAATCAAATTGACCAAAATCTGACGAATGCGCACCGGGTCACCTATCAATACTTCAGGAATGGATGAATCCACCTCACGAACAAGTTCCAATTTCTTTTGACGCGACAAAACTTCAAGCCCTTTACAGACACTTTGCACAATATTCGAAAGACTCAATTCAATATTTTCAAGTTGAATTTTCCCAGCCTCAACGCGTGAAAGATCTAAAATATCATTAAGAAGGCTCAATAAAACATCACCCGCATTCTTAATTGTACTTAAATTATCTCGTTGCTCGACTGTCAATCCCTGTGTATCAAGCGTCAGGTCGACTAACCCTAAAATCGTATTCATCGGCGTGCGAACTTCATGCGACATATTCGCCAAAAATAAGCTTTTGGAGTTATTAGCTTCTTCCGCCGCTATTTTCGCTTTGACGAGCATCTGCTGCACTTTTTTCTGTTCAGTAATATCCTGCATGATACCGACAGATCCGACAATATTATCATTGGAATCCTTAAGAATATTAACAGAAAGATCCACGTCGATAATCGTGCCATCTTTCTTAATCGCGCGTGTTTCGAAATGATGACGTGAACCCGTTTTACGAATACCTTCCGCACGAATTTTTTTCCATTCATCTTCTGGATACAAACTGCTGATATGCTGCAAATAAATATCGTCTTTGGTCTTGCCCAACATTTGCTCCGTGAAGCGATTCCAAGAAATAATCCTTTCCTGTTCATCAGTCAACGTGATTGCCGCCGCGGAATGATCGAGAATAATACGGATTTTATTTTCCGACTCGCGAATCTTACGTTCCGCGATTTTTTGTTTTGTCATATCACGCAAAATTGCAATCGTTCCAATAACTTTTTGCTCACTGTCCCTGATAAACGACAATGAGAGGGCGACATCTAAAGCAACGCCGCCTTTCTTATAAACCTGTGTTTCAATATCCGTAACCATTCCGGTTTCCTTGCTGCGCAGCGCAAGCATACGATCCCATTCCTGGGGCGGATAAAGTTCGCACGCATCCTTATTGAAAATATCAATCTTTTCCATTTCAAGCATTTCCTGAACAAAAGGATTCCACGCTGTAATTTTACCAAATTCATCCGCGACAATAATGGCAACCGCGGAACTATTAAAAACCGTCTGAAAAAGTTCCTTTGATTCTTTAAAATCACGCTCAACCCGCTTAATGCCGGAAAGATCCTGCAAAATACCGTCGATAAACCGAACTTTGGATTTGTCTTCCTTAACTGCCACCAAAGAAAGTGAACAGGACAATGAACGTTTTGTTTTCGTCAGAACAGCGATCTCCGGACAAAACGCAGAACCATCCTTGATCGCCTGATCGATCAATGCGCGCAAAATCGTTTTATCTGGGAATATCGCATCACAAGAAAGTGATTGAATCTCAGCAATCGTATACGTGAGAATACGATTTAGACAATCATTCGCAAAAATAAAAGCGCGCTTGTTCTCAAGATCAATCCGAAAAACACCAACAGGCATGGCATCCATTAACGGTCGGACATCTGACCACAATATAGGGCTTGCTAAACTCATAAGGACAAAAAGATCACTTTTTAAATTTAATGTTCTTGGAAACCGCGACCAAACTTACTGATGTCACGACAAACGTCAGCGAAATTAATGAAAAACTAAAAATCACATTCCAAAGTTTTTGACTCATTGACGGAATTAACGGTCCAATCACTAAACGGATGACCCATAAACCAAGAAAAATTGCCGAGCCGGCTAATAAAAATAGCAGCAATGATAACAAAAAAGACAAAACGATCACATATACGTTATAAAGAAATAAATTCCCTTTGGCAATCTTGCTGGCCGCGATTCCAATTCGTTCCATCTTATATCCTCTTTAATTGTGAGATTTGGCGATTTCTTCTTTAACAGCCTTGATACGATCAGCGATATAAGGATGCGTCCGCAAAATAAGCGGCGTGCTTCCCCCACCTCCTTCTTTCGCAAGAACCTCAAAACTTTTAACCATGCCATTTAAATCATAACCCGCGCGCCGCATATATTTAAGTCCTAATTGATCAGCTTGATATTCATCACTGCGGCTATACGCTGATGTAACGAGCGTCATCACCGCGCCAGAACCCATGGCGGCAAGCTGCTGCATCTGCTGATCAACCTTACTCAAAACAATTTCGCTTAAAAAATCATATCCCAGTGCCGCTTGAAATTTCTTAACCGTATGACGAGCCGCACAATGACCAATTTCGTGTCCCAAAACCGCGGCAATTTCATCGTCACTCTTTAACTCATTTAACAATCCCGTGTATATATAAATACCCCCACCCGGCACGGTGTAAGCATTAATTTCATTCTTCTCAATAACATAAAAATGATACTGATAGTCCTGCCGGTCTGACGCTGACGCAACTTTCTTCCCAATGCGATTAACACGAGCAATAAGTTCACTATCTTTGGAAAGTTTTTCCGTTGCTGTAATCTGCTTATGTACAGTTTGACCCATCGCGACTTCTTGGGGCGTGGAAATAAAAATCAATTCTTGGCGCCCAGTCGCGGCATTATAACTCCCAAGCGATGCGCACCCACTCATTGTTACAGCTATCAGAAAAGTTAATATAATTTTTATATTCATATCTAATTCAACCTTAAAGCTCATCGCTCAAATTTCACAACATTTTGCCACCATCCATGGCTGTCCCACTTGGCAATGCTCTTCCACATCGCTTGCGCGCTTTTCGTTTTCAAATATCCCGGCGCCCGCTTAAAGAAAAGCTTGGCGCCCGTATGCCCTCGATCATAGTATTCCTTGGCCTGTAAAAGACATTCAAGAATATCCGCATCACGCGCAACAATACTTTCTTTAGTCTGCTGCTCATCATAATCTTTGCGCATCTTTTCAAGAACCAAACGTATATTCCCGTCGATATTAGCGACTTGATCCTTAAAAACTTTTTTTTCCGCGCCCTTAAAATCAATATAATAATGCCCCATTTTGTGCAAATCATTAATCCGCGATTCATGAATATCGTTAAAAAGCGCCATCACCACAACTTTGTAAGGGTCAATATTTTCGAGATGCGCAAGATAAAAACCCATCACTGCCGTGCGAAAACAATGTTCCGCGACCGATTCAGGATCTTTGATACCAGCGACCCACCAACCGCTTCGCTTCACATGCTTCAAAAGACCAGCTTCAGCAAAAAAATCAACCGCAGCTTCTAATGATGGCTGGGATTTACTTTTTAACACTTTTGACTTAGTCTTTTTCATCGCGATGTATCATTTTTACGTTGACGTAAAATCTCATAGCATAATATCGTAGTCGCGTGTGCCGCGTTTAATGACATACGCGCGTTTGCCATCGGAATTGTGACCAACAAATCCAACTGTTTACGAATCACATCACGAATTCCTTTTTGCTCGGAACCAATAACAAGCGCGAGTGGAAATTGAAATCTGGTTTCCATCAAATCCTGTCCATCTTTGACAACGGAACCGGCAATCCAAAACCCTTCTTCTTTGGCTTTAGCAAGCGCAATTGCAATATTAGCAACCTTGCTGACCCCCACATAATTATCACCGCCACAGGCCACACGCAAAACGGTTTCCGTGACTTCAACCGAATGATGCGTCGGTAAAACAATATAAAAATCTCCCAAACAACCAAGACTGCGCATAATACCGCCTAAATTCTGAGGATCATTGAGCTCATCAAGAAAAACCAGCGTAGCATTTTTCTTTTTTGCGGCCTCAAGAACATCCGGTAAAGGCAAATATGAAAATTTTTCAATTTCCGCGAGCAAACCTTGCGAATTCACATCACGCGCCAACTTTAACATTTTCGATCCCGGAACCACATTCACAGGAATGCCATATTTCTTAGCTTTTTCATGAACGTAAGCTGATTCCGGATGGCCCGCCTGAACAAAGATTTTTAAAATACTCCGCGGATTCGATTTAATTCGCTCTAGAACAGGATTACGACCGTAAAGTTTCATTGACCCAACTCAGTATTTAAGCGAATACTACTGGCATCCTGAATCGTTGTCCGACGTGTATCAACTTGCTTTTGATAATTATTCTCGACATATTTCTTTTTCTCTAAATAATCAGCGTAACTGATTTCTTTGCGAAGATATTCACTTTCCAATTCATCAAGAGTCGCCTGATATTGGCTAAATTCTCGGTCGCGAATAATATGTGTCACCGGGCTTTCTGTCGTACAACCAGCCACAATCAAAATTCCTATACACATGATAAAAGGTTTCATTTTTTCTCCTAAGTTAGAAAACACTAAAGATCCGACGTCATAAAACTTCCAAATTTCATAAATATCGGAAAAATAACTACAACTGCACCCACAAGTAGCGCAAGAATTGACAGCCATATACACATCACATCCATAAACCATCCCGTTGCGCTCCGTCGAGAACAAAGATCCTTGTACGCGCTGCGCTTACCCGTACGAATCTTGCGATACGCGCTTTCTTTAATCAAGCCTTCGGTTTTATTGACATTCCCGCTTAAAATCTCGGTTACAATGCGCGAATATTCCTGATTATATTCACACTCCTCAGGGTCATGTATTTGTGTCGCGTGCACCTGACGGAATTTCCATCCACATTTTTCACAATACGCATTGTAAGTTAATCTGATAAAAAAAGAATCCAAAACATCGACGATGACCCACGGGACAATTAAGAATGACGTAATATTCAATGGCTGGATCAAAAGTCGTTTATAATCCCTGCCCATTCTAAAATGATTACGGCTAAAAGCATACAAAAACTTAAAAGTTCTGACTTTAAAATATGTCCCAACAACATATTGGGCACGCAGAAACTCGCCCATTTCCCATTCACTTAAAATTTCCTTAAGCACTGAGACTTCGCGTTTAATATCGCCACCGACAAGATTGGGATCAAAATCTTTATCATCCCGAAATCCCAAAGTATCATCTTTTTCGACAGTCAATAAATTCGTGTCGCAATAAAGACAGCGCAGGCGTTCATCGCTATGAAAAACAATTTTACAGCGATTACATTTTTTCATTTCTTAATGCCAAGCCCCAAATAAAAGATCGGTTTTAATATACTCCACCATCCCACAATAGGTTTCATCTTCGTGTATCCCAAACTTTTCGCGGGATAAATTTTAGTAACCGGCGCCTCACAAAAACGATAATTTAATCGTATCGTTTTAAAAAGGATATATGGTTCTAACTCGTACGTGTTGAGCCATTCTTGATCGAGATTGATTCGCGCATCTTTAAAGAGCGATAAGCGCATCGCCCGAAAACCATTCGTGCTATCCGTGACTTTACGACCAACAGCAACGGAAAGAAGAAATGGATGCAATCGTGTCGCCCATTTTCGATAAAACGGCATGTCTCCGCCGATACGATTACCCCCGATGTAACGTGACCCCTGAACCAAATCGAAGCCTTTGTCAATAATCGGCGCAAGCAATTGTGGAATTTCGTCAGGATTATCTTTATCATTACCCGCCATAATAACCAAAATCTCATAACCTTTATCCACCGCGTGCTTAACCGCAGTTCGAATGGCGGCCCCAACACCCATGCGCTGAGACTGTTTAATCGTTTGCACACCGTGCGACGCAAATGAGTGAATCATTTCACTGGTTCCATCATCCGACGCGTCATCAACAATCAAATAATCGACTTTTCCATAAACCGGAGACTTAAGAAACCGACCAATGACATTCTTAAGTTTGACGTTTTCATTATAAGCGACCGGACAGACCAGAACTTTATTCATAAAAGTAAATCTATTCTTTGATGCGAAGTTTGTTGTCAGAAAATATGTACTGTTGTCGGCAGGCTGCACAAAAATGATCACCGGAAAGCTTGCGGCCGCAACGGCACGCATACCCCACAGACCGGCCGGGATTACCGGTAATGATTTCATAATCCCCGACAGATTTGGTCACGATCGCTCCGGCACCAATGACTGCGTATTCACCAATCGTGATTCCGCATAAAATGACTGCATTGCTACCAATCGACGCGCCCTTTTTAACTAGCGTCTGCTCTAAAACCCACGGATCTCGACGAACCGCGCGCGGATGCCGATCATTCGTAAAAGCCGTATTCGCTCCGCAAAAAACATTGTCTTGAATTGTCACACCTTCAAAAACATTAACACCATTCTTAAGAATCACATGATCGCCAATGACCGCGCCTTTTTCAATATAACATCCGTCGCACACATTACATTCGCGGCCGATAACTGCTCCCGCTTGAACATTGACAAAAGCCCAAATCCGCGTGTCATCACCAACCGTAGCTTTAGAACTAACCAAAGCATTGGGATGCTGAAAATAATTTTTCTTCCACATTACAAAATTACCTCGGGCATGCCGCCTTTTTCAATCGAACGCTGTGTCGCGCATAATGTACGAACCACTTGAAATCCTTTTTCAGCATCCGCGCGTTCCGGCTGTTTATTGCTTTGCATACAATCAATAAAATACTGCGCCTGAATTTTTAACGGTTCATGAAAACCCATATTAGGAATTGTGATACTTCCCTCACGGGATAAAAGTTGAAATTCACCATAACTTTCATAAAACTTTGCTGTGCGCTCAACGTGTTTATCGTACAGACGGATTGGGCCTAAATTATCAAGATCATCCCACACAACCATCTTTTTATCGCCGACAATCGTAATCTGTCGGACTTTCTTAGGATCAAGCCAGCTAACATGAATATTAACCATAATTTTGCCGGGATACTCCAGCGACGCAAAAGCCACATCTTCGAGACTTTTGCCTAAACATTTTTGGCCACACGCCGAAACTTTCAATGGCGCGCTTTCAAAGAGATAATCAAAAATAGAAATGTCGTGTGGTGCTAAATCCCATAACGCATTGACATCATAACGGAAAGGACCCAAATTCGTACGTTCTGAATGCGCGTACTGAATCGTGCCTAACTCACCGGACTGGATATATTCTTTTAGGCGGACAATGCCCGGATTAAAAACAAAAATATGACCAACCATGAGCAATTTATTATTCTGATGGGCGATCTCTTTTAACTTTAAACATTCCTCAGGATGCAATGCGAGCGGTTTTTCACACAAAACGTGTTTACCATGTTCAAGTGCCTCTTTTGTAAATTGAAAATGCGTATTGGTCGGAGACGCGATACATACCGCATCAACTGTACTGTCTTTTAAAATTTCCTGATAATTTTTGGTAGTCTTGATCGTCGGAAAAAGCGCTTTGATCGATTTTAATCGATCTTCATCGAGATCAGCACAAATTACGACTTGGGAGTTCGCGATTTGATTAAAAATACGGATGTGGTTGGGCCCCCAATGGCCGCAACCAATAATGCCTAAACGGATCAAAGAAACCTCCTTGATGAGTCAAAATTAAATGAATTGCTACCGCCATTATAGGCAATTTCTGTTAACTTAAAAATAATATTTTTTTATATTTATCTCATTTTTCCAGATAGAATCTATGAAATACAAAATAAATCATACGACACTGGTATCAAGGGTCTTTTCTCAACGACAATGAAGCAAAATAAATTACGCCCTAATCTCGACTTTAACAAAAAGCATATTTTCCTGACGGCGGCCTCCGTGCTTTTAGTCTTTAATCTCTACACATTAGCCAAGGAAACAATCAATAATCATCGGCTACGCCAACGATATCCTTATACTTTCAAGGGCGACTGGTTTCGTGGAATCGAAAAGATCACCCAAAACGCACCTTACATTGGTTACTACACGGATAAAAGCCTCGACGACAACCATGCCGCAATGCAGTTTGCGCAAGCACAGCTTATTCTTGCTCCCAGCATTTTAGATCTCAACAATACCAATCACGAATTTATTATCTTTAATTGCAGTTCTCCAGTCGTCGCACTTAATAAAATCAAAGAAATCGGCGCCAAAGCACTCAAGGGCAATCAATATGGCATTATTATTGCGCATAATCCCAACATAGTCGACACACAAAAAGCTAACATGATTTCAATAATTGATAAAAACATGAGTAGGCAACAGCCATGATCTTTTTGCCTTTTTTTATCTCTTTTACAATCGGTTTTCTTATCGTAAGCCTGTTTCTTAAAAAAGAAACACAACCAAATCTATATTTAAAAATCATTCTTGGCGCGGGTTTAGGTTTAGGTTTAAGCAGCTATATGACATTTGGCAGTTTTCTATTTTTAAATCGTTTAGAACCACAAATCATTATCAACATTCATCTTTTGCTTCTCTGTGCACTCCTCTTTAATCGCGCTTTCCTCTGGGGGAATAACAGCGTTAAGTTCACTCCACCCAAATGGTCATGGCAAAAATCTGCTTTACTCATTCTTGGCATCATCATATTGGCTTGTGTTTTTAAACAGGCTTTGTTTTATCCTCATGGCGGCTGGGACGCATGGCAGGTCTGGAATTTTAAAGCAAAATTTCTACTTTTGGCCGAGGACAACTGGCACAACCTTTTTTCACCCGAACTTTGGCGCAGCAGTCCACATTATCCTCTTCTTTTGCCTTTGATCAATGTCTGGGGCTGGCTTTTTACCGAAAAACCCGTTTCTATTCTTCCTTTAATCACATCTTTCTTATTCACAGGCTTAACGGCGGGATTATTGTGCAGTGCTTTATGGGAGCGGACCAAAAATCTTTTTAGCATTCTTCCCGGACTTTTGCTTTTGACTTTACCGTTTTTCAATTTACTTGCCACAACACAGTATTGCGATATTGTGCTGTCTTTTTATCTCTTGGCGGGAATAATGACATTGCTGGAAGCACAAAAACACAAAAAAAGTTATTTAGCTTTATTATCAGGAATTTTTAACGGTTTTTTAGGATTTACCAAACCTGAGGGTCTCATCGCGGCGCTAATCTTAGGGGCTCTAGTTGTATCGTTAACAACATGGAGCATCTTTAAGAAACAAAACGTTTTCTCTTCTGCGAATACTAAATTGTTCTTTATCGGATTTATTCTCGCGTCTTTACCGACACTTGCTTTCCATGTCTTGTATTCCCCGGGCAATCAAACTTTTATCAACGGCCTGACATCGACATTAAAACCCGCAACGTGGGAACGCTTGCAAGTCATTTTCATGTATTTGGGAACCGAATTTAAAAGTGGAAAATGGAATGGACTATGGTTTTTAATTCTACTCGGCGGGCTACTCGGGGGAAAAAAACTTTGGACCGAAAACTTTCTTGTGGCAATTTTTCTCTTTATATATTTCGGCGTGATTTTAGCGTATTATGAAATTAACACGTACTTTGAAATCAAATGGTGGTTATCTGTCTCGCTTAATCGCATTCTCTTTTCCCTTTTACCGCTGACCCTGTTCTGGGTTTTTAGCAGTATCCTTTCAGAAAAAAAGAAAAATTAACTCACCGTACTCATCGCCAACTCTGGTTCTCTCGCTGGTTCCGCAGGAGCTTGACCTAAAAAGATCGGCAAAGTCTGCGCGTTAACAGGCACGATATTAATAATGACTGGAAATAAACCTTGAATATTGATCTGTTCCAAATTCTGTTGTGGCAATGGCAGCGGCACACCGCGCCCATCACGCTTAATTTGCAAATTCATATTCGTCGGGTCAAAGTCGATACCACCGACGCGCTCAATTGTCGGGGCGGAAGCTACTATCTTGGATTGCTCAGTGGTCACCCCGCTCGATGAAATTATCGGAGGATTATTTTCAACAAACCCAATAAACTGATCAACAAAATAGCGCGAATTTCTTACTAAATTCCTCTTATCAAAATCAGAAAGATCTTGACCAGCCTTCTCTGCATGCGCAGAAACGGCTTCTTGAATTGCGCTAACTAAATTTTCGATTTGATATTCCGCTTCATTTCCCGTGCCGTTCGGATCCAACAACTGCACGGCGGCCTTATATTTATCTGTATCGCTAATTCCTTTTATTCCTGCAACATAATACCCCTCATATCTGATACCAGTAAAATCCTCTATCCCCTGTTTTAAATGACTAAAATACGGATCACTCTCCGCAGAACTCGACGCGACGGACAAATAACCCGCTGCCATTCCTAAAATATACGTATATTGGCGCAATGCGACTTCAATTTCACCTGAAATCGCCAGCAATTTATCAAAATGCGCGTTAATTTCCGCACCAATATATTCAAATTTTCCGAAATCCTCACGCAACACTTCCCGGTCAGTGATTACAAATAAATCATTTAGAAAACTTTCTGTAAAAGTCCCAAAATCTGCAATTGCTTTTTGAACATCATTGGTATTCAAAATCCCGCTCGCCAAATCTAAACTGATCAGCATATACTTCCTATCAATTTTAGACTTCTCATCATTAACTGTAAATTGCATCTCCTCTTTTACAGCTGCCTTAATTGCATAAAGAAATCCGATATAGTCAAATTCTCCACTCAAGAATATCGTGTCTTTGCCAAAAGCCTTTTCCAGACTATCAAACGTCAATAACAATACTTCCCGCATTGCCGCATCATTACCGGTAACCTCTATCATGGCATCCCTAATCGGACTAATTTCCAGTTGCTGCGCGTGCGCGTCTACCTCTGCAAAAAACAATTCCTCTTGTTCAAATTTTGTAACAAAATCTTCAAAATTCTTTAAAGAATTCTCAGGGTTCTGCGAGTCCAAAATGGTATAAATCAATCGCTTTCTTTCAACATCAACAAGGGCTGTTTTGACTCCACGCTGAAAGGCAAGTTTCTCATAAAGCGATGCAAGCTTGCCACCTTCTTCCTCAATCCTCCGAACAAAATCAGGCGATACTTTTAAAACAACCAAATTGAATTCCTCTTGCGCATCCAAGACACCAATTTTTTGATATATTTCCTGATTAGCCTTATACTCAAAAATTGTAAAACCTTGTTTTAATTTCACAGCATAACCTTGCGCACCATCCGCAAAAGTTGCTTTTTCATACCAAATCTCACCACCCAAGAAAGCCGCTCGCAATAATCCCGCCACAAAATCCCGAATATCTTGAGGAACTTGATGAGCTTCCTCCTGCGTCATAAATCTCGTCAAAAACTGATTCGCAATTGGTCCAAGAGCAAGTCTTTCATCTTGCCTGATTGAGGATGAAGCGCTTTCCGGCGGTTTATTCATATTATGCCATTTATTTAAAAACTCACGATCAAGCAAAGATAAAATAAGTTTTTCGCTAATCCGTGGATGCAATGGATGGCTACCGCCTAAACCAACACTTGTCAATATTTGATTTGACCGACTCTTAATTGCTTCTTTCGTATTCCATCGTAGTGGATTTGATTGGGCGGCATGCATCCAAGCATTGTGTACTTCACTTTTAGCAGTGACAATTTTCTCTACAAAACCTCTAATAATTTTGTCGGTCAAACCTATTGTAATGTCCCCATCATTTACCGGAATATTTCTCTGACTTAAATATGCAATAATTTCTTCAATCACGCGATTAGATAATGCCTCATAAACGCGGTTAAAAGCATGATACATAAAGTTCATGTCTTTAGGATCTACATCCACCGGAGACAATTCCTTGACATCATTTATGCGCATTTCTTCAAAAAGCTTTCCTGATCTTAAGAAAATGTAGTTATCTCTTTCAAAAACACCCGTCGACGCAATAACATTAACACGACTCTGCAATTGATCAAATTCATGTTGTTCCAAAGCCATCTGAACCTTCGCTAGCTGAGTTTTCTTATTAGAAATCAAACGTCCGGCCTGCGGCAATGTTACAGTACTCGAAGAAATGATACTGGCGACATCAGCAAAGTTTTCTCCTCCCGAAAAATACTTACGAGGAATAATGTCACCACTTATCACATCAGACTCTTCCTTAATAAGGTTATACACGCCCTTCTTAAACGCGGACAAATATTGCTCATAAATTCTCTGCTTCATATCCTTGTCATCGGTTTCAACGCCCGCGACCTTACCTTTGTCAGTGTAAACTTTTCCCAATAAACTTTCCTTGAGTGCTTTTTTATACCACGCGGCTAAAATGACGGAATTATAAATCTGGCGAACATCAGCAAAATTCTTGCCTTCATTGATTTCCTTTTCGATGTTAGGAAGGATCACGTCGCGAAAGACTTGGGAGGAAACGTTGCTGTTATCATTCCCGAATGCTTTAATATTTTTGTCATTCCCGAAATCTTTAATCGGGAATCCATTCTTTGCCAGTGGATCCCCGCTTAAAGATTGCGGGGATGACAAAGATTGAGCATTCGGGGATGACAGAGATTGAGATTGCGGGGATGACATATTCATCGCAGTGTAGTCATCCGCCATCATAACTTTCAAACGTTTTTCGCCAACCAAGACAATGCCTTGGCTTTCTAAAACTTCAGCTTTTTGCGGGACAATCCAAACTTTATTAAACGTATTCATTGGCACATCACTTCCACCAACTTGTGCCTTCACCTTACCCCAAAACTCCTGTCCTAACTTTTCTTCGGGATTAGTAAGCGAAGACGCTAATTGCTTTAAAAGATAATCTTGCTCAAGCATTGTCTTACCCATTGTCGTCTGACCCAAAACATCAGGAATGATGCGGTCTTTTTCATAAGGCGACAAATTGACCCAAACTTCTTTATCAGGAATAGTTAACGCGGCAAGAAAATATTTTACGAGCTTTTCAGTTTCAGCTTTAAGATCGTCCTCTGAAAGTCTGCTTTCCCCTTGATCAACGATAAAGTCAAACAATAGCGGATTCTCAGGATGAATTTTGAGACCCAAAAGCACAGGCGGTTGGAAGCTGACCGAGGACCGCGAAGCGATGTCCGAGGGAATGCCGAGCCCATCCGTGGCGAGGCCAGAGATTAAACCGACGCGAGTTCCCGAGACGGGCACCATTTGCGCCCCTACTGGCGTGATCGAGGAAACAAAAAAGATAGCCAAAATAAAGCTAGCGATGATTTTTTTGCCACTCAATATTCTTCTGTGACACAACAAATCCTTCAAAAGAGTCATTCCTCTCCACTAAAATTAAAAATAAAAGATTTCAATGTGAAATTAAGATAAAAGAGAAATACACACAAGATACACAACACAAATATACTCGAAACTGCCCTTAAAAGCAATTTAATTTAAGTCGCAACTCGTTATAGAGGACGCTCAATTTTAAGGATTTTGTAACGGAGAATTCCGGCAGGAACCTTGATATCAATGCTTTCCCCAACCTTGTGGCCAAGCAAACCCTTGCCGATAGGCGAGAAAATCGATATTTTCTTTTCTTCATAACTGGCTTCTTCGGGAGAAACCATCAAATACTTCATCTGTTCACCAGACTCAATGTCCTTTAAGGACACCAAAGCACCAATCAAAACTTTATCGCCCGCAATTTTTTGATCCTCAATAATACGAACATTCGCTAACTTGGCTTCAAGTTCAGCAATACGCGCTTCACAATGCGCCTGCGCGTCCTTAGCCGCATCATATTCAGCGTTTTCAGAAATGTCCCCCATCAACCGCGCTTCACCGATCGCTTTGGAAATACGATGACGTTCCGTCGTCTTTAATTGCTCCAAATCAACTCGTAATTTTTCGTAACCTGCGCGCGTTAAATAAATTTCCTGTCCCATATTACTCCTAAGAATTATTTCAATTAATTTTTCTAACTATAAACACATCGCTTATACCGTGGCTTTGTAAAACCACGATATGACACCTCGCGTAAAGCAGCAAAAAAAAGACGCGAGGCGTCACATACTTTCGATAGCCTTCATAATAAGAGGAGCGACTTCCTGTGCTTCCGCCTTATTCATACGGCCAAGTTTAGCAAAGCGCCACTCATTATTTTGATCACGATTTTCGCGGGAAATCTGCAATTTCTTCTCGCCATTATTATAAGAAAAAACCCCAACCGTCACACGGCTTTCGCCAAATTCCTTGGTCACCTTGAATGTTTCTTTATCTAATGATGCATCATACGGCATATGAATCCTCCTTAATTGAATTTATCTTAAACCCGGCATCGCGGACATCATCTTCTGCGCGGCGACCTGCTGAACTTTTTTCGTCGCCACATTAAGACTTCTCATCAAATCCGCCTCAATACGCTTTTTATTCGTCGGAGTAAGAAGTGCCTCGTCAATATCAATCGCTTTGATTTCCTGGCTTCCGGTTATTGAAATCTTGATGCCCTTAACTTCCGCAATTTCAACGGTCACGCCATCCAATTCCTTTTTAAGCCGATCCGCTTGGCCTTTCATTTCCATCAACTGTTTCATCTTATCAAACATATAAAATCTCCTTATGGTGTGACTTGAATATTAAAGATTTATACACAAAATACTTGGCTTTTGCAAGGTTTAAAAAAACGTCATTGCAAACGATAACCAATATCCAGAAGCGTACCCACAATAAATGACCGCGCAAAAAATATCACTAAAAAAGCAACAAGAGGTGAAAAATCAATTCCTGACGACGGAAGAAAACGACGAATGGGCTCTAGAATCGGTTCTGTCGCCTGATGCAAAAGCTGAACAATAGGATTAAATGGATCGGGATTGACCCAACTGATCAGTGCCCGCACAAGGATCAGCCAATACAAAGCCGTCAAAAGAATATTGGTAATCTGAGCAACAGCGATAACAAAATTTCCTAAAACAAACATAGACCCTCCCAACAATTAAAAAACTTTAAACAAATTGCCATCAATAACCCGCTGTTCAAGACGATTTAAGAGACGCTTAGTTGACCCAGAAACATCTTTAATTTCACGAATCATTTCATTAATTGACTTGGACGTTTCCAAAAGCGACCCAGCTGCGTCACCAAAAGTTTCCGTCAAATTCTGCACATCAAGTGGATCCACCCCGATAACTGTTCGCGTTAAATCTGTACGTCGAAATCCCGGCGATGTAGTGATCTCAAGAATCTTTTGCCCCAGAACTCCCTCAGTAATAATCGCAAATTTGACACTCTTAAAAAGCTGCTTTTGATATTTCGAATACAGATTCAATTTAACTTCAACGTCACGACCGGCAATTTCCTTATCAAGAAAACCAATATCTCTGACAGTCCCAACAGTGACCCCCGACAATCGTACCGGCGCGCCTACAGTCAACCCCCCGACTTTGCTAAAAACAACAGTCATATGAAATTTCGGCTGAGTCAATCCCTTTTCAACACCGATAACAAAAACCACAACGGCGACAAGACCAAGGCAGAGAATAAAGAACAATCCCGCGAAAAATTTCTTTAAAAAATCGTTTTGCTCCATAGAAAAAACTCCACAATCAGGTTAATTAAAGAATTCTTGCAAATACGCATCTTTCGATGAGCGCAATTCCGCTGGTGTTCCCGCAGCCACAATCTGACCTTGCCGTATCAATATCAATCGATCCGCGATACGCAAAGAATTAATAATGTCATGCGACGCAATTACCGTTGTGCACTTGAGTTTACGAACAATCGTGTTAATCAAATCCATAATATTACGACTTTTAATCGGGTCAAGTCCCGACGTAGGCTCATCACAAAAAAGAATTTTTGAATCCATAATAACAGCCCGCGCCAATGCCGCGCGCTTTCGCATACCACCGCTTAGTTGCGAAGGAAATTTACCTTCAGCACCTTTTAAATCAACCATTTTAAGAATATCCAGTACTTTCGTTTTAATATCTTTACGTTTTAAACGCGTGTGTTCTCGTAAAGGAAAAGCGGCATTCTCATACACCGTCATAAAATCATACAAAGCGCCGTCCTGAAAAAGATAACCCATATCTCGACGGACACGCAAAAGATCACTTTCACGTAATTTGGTAATATCACGTCCTTCGATTTCAACTACGCCATGATCCGGCTTAATCAATCCAATCAAGTGTTGCAAAAGTACACTTTTCCCCGACCCACTTTCGCCTAAAATAACCAAAAGTTCACCCGGCTTTATTTCAAAGCTGATTTCGTTTAAGACGACCTGACTTCCAAATTGTTTAAAAAGCTTGTTTACTTTTATCATTTTGATTTTTAGTCTCAAAAAGACGGAACTTATTTTTACCAAATTTCGTATACAGACGATCATACGGACGGACATCAATGGTTTGCAAATAATAGGGGACGTCACGATATACACCCAAGGGCGTCACTTCCGAGTCCGTTAAAATATCAACACTGTCGCGCGGATACCACAATTCACCTTCAAACTCAATCGGCTCGCCATTACGAATCCATTCAGATTCTGGAGTCTTGAATTTATACATCGTAAAACTTCCCTCATTCTCCGACGTAGAACTACACCCAAGACTAACAGTCCCCACCACAAACATGATTCCAAGAGTGTAAATAATATTTTTCACCACGCGAACCCTCCCCTGTTAACCCCAAAACACTAAAATGATTTTTGTTACAAAAACGTTAGAAACAACTACTAAAATATATGACAATGCGACCGCTTTAGTCGTATATTGACCAACACCCAAAGATCCACCGCTGGTTTTAAAACCTTGATAACAAGCGACCCATGAAATCAAAAGCGCGAACAAAAATGTTTTTGTAAATCCACTAAAGAAATCGACCATTCCAACGGCACTCAAAGTTTGATGAATATATGTCGAGCTGGAAATTCCGGCACTATAAACACCAACCATATATCCGCCCCAAATTCCGACAACTTCAGAAAGAACAACCAAGCCCGGTAAAACTAAAAAACAGGCAACCATACGCGGCACAACCAAGAACTCAACAGGATCAACTCCCATAGCTCGCGTTGCAGTCAACTGATCATTGACTTTCATGGTACCCAATTCCGCGGTAATGCGCGCGCCAACTTTTCCCGTAAAAACAAAAGAACTAAAAACCGGGCTCAATTCCCGCACCAAAGATAAGGCCACAAGCTGCGCAACCAATTCCTTAGAACCAAACCGATTGAGCATAACATAGCTTTGCAAAGCTAAAACCGCGCCCGACGCCATCGACGTTAAACAAATGATCACAACAGATTGAATGCCCTGCTCAAAAATTTGCTTTAAAACTTCACTCCAGCGAATCCTCCCAAGAATGATATATTTAACAACATCCAATAGAAAAAATAGCGCTTCGCCAACACCTGCGATAAATTTTATAAAATGATTAAAAATAAAACTCATTGTGTCATTTTTTACCCTTAAGCCAAACCCGACTCATCTCGGAAGTGATTTTATCTTCAACAACGCTGGAAATATTTTTCTTATCGCTTTGAATTCTTTTGAGTTTCCTCGCCCGATCTGCTTCACGTCGTCGAGAACCACGTCCTTCCAAAAACTCACGCGTACCCATCAAAGCCGCCCCTAAAGCACGCACAAAATAACGAATTTCGCGATCATCGGTAACAACCACGATATTTTTAGGCGTTTGCGAATCTTCAACAAAACGCTTTATCCAATCATCCGCGGTTTCCACGCTAGTAAAAACCACGTTAATTCCCGCAGAGTAACGTTCCTCGGTATGACCTAATTGTCCGTCAAAAACAACCGTAACCGGATTGCTGTCACTGCCTTGCAATTTACGACTTTCAATCAACTTTAAAAGCGCTAAACGGCCTGCCTCAAGCTTAAGTACCGCAAAATTTGCGTCCTGCTTTACCAGATTATAACCGTCTAGAATAAAATGCAATGACATTGAATAAATTTTCCACTAATTGGAGACTTGCACGATCGATTTTTGGGGTCGAGTCAATACAAAATATAATCCCCCAAAAATACCGACTAAAAGCATGAAGAGAAAACTGATGAATGTTATACTCCCCCCAATTCCGGAGGCAACACCGACAATTCCAAAAAAGTAAGCCGCACCTGCTTCACGCACACCCAAGCCACCTATGGAAGGCACCGATGAGACAACACAAATAAGAGGAGTAAAGATTAGAAAATAAAAAAATAGAACATCTTGATGCAAAGCCTTGGCAATCAAAAAATATGTAACAGCAAGCGTCAATTGTGAAAGCGCGGACAAAAAGATCGCCTGATATCCTGCTCCCTGACGACCTTTTAAAAGGGCAATATCATAATGCATTCGCATCAAACTATCTTTGAACTTTGGAAAACGACCAAAAATTTGGCAACAAAAAGAATATGCCGTTTCATTAAACAAAACGACACCAATGACTGTCGATGCAAGCGCCATACAAACAATCAAGATCACAACCGAAAGATTCGAAATCATCTTAAAGCCTAAAATAAAAGTCACCGAGGCAACCACAACCATGCCGGCAAATCCGCTTAAACGATCTAATAAGACAGATGCGACGACTTTAGGTTTATCTTTTGTGCCGGAACACAACCCAAGAATCTTAATAAGGTCTCCACCGATCGCTCCCGGCAAAATAGAATTCCCCAAAAGCCCGATAAGATAAAATCGTACCGCCGTCGAGAATTTTACTTTCAGCTCCAACGCTTTAATAAAAACAAACCACCGAATAATCAAAATAAAATTGATAAGGACAAAAAAAACGAGGGCATACAGAATAAATTGGATATCCGCAGACTTTATAACAGCGACGGTGTGAGGAAAATCTATTTTCGTAAAAAGAAACCAAAGCAATCCACCGCTAAGAACGAAGGGAATGGCATTGCTAAGAATTTTTTTGAATTGATCGCTCATAAATTAAAGAACAGACTTTTCTTGTAATGCCCGCATGGCTTCGGTGTAACCTTCTTCCGCAATAAACGAACTGCGCACAAGCGGGCCGGACATCACATGCTTGAAACCCATTTCATAGCCAATCACTTCGTATTCCTTAAACTTTTCGGGTGCGATAAATTTCACAACAGGCAAATGACGTTTCAATTGTGTCGGCGCCAAATATTGTCCCACCGTTAAAATATCACAACCTACCTCCGCCAAGTCTGCCATAGCGTATTTCATTTCTTCATCCGTCTCACCAAGACCAACCATTAAGCTCGACTTGGTAAAAATATTAGCATCCAAATCCTTAAAATTCTTAAGAACAGCCAAAGAACGATCATATTGAGCCTGCGGACGAACTTTAGGCGAAAGCCGCCGAACTGTTTCAAGATTATGACTGACGACTTCTGGTTTTGCCGCGACAACTATTTGTAAACTTTCCATCTTATTAGAAAAATCGGGAATTAAAATTTCGATTTTTGTGTGCGGCATCAAACGACGAATTTCAGAAATCGTTTCACTAAACTGCGTTGCGCCTTCATCTTTGAGATCATCGCGCGCTACCGATGTAATAACAACATATCGCAAATTAAGTTCCTGAACAGCTAGCGCAACATTGTGAGGCTCCGCCAAATCCAATTCATTTGGTAATCCCGCCTTTACCGCACAAAAACGACAAGCCCGCGTGCATACTTCGCCTAAAATCATAAACGTCGCAACACCCTGCCCCCAACATTTGCCCAAATTAGGACAATGGGCACTCTCACAAACGGTGTGAAGACGTTTTTCCCGGAATGATCCTTTCATCTGGCTGATGCGTTGCATATCAGGAATTTCTTGTCGAAACCACTGCGGCAAGCGCGTGACATCTGGTGCAGAAGACATAATTAATGAACCTTATTCTTGATATCGAGCAATTTTTTACGCAACCTTGCTTTTTGCGCCAATGTTGCGTAATCGATGATAAGCTTGCCGTTGAGATGATCATTTTCGTGCATAAAAACCCGCGCCAACAAATCAGTCAAATGCCTCTCGATCTTTTGATTATTCTCATCGGTATATTGAACTAAAATCTCTTTCGGACGACGGATACTAAGCTTGATATCAGGAATACTCAAGCAACCTTCTTCCATCTTTTCACTGCCACTTTTCTTCAATATTTTAGGATTGATAATCGCAATAGGACCGTCGCCGACATCCGCGACAAAAATCTGTTGACTGATTCCAACCTGTGGAGCAGCTAAACCTACGCCTTTATTTTCGTACATCGCCACCCACATGGCTTTAATGAGCATCCTTTCACTGGACCCAACATGCAAGACAGCTGATGCTTTTTTTCTTAAAACCGGATCGCCGTAAGTACGGATATTTAATTTCGGGATCATTGAAAGAATTGATGAATCCTACAAAAGGAATT
Organism: Candidatus Omnitrophota bacterium; assembly: GCA_020632535.1. Lineage (GTDB taxonomy): Bacteria > Omnitrophota > Gorgyraeia > Zapsychrales > JANLHA01 > JADLGJ01. The sequence goes on along the minus strand of JACKFJ010000007.1, from coordinate 15,853 downwards.
ATTTACGAATATGATTTTTTTCGTCGAGATATATAATTTTAGTCTTGGCCTTTTTAGCTTCTGTTTTATTAAGCAAGCCATAACTCAGAATAATGATCTTATCACCGACACAACCCATACGCGCCGCTGGACCGTTTAAACAAACATAACCGGATCCGGCCTTACCCGCAATGACATACGTTTCCAGACGATTACCATTGTTAATATTAAGAACTTCAACTTTTTCGCCGGGAACAATATCTACCGCTTTGAGAAGCGCTTCATCGATGGTAATGCTGCCCTCATAATACAATTCTGCCTGCGTAATGGTCGCGTGAGCAATTTTTGATTTACAAAAAGTAATCAACATAATTTTCCTTAGAAAAGACGATTAACCTAAATTCGGCTGAATTTTGGCCAAAAGCTGCGCTTTACCCATAGCACCGACGAACTGATCGACAGCTTCTCCGTTTTTAAACACCATCAGAGTCGGAATTGACATAATACTGTGCTGTGCTGCTAGCTCGCTAGCTTCATCCACATTAACTTTAACAACTTTCAGTTTGCCATTAAGATCCGCGGCAAGCTCATCAACAATAGGACTTAGCTGCTTGCAAGGCCCGCACCACTCTGCCCAAAAATCGACTAAAACCGGCACCGAAGACTTCAAAACTTCAGATTCAAAGTTCTTTTCCGTAACTTGAATAACAGACATGGCATGCTCCTTAGTGACATTTTAATAAATATTTATGACATAAAACTCATTGCGGCACAAAAACTTAATCAATATTTCCTCCACCACCATTAAGGAGTCACTATTATATCTATCTGCAAAAATCTTTCAAGAATAAAATGACAGAGAAAAATTTGCAATACAAGCGGCGTATTGTATAATTCTGGAATGTCTTTCTTCAACAGTCTTAAAAGATTAGCCATAGGGAAAGCAAAAAACCCAGAAGATAAAAAAATCTTCCATCAAATGTCCTTGATCGCCTTTTTTGCATGGGTAGGGCTAGGCGCAGACGGATTATCCTCATCTTGTTATGGCCCGGAAGAAGCTTTTCGAGCCCTTGGCGAACACCAATATTTAGGCATTTTTGTCGCCATTCTCACAGCTATTACCGTTTTTCTAATCAGCGCAAGTTATTCACAAATTATCGAATTATTCCCAAATGGTGGCGGAGGATACCTTGTCGCCAGTAAACTGCTAAATCCGCATGTAGGAATGATTTCCGGCTGTGCTCTTCTAATCGATTATGTTCTGACCATCGCGATTTCGATTGCCAGCGCATCCGATGCTTTATTTAGCTTTTTACCCGCCGAATGGCACAGTTACCGATTGGGAGCGGCTGTCTTTGGCGTTCTACTCCTTTTGATCATGAATATGCGTGGTGTTAAAGAGTCTGTTGTCCCTTTAACACCAATTTTTCTCACATTCGTCATAACGCATTGTTTCGCAATCGGCTATTCCATTTTTACACACGCGCATCAAGTTCCAGACATGGTCAATACCAGTGTCGCTGAGATCGGTAAAACCAGCGGCGAGGTTGGCGTTATGGGGCTTATTTTTATTATTCTACGTGCTTATAGTTTGGGCGCCGGAACGTTCACTGGAATTGAAGCGGTCAGCAATGGTCTCCCCATTTTGAGAGAACCAAAGGCAGTGACGGGGAAAATGACCATGCGTTACATGTCTATTTCTCTTGCTTTAACGGTCGCAGGTTTAATGGTCGCATATTTGCTCTTAAATGTTTCCCCTGAACCAAATAAAACTTTAAACGCGGTTTTAATGGAAAATATCGCCAGTACGTGGGCAAATCCTTGGGGACAAATTTTTATTTTGGTGACTCTCATATCGGAAGCCATGCTCCTTTTTGTGGCCGCGCAAACAGGTTTTGTGGATGGGCCACGCGTTTTAGCAAACATGGCGGTCGACCGTTGGATGCCTTCAAAATTTGCGAGTCTCAGCGACCGTCTCGTTACACAAAACGGAATCATTCTGATGGGATTAGCGGCTTTGATCACTGTGATTGCCACAAAAGGCTCGGTTGGATTGCTTGTGGTTCTTTATAGTATCAACGTTTTTATCACATTCTGTCTTTCCCAAGCCGGCATGGTGCGACACTGGTGGGAAGTTCGCAAAGAAGAGCGCCAATGGATTAAAAAGATCGGCCTTAACGGTTTAGGATTGATGCTCACAACTTTTATTCTTATTTCTGTGATCGTCCTCAAGTTTCACGACGGGGGATGGGCCACTCTCCTTATTACTGGCGGCTTGGTGGGATTAGCGATCATTATCAAACAACATTATCGCGGCACTTTGAAAATGCTTGAACGTCTTAATGTCCTCGTCGAAACAGCAGCCAGCGTTGTGAGTACAAATCCTAATCGTGTCGTAGCGCTGGATACTCAGGCAAAAACAGCTGCCATTCTTGTCAATGGTTTTAACGGTCTAGGTCTTCACACAGTCATGGGTGTCATCCGTAATTTTGGAAAAGAATTCAAAAACTTTGTCTTTATTGAAGTTGGCGTTCTTGATGCAGGAAATTTTAAAGGAGCCGTTGAAGTCGACAGCTTAAAAGCTTCTGTTAAAAATGATCTCGATCGCTACATTGAATTTATGAACAGTCACGGATTTTATGCTGAAAAGTTTTCCGCATTCGGAACAGAAATTATCGCCGAAGCCGAAACTGTGGCCAAGAAAGTATCAAAACGTTTTCCCGGAATTATTTTCTTCGGCGGACAACTTGTTTTTGCGGAAGAAACTTTTATGAATCGCCTACTTCACAACTATACGGTTTTTTCAATCCAGAAAAGATTTTACCAGCAAGGCATCCCCTTCGTTATTCTGCCGATCAGAGTTTAAGTTTTACGCATCAACTTTCCATCTTCATCCCGAAAGCTATAATATCGATTGTCACCGATAATCACATGATCCAACATTTTAATATTCAATACTTTGCCCGCGACTACCACTACTTATAAGAATCGCCAGTAATTCTGAATTAGAAAGATGTTGCGCGCCAAGTTTAAATAATTTTTCCCGCGGCCGATCATCAAGAGGCCACAAGCGAATTGGATTTTGGATTTGATTATTGTGCACATTTCCCTCTCAATTTAGAGGGGAAACAAGGGAGGGATATTTACATTCTACTTTTAAAACATTTTTCACAACTTAAATTGCTTTTTCTGACCAATTTTTACCGCCGAGCATACGAGCGACCATCATACTCGCGGCATTGTCACCAACAGCATTGACCATGGTTGCTGGCGGATCAACGATCGTTCCAACCATCGCAATAATCGGCAACGCTTCAATTGGAAATCCATACATCGTAACAATAAGCAATTCACCAATAAACCCGCCGCCGGGAATGCCACTCATCACGGTGCCTGCCAAAAGCGAAATCCCGATGGCTGTCAATAAAACACTCGGCCCAGCGAAATCCATCTGAAAAATTCCAAATAATAAACTAATTTTGACAATCGCGGCCAAACAAGACCCTTCCATGTGAATGGTTGCGCCAATAGGAATGATGACTTCGCGAATATCCTTCGGAACACCATTTTTTTGTGCCGCATCCAAATTGACGGGAATTGTGGCAACACTACTGCCAGTCCCCAAAGCAGTCAATGAAGCTGGAAAAACATTTTTCCAAAAATTTTTAACAACTTTGCTTCCGCCAGCCCAAAAAACATATAAACTCAAAAAGATCACAAAATACAAGAAAGCAACCGGATAATACAAAGTCGCCACCTGCACATAAACTCCCATTAACTGAGGACCAAAAACACCGACAAGATATGCAAAATAAGCCCCAAGCCCGACGGGCGCGTAATACATAATCAATTTAATTACTTTCCCCATAACGGCATTGCCTGAAAGCAAAAATTGCGCGAAAGACTTGCCCGCCACGCCTGCATATAAAGTTGCTAAACCAATCAATGAAGAAAAAATAATTAAGGCCAACATGTTTTTCTTCGAAAGAATATCGACAAAATCCGTGACCGTCAGAGCTTTAACAATTTGCTCACCAAGGCTGTAATGTTGGATTTGTTCTGGTGACGGCAATGTGAAATAAGAGAATTGGGTAAGCGGAAAAAGCTTAACAACAATAATCATGACAATCGACGCGAACATCCCCGTAAGAATGAAGATACCCATCATGCAACCAACAATTTTACCAAGACGCCTGACATCATTCATACCAGCGATAGCGGAAGCAATTGAAAAGAAAACCAAAGGAATAACTGCGGTAAAAAGCAGATTAAGAAATACATCACCAAAGGGCTTTAAGACATCCGCCCGATCTTTTAATACCATTCCCACACAAGAGCCGACAAGAATTGATAAAAAAAGCACCAGCGAAAAACCATAGCCTTTGAGAAATGCTTTAAACTTCATTTCTTTTTGGCCTCACAACGCCAATGCCACGGTTCATATGTAATCCCGACAGGCGCGTCTTTGGGATAGGAAAGAACAAAACCAAATTTTTGCGCGTTTTTCTGCAACCAAGCAAACTCCGGCAATGTATCAAACTCTGAAGTATTATCCTCACCATTAAATCCATCGACATTAATAAAATCAATCGCCTGAAAAGCGGGCGCCCCATGTTCACTATAACCCGGCAAAGCAACAAATTTGACGGTTTCACGAATAGAATATTTATGATTCTGTAAATAATAAACAAACAAATACAACTGATACGCGCTTGAGCGATAACCTGATTCTACCAACAGTTTTTTACCGATGTCTTTTTGCATTGCTTCCATCATTGCTGTATACTTCGTAAAAACATCACGCGGCAAAAACTGCGGTGCTAATTCACGCTGATCCCTCTTCGTCCCTTCCTTCTTATGATCACGAACTTTAACTTTTTGACCGACAATAAGAACCAAATCCTCTTTTCCTGTCGCAATACCACGATAAGGAATTTTCACACCTAATTTTTTAGCATCGATATTCTGGAAAGACTTTAAAAAAGCCTGTTCTTGTTCATTCAACGGCGAATACAGTTCATCAAAAGTCAGCTTTGCCAAATCCTTGGTCTTATCTCTCTTGAGAATAAAAGGTTCAAGTTTTTTAATCAAATTTTTTACACCGGCAATATGATCGTCACTCAGACGATCGACATTAAGACTAGCACGAGCAGAATTCACACCACATACGCAAATCAACATCATGCTTAAAAACACAATCTTTAAATTCATAGCAACTCCTTGAATCTCCTTAACGGATTTCACGAATACTGACAATTCTTTCTAAAAGCGACCCTTTCTTAGATCCCTTTCCTAAATCAAAATCACTCACCACAACTCGATTAAGAATCCGTGGACGATCTTTTCCGTCGACATTCTCCCGATAAGCATAAACCTCGTGGATTGCGTACGGCCTCCCATCGACCATCCCTAAATACAAAACAATATGACCCTTTAATTGCGCGATCGTAATTCCCGGCTTCGCAGACTCTAAAAGCTTGATCTGTCCTTGTGATCCCAGCAACTTTCCGACTTGACCCTGTTCGCCAGAATTACGCGGCATGTTAATCCCGACCGTGGCAAAAATCTGCTTAAGAAACGCGGAACAATCTTGCTCACCATGTACGCCACCCCAACCATAAGGCGCATTCAACATTTTGAAAGCTTGTTCCATAATAACCCGAGGCGAATAATGCAAAAAACCAATATTAATATCACGACGGCTAATAAATACGCGCCGCGCTGGCGCAATAAAAATTTCCACACTATCTGCCGTAAGATTATTAATCGGGAATCGCGCGCCCATACGAACCGTATCATAAAACTTTGTACGTGCAAAATCGCGGTACAAATCCGCCTTTGCTGAAGTCACAACAGCAAATTTCTCAGAGCTTGTCATGATCTTAAATTCATCCGACGAAACAAATTCCAGATTATCTTTCTTCATCCATCCGGCACTTGCCACAGTTTGCGTATAAACCCACTTTCCATCCAAAGTTTCAGCAAAGACCACCAAACCTTCACCAACGTCTAATGAACTGTTCTGCACTTGATCAAATTCAATATCAAACGGTTCCGCAGTTAAAATATCCGTCGTCGGTAAAAGCCGCTGATCACTTTGTCGCAAAACAAATGCAAAACGCAACACGATATCTTGATTTTCTTCATGATTGATATTGTTCTTGATTTGACGAAAGAATTCACGAGTAGCGGGTTTTCCATTACGATCAAAATAATCGCCACGTTCAAATTTTTTCAATTGACTTTGAATCTGCCCATTGCTGCGATGCAGATCAAATGCATCAATATTAAATAAATCCTTAATCAACCCTGCTTTGATCAACTCTTGATTAAAACTTCCCACTTCACTCGCGGTCAGAATCACCGCATCCGCGGAAGGATGCTTTGAAATCCAAAAACCGGGACGCTGCATATCCTGATGAGTACTAGGAATAACCGCGGGGGCAATGTAATTTAATTTCTCACTCGCAAAAACATACTGGGGGGAAAGAACAAGAAAGAAAAAAACGAATAGATAGATACGCTTTTTCGATATTGATATCTCAAATTTAAACATGTTCTGCTGTATCCAATCTTTAACTAATCCTCGCAATAAGAGCATTGATGCGTGTTAATACATCATTGGCGAATTCATCATCCGGACGAGCAGTAATGATTCTTTTTTTCCCTGTAGCTAACACATCATCAATTTCTTTTAAAATACGAGAAAACGGGCTTACGAAACTCTGTGAAAACTTAAAAGTAATAGTTAAAAAAGTAACCAAAGCAATAAAAATAAAACACACCGTTATATAAAACCATTGCGCAATACACCCGCCAACCATCGCATACGATTGTTGTGAAAGCAAACGATCCACCTGCGCGCTCATCGTATAAACTGCGATCGTCATGGCAAACGCGAAAACCAAAAGCGGCGAAACCAACAGAAGAATAACCTGCATCTGATATTTATTGCTAATTGAGAAAAAATTTCTGTTAACTTTTGACGACATATTCTCTCCTTTTAATGATTATTAAAATCAATTTGATATTTCAACCCGCTAAAAATCTACAGAATTGCGCGGTAATAATTCCACAATACGTTCCTACAATATTACCCCAAATTGCCAATAAAAGCCCAACAGATGCTAATCCCGGCTGATAAACTTCCGCCACAATCGGCGCAGAGGCGACTCCGCCGATATTAGCCTGACTTGCAACAGCAGCTAAAAACATCGGCGCGCGTATTATTCGCGCCGTTAGAAGTACCACAGCCGCATGAAAAAGAACAATAAGAAACCCCGCACCGACTAAAAGCACTGTTGATGATATATTAACAATATTAGTCTTTGCGCCAATTGTTGTCAGCACAAAATATAAAAGAAAATATCCGACCTTAGACGCGCCACGATTCTCCAGATTTCTCACCGGAGTCAAAGAAAGACATAAACCCATCAACGAAGCCACAATAATAGTCCACGCATAAGGTGACAACACATCCTTAATAACCGGCAACTGCAGACCACAAAAACGCGCAATCAGAGCACAAATAACTGCCAAAACAAAAATTAAAAATGTCATGCGCAAAGACAATTGCATCCGCGCATCAGTCTTAATCGTCATCGCATGAACACTTAATTCATTTAAAATGTGACAATTGCTGCGATTGAATTTATCAAATTGCGTCTGTAAACCTGATGCAGCCACCAAAAAACCCATCCACACATACGGAACAATCGTGTCCACAACAACCATCGGCGCAAAAACTTGCTCGGGCGTGCCGATTGCTTCTTTCACAGCAATCATATTGGCACTGCCTCCCATCCACGATCCTGACAAAGCCCCAAAACCTGACCACATCGCACTGCCCACCCACGGCTTTAACAAATAAAACACAACCGGAATCCCAATCATGATCCCGACACTCCCAGCCATCATCATTATCAAAGCTGGCTTGCCAAGTTTAATAATCGCCTTAATGTCCGAAGAAAGAAGCAGTAAAACCAAGCTAGCGGGCAAAAACAAATTCATAATAGGTTGATAGATTTCTGCCCGCGAATCAATAAGCCCAAATGCTGAACAAAGCATCGGCAAAAAATAAATCCAGAATACCGGTGGTAAAAAAGAAAAGTATTTTTTAAAACGCAGCTGGCTGGAAACATTCAGTACGCCGACTTCAATACAAATCAAAATACCAACGATAAAGATTGGGTTATGTATCATAAAATACACATCATCTTGTCGTTCCCGTATATCCCCAACGGAAATCTACTTCAATGTCATGAATCTCCAACTGAAGATTTTGAGGATGACAAAGCTGGAATAAGACCCATCCCAGACTTCACTTTAGAAAGATCATAAATACCTTTGGAATTTAAATATGTCACCTGCCTTAGCCCACCGATACGAGCCACAGGCTTAATAAAAAATGGCGTATCCAAATCAACATATTGAAAACATCCCATACCAACTGCCAAATGCGCCGCGGCCGTCATCGCTAATGGACTTTCCATCATACCGCCAATCATCAACTTAATCCCCGCCGATCTTGCTAAATTCGCGGCTTCACGCGCCTGCAATAACCCAAATTTCATCAATTTGATATTTATAACTGGAGCTGCTTTTTCACGAATGATACGGATCACATCCGCCAAACTGCCTGCGCTCTCATCAGCGCAAACCGGAACTTGAGACAATTTACTGACTCTCTTTAATCCTTCCCAATCTTCCTTCGGTACCGGCTGTTCAATCAATTTGGGTCGAACACCTAAACGCTTTAACTCATCTAAGAACTTTAAGGTTTGATCCGCAGTATAACCTTGATTGGCATCGAGAATGATCGGAGAATTCCGTGTTATTTTCTTAACCACAGCCACACGCTTTAAATCCAAATCAACATCACGGCCAATCTTAACTTTAAAACTCCGAAAACCTTGACGATAAAATTGCTTCGCAGAAAACGCTGTTTCTTCAACACTATTAATGACGATGGTAATATCACTGACTAATTTTGTCGATGTTGTCCCAAAGAATTTCCATAATGGAACATTTAACTGTTGCGTCAACGCGTCGAGCAAAGCCATTTCAACCGCCGCAACCGCACATTTATTCTTTGAAAATCTTTCATTAAGATACGCAGAAATCAGAATATAACTATCAATGTTCTGGCCAACAAGATCTTTGGCAATATCCTCTAGATGACTTTTAGTCATGAGCAATGTTTCACCAGTAATATGGGTCGCGATCGCGGCTTCACCGAACCCTTTTGTTCCATCGGCAAGCTCAACAACAAAAGCTAAATTTTCCAAACTATCGTGTTGCCCTAAAGCCGTACGAAAAGGCTGGATAAGTTTGGCCTCGAGAGGTTTAACAAAACATTTCTTGATCACATGATTAAGCACGCACACATCTTAACGCAAAAAAAAATCCTCGTAAAGAGGAGTACAAAGAAAAAAGGCCCGGTTCCTTTTCAAGAACCGGGCCCCTATTTAGAAGGCTTATAGCTTAACCACGTTGGTTGCTTGTTCGCCCTTAGGACCTTTTTCGATTTGGAATTCGACTTCCTGACCTTCAGCTAACGTCTTGTAACCTTCACCCTGAATAGAGCTGTGGTGTACGAAAACATCATTGCCTGACTCTGGAGTAATGAAACCATAACCTTTTTGGTCGCTAAACCATTTAACTTTACCTTTTGCCATTTTGTTTGTTGCCTCCTTTCCCCTGCACTATAGTAAAGCGCTCAGGCCCCACGCCCTGCTCTGTTTCAGACTACCTGAACACTAGACCAACATGACGGGGAAAAAACTAGCAATTGAAAAGGCCGCAAAGATTGTTATCCTCTCCTTGCGGCCTAAGAATTGCTAATCTTTTGTTTACTACGGTTTAAAGTATACACAGCCCCCTTATGAGTGTCAAGAAAATACTTTCGTTACTTTACGGATTACTTTTCTTAAACATTTGCCCAAAAACTCCGGAAACATCCATGATAGACGTTGTCTGTTGTCCGACGGGGTAACCATAAATTTGCAGTTTATCAGAAATATTCTCGGCAAATTTGAGAGCTACGACATTTTGACCACCACCAACAGCATCAGCGAGAAGTTTTTGTCCCTTAGCATTAGCCTCAAAACGTGCCAAATCACCCGCAGCTTCCTGCTCTAGCTTATAACGATTTGCGTCAGCTTCAATTTTAGCACTTTGAGCGCGACCTTCTGCTTCTTGAATGGCTTTAAGTTTACCACCACGCGCTTCAGCCTCCTGACGCTTAGCTTCTTCTTCCTGCGCGAGAGCTCGATTGCGATTGATTTCAACTTGTTGACCTGCTAACTTCTTCTGCTCAATGGCTTTCTGAAAATCCGGACTAAATTGAAACGAACGAATCAAAGCATCATGAATATGAATTGCTGGATATTTTACTAAAGCATTAACCAGTTTTTGTCTAATTGCCTGTTGCATCGTATCACGCACTTTCCCCTGATATATTTCTTCTGCGGAAAAACTACCAATAGCAAGTCGGGCTTCAGACCGAATTTGTGGCAAAAGGATTTGATCCTCATAATTACTTCCGATTTGTGAATGCAAAAGCGGCACACCTTGAGCATCCAAAGCATAAATAATAGTTAAATCCACTTCCACATTTTGACCATCATTGGTCTTAAGTTCAAGGGTATATTTCCTTGCCTCTTCACTGGCCAAAGTATCAGACGGATAAGCACGGGCGGCAACTTTATAAATCACCATATCCGTAATCCACCGATTATAGAAATGATACCCTACCCCTAATGGCTTTTCTCCAATTTTACCAGCAATCTTGTTAATCTCGACGGCAACTTCTGTCGGATGAACATTGACCCAACCAAATGAAACAATTGCAAAAATAAGAATGCCCGCCAACGCTAATAATCCAAAGAAACGTTTTCCCATATTCCCCCCAATTCGAAAGTTGTTAGTATTCCCGGAAGCGCTCCTAAAAAAATCAATGACCTGCCGCAAACGATCCGGTCTCTGCATAATGTACTGAACCAAATTGACAATAATAAAAAACGTCAAAAACAAAAAAACCAAAAATGAAAACTTCATACCGACCCTCCTTCAATTTTAATTGGGCTCATTGTAACACATCTTCCTTGAGATGCAAGTAACGCAGAATACGCAGAGGGATATAAAAATCAAAATGTGAGCAATCATTGAAAAAAATGACGTAAAAATCTATCACAATTCTCAATAATTTAGCAAAGTCATAAATCAGTCTTTATAGTCGAAGGATGTTTCCTTTAACTTCTTAAAAACTTTATCCGTATGGGCTATAAATTGATCCGGCGAAGAAACAAACACGGGGGCTAAATATGGTGGCTTAACTCGAGTATAATATTTTGGTTCAGAAGAAAATTCATTACGAAAGGCAAAACTACCGATAAAAGAAATAGTTAACAAAGTTGCCGGCACCGCGATGGCTGATATTATTTTTTCACGCCGTCCCAAAGCAGTCGCAAGTGTTAACTGTTGAAAAATCAATGCCGCACAAGCGCTACCAGCTAACACTATCAAAGTTAATCCTTCAACTGCCGGTTCAGCAAAAATAAAGCCAAGATATCCACACATATTAATTATGGGAACCATCGCTATCATAAAAAAACATATCCACGTAAAATGAACGATAAACCGAGATTGATGACGAATTAATCGCCCAAAAATCGCCCAAGCTCCCGCCCAAATACACATCCCAAGAATCAAAATAAATTCCCAAAATATGATCTGGCTGACCAACAAAGGCACAAAAGGGTAATGCGTTGCGATATGAAAGAAATAAATCGTAATAAAACCCATAAGAGCATACCAATGGCTCAAACGAGAGATTGAGGGATTCATATTGTCCTGTTCATTCAATATCTGGGTTGGAACAATCGGATGATCCGGCAGCAAAACACGAATCTTAGTATGCCCGACCATTATCGTAGCGCCAGATTCCAATAAAGCCACTTTTGCGATCTTTTTTCCCGACGGCAAAAGTTGAATACCATTCTCACTATCCGCATCAACAATTTCAATTTGACCGTCGGCAACAAGAGAAACAACTGCGTGTTGAGCGCTAACATACGAATCCTGCAGTATCAAATCATTCCCGTACCCTCGACCAATACGCACGACAGATCCATCAAAAACACGCAAATCACGCGCTTTACCCGAGAAAGAAATAATTTCTAAAATTAATTTTGCCATTTGATTTCGTTAAGAAATTTCAAGAAGAAATTCTTTCCCTGTATTTCCGCAACACCCTGAATAAAAACATTTGCAATTAATCCCTTCGACCACATATCCGTACTTGTAACTCTCATTGTCATATCATACAGCCCCTCATACATCTTATATCGACGTCCGCACATTTCGACTTTACACGGATGCCCACCGATATTGACAAATTCCTGTTCACACACAAAATTACTAACGTCCCTTTCCTCCGCGTTGCGAAAGTCAGCTCGGCTAGACTTCTCATAACTTTCGTAAACATTATAAAATCGTACCGGATCAAAGCTGCGACTTTCATACCACGCATATTCAAAGAATATTCTTCCGGTCTGCATTGTGTTGGAAAGATAAATTTCATCTTCGGTCGCGCATGTCAAATAAGTGCCAATAAGCCAATATTTTTTATTGTCACCGCTTTCACCCCAACAGCGAAAAACATCAGAAATTTGCCCGGGGACTTCTGCCAACCCAATATGACTTTTAGTCCACGATGAAGAAATGATTTTGTTAATGAGTTGATTGCCCTCTACGGTTAACCTCTGACTAATGATTTTTCGCCACTTTGGCCCCAAAGTTTGATTCGGGTGAACTATTAACTCATCATACATTTGCTTTAAATATTCAACTGGAACAAAAAAACTGATTTCATTGCCGGCTGTTGAAACATTAACCCCCAGAACTCGCCCATCACCCCCAACGCCGGGACCACCACTCATCCCGGGATTCAAAGAACCCGCAAACAAAATTTTACGATAGCGAGAATGCTCCATAAGCCCACTGTAGAGACCCTCCACAATAATCAACCCCAAATCATGTGGATTACCGAAAGAAAATATTTTCATTCCTTTCGATAATTGTGAATCCCCAATTTCCAAAAATTGTTTCACCGGCGCTTTGATTTTTAATATCGCCAAATCATGCACGGGATCAATATTGACAACCTCCGCTTCCCCTGATTGGCCATCAGCTAAAATATATTCCACAAAGGAAAGTTGCGGGAAATTGACCGCATCCGAAACAACATGATAATTCGTGGCGGCTAAACCATCCTTTGTAAAAAAGAAGCCGGAACCCAAACTCGACTTCTCTTTTGAACCACGTGATATAACGCGCACCTGCAGAATCGCGTTATGATACTTTTCATAAATTTGATTTGCTTCAGGCGTTAATAAATTAGATTGCGACGTTGAACAAATCAAAGTCACAAACAGCACGAATGCCAACACTATTACTTTTTTATTGAACCGATCTTTCATAAATATCAAGAAAACTCCTTAACCCACTGCGCAATCCTTTGATTGATTTGCGCTTTGACGTCACGAATTTTTGATAATTTTTCTTCGTATGTACCAGTGAATTTTGACGGATCGATAAAACCCCAATGAATTCGTTTCGCATTACCGGGAAAAACTGGACAACGTTCGGCACTGGTCTCATCACAAACGGTGATCACATAATCATATGACTTACCAGCCTTGAGCAAATCACTAACCGCCTTTGTTTTCTTACCAGCAATGTCGATCCCGTCTTCCTTTAAACTATCAACAACAATTGGGTTAAGTTGACCTGGCTCAATCCCTGCACTTTCGACATCAAAACGATCACCACCGATTTTACGCAATATTTCCTCCGCCATCTGACTGCGGGCGGAATTGTGAATACAAACAAACAACACTTTAAGATTATTCATATCTCCTCACTTGTGTTTAAAGTAATTTAGGCAAACGATACAATAACGGTAGTATAAAAAGACCAACACTTAGAACAATGACAATTCCCGTCAATGACCACGCGATCACATTTTGAAATTTATTATTCACAAATTCACCCATAATATCCTTATTGTTGACCATCATCACCATAGAAATCAAAACCAAAGGCAAAAATACCGCGTTAATAATCTGAGTCCAAATCGTAATTTGAATCAAAGGCGCGTTTGGTATCAAAATAATCGCCACACCAAATGTCATGATAGAAGCAAATAAGGTATAAAATTGCGGAGCCTCTTCAACTCTTTTGTCTATGCCCGCTTCAAATCCAAAGGCTTGACAAATATAAAATGATGTCGCTAAAGGTAAAATTGTCGCCGAGAACACCGACGCGATAAAAAGCCCAAAGGCAAAAACTTCCGAAGCCAAACCACCCGCAAACGGTTTAAGCGCCATCGCCGCGTCCTTGGCTTCATTGATCACGATGCCATTCTGATGCAGAGTCGCGGCGCATGACACAATGATAAAAAAAGCTACGATAACTGTCGCCATACACCCAACGACAACATCAATCAAAGCCAACTTATATTCATCGGGTTTGGTACCGCGCTCAATAACCGCACTTTGCATATAAAATAGCATCCACGGAGCAATCGTAGTTCCAATAATACCAAGAACAAGAATCAAATAATCTTTTTCAAAACGAATATTGGGTTTCACAATGGCGGCACTGATCTCACCCCAATGCGGTTGGGCTAAAACTGCAGACACAATATAAGACAAAAGACAAAAACTAAATAGTAAAAATATTCTTTCTGTCACTTTATAATTTCCTTTCGTGACCAAAAACCATACACCAAGCGCGGTTAATGGCACGGAAATATATTTGCTGACGCCAAAAATCTGCAAACTCCCAGCAATCCCCGCGAATTCAGTTGCAGTGTTTCCAATATCCGCGAAAAAAAGTCCCAAAAATAAAAAAAATGTAAATTTAACACCAAAATTTTCACGAATGAGATCTGCGAGACCCTTGCCGGTATGAATACCCATTCGCAAATTCATTTCCTGTACAACAATCAGCGCGATAAAACATGGAATCAGTGTCCAGATAAGGTCATACCCATACGCAGCACCTGCCACCGAATATGTGGTGATCCCACCCGCATCGTTGTCAACACTTCCGGTAATGACACCGGGTCCAAGAATCGCGGCGAAAAATAAAATCTTCTTTACAAGAGGAATTTCACGGAATTTTTCGAAAAATTTGGTAAGCATTCTCAACAATATAGATGATATCTGAATTATAGGAAAGAATTATTTCGATAATGGTGGCGAGGGGGATACAAAATTAACCGCTGACTAATCCCCCTCGCGCTGGGGGAGTTTTAATCAATTATTGGACAACCGAGGCCACTTGTGAATCAAGATTCTTACCGACCATGCCCAAAAACATATCGACGCTACTGACCGGAACAATTTCAATAATCATCGGAACAAAACGGTCCAATGGCATTGCGTTGATAACCTTCGGATCTAGAATAAAATCTAAAGCTGGCGGCGCCATAATCGCTGATGAATTTACATCGCTGGTAACATTCATTTTTAACGACCGCGGATTAAGGTCAATACCTCCAGGAACATTAACGGCAGAGGACGCTACAACATTTTCTGATGTGCCAGATCCGCGTTGTTTATTAGGAGCTATCAAACTTTCCGCCACAAGCTGACGTTGCTCGTCTGACCCATCAGACAAAGGCTGTGACTTTACTTCCGGCACTATCTTAACTTTTGGAAATTGAGCAAATGGATCTTTCCCCGCGACTTCAACAGGCTTTTTACTTAGCATTCGCGGAATGGATGTGGACAAAACTCCAGTTCTAAAGAATGTTTTTGCTCTATCCCAAAGCTGAAATGACTTATTCCCAACTTTAAAAGTTGTC
>JACKFJ010000006.1 GCA_020632535.1 Candidatus Omnitrophota bacterium | reverse complement strand
TCGCTTTAGAAAATTGCTTGGAAATTGGAATTAAATCAGATAATATCATAATTGACCCTGGAATCGGATTTGCAAAGACACTGGAGCAAAACCTAGAAATACTCCATCGGTTGAGTGAATTTAAAGTTCTCAAAAAACCAATTCTAATCGGGACATCACGCAAATCATTTATCGGCAACATTTTAAATCGCGCTCCAAATGAGCGGCTTACAGGAACCATCGCCAGTTGTGTTTTAGCCGCAACCAACGGTGCGCATATTTTACGCGTTCATGATGTCCGGCCACTTGTTCAAGCAGCGGCCGTGACAGACGCCATCAACAACGAAAGAATCCAGTGGACTCTTTAACAATTAATATCGCGATCTGGGCAACCGTCAAACCAATTTTAGAAATCCTCATCCTCTGGATAGTCTTTTATCGTATTTTTGTTTTTTTTGAGGGAACACGTTCATTCCAAGTTCTAACCGGTATTATTTATATTATCGGCGCTTTTCTTGTTTCACAATTGCTGGGATTTGACACACTCAATTGGCTGTTAACAAAACTATTTGGAATTTCGATCATCGCGATACTGATTATTTTCCAACAGGAACTCAGGCATGGTTTGGCACGTTTGGGCCAACAGCATCTTTTTAATGTCGGATTGGAAGAAAGCGAAATTATCGAAATCATTGAAGAACTCACCGCCGCTGTTTTTAAAATGTCACAATGCGGTATCGGTGGGATCATCGCCGTTGAGAGAGAAACCAAACTCAAAACATATATTGAAAGCGGCTTAAATATTGACGCGAAAGTTTCGGCAGAAATGATTGTAACAATATTCACGCCGCAGACACCTATGCACGATGGCGGAATTGTCATTCGCGGGGATCGCATTCTCGCGTCGGCATGTTTATTTCCACTTTCCGATAACCCAAGCTTTAGCAAGGTCGTCGGTACCCGTCATCGCGCCGCGCTGGGATTAAGTGAGCACACAGACGCGGTGATCCTTTTGATTTCCGAGGAAACCACAGAAGTGTCAATCGCGGTTGATGGAAAATTCATACGTATTGAAACCCGAGAAAAATTGATAGCCACATTAAAAAACTTACTGGTAAAACCAAATAAAAAGAAAAAATGAAACGCTGGTTCTCACAAAATCTCGCCCTCAAACTCATCGCCTTAGGACTCGCGATCCTGACGTGGTACTACGTCAACGGGGAATTGCTAAAATGAACTTTACTAAAACCTAAACATGTCCCTCGAAAGCATTTATCGGGGATCCAAGAATGGATTCCCGCCAGAAGCTTACAGGAATGACAGTTTTTAATTCTATGCTAAAACTAGGTGTTAATATTGATCACGTCGCAACTTTGCGCCAAGCAAGGCGAGGATACTATCCTGACCCGATTCTTGCCGCGCAAATTTGCGAAAAGGCGGGCGCCGATTCCATCGTCTGTCATTTGCGCGAAGATCGCCGTCATATTCAGGACAATGATGTGATGCAACTGCGCAAAATTGTGCGCACTCGTTTAAATCTTGAAATGTCACTCAATCCAGAAATCATTAAAATCACCGGTCACATTAAGCCTGACATCGCGACGATCGTGCCTGAACGTCGTCAAGAAATCACAACCGAAGGTGGACTGGATGTCATTAAATATTTCACAAAAATCAAAAATACGGTTTCTTTTTTACAGGACAAACATATCGCCGTGAGTCTTTTTATCGCACCCGTAAAAGAGCAAATCGACCAAGCCAAGAAAAGTGGAGCAACGATCATCGAACTTCATACTGGCGCTTACGCTGACGCACGCACAACTTTGGCCAATGCCCGCGAACTTAAAAAAATTTTAATTGCGACACAATACGCAAAGCAAATTGGTCTCACAGTCAGCGCCGGTCATGGTCTCAATTATGAAAACACGTCAGTCATCGCGCAAATTAGTGACATTCAAGAACTCAATATCGGACATTCCATTATCAGTGAATCCATATATATCGGACTTGAATCCGCAGTTAAGAAAATGTTAAACCTTATGAAAATTAAAAAATGATTACCGGAATCGGAACAGATATCGTTGAAGTTGCCCGCATCGCTAAAGCGATTGAAAAATGGGGAGATCATTTTCTCCAACATGTTTTTTCACAAGAGGAAATCGCGTATTGTTCCGGCCACAAATTTCCTCACGAACATTATGCTGGCCGCTTTGCCGCCAAAGAAGCAGTCATCAAAGCCTTGCCGGATATTAAACAACTCCAATGGAAAAACATTCAGATCACTAATGATGACACCGGTAAACCACGCTGTGTCGTTGTCGGAAAGAATTTAAAACACCCTATTCACATTTCAATTTCACACACTCGACATCATGCGATTGCCTTTGCCGTTATTGCGACTTAATCCCAAAAGTCATAAAAACGATTTTGGCCATGTCCTTATCTTGGCGGGATCATCGTCGATGCTCGGAGCCGCAAGCCTTGTCGGACTTTCCGCAATGCGTTCCGGTGCCGGATTAACAACAATCGGTGTTCCTAAAAGTTTAAATTCAGCCTTACAGCATAAAGTTTCGTCGGTCATTATGACACTGCCTTTGCCGGAGACAAAGGATGGAACTTTATCTGTCGCGGCCTATTCACAAATTACCTCACGCTTCAAGAATTTTCAAATACTCGCTCTTGGTCCGGGATTATCGCGCGATGAAAGCACACGCAAGTTGATTTTAAAAATTGTCGCCAATTGCCCATTGCCCACAGTCATTGACGGTGATGCTTTAACCGCGGTAAGCCAAGACATTTCAGTTTTACAGAATAATTCGGCACCGAAGATTCTGACACCCCATGTCGGAGAAATGGCTAAACTCACTGGATTGACAAAGATCATGATTCAAAAATCACGAAAGAAAATCGCCATTGAATTCGCACAACGATTCAATTGTATTATCGTACTCAAAGGCGATCAAAGTGTCGTGGCGAATTTCACTGGCGAAACGTATGTCAATCCGACGGGAAATGCCGGTATGGCAACAGCTGGAAGCGGTGATGTCTTAACAGGAATCATCGCGGCTTTTTTAGCGCAGGGATTAAATGCTTTTGACGCGGCGCGTCTAGGTGTGTATATTCATGGCTTAGCGGGAGATCTCGCCGCGAAGGAGAAAACGAAGGCATCATTAATCGCGACGGATTTGATTGAGGAGATCCCTTTCGCAATTAAAAAACATGTACCGTTGCGATAATCTTAATAATACTGTCATTCCCGCAATCTCTCAGCGGGAATCTATTCTTTTTCGTGGATCCCCGATTAAAGACTTCGGGGATGACAAAAACAAATATGTCATTCCCGCAATCTCTCAGTGGGAATCTATTCTTTTTCGTGGATCCCCGATTAAAGACTTCGGGGATGACAAAAACAAATATGTCATTCCCGCAATCTCTCAGCGGGAATCTATTCTTTTTCGTGGATCCCCGATTAAAGACTTCGGGGATGACAAAAACAAATATGTCATTCCCGCAATCTCTCAGCGGGAATCTATTCTTTTTCGTGGATCCCCGATTAAAGACTTCGGGGATGACAAAGTTTAAGAATCTTGAAAATGACAAAGCTATAACGTAGAAATATTTTTTATGACTAAAAACTCAACACAACCTGATCTGATTTTGCCGGACGGCGCGGACAAACTGCTTTTGCATTCATGCTGCGCGCCGTGCGCGGGTTCACTCATGGAAGATTTATTAAAAGCAAGAATTGATTTTTCCATTTTTTTCTACAATCCCAACATTCATCCCAAACGTGAATATAAAATTCGAAAAGACGAAAATATTCGTTTTGCTAAAAAAATGAATATTCCGTTTATCGACGCTGATTATGATCGTGACAATTGGTTTGAACGCGTCAAAGGACTCGAATTTGAACCGGAAAAAGGGAAGCGTTGCACATCTTGCTTTGATATGCGCTTTGAACGGACAGCTTTATACGCGCATGAGAATAATTATAAAGTTTTTACAAGCAGCCTTGGCATTTCCCGCTGGAAGGATATGAACCAAATCAACACCTCAGGCGTAAAAGCTGCGTCGCATTACGACGGACTGACATATTGGACTTACAATTGGCGAAAAGGCGGGGGTTCAGC
The DNA here is from genome assembly GCA_020632535.1 of Candidatus Omnitrophota bacterium. Classification (GTDB taxonomy): domain Bacteria; phylum Omnitrophota; class Gorgyraeia; order Zapsychrales; family JANLHA01; genus JADLGJ01. The sequence goes on along the minus strand of JACKFJ010000006.1, from coordinate 112,306 downwards.
ACGAATGTATGAGATCGCCAAACGTGAAGAATTTTATCAACAGGAGTACTGTGGATGCGTCTATTCACTGCGCGACACCAATCTCTGGCGACAAAAAAATGGCCGAGAACGCATTGAGATAGGAGAGACGTATTACAGCAATAAGCTGGCTGAAAAACCAAAATCCTAATCAAAACCCATTGCAAGCCGCGAAGAGCGCAAGTCCTTTTTAGGACGAGCTCGATGTGCGTGTCAATCTATTTGGGATTGCCGCGTCGCTACGCTCCTCGCAGTGGATTTTTCAAATTGCAAACGAAGTGAGTCCCTACTGGACTTCGTCGTCTTAAATAATTGATCGGCTCCTCGCAATGAAATATTTTCAATGATATACTGGGAACAATTCTTCTTATTAATATAAATATTAAACTGTTGTTCCTATGCCTGAAGATATTCAAGCGAAAAAACCTGCGCGACATTTTCTTTCACTGGATCGTGCTGATTTCTTAGCGCTTCTCATATGTTTTGGCGTCTTTTTCATCTGGCTTAACCTGCTTATTAAGAAATTTATTAATTTCGGTTATTACGACTGGGATCTGGCAATGTACGCGCAAGCCGTATGGGCCTTAAGCCAAGGATCCCTGCATTCATCATTATTTGGCACGACTTTTCTCACCAATCACGCCGAATACATCGCATTCTTTCTTGCTCCTATTTACAAGCTATTTCCCAGTGCTTTCACGTTGATTGTCTTTAAAATTCTCTCTCTCGTCGCGGGTTCATTTGTGTTTTATCTTATCACAAAAAAACTCCTAGGCTGGCGGCTGGGTCTCGTTTTTATGATTCTCTATCTGCTGCATCCAGCCAATACCTTTATGATGATTTATGAATTTCATTTCGAAAATCTGGCGATTTTCTTTATCTTCGCAATGTATTATTTTTTCTCTGAAAAACGCCTGATTCCTTTTTTAATTTGTGCTTTCTTTGCCACAATCGTTAAAGAAAATATTTCCCTTATTGTTTTCATGTTCGGATTTTACGCGCTGTTTACAAAGCGCACTCAGAAATTGGCGTGGGTCATAGGACCAGTTCTTCTCGGCGGAGTATTTTTCCTTTTGACAATGTTTGTCATAACACCGCATCTGCGGATGCAAGAGGGGATTGCAAGTGCTAATCAATATCTCAGCATGTATTTAAGCTCTTCGGATCAAACTGGTTCAATAGTACAAAGGCTCATACATAGCCTTTCTGCTCTCTGGCATAATTTCAGTAGTCCCCTGAATCAAAAATACATGATTGAACTTTTCATACCGTTTCATATCTTGCCATTTTTAAGTCCACTCACATTCTTGTTGGGAGCACCCATTTTGCTACAACATTTTCTCGCGCCGTCACACACAATGCACTCCCTCTATTATCATTACGCCGCGACAGCAATTATTTTTATTTATCTTGCGACCGTGCAAACTTTAAGCATCATCAAAAATCACCGCCGACCTTTCCTTTACATCTGTATCATTATTATCACCGCGATCAATTTTTCCCTATACCTGCGCATGTATCTACCACCATTTCAAAATAAAATTGCATTGTGGGAAGACAGACTCGATCCCGCACGACAAAATATGCTACAACGTATTCCGAAAGACGCTTCCGTTGTCGCAAGTTTTAATTTCCTAGCGCAACTCACTTCACGCAAAGATCTTTTCTCACTCCACAACGTATGGCAAAATTATGAACCATTTACCGGAAAGACTCCCTTTGTCGTGCCCAATGATTTATCCTATTTATTAATTGACTGGAATTGCCCATGGCTAAGAGATGATCTTTTATATTCAACTAAAGAAAACTCCAACAATTATTTAAAGCAAATTCATGCCCTATATTTTGCGCGATCATGGGAAACCATTGACGCAATCGAAGACATAACTCTATTATCAGCGTCCCAAACAAATGATGGCCAACGCTTAGTTGAAAATTCACAATCTTTCTTTTCTGACAGTCCTAAAAGATTTGACATAAGTATCGGGGAGCACTTAAAACTTTTAGATCTACAAATTCTACCTATTAATGTTGCCAATAAAAGTATCTTGCCCCTAGAGTTGGTATGGCAATCCACTGCGCCCATAAACGATCTTCTTGCAATTCATCTTAGCATTGTTCAAAAAAATCAAATTCGTATAACTCGAAAACACGTGATTGGCTATGCTTTTAACGCAACGCCTCTCTGGGAAAAGAATCAATATGTCAAAGAACGCTATAATCTCCTACTCCCAGCTTTAGAAAGGGGAGAGTATATTCTAAATATTTCTATATTTAATATTTCCAAGAAAAAGCTCGAAACCATATCTTTTAACAATCAAAAATCTAACAATTTAAATCTCCTTAAATTCACACTTAAGGAAATGACACCTTAATGCCAAATTCATCCCCAAAGCTAAAATCTTTTTCAAAGTTTGTTTCTTTTGATCGCTATGATTTTCTAGCATTCACTTTTTGTATTGGTCTGTTCGTCTTCTGGGCACAATTACTTGTTGAGAAATTTCTTCATTTTGGCTATTACGATTGGGATTTGGCTATTTACGCGAACGCCATGTGGGCATTATCCCACGGATCATTTAATGGTTCCTTATGGGGCACCAATTTTTTAACTAATCACGCGGAATACATCGCGCTTTTACTAACACCGCTTTATAAAGTAATTCCAAGCCCTTTCACATTAGTCACGTTAAAACTTTTATCTATGGTCGCTGGCGGGTTCATTCTTTACCTTATCGCAAAGGACAAACTCGGCTGGATTTTCGCTATAATCCTCATGATTTTTTATTTAACGTTCCCAGCAAATTCTTTCATGCTTATTTATGAATTTCATTTTGAAAGTCTCGCGATTATCTTTATCTTTCTTGTGTATTACTATCAACACACTCGACCCCATTATGGAAAATTTATTTTTTATTGCATTCTCGCTAGTCTATGTAAGGAAAATATCCCTGTCGTTATTTTTATGTTTGGAGTGATGTCCTTTTTCCCCAAAAAAAGACCTTTTCGAAAATACGCGTGGACAGCGATGGTTATTGGAGCAAGTATTTTTATTTTGAGTATCTTTATCATCACTCCTTTGCTCAGGTCGCAAGAGGGAATGTCTACCCTCAATAATCCTTATGTCGGTCTTTACTGGACAAATTCCAATCAACTTTTTATTCAAAATATTATTGATAACATTCATCGTTTATCTTCACTGATATTGAGCTCTTGGAATCGGGAGTACATCCAAAACTTATTCTTCCCATTTGCTTTTATCCCAATCTTTGGACTCAAAACACTGTTAATTGGGTCACCACTGTTTCTCCAAGCAACACTTTCAAACACATATAACATGCACACAATTTATTTTCACTATGCAGCCACATTAACCCCGTTTTTATTCTTGGCAACTATCGAAGGCCTTTCGTGGACACGTAACAAGCCCAAATGGATATCCTTTTTATTTGCTATCGCTTTACTTATATCAATGACAATGTCTTTTAAAAGTAACCTCCCAATACTTAAAAACCGCATAGAACATTGGTTTGACAGTAAAGACCCCATACGCCAAAACATGCTCAGCCAAATTCCACCAAGCGCAAGTGTCGTCACAACATTTGAATTCCTAGATCAACTCGCCAATCGAGATAATATCTATGCTTTCAGAAATGTTTGGCAAAATTCGAATCAATTTTTAACACATTCCGGGTTCAAATTACCAGATGTGTCTTACGCCCTAATTGATTGGGATTGCCCTTGGCTCTTAGGAGATCTTTTCAATTCTAAGAAAGAAAATTCGCAGCAATATCTTCAACGAATCCATGACTTTTACTTTTCAAGATCATGGGAAACAATTTCGGCCGTGGAAGAAATAACTTTGTTATCAAAAACCTTAACGAATGAGCCGAAACCTCCTTTGGTCGAAAATTTACAGACGCCATTCACCAATGAAATTTTGACAAAAAATATTTTAGAGATTGGTGATCATATCAATTTTATTAATTTAAACATTTCCCACAATCCAGATACACCATTAAACATTTTACCCCTTGAATTTATTTGGCAATCTCGTAAAGAAACTGATGATTTTCTCCTAACTATAATTCGCATAGTTAAGGATAATCGCGTCATCCTAAACAAAGAGCACATCCTCGGCTATGCTTTTAACTCGACTCCGTTATGGAAAAAAGAACAATATGTCCGCGAAAACTATTATTTATCAATACCCCGTTTGACGCCCGGTGAATATCAGATTAATATTTCCGTTTTTAATTTATCGCAAAAAAAGTACGAAGATCTTCGTAACAGCAAAAACAAAACATATAATAACTTAAATGTTCTTACATTCACGGTCAAACAATAAGAGGGTACCGCATGAAAAACAACATTGTTATGATCTTTAATCTGTTGCGTGTCAAACAATGGGTCAAGAATGCCTTTATTTTCTTTCCGCTTATTTTTGCTGGCAAACTTTTTGAATTCGACAAACTCACAAACACCCTATTGGCCTTTTTAGGATTTTGCCTGATTGCCAGCGGCCTGTATGTTATCAATGATTATCTTGACCGACACAAGGACCGCTTGCATCCCAAGAAATCACAACGTCCTTTAGCCAAGACTGAATTTAGCAAAATCCAAATCGGAAGCATTGTCTTAGTTTTACTATGCCTCGGACTTCTTGTGTGCAGTCAAGTCAACGTTCTTCTCTTGCTTACGGCAATGTTATATATCGGCATCAGCCTGATTTATAATTTCATTACAAAATTTATCGTCATTCTCGATGTCATTTTTGTGGCGCTTGGATTTCATTTGCGAATCTGGGCTGGAGCCATGGCTTGCGATGTCATCCCATCGGTCTGGCTACAAATGTGCGTATTTCTTTTAGCGCTTTTCTTAGGCTTTACAAAACGCCGGCATGAAATTGGGACGCTAGGTTCTGATGCCTCAGCTCACCGTGACGTCTTATCACATTACACCGTCTACTTCCTTGATCAAATCATTTTAATCTGCTCAACACTCGCAATTGTTTTTTACGGACTCTACACCATGTCGCCAGAAATCATACAGCGTCATGGCGGAAATCACATGGTGTACAGTGTCGTCTTTGTTATTTACGGTATTTTTAGATATCTTTACTTAAGCCATGTCAAAAAGCAGGGGGGAGACCCCGGAGAAATCCTTGCGACGGATACTTCACTATTGATTGATATTCTACTCTGGATAACTTTTCTCTGTATCGTACTTTATTACCCCACGAGTTTTTAATGATCTATTCTTTTGACATATTTGACACAACCATAACCCGCAGCGTGGCCAAGCCGACTGACCTTTTTATACTAATGAAAAACATATTAAAAAATGATTCTCGCTTATCTCTACCTAATGAAATTTATTCGAATTTTTCTTTATTGAGAAAGAGTGCGGAAAGAAAAGCTCGTTGGCAATTAAAGAAAGAAGACATTCAACTTAAAAACATCTATGAAACATTTTGTCTTACCCACGGACTTCCTTTCAATACCATCGAACAATTATGTACCATTGAATTAGATATCGAGGCCGCATTTCTCCGACCGATAAAGGTGACGTGCGATCACATCAAAAGTCTTTTAGCAGTAGGGCAAAAAGTTATTTTCATCAGTGACAGTTATTTTCCGACCGCATTTATAAAAAGCCAACTGGCATCATACGGAATCAATGTTGATGCGACGCAAATTTATGTTTCCGGAGATATTGGCTTCAGAAAAGTTTCTGGACGCTTATACCAATATATTTTCAAAACATTGCAAATACAATCACAAGAACTGCACCATTTCGGTGATAATCTTTTGAGTGATGTGATCGTTCCACAAATTTTAGGTGTTACACTTATAAAGCACTTGGAGACAAAGTCCTGATGCAAATGATATCCAGAGCCTACTTGACACATAACCGTTATGAACACGCCTTAAATTCCTCCCCATGGGCGGAACCAGAAGTCCAAAGTATCTTCTCCGGCGCATCACGCTCCACACGTTTATCGCAAGTCTATCCCGATATTCATCGACAAGTCATTTGGGACACCGGCACCAATGTCATTGGTCCTTTATTTACAACATTTGTCTGGTGGTTATTGCAGCAAGCAAAAAAGGACGGAATCAAACGTCTTTACTTTATGGCCCGAGATGGATTTATTCTCAAGGAAATTGCGGATATCCTGATCCCTACCGGAAACTTTGAGATTGAAACACGATATTTACAAGTTTCCCGTCAGTCGCTTTTATACGCGAGTATAAAGGACGTCGATACTTTTGATACCCGTTGGCTAATGTGGAATCCATTAACACCTTTGTCAGTAAAAACAATTCTTCAACGACTTGAAATCATGCCTGACATGGTTTCTGCTGAATTAAACAAGTATGGAATACAAAATATTGATAAACTCCTGACTCTGTCACAAAAATGGAAATTTCGCTCTTTTTTCAGCGAACCCAAAGTTAAAAAGCTCATCCTTCAACGCGCCCAAGAACGCTTTGTTACTACCGACGCCTATTTGCGCCAAGAGGGACTCACTGACGGAACGTCTTTCGCATTAGTGGATCTTGGGTGGGCTGCATTATCACAATATGCGTTAAGCCGCTTATTAGAAAAAAGCAATGGCCGACCCTCAACTGGCGTCAAAGGATACTACTTGGGTAACACATGGCTTTTATGGAGATATCGTAACGATACCGTAAAATCATTTCTTTTTGAACCATCTAATTTAATCAGCCGCATCGCACTCGTGCAATATGAATTGCCTGAAATTTTTGCCAAAGTCGATCAAGGCCGTACCGTTGCATACACTCAAAACAACGGCAAGATCGTACCGATTCTTGATGCAGCAAGTCCAAAATTTACAACATGGGGAATTGATATTCAAAAAAATAGCGTATTAGCCTTTACTAAAGAGGTCGCGACGGTGCTTCCAAAGCACTTTTGGCAGAGCGTTTCTCCTACGTCAGCAGCCGGAAAAATTTTTAAATTATTTAGCAATTGGCCGTCAACAGCAGAGGCGGAAGTCTATGGAAAGTTTATTCATGGCGCGGACATCGAAGAAAAACAATCACGCGAAGTCGCACCAATCGTGAAGTTTTGGGATATACCAAGAATTTATAGTGGCTATTACTGGGTGCAAGGATGTATTGTCCGCTCAAGGATATTTCCTGGATCGTTCTTCATTGCTTTCTTTAGTTTTATTAATTTTTTACGTCATTGGATTCTCCTTATCATCGCGCAGAATGCATTTCCGCAAAAAAACCATAAGGAGAGTGTTCATCCATGAAATTCTCCATCATCACTGTTTGTTTAAATGCCCAAAACTTAATCGAAAAGACTGTTCTATCTGTTTTAGAACAAACCTATTCGGACATAGAATTTATTATTATTGATGGGAAATCGAGTGACAACACGATCTCAATCCTAGAAAAATATAAAAGTCAGATTAGCCAAATAATCTCAGAACCAGATAAAGGCATTTATGACGCGATGAATAAAGGCATTAATCTCAGCCATGGAGAATTCTTGTATTTTTTGAATGCCGGTGATCAATTGATGTCGCCTAATACATTAACAGAAGTCGCACAATTTATTAAAAAACACCCAACCGCTGAACTTGCTTACGGTGATGTCAAATTACAAAACTCATCGGACAAATGGATATTAAATGAAAATACATTTTCCGGGGAAATTCGCAACTTACGTTATTTATACAACAATATGTTTTCACAGCAGCGTGCCTTTTTTAAACGCACCATCTTTGATAAACTTGGAAAATTTAATACAACATATAAAATTATTGCGGATTTTGACATGGCTTTTCGAGCGTATCAAAGCGGATTACCATTTGCCTATTTTAATATGACATTTGTTTCAATTCCCTTAGGTGGATTCAGCAATATTCACTTAAACCAATTCTTCAAAGAACGTCTTCGTACTTTAAGTAATTTGCCTTGGTGGCAAAAATATTGGGCGTTAGATCTTTTTTGTGGAGCCTTGTATCGAGGCAGTTTTAAAAAATATTTTAATATCAAATCTCCCGGAAAATAAAAACCTATGTTTGAAAAGATAATTTCCGTTGCTGATGTTGCAGAATTCAAAAGGTATTTTGCAAATACATCATGGATGTTTTGCGAGAAAATTGTGCGTGCAGTCGCCAGCCTCATCGTTGGGGTATATGTCGCCCGTTACTTAGGACCAAGCAATTACGGCTTGCTTAATTACGCCATCAGTTTTGTTTTTATTTTTTCAATTCTGGCTCATCTTAATATCGAAAGCATCATTGTCCGCGACTTAAGCAATCGTCCCCAAGAGAGAGATCTTTTACTCGGGACTGCTTTTTATCTACGCCTCGCTGGATCTTTGCTCGCTTTTATGCTGATATGGATAATTCTCTATTTTCACAATCAAGACCCATTAACAAATAGCCTAATCTTGATCATCGCGGCAGGACTATTCTGCCAGGCGTTTAATGTCATTGATTCATTTTTTCAAGCGAATGTGCAGTCCAAATATACGGTCATAGCCCAAATCACTCAAATAGTCATTTCATCAGGAATCAAAATCTTTCTCGTCCTAACACATGCCACATTGATAAGCTTTGCTGCCGTCATTCTCGTTGAGAATATTATTTTAGCCTTAGCTTTAGCCATTAGCTATAAATACCGAAATCACTCACTCATGAAATGGCAATTTAGCGGAAATTTAGCAAAAAAATTATTAAAAAACGCATTCCCATTGTTCCTTGCAGGTATCGCGGTACTTTTATATATGCGCCTTGATCAAATCCTTATCAAATTTATGATAGGGAATGAAGCTTTGGGTAATTATTCCGTCGTGATTAATCTCTGTGAAAGCTCATACTTTATACCTGTCGTTCTCACCAGCTCACTGTTTCCGGCAATTCTTGATGCTCGTCAGAAAAACAGAGAATTATACGATGCCCGCATTCAAAGACTATACCGACTTATGGTAAAAATATCGTTGGTGGTAATTATCCCAACGCTCATTTGGGGTGATCAAATTATGTTTTTATTATTCGGGCCAGCTTTCAACGCTCCAGGAGTTCTCAAAATTTATATTCTCGGTTTTGTTTTTACTTGCCTCGGTGTAGCTAGCAGCAAATGGCTTTTAGCCGAAGATCATATCAATTTCATCTTTTATAGAACTTTGCTCGGCTTAGCCTGCAATGTTGGTTTAAACTTTCTTTTAATTCCAAAATTTGATATTTTAGGTGCAGCTTACTCATTCTTAGCAGCTTCAGCTATGGCGGGTTATTTTTCTGATCTATTTCATCACAAAACAAGAATCTCATTTAAAATGAAAACTCGTGCCTTATTATTCCTAAATTAAATATTATGCTAAATTACATTCTTGATTTTTATAGTCTTATTTTTTCACGTCGAATATTTATTAATCTAAATAAGTTATTATTGCATTTAGGTTTACGAGGCTTAGGAATCTTAAATTGTAAAAATTTTACAGCAAGTGGAGAGCTTTATTTTATCAAAACCATATTTATATGTAAAAATCCCGTAGTACTTGATGTGGGCGCAAACATCGGAGCGTATTCTACCCTAGTTAAGAGCTTCCACAAAGAAGCTCAAATATATTCTTTCGAACCGCACCCTGCAAATTTTGAAAAACTTCAAAAAATAGCACAAACTAAAGGATTTAATGCTTTTAATATTGGCTTAAGCAATACAGAAGGAGAGTATCCTTTATTCGATTACAAAGATGCAAAAGGCAGTTCACATGCCTCACTGTACAATACAGTCATTACCGAAATTCATGAATCCGAATCGCAAAAAACAATGGTTAAAATTCAACGCTTGGACGATTTTATGGATAAGAATAAAATCGATAAAATTGACCTGCTAAAGATTGATACCGAGGGAAATGAATACAATGTTTTGTTAGGTGCAACTCATCTATTATCAACAAATCGGATAAAAATGATTCAATTTGAGTTTAGCCAACTAAATATGGTCAACCGTAATTATATGCAAGATTTCTATAAACTCTTAAATGGCTTTATGTTCTTCCGTATTCTTCATTCGGGTCTATTGCCTCTTAAAAAATATACTTCTCTGGATTATGAATATTTTCTATATCAAAACATTATTGCGGTAAAAAAAGATTACTTAACTGAGTTTAGCGACAAATTATTTAAATCATGAAAATTGCATATTTAACAACTCTATACCCAGAATACGCCGAAAAATTCTATCGCCAACACCCAAACCTGCGAAAAGCTTCCCACAAAGAACAAAAGGCAGCACTAAACTACGATCACTTTACTTTTGGAGATGGCTATCAAATAGCCCTTAAAAATGCGGGAAGCTCATTTGAAACTTTTTTTTTGAATGCCACAATCCTGCAAACTGCCTGGGCTAACGAAAAGATAGGACCCAATAAGCAATCTTTAGAAAAAATTGCACTTGCGCAGATCAAAGAATTTAAACCTGACGTATTATGGTTTGATGATCATCACTACAATTTACTTGATACGCTACGGAAAGAAATCCCTTCAATACGCCTTGTAATGGGATACTCAGGTAGCGCTATGTTTAAGAATGCAAATTACAAAAACTTTGACCTAGTTATTTCTTGCGCACAAGAAGTTGTTGACTATTTAAATTCACAAAACATCAAAGCAGTTCAATTACACCACGGATTTAATCCCGACATTCTAAGCCGGATAAATAAAATTACTAATGATCAAAAGCACCTTTATGACATTATTTTTATTGGACAATTATTACTTAACAAAGATTTTCATCTCAATCGCCATGAAATTCTCTCAGCTTTGGTAAAAAGCTCAAATATTACAATTTTTACCACAAACTCGGGAATAAATCCCTTGGATCTCGCAAAAATCCTACGAAATCAAGCCTTAGGTAAAACTGGAATTTCTCTACGAGAAATTTCTTTTAAATTACAGGATTATTTTACAATAAAGCGTTCATGCAGGCCGCCAATTTTTGCACTAGAAGCTTACAAAACAATACAGCAATCCAAAATCACATTTAATATTCACGCGGATTCATCACCACGCTTTGCTTCTAATGCTCGACTCTTTGAAATTACCGGTGCTGGTTCATGCTTATTAACAGATTGGAAAAAAAATATCAATGATCTTTTTGTTGATGGGAAAGAATGTGTAACATATCGAAACACAAACGAATTACTGGATAAATTAAAATGGCTACTCAATGACACAAGGGCCTTACATGAAATTGCTTTAGCTGGCCAAAAAAAGACATTAGAGCTTCACACTTTTACGCGAAGAGCAGAAGACCTTCTCAAAATTATCAGCAATAACATAAAATAATATCTAACAAGGTCATTTTTGTGATTTTAAAAATACTAAAACGATTCTTAAAACCTGCTACATGGCATAATTTACGAAATATTTATCCGATATCTAATGTTTTTGGCCTAAATCGAGGGACACCTATCGACCGCTATTACATTGAGAAATTCCTAAGTAAAAATTCTTCCTATATTCATGGCCACGTCCTTGAAATTGCTGATAACACTTATTCTAAAAGATTTGGTAAAAATATTCAAAAGCAAGATATTCTCCATATTGATCCGAATCACCCGGGAGTTACGATTGTTGGTGATTTAACTAGTATTTCTCTTTCACTAAAAAATTCTGTTGACTGTTTCATCTGCACTCAAACTTTAAACTTTATTTATGAATATTTCAGCGCAGTCCAAGGAATCAAGCAAGTCTTAAAGCCCGGAGGGACTGCACTAGTCACAGTCGCAGGACTGTGTCAAATCTCACAGTATGATCGACAGCGCTGGGGAGACTTTTGGCGATTTACTGACCTATCAATAAAAAGAATTTTTAAAGACATTTTTGGCGAAGCCAACATAGAAGTTTCAACATATGGCAATGTCTTATCCGCAACGGCTTTACTACAAGGCTTATCTGTCGAAGATTTAACAAAGAACGAATTGGACTTCCATGATTCCACTTATCAAATTGTTATTACTGTCAAGGCCGTAAAATTATGACCACAGTACCCCGTAAAACATCACCATTTTATTATTTTTTGACCTCAAAGGAATATCGCACTTTCCTAGGATTATTCTTACGCTATGGAGCCGTATTACGTTATCAACCCAAAACAATTCAATTCTTAAAATACAAATTCCTAGTTACTGACTGTGCGTCGTTCATCTGGCAGTTTAGAGAAATTTTTTTCGAGCAAATTTATAAATTTAACTCACAAAGAACCAATCCGGTCATTTATGATTGTGGTGCTAATATCGGAACAAGCTGCTTGTATTTTAAACAACTCTATCCACAAGCCAAAATCTACGCCTTTGAGGCCGATCCTAAAATCTACAATTACCTTCAAAATAATTTAAAAAACAATGGCATTACTGGAGTTGAATTATCACAAAAAGCGGTCTGGTCCAGCAATGGGAAAATTAACTTTGGGTCCGATGGGGCAGACGGTGGTGCCATTGATCAAAAGGGCAAAACTGCCATCGAAGTTGATACTATTCGCCTTAAAGAATTATTTGATAAAGAAGAATACATTGATTTTCTGAAAATGGATATTGAGGGGGCTGAAGTTGAAGTTATGTCTGACTGTGCCCATTCTTTAAGCAAAATTGAAAATATATTCATCGAATTTCATAGCTGGAATCACAAAAAACAGCAGTTGGGAGAATTACTCTGTATTTTAAGCAAAAATAATTTTCGCTACTATCTTGAAAACATCAAACCTCGCAAAATACCGTTTTTAGATAAAAGCTCAACTACTTCGATGGACTTACAAATGAATATTTTCGCGTATAGAAACCAGACCATTTCAAAATGTTAGCCCTATCTCACATAAACCTAACTTTCGGACGCTTTATTCGCGCATCATTAAATTGGTTAAATACACCTGCAGTCATTCTGATTTATCACCGTGTCACAGATCTTAAAACTGACCCACAAATGCTTGCAGTCAAACCAGAAAACTTTTCTAAACAAATTGAACATTTAAAAAAAAATTATAATGTCCTCAAAGGAGAAGACTTTTTCAGAATATTAAAAAACCGAGAACAATTTCCTCCCAAGAGCATACTTGTGACCTTCGATGATGGTTACGCTGACAATTTTTATCAAGCTTTGCCAATTCTCGAGTCTTATAACACACAAGCTTTATTTTACATTTCGACTTCACAATTAAATACTCCACGAGAATTCTGGTGGGATGATCTTGAGCGTATTTTTCTTTCTAATACACCGGTTCCTCCCAAATTAAAATTCCAACATAATTCGGACAGCCACTTATTTAACACTTCGACAGTAGAAGAACGAACCCTCACTTATCGTAAAGTTCATCCTTTAATTAAAATTCAAGATTATCAGATTCGCGAAAATACCTTGCAACAATTATATTCTTGGGCAGGAGTGGCCGCAGAAGGAAGAAAAACTCACCGTATTTTGACCGAAAACGAGTTGCTGAAATTATCACAATCTTCATCTGCCTTAATTGGGGCACATACCCACAATCATGTACCGTTATCGACACTTACTTACGAACGCCAAATCGAAGAAATGAAAACATCAAAAAATATTCTCGAAAATATAACCGGCAGAAAAATTAGCCATTTTTCTTATCCCTTTGGCACAACCGTCGACTACAACCGGCAAAGTATAACGGCCGCAAAGGAATTACACTTTTCAACAGCGTGCGCAAATTTCTATTGGCAAGTACATTCATGGAATGATCCTTTGCAAATCCCACGAATTCTTGTGAGAGATTGGGACCTTAACGAATTTCAACAAAAAATGAAAGAATTCTTTAAATACTAATGAAAATATTACTCGTAAATGCTTTTGAATCCATTGGTGGAGCAGGCCGTGCCAGTCAACGACTTTATCGCGGCTTATTGACACTCGGTATTAATATTACATTTTTAGTAACCCGTCCAGATTCAGAAAGTAGCCAAGCCATACCACTTTGGCGCACAAAAAATCCATGGCTTCCAATAATTTTGTCTCGTATTGATCTACTACCGTTACTTTTCTACCCCAAGAAGAAAAATAATATTTTCTCCCCCTCAATTATTCCAACATTTTTAAATGCCACGATTAAAAAATCAACCCCAGAAATTATTCATTTACAGTGGATCAACTATGCTATGGTTCAAATTGAACAAATCGCAAAAATAAAATCCCCTATCGTATGGACATTACATGATTCGTGGGCATTTACCGGTGGATGTCATCTACCTTTTGATTGTACGAACTATGAAAATGTTTGCGGCACCTGTCCAGAGCTGGGAAGCCAGAACCCTAATGATCTCTCTCACGACATCTGGCTTCGTAAAAATACTGCATACAAAAACCTAAATATTCACGTTGTTTGTCCAAGCCATTGGCTTGCAAAGCGTGCACGAGCAAGTTCATTATTCCAAGGGAAAACGATTCACATCATTCCGAATGGCATCGATACAAAAATCTACAAACCCGCCAATATGGAAACTTCTCGAACAAATCTTAATTTACCGCAAAATAAAAAACTCATCTTCATAGGTGCTATGCATATTGACAAAGACCAAAATAAAGGGTTTCATCTGTTAAGACCAATTTTAGACAAAATGAATGCACAAGGAATGAATGATATTGAATTTATTATCATTGGTTCGAAAAAAAAAGGCCGCGAAATAATTGGAGCCTATCCTTTTAATTTTTTAGGTATTTTAAAAAACGAGAACACCATCGCGGCTGCCTATACCGCCGCAAATGTCACGCTTCTATTATCCCGACAAGAAAATCTTCCTTATACTCTTATCGAATCCTTGGCCTGCGGAACGCCAGCAGTAGCATTTAACGTCGGTGGAATACCAGAAATCATCGATCATTTAAAAAACGGTTACTGCGCCGAACCTTATGACATTAATGATATCCTTAAGGGGTTATTATGGGTATTTAATACCCATGGCCATCATCACGAATTAAGCAATGCGGCTCGCAAAAAATGTACAGAAGTTTTCTCTATTGAATCGCAACTGCAAAGTTATATTAATCTTTATAAAGAAATCCTATGAACCTTGCCATCTTCGACTTCGACGGAACAATTTCAACCAAAGACAGCTTTGAAGATTTTATTTTTTTCTCGCATGGCCGTGTTAAAACTGTTTTGGGAATCTTAAAAAATGCGCCGACTTTACTGCAATATCTTTTCGGTTCGATGTCAAACTCCTATGCCAAAGAAAAGATTTTCACATACTTCTATCAAGGCTGGGAAATTACCAAGTTTGATCAATTTGCTCAGCGTCACGCTCTGGAGAGATTGCCCAAAATCTTACGGCCGCAAGCTTTGGAAAAACTTGCTTGGCATAAAGCACAAGGACACAAAATTGTCATCGTGTCCGCATCATTTGAGAATTATTTAGGAGTTTGGTGCAAAAGGGAAGGATTTGAACTTTTGGCCACACAACTGCAGGTTATCGACGATAAAATCACAGGAAAATTTGCTTCAAATAATTGTTTTGGCGAAGAAAAAATAAACCGGTTAAAACAAGCTTACAATCTTGCAGATTTTGAATTTATTTATGCCTACGGCGATAGCAGGGGAGATCTCCCATTAAAAACCATCGCCAACGAATTCCACTATAAGCCATTTAGGGATTAAATAGAGTAACTTGTCATTCCCGCAATCTCTTAGCGGGAATCCATAAATGAATCCCCGATGACAATTGGTATTTATTTAGGTTGCCACGTCGGCCTTAAGCTTCCTCGCAATGGCAATATTATTATAGTGGTCGCTCTATCTTTCCTTCAACCTTCGAAAAATCGACATTCAGCGACGCTGGCTTACGACCAAAGCACATTCCCAATTGTTCATGATACGCAATCAATGCCGGCTCAACAAAGCGCTGTTTGATCGCGTCTGCCGTCAGCATATATTTAACTTCCTGACCTGTAACGCCTACGACTGTCACACTGCTTAAACCTCCCAAAAGTAAAAGAGTCGCGCCAGAACCAACTTCCTTACCAAAATTCGCGTCAATAGGCGATGTGTGACCACAGCGAACCAAATGACTCGGAACAACAGCACGAACTTCCGGCGCTTCATTTGCGGCTTTCACATACAGACCATTTTTAACCATAAAATTTTTAATCGCTGGGTCCGCTTTAAAACGTTTGCCCAATTGTTGCGCGACATAATTTCCGGAACCCGCCAAACGCTTGTGACCGAATGAATCCGCGGGAGCATTTTCGTCAACTAATTCTTCGCCATTGGCATTTTTTAAACCTTCCGCGACCACGATCAAATACGAACCAGCTTTGACATCACTATTTTCCACGCGCCACATAAAACGAGCTTTGCAATGTTCATAAAGCGCGTCAAAATCGACGGGAACTTCCGGAATAAGAACAGCGTCAGCATCCGCGGCAACACCGCCGCGAAAAGCCGTATGTCCAGCGTAACGACCAAAAACTTCGACGGCAAAAATACGATTATGCGTATACGCGGTTGTTTTTAAATCTTCAATGAATGTCGCGATGCGATTAATTGTCGAATCCGCGCCGACGGAATAACTTTGCAAATCAAGATCCATCGTTTTTGGTGCGTGCACGCATTTGATGCCTTCAGCCGCCAAATCTACCATGACGCTGCCAGAATCATCACCGCCACTAATAACCAAACCTTCAATGCCGAATTTCTTCAAGCCCGCCTTGATGCGTTCATATTTTTTTTCATCTTCAATTTTTCTGATCTTAACGCGGGAATGGCCAGCTTCTGAACCGGCAAAGTTTAAATCAATTTGGTCCAAACGTTCAGGCGTCAATTCAACCAATTTATCAAAATCAACCAAATTATAAAGACCGGCATATCCGTTAGGGATAACGTAACATTTCACGCCTTTTTGATTCGCCATCAATGCGGCACCCTTGACAACCGCGTTTAAACCGCCACAATCTCCACCACTTGTTAAAACTGCTATTTTCTTCATAAAAAACTCCTTTAATTGTTCATAATTATATGTTCATCATTAGATGATGTCATTCCCGCTATAATTACTCATTGTCATTCCCGCAATCTCTTAGCGGGAATCCAAACCATGGATCCCCGATTAAAGCATTCGGGAATGACAATTATGTTCGAGCCTAGTTTGAGCACTCGGAAATGACAGTTAATGCTTTTTCCCGCTGCTCAACATTAATTCGCATGCGGTTGAGAAGCTTATATTTTCTTCGCGCTACTCAACATCGATTCCGCGTGCGTCAGCGAAATATCACTTTGCGCCGTGCCACTCATCATTTCGGCTAATTCTTTAACCCGCGCTTCCTTGTCCAAAGGATTAACCATCGTGATCGTGCGGCCACCGCTGACCTTTTTGACAACCTTAAAATGACTATCAGCAAAAGACGCGATCTGCGGCAGGTGAGTGATCAAGATAACCTGACGGTTTTGCGAAAGCTCTTTAAGCTTTTTCCCGGTAATTGTCCCAAGACGTCCGCCAATTTGCGCGTCAATTTCATCAAAAATAAGAACCGGAATAGGATCAACCTTGATCAAAGCTTTCTTTAAAGCCAACATCAACCGCGCCGCTTCGCCCGATGACACAATCTCAGCCAAAGGTTTTAAATCGACACCGGCGTTCGGGCTAATATAAAAAACAACTTTGTCCGAACCATTTGCGTGAAAGTCATCAGCAATAATCCGCGCTTCAAAGGACACATGATCGATACCCAAATCTTTGAGTTCTTTTTCAATCGTTTCCTTAAGAAGATCCGCGCTCTTTTTACGAGCAGCAGTCAATTTCTGGGCGATCTTTTTTAAATCCTTTTGGGCGTCACTCAATCTTTCGCGAAGTTCAGCGTCATTTTCAGCAAAATTTAAAAGCAGCCGATATTTTTCTTTGGCGTCATTAAAAAAATTCGCGGCCTCTTTTAGTGTCGGGCCATATTTGCGCTTCACATCATCATAAATATCATACTTTTGGCTGACTTCCGCGGCTTGTGCGGGTTCAAACGAAAGGCGATCCAAATAATCACGCAATTCGCTTAACAACTGTTCACTATTATCTTGAATATTATTTAAATATTGTTCAAAAACAACTGTCTTTGCGTCAACATGTGTCAAACTGCGCAATGGCGAAAAAGACTTACGAACAATGTCGGCCAAACTGCCGTCTTCACCTTCGAGGATTTGGAGAAGAGAAGAGGCATGATTGTAAAGTTTTTCGGCATTGTTAATACGAATCTGTTCTTGAGCAATTTTCGCAAACGAATCTTCGTCAAGCGGCACCTGTTCAAGTTCCTTAACTTGATGCGACAAAAGTTCAAGATCACGATCGCGTGACGCCGACAAATCTTCAAGAGATTGCAATTCCTTTTTGATTTGTAAATATTTTTGATAACTTGCGCTATAAAGTTCGAGATTGTTGCCAAAATCTGTCAATTGATCCAATATCCCAATATGACGATCTTCACTAAATAAAAGCTGATGATCATGCGCGCCATGAAAATCAATCAAATAATCACCAAGAGCTTTGAGTTGACCAACAGTGACATTAAATCCATTGATTTTTATTTTTGAACGGCCATCGGGAAGATACTGACGATTAATAATAATCTGATGATCGTCAGAATTCACAAATTCTTTAATAATGTCATTGCTCAAAAGTTTTTTGTCGTGCAATTCAAAAACAATTTCAATAATACACGGTTTGTGCGGGTCACGAATTTGCGCGGGATTAAGGCGTTCACCTAAAGCAAAACGCAGGCCGTCGATAAGAATAGACTTTCCCGCGCCAGTTGAACCAGTCAAAATATTCAATTTTTCGACAAATTCAACCGTAACGCGATCAATGAGACCAAAATTTTCAATTGTGAGTTGTGCAAGCATAATGTTCTTTCAGGTACAAAAGCGCGATTATCATAGCAAATAAGCTCAATTTATGGAAGAGGTGAGAGAAGTATGAAATATTTTTTTAAAAATCAATCTTTGCAGTATAATCATTGCGTTTGCATTAATTTTCATGCTAACTTTGAGAAAAGCATCATCTTATACAATGTGCAGTGATTTATAATTGAATCCCGAAAGCAAGAATCGAAACTGTGAAAAACAAATTATCGATATTCTTAATAACAATCATCACGCTCACTGGCTGCACAATCCTTGAAGTGGCAACCGATGTAACGTGGGAAGCCGCGAAACTGACCGGACGTGCTGTCAAAGGCGCAGTTCATATCGCGCAGGGCAAACAAACTATTCGACTTAAACGCGTCGGAAACAGTTTTTTAACCGATTCTGTAATCAATCGCAAACGCCATGCCACACTCTTAATCGACACGGGAGCCAGCAATGTGATGCTATCTAAAAGTACAGCGTTAAAGCTTGGCTATAATTTAAACAAAGCTGATCGCATTCAGGCAAAACTTGCTGATGGGAAAGTCGTTCCCGGACGAGTTATTATACTTAAGGAACTTAAAGTCGGTGGTGCCACCGCGACCAATATTCCCGCCATTGTATTAGAACAAACAAGCGGAGGCAATTACGACGGGCTCTTGGGAATGTCATTTTTAAATAAATTCATTTTTCAAATTGACGCCACTAAAGGTGAGCTGATTCTACAAAAAAGGTGAAAAACTAAACGCTTATGCTGCCAATAATTAATCTTCCCGTCAAAATAGTCCGTCTTTTTACAAGCAATGTCTCGCCGAATGAAATTGCATCGGGAGTTTGTCTTGGCATGTTTATGGGATTTATTCCTCTTAACGGTCCTATGGCTGTTTTTCTGCTTTGTATTTTCTTTATTTTCAAAATCAACCGTTTAGCGGCAATGCTTGTCCTGCCGCTATTTAAACTTTTTTACATATTAGGGATCAGTACGCTAACAGAATGGTTCGGCGGCGTTCTGCTTATTGACAGTACCGCTCTCAAACCATTTTGGAGCGTAATCACCCACATGCCGATTTTAGCATTGCTCGATTTTAACAATACCCTTGTCGCGGGAGGGTTTGCCCTTTCAGCAATTCTTTGTATTGTCATTTTTCCGTTTTCAGCAAAGGGCGTCATAGTTCTACGGACAAAATATTTTGATAAAATTAAAAATACAAAATTTGTAAAATGGTTTCTAAAATTACCTATCATCGTCAAGATTCTTTCTCTAACTGGAAAAACGGAATAATTCATTATGGTAAAATCTTTTAATGTTAAGGGTATCGCGATTCTTCTAACCATCTTGGCCATAATCCACTTTGGCTTTGCCTTTTTTATTTCACCTTTATTAAAAAACATTGTCATTGAAACAATCAATAAACAAGCTGGGACAAAAATCTTAATTGCCAACGTCACCGTCTGGCCTTTAACGCTGTCATGTACGTTAAAAGATCTTAAAGTTTTTGATCCCGACGATGCAAGCCAAAGGATTGTCGCGGTAAAGAATGCTTCGCTACGTGTAAGTCTTTTAGCCCTTCTTTCCAAACGCATCGTCGTATCAGATCTTCGCGTCGTGGGCGCACAAATCGATCTCAAAGGCGAGGCTGATGGCAGTTTTAATATTCAGAAAATTGTCCCGCAAAAGGACAAAAAGGAAAAATCAAAAACCGATATCATTGCAAAAATTAAAACCAAAAAAGACTGGTTTAGCCGAATTTATGATTTGCTAAAAAAACAATCTGCCAAAAAAAGCTCAACAAAAAGTAAGGGTATCGTTAACGTTAAAAGAGAAGTCCAGCCCCTTCCTCAAGGGCGACGTGTTCTTTTTGTCAAACCTTCGGACCAATATCTCTTTGAAATCAAAAATTTAACCGTTAAAAACTCAAGCCTAAAACTCGAAGATGATGCCGGAAAAACCCTTAACATTGATCAAGCAACAATTAACATTAAAAATATTGTCTTAGATCCTTCCGCTGGAGGTAGATTTGACAAGCTTAGAATACAGGGGATTGTCACAAAGAACAATCAACAGATGGGAGATTTTAGTTTGAATTACGATCAAGACATCGTTGATAATGTGTCGGTCATTCGCAATAATTTTACCGCAAAAGATATCGATCTTCTTGCCATAGAATCGCTTTATCGAGATTCCCTACCGGTTCAATTCAGCAAAGGGACAATCAATATCACTTCGCAAACAGTAATCCAAGGGGACGTTCTTGATTCTCAAAATTCATTAACTTTACAAAATCACACGATGAACGCGAAACAACCGAATCAAATGGTCGCATCTGTTATTCCAGCTTCCAGTGTGTGCAACGCCCTTAATCAAATAAACCCAGTTGAAATGAAATTTCAAATCACAGGATCTGTTGAACATCCCGAGTTTAAAGGTTTTCAAGAAATGCTACTCAAAATTGTCAAACCTTACCTTAAAAGTCTTGGCGAAACAGCAGTTAAGGACGGCATCAAAAACGCTTTAGGTGGATTTCTTAAAGACAAATCGGAACCCTCAACGGAAGAAGTTGACAACCCCGCGAAGGGAAACACCGAAGATGGATATCTAAAATCCATCAAGTCAATCTTTGGCGACAAGAAATAATACACAAAGCATCATTTCGTTCTTTACATCCGTCGCTAGATTTGCTATAAATACAAAGCTTTTTTACTCTAGAAAACTTGTAGTAAACGCTGGCGTAGCTCAGTTGGTAGAGCAGCTGATTTGTAATCAGCCGGCCGGGGGTTCAATTCCTCTCGCCAGCTTAATTGATATAATTTTTGGGCAGTACTTGTTTTCCTAAAAACAAAAGTTGAAACAAGTACTTGCCCATAATTTTTCTCAATGTAGAACTGGTAGTTTTATTGTAATTATGGGCAGATACCCAAGTGGTCAACGGGGGCAGACTGTAAATCTGCTGGCTTTGCCTTCGTAGGTTCGAATCCTGCTCTGCCCATTTTATAATTTTACTGTCATCCTCGAATGTCTTTATCGAGGATCCACTACTAGATTCCCGCTAAAAGATCGCGGGAATGACAAAAGTAATTTGCGGGAGTAGTTCAGTCCCGCAAGCGGGACAAAAGCGCTCTGAGCAAAAGTTACCACGTAAACAATATTTTTCTTTAAGCAAAATTCTTGCGGGAGTAGTTCAGTGGTAGAACGCTAGCCTTCCAAGCTGGTCACGAGGGTTCGATTCCCTTCTCCCGCTCCAGTTTCTCTCGCGACACTTAACGTTTCATCGATCTCATGCCGAGTATTGAAAAACTCAAAAGCCTCTTTAAAAACGATTGGGTCATAGGACTATCACTTCTTTTCATCTTTCTCATCGCCAATGGCTATACATACGCGTGGGATGATCAGCATCTGGAAATCCCACTTCTCAAAAGTCTCATCGATCCTCAACTTTACGTCGGTGATTATTACGTTGACGCCCTTAAGAATAATTTCACATCATTCCTTTTTCCATTACTCGCAAAAGTTATAACCGTCGACCAAATTCCGACCACATATTTTATCCTTTATCTTTTAAGCCGTTTCTTTCTGTTTTTCTTCGCATTTAAATTATGGAAACATATTGCTCAAAACCATCTTACCGCTGGCCTTTGCGTTTTGTCATTTATTCTCGTTTTTCGTGTCGAAGAATTTCTCTATCGCACATTTTCCCATCAAGAATTCGCGCTCGCCATCATCATGGCGGCGATGTATTCCTTTTATAAAGACCGTTTTGGGCGCGCCGCGATTCTTTTTGGAATTGCCGCCAACTTTCACGCGCTTTACAGTTTGTTTCCCTTTTGCTACATGGCGCTTTATCTCTTATACAAGAGCAGGGAAGACCACGGAAAAAGATTAATAAAATCTGTGGGACTTTTTTTGTTTTTTAGTTTGCCGGTTTTAATCTGGACATTGCAACGCGTTTCGACTCACGTCAGTGGGGATCTGACAAACTGGATGGCCTTATACCAAATCGCCTGCCCGCAGACTTTTCTTTTTGACAATGTTTCATTTGCAGAAATGCTAAGGCATTTTTCTGTTTTCCTCAAAGGAACACAACAGTTCTGGCCAACGGCGGCACTCATCGTATTAAACATCACAACAAATTCATTATTTCAAAAAGATGGCAAAGCTAAGGCTTTTATTGTCGGCGGAAGCATCTTTCTTATACTGTCCTTTATTTTTTCGTATGTTTTTCCCAGCCGCTTTATTCTAGATCTTAATCTCGTGCGCAACTTGCAGTTTATGCAATTTATTTTAATCGGCTACACCACGATTCTCCTAATCCAAACAGCGCAAACACGTCGTTACGTCATTTTATCGGTAGCAGTTATTTTGTTCTCCCTTTTGCGTTTTAACAATTACATCGCGACACTGGCATGTCTCGCATTGCTTTTTCTTCTACGAGAAGAAAAAGGACTTCTAAATCTATTATCATGGCTATTATTTGTCGTATCCCTTATTGGAATCGCTTTTGAATTTAGCACACATCAATTTAGCAAATCTGCCATTTTCACACTCCAAGTGACAATTGGTCTGGTGATATTATTTTATGTCGCAAATTTACTATTCAAAAATGAGAAGATTCACAATTTATTGAAAGTCATGATTATTATGTTGCCCTTTGTCGCCTTAACCGGAAACTATATCTATTATCACCAACTTCACAACGACATTGAGAAAACCGGTGGCGGATTTTGGCAATTGCAACGCAACTGGATTGACATGCAGAATTATGTTCGTAAACACACTCCCAAAAGCGCTTTGATTCTCACCCCAAACAATATGGAAATGGGGGGGTTTCGTATTTTTTCTGAACGCAAAGTTTTAGTTTGCTACCGAGATTGCGGGATTATTGGTTTTAATTATCCAGCAGCCGTTGAGTGGCAAAAACGACTCAAAACCGTCGAACATTTCAAGGTTATTGTCGATGGTGATATTACATCATCACTCATCAATGCGATAACGCAATACCACGTCAATTACATCGTTTTTATGCGCTATATAACCCCCGGCAAAAATTCATTGCTCGAGCCAATCTATGAAAATGAAACATTTGTACTTTATCGCGTCATGACCAATCCGATTTAGCAGAGATAGCCTTATATCTCCTGCGAGTTTGGCGAGCCTCGAACTTTTGTGAGAGCGCGAGACATTGTTTGAGCAGGGATATAAGGCTATCTCTGCGAATATGAAATACTTCAAACCCTTGCAACTTCCTTCGGATCAAGTATAATAAGCCACATCACTAAACGTGAAATGACGTGACTATGAACAAGAAAATACCTTACATTTCAATTATCGGCGACGGCGGATGGGGCACGACACTCGCAGTTTACCTTGCGCGCAAAAATTATCCTGTCAAACTCTGGGGCGCGTTTCCCGAATACACACAACACATGCAGGAGAGCCGCTTTAATCGCAAATTTCTTCCCGGCGTCGAAATTCCTAGTTCCGTCGAAATCACAAGCGACCTCGCCACTTCGATCAACGACAGCGACATCATTGTCTTGGCCGTGCCGTCACAATTCTTAAGATCCGTACTCAAGAAAATCAAGAAATTAAGCGGCACCGAAAAGCGAAGCGGGATTTCCCTTAAAAATAAAATTATTGTCAGTGTCGTAAAAGGAATTGAAACCACGACTTTGATGCGGGTTTCAGAAATTGTTCAAGATATTCTCGGTAATGTCACGTTCGCGGCATTTTCTGGTCCAACAATCGCGGGCGAAGTCGTCAAGAAAATTCCCACAACAGCGGTCATTGCCAGCAAAAACATTAAAGTTGCTAAAACCCTGCAGGAAATTTTCAACTCTGATACTTTTCGAATTTATACCAACGCCGATGTGATCGGTGTTGAAATTGGCGGCAGTCTAAAAAATGTTATTGCCATTGCCTGCGGCGTATGCGATGGCCTTAATTATGGTACAAATACAAAAGCTGCGATTGTAACCCGCGGATTGGCAGAAATTTCCACATTGGGGACTGCGCTAGGCGCAAAACCAAAAACGTTTAGCGGTTTGACCGGCTTAGGCGATTTGATTACAACCTGTTTTAGCCCACAGAGCCGCAATCGCACGGTTGGCGAACAGCTGGGGAAGGGAGTACCGATCACACAAATTTTAGAATCTACCAATACCGTGGCCGAAGGTGTTGAAACTGCTAAAGCGGCATACCGGTTGAGTGTCAAATACAAAATCCCCATGCCACTCATTACTGAAATCTATAATATTCTCTTTAAAAACAAGTCCCCCGCTGGCGCCGTTACTGACCTGATGCATCGCAAAACTCACGCTGAATAAGATCGGGTCAATCTCATCCAAATAACTTAAACTTTCTCCCGCACATTACCACCTCGATCGTCGAACTTTTCCTTTGCAGGATTAGGGTATTATAGTATAATTTTTCGATCTATTAAAAGCTTTACGGAGCGCTTGTACCCCAACGGTATCGCGCAGGTGTGTGTTAAATAGTTTTTTACGGAGCGCTTGTACCCCAACGGTATCGCGCAGGTGTGTGTTAAATAGTTTTTTACGGAGCGCTTGTACCCCAACGGTATCGCGCAGGTGTGTGTTAAATAGTTTTTTACGGAGCGTAGCGCAGATGGCTAGCGCACTTGAATGGGGTTCAAGAGGTCGTGAGTTCAAATCTCACCGCTCCGACATTTCTCATTAAAAAGGCAGCATACTATGTCGGATCATTCGCACCCAGAAAAACGGAAACACCCACGCATCAACGAACATTTCATACTGACATATTTTGATTTGAATGATCCAATGGTTCGGCACAATTCTTCACAATTAAAAAACATCAGCGTCGGAGGGATGTGCCTAGTAACATCCAAACCCTTTTCTGTTGGGACTCGTCTAGGCATTGAATTAAAAACCCCTATTCTTTCTGAATTTATCCACCTCAAAGGCACAGTTTTAGAATCCAAGGATAAGATCAAGGGAATCATCTATGAAACACGGGTACAGTTTGATGAAAATTTGCCTTTGCCATCACAAACTGTCCTCAAAAAATTGATTGAACACTTCAGACAGGGAAAACCATAAAAGCTATGAATAAAATTACACTCGGGCTCATCGGCTACGGAAACGTCGGATCTGGCGTTGTCCAATTTCTCCATAAACGAAAAAGTTATTTTAAGGACAAATTCAACATTGAATTTGATCTCAAAACGATTTGTGACCGCAGCATCAAAAAAAAGCTCCCAAACGGTTTAGATCACATTCGCCTGACAACCAATTACAAAAAAATTATTAATGATCCTGAAATCGATGCGGTCATTGAATTGATCGGCGGTATTAAACCCGCGAAGCAAATCGTGCTCGAAGCTTTAAGAAAAGGCAAACATGTCGTCACCGCCAACAAAAGTCTTTTAGCCATGCACGGCAAAGAACTTTTTCAGGAAGCACAAAGCTGTAATCGCAATATTTATTATGAATCTTCCGTCATGGCAGGCGTTCCGCTCATTAAAATGCTGACGGAAGGTTTAGCCGGCAACAAATTCAAAAGCCTTTACGGAATTATCAATGGAACGTGTAATTATATTTTGACAGGCATGACACAAAAAGATTTAACATTCGGACAAGCACTTAGCGACGCGCAAGCCAAAGGCTTTGCCGAAAGCAATCCAACCCTTGATATCAATGGAATGGATTCCGCGTCCAAGCTCGCAATTCTTGTTTCATTAACAATGGGGAAATTTATCAGCGCCGAAGAAGTGTATACAGAAGGAATTACCCAAATTTCACATCACGACATCGAACATGCTGAAAGTTTAGGTTTAACAATCAAACTCTTGGCGATTGCAAAAAAATCACATCGTGAAATTGAAGCCCGCGTTCATCCAACGCTGATCTCTAAAAAGCATCCCTTGGCAGATGTCAACGGAATTTTTAACGCGATGTTTGTCAATGCGAGCCCTATGGGCGATGTGTTATTGTCGGGCGAAGGTGCTGGGCAAATGACAGCCGCATCCGGAGTCATCAGTGATTTGTTTCAATTGGCATCACGCGTGGGTTGTCCATCTGATCAGTATTTAGCAAATATTTATCGTGAAGCTCCCCAAACAAAGGTTAGAAAAATTGATGATATTTCAACGCGCTTTTATATTCGTTTTATGGCGCCGGACAAGGTGGGTGTGCTGTCCAAAATCACAGGTATTCTCAGTAAACACAAAATTGGCATTAACTCCGTGACGCAAAAAGCGCATGACCATTGGGCTTCCGCGCTTCCGGTTATTATGTTGACAGACAACGCGCAGGAAAAAATGTTGAGAGTGGCGCTCGATAAAATCCATAAACAGGGGATTGTGAAATCCAAGCCAGTTGCAATCCGTATGGAAGAATTAAAGTAAAAATAATCTAAATAAAATGTCATCCCCGCAATCTTTTAGCGGGGATCTCTAAAATAATTCTCCTATAAAAATCGAAAGTAAATAATTATGTACAAGGGAATTATCGAAAAGTATCGCGACTTTTTGCCGGTCACGGCGAAAACTCCCGTCGTAACTTTAAATGAAGGCAATACGCCGCTCATTTTCTCCGAAGATCTTTCCGAGGAGATTGGGCTGAAAGTCTATCTAAAATATGAGGGGCTTAATCCCACAGGTTCATTTAAAGACCGTGGGATGACAATGGCCATTTCCAAAGCTAAGGAAAAAGGGGCCACGACCGTCATGTGCGCGTCGACGGGAAATACTTCCGCGTCGGCAGCAGCGTACGCGGCTAAATGCGGACTCAAATGCGCGGTGCTTATTCCCGACGGCAATATCGCTTTAGGAAAACTCAGCCAAGCCATGATTCACAATGCCAAAGTCATCGCGATACGCGGCAACTTTGACGATGCCTTAAATTTGGTCAAAGCAATTACTGAAAAATATCCCATAGAACTTGTCAATTCACTGAATCCTTTTCGTATCGAAGGTCAAAAAAGTGGCGCTTTTGAAGTGTGCGACAGTTTAAACGATGCGCCGGATTTTCATGCCATTCCCGTCGGAAATGCTGGCAATATCACAGCGTACTGGAAAGGATATAAGGAATATCACACCGCAGGAAAATCAAAAACTTTACCAAAAATGCTTGGCTTTCAAGCCGCAGGATCCGCGCCAATTGTTTTAGGACATGCCGTTGAAAAACCAGAAACACTTGCCACCGCAATTCGTATCGGTAATCCCGCGAGCTGGAAACCGGCTCTAGCGGCCCGCGATGAATCAAGCGGCTTAATAGATTCAGTGACAGATGAAGAAATTTTATCAGCATATAAACGGTTAGCTAACGGCGGCGTTTTTGCTGAACCAGCGTCAGCCGCGCCTGTCGCAGGAATTTTAAAACTCAAGGCTCAGGGATATTTTAAAGATTTCAAAGGCGGTCGCATCGTCTGTACTTTGACTGGTCACGGCCTCAAAGACCCGAATATCGCGATTAAAAATGTCGGCCAACCCGTCACGCTCAATCCTGATATCAAAGATATTTTAAAAGAAGTCGGTCTGTGATGAAGTCACTAAAAGGGAAACGGGTTCTCATTACGAGCGGCCCGACGTGGATTGCGATTGACCCGATGCGAGTGATCAGCAATCGTGCTAGCGGTGAACTTGGACATAAACTCGCGACCAAATTGCATCAAGCTGGCGCAAAAGTCACTCTGCTGCAAGGTCAAGTCAACAAACGGCTTGATGCAAAAGATATTCACGTTAAAGAATTTTCCTTTTATCACGAACTCGCAGCTCTTTTAAAGAATGAACTTAAAAAAAAGTATGATGTTGTTATTCACAATGCCGCGGTTTCTGATTATGAATTAAAGACACCCTTTAAGGCAAAACTTGGTTCTCATAAAAAAACTTTGACGCTCAAGCTTGTTGCGACAGCTAAGCTCATCACAACAATCAAGAGATTCGCGCCAAAATCGTTTTTAGTCGGTTTTAAACTCGAAGATTTCAAAAATACAAAGCAAATCATCACTGAAGTTCAAAAGCTCATATCTGGTTCAAAATGTGATTTGGTTGTTGCCAATACTTTAAAAGGCGGATATAAAGCGTATCTGGTAAATCCAGAAAAGAAAATCCTAAACATTTCACATTCACGATCTGAATTGACAAAGAAACTGATCAAAACAATAAGGAAACTCCTATGAAGTATATCGTAATTGTCCCCGACGGTATGGCCGACACTCCACTAGAAGACCTCGGAAATAAAACACCACTCGAGTCTTCGCATCGCACCAATATGGATTACTTGGCGCAACACGGTATGACGGGTTTAATCAAAACCATCCCGGACAATTTTAAACCGGGCTCGGAAATCGGGAACCTTTCCTTAATGGGATACAGCCCGGAACAATATTTTACAGGACGCGCACCTCTAGAAGCGGCCAACTTAGGGATTGAATTACAACCGGATGAAATCGCGTTTCGCTGCAACTTGGTTACGATCATCAACGATAAAATGGCGGATTATAGCGCGGGCCATATTTCAACAGCGGAAGCCAGCGAACTGATCGCAGCTTTAAATGAAAAAATTGCCGAACCGGATATCAAATTTTATCCCGGACAAGGTTATCGGCATCTTTTAGTCATGAAGGTTCGTAACGTCAAAGACATGATGAAAATCAAATGCGTTCCACCGCATGACATTATCAACCAAAACATTAAGAAATATTTGCCAATGGAGCCAGCGGCAACACCACTTTTAAAATACATGGAAAAAGCCGCCCGCGTGCTCGCGGATCATCCGATCAATAATGTCCGCGTGGATTTGAAAGAAAATCCCGCTAATCGTATTTGGCTGTGGGGACAGGGAATCAAACCCAATTTGCCGTTTTTTCATGATAAATTTGGAGTGCAAGGATCAATCATTTCGGCTGTTGATTTGGTCAACGGCATTGGCCGTCTGGCAGGTTTAGAAGTTCTAAAAGTTCCCGGTATTACCGGTTATTACGACACCAATTATTCAGGCAAAGCCCAATACGCAATTGAATCCTTAAAAACAAAAGATTTTGTTTTTATTCATATTGAAGGACCCGATGAAGCTGGACACAATGGTGATTATAAAGCAAAGATTCATTGCATTGAACACATTGACCGCGAAATTGTCGGTCCAATTATTAATCATTTTGAAAAGACCGCTGATGTGCGTATTGTGATTTTGCCTGATCATCCGACTCCGGTCAAATTGCGCACCCACACTCGCGAGCCTGTCGGATTTGTCATGTTCGGAAAAGGGATTACTCCTGACGGATCAGAGAATTATACCGAATCAGGTTGTAAAGCACACGGACTTAAGTTCAAAAACGGTGAAGAATTTATGGAATATTTTATGCGGAAAAATTTATAACAGAATTGCGGTAATATCCCTGGCTCAGACAATGTCTCGCGCTCTATCGGCTCGTCCCAAAAGGGACTCGCCTCTCGAGGCTCGCCAAACTCGCCAGTGACATTACCGCAATTCTGTATAAAATATTGATTCTTACATTTAGGGAGAGGAGAAGAAGTACAAAATGGCAAAACCGATCATTGTGCAAAAATTCGGCGGTTCTTCCGTCGCTAATATCGACCGCATCAAAGTAGTCGCGCAAAGAATTCTTGAGTCCAAAACGAAAAGAAATAATATCGTCGTGGTCGTTTCCGCTTTGGGTGACACCACCGATGATCTCGTTGACCTTGCCGCAAAGATTTCGGAGCATCCGCCAGAACGCGAAATGGATATGCTAATGTCGACGGGTGAACAAATTTCTTCCGCCTTAGTGGCAATGGCTATTCAAGAACTCGGACATGATGCCATTTCTTTTACCGGAGCGCAAGTCGGTATTTTGACCGATGACATCCATACCAAAGCCAAGATTCAAAATATCAGCGCGCGCAGCATTCGCAAAGCACTCAAAGAAAATAAAATTGTTATTGTCGCTGGTTTTCAAGGTGTGACCAAAAATAATGAAATCACAACGCTAGGACGCGGTGGTTCCGACTTAACCGCCGTCGCGCTCGCCATGGCTTTAAAAGCACAAGTTTGTGAAATTTTTACCGACGTTGAAGGCATTTATACAACTGACCCGCGCATTGTTCGTGAAGCACAAAAGATTAAAGAAATCACATTTGATGAAATGCTAGAAATGGCATCCTTAGGCGCTCAAGTTATGCAGCCACGTTCAATTGAAGTCGCGCGCCGATTCAATATACCTTTGCATGTTCGATCAAGTTTTTCTAAAGAGGAGGGAACCATGATTGTCAAAAATACCCAAAAACTCGAAGACTTAGCCGTCAGCGGGATCACCTGTAACAAAGCCGAGGCCAAAATTACCATTTGCGGTGTCCAAGATAAGCCCGGCGTGGCCGCAGAAATATTTACACAAATTTCAAAAGCGGGCGTCAGCGTTGACACCATTGTTCAAAACGTCAGCCATACCCGACAGACCGATATTTCGTTTACAGTGTTAAAAACAGATTTAACCAAAGCGATTAAAGCGTCGCAATCCATTGCTGAAAAACTCAAAGCGGGAGATGTGCTCCACGATAAAAATGTCGCCCGTATTTCCATCGTCGGGTCGGGCATGCGCTCCCACCGCGGTGTCGCGGCAAAAATGTTTCAAACATTGGCAGAAAATGAAGTCAACATTGAAATGATCACAACGTCGGACATCAGCGTTTCTTGTATCATCGATCAAAGTCAGGCTGAAAGGGCAGTTAAAGCATTACATAAAGCGTTTAGCTTGGAAGGATAATTTTCTGTCATTCCCGCAATCTCTTAGCGGGAATCCACTTTAAAGATATGGATCCCCGATTAAAGCATTCGGGGATGACAATTTTTTTGAAAGGAAATACAAATGTCACAAAATATTGTCATATACGATACAACCCTTCGCGACGGTTCACAAACCGAGGGCATATCTTTTACCGTCAATGACAAACTTAAAATCACGGAAAAGCTCGACAATCTCGGTGTGCATTATATCGAGGGAGGTTGGCCGGGGTCGAACCCGAAGGATCGCGATTATTTTCTCGCAGTAAAGAATAAAAAACTAAAAAATGCCAAAATCGCCGCTTTTGGTTCGACACGTCGCGCCAACATCAAAGCGGAAGATGATACGAACTTACAAGAACTCATCAAATCCGACACTCCAACGGTGACAATCTTTGGAAAAAGCTCGGACTTGCATGTGACCGATATCATCAAGACGACTTTGGAAGAGAACCTCAAAATGATTTTTGAATCAGTTGATTTCTTAAAAAAGAAAAATAAAGAAGTCTTTTACGACGCTGAGCATTTTTTTGACGGATACAAGCGCAATCCTCAATACGCATTAAAAACGATTCTCGCCGCAGAAAAAGCAAACGCGGATTGTATTGTGCTTTGCGACACCAATGGCGGGACTTTGCCATCGGAAGTGCGAAAAATCGTCAACGAAATAAAGACAAAAATTAAGACCCCTTTAGGCATACACACACATGATGACATGGCAATGGCTGTAGCGAATTCCATCGCGGCTATCGAAGAGGGAGCTATGCACGTGCAAGGAACATTTAACGGTCTCGGGGAACGCTGCGGCAACGCGGATCTCGGCACTATCGTCGGAATCTTACAAACCAAAATGAAACGCAAATCGCTCCCGGAAGCTAAGGTCACACTTTTAACCGAAACATGTTATTTCATCAGCGAAATCAGCAATGTCAAACTTCCCGATAATCACGCTTTTGTGGGACATTCCGCGTTCGCTCATAAAGGCGGCGTGCACATCGACGCGATGTTAAAAAATCCGCTAGCCTATGAACATATTGATCCATCTCTCGTCGGAAATCACCGCCGTTTTGTCACGTCGGAACTGGCAGGGAAGATGCCAATTATTTTAAAAGCCAAAAAACTGGATATTGACCTAGATAAAAAATCTCCAGAAACGCAGGACCTTTTGAGAAAACTCCAAAACATGGAGCACGAAGGCTATCAATTTGAAGCCGCTGACGCTTCCTTTGAACTCTTCATGAAGCGTTCACTCAAAAAATATACGCCATTTTTTACGCTCAAAACTTTCAAAGTCACGACAGAAAAACAAGCTGATGGCAGTGTAAAAGCGGAAGCATTTGTCCATTTGAATTTAACAGATGATAAAGGTGAAGACGCGACAGCTGTCGGTGATGGTCCAGTCGACGCGCTCGACAAAGCCGCGCGCAAGGCCTTAGCAAAGACATACCCTAGCCTTTCGCAAATGCATTTGGTTGATTATAAAGTGCGCGTTCTGGATTCCAAAGAAGGCACGGCAGCAAAAGTGCGCGTTCTCGTTGAATCGCAGGATGAACATGATTCGTGGACGACAATGGGCGTGCACGAAAACATCATTGAGGCCAGTTGGGAAGCTTTGACGGACTCCATCGAATATAAACTTTTAAAAGATAAGAAAACTTAAGTCGCATGCCTAAACTGCCACCACGTTTTAATTTTACTGAAGTCGAGGCTAAATGGTGCAAGTACTGGGAAGATAATCACACTTTCCATGCGACGCCTAAGCCCGACAAAAAGCCGTACACCATTGTCATTCCACCGCCAAATGTGACGGGGATTCTGCACATGGGCCACGGCTTAAATAATACTTTGCAAGACATCATGGCACGGTACAAACGCATGAATGGTTTTGAAACGTGCTGGATGGTAGGAACAGATCACGCTGGTATCGCCACGCAGAATGTCGTCGAAAAACAGCTCGCCAAAGAAGGAAAAACCCGCTACGACATCGGCCGCGATGAAATGCTCAATCGCCTTTGGGCTTGGAAGGAAGATTATGGCGGCACAATTATCAATCAACTCAAAAAACTTGGCAGCTCCTGCGACTGGGATCGTTTGCGTTTTACGATGGACGACGGTTATAGTCAAGCGGTCAAGCATGTCTTTGTCGAACTTTATAAAAAGAACTTAATCTATCGCGGCAAATATATTATCAATTGGTGCCCACGTTGCCAAACCGCGCTCTCCGATGAGGAAGCCGAACATAAGGACACACAAGGCAACCTGTATCACATCAAATATCCATTCAAAGATATTCCAAATCATTTTGTCACCGTGGCAACAACACGACCTGAGACCATGCTCGGTGATACCGCCGTTGCCGTTAATCCTGCGGATAAACGTTATCAAGATTTGATCGGCAAAATCCTCGTGCTTCCAATCATTGGCCGCGAAATTAAAATTATTGCCGATGAGCTTGTCGATCCCGCTTTTGGAAGTGGCGCGGTTAAAGTTACACCGGCGCATGATCCCAATGACTTCACAATGGGAACGCGGCACAATTTGGAATTTATTAATATCATGCATCCCGATGCAAAGTTAAATAAAGAAGCCGGAAAATTCGAAGGCCTCGACCGTTTCGATGGACGCAAAGCTGTTATTGACACACTTAAGAATTTAGAACTAATTGAGAAAATTGAACCGCACATACACGCAGTGGGACATTGCTATCGCTGCAACACTGTCGTAGAACCCTATCTTTCCAAACAATGGTTTGTAAATATGAAGCCGCTCGCTAAGCCCGCGCTCAAAGCGGTTGTCGATGGCACAATCAAGTTTTATCCCGATCGCTGGACAAAAGTTTATATCAACTGGATGGAAGGAATTCGCGACTGGTGCATTTCGCGTCAAATCTGGTGGGGACATCGCATACCAGTGTGGTATTGTGGAACATGTGAAGACCACCCAATTGTCAGCGAAACAATACCGACGGAATGTCCTCATTGTCATTCAAAAGATTTAAAGCAGGATGAAGACGTTCTTGATACATGGTTCTCGTCATGGTTATGGCCGTTTGCGACATTCGGATGGCCGGGAAATACTTTTAACGAGATTGCTTCGTCACAAAAGGCAGTTTCTCGTAATGATGATTTGAAATATTTTTATCCTACCAATTCACTTTTTACCGCGTCCGAAATTATTTTCTTCTGGGTCAGTCGCATGGTCATGGCAGGTTATGAATTCATGGGCGAAGCCCCATTCAAGGACGTTTACATCCACGGCACTGTCCGTGACGCAAAGGGCAGAAAAATGTCCAAATCTCTCGGCAACGCTCTCGACCCACTGGAAATCATCGCTGAATACGGCGCCGATGCTTTACGCTTTAGCCTGATCATGAATTCTGGGCAAGATCTTTTTATCTCAAAGGAAAAATTCGAAGGCGGCCGCAACTTCGCCAATAAAATCTGGAATGCTTCGCGTTTAATTTTGATCAACACCAAGCCAGAGAACAGAAAAATTAGCGCACCGCCGCAAACAAACGACCTTGCTTCACAATGGATCATTTCCAAATTTTATACAACCTTAACAGAAGTCAATACCGCAATTGAAGGTTACCGTTTTTCCGAAGCCGAAAATCTGATTTATGATTTCTTCTGGAAAAATTACTGCGACTGGTTTCTGGAAATCAGTAAAAACAAATTCTCCGATGACAAAGTCCAACAAACCGCATTCTTTATTTTAAAAGAATCGCTGCGCATGATTCATCCTTTTATGCCATTTGTCACTGAGGAACTTTGGGAAAATTTAACCGAAAATGATATCCCGCTTTCCCTAGACAGTTGGCCGAAAACAAAAAGCGAATTTCTAAACGTTGCGGCAATTGACCAAATGGACACTTTGATCAATCTGGTTTCCGTTATCCGTAATATTCGTTCGCAATGGCATATCAAGCCTCAGGAAGAAATCGAATGCTATTTCGCGGCCGTCGACTCTTACAGCAAAACGCTGTTGAAAGACAACAGTGAAACTCTCACTTCGTTCTTAAAATTAAAAAATTTTCAACTCCATGACAAACTTCCCACGCATAAAGATGCCGCATCGGGAGTTGTCAGCTCAACAGGGGGACAACCGATAAAATTTACAATTCCTTTAGGTGAACTCGTTGACCTTGCAAAAGAGAAAGCAAAAATGCAGCACGAAATTATGCTTAAAGAAAAATCCGCGGCAGGAATATCGCAACGTTTAAAGAATGAATCTTTTGTCAGCAAAGCTCCTGCCGACGTTATCGAAAAAGAGCAGGCGCGCCTTATCGTTCTTATTCAAGAAACCAAGGAACTACAGGAAGTTTTGAAAAATTTACAATGAAGTTATCAAATCAAGTCATCGACCGCATAATCCGTATCGCTCTTGATGAAGATTGTGCCAAGCATGACATCACAACTCATGTCCTCGTTGATAAGGCACAAAAATCAGAAGCCTACATCATTAGCCGTCAAAATGCCGTACTCTGCGGGACCGCGCTCATTCAAAGAATCTTTAAAATATTTGATCCGCGTGTTACTGTTTATCCCTATCATAAAGACGGCAACATGATTAGGCACAATGAGCCAATCATTTTCATCAAAGGCAGTACACGCTCTATCCTTTCCTGCGAGCGCGTTGTTTTAAATTTTCTCGCGCATCTTTCAGGCATTTCGACGCTGACATTGCAATTTGTTAAAGCGGCTAATAATGTCAAAGTCCAAATCCTCGATACGCGCAAAACAACACCCGGCTTACGAGATTTAGAAAAATATGCCGTCTTTTGTGGGGGAGGGAGCAATCATCGTCACGACTTAAGTGACATGATTCTTATCAAAGACAATCATCTTCTTTCCCAAAAAACCCAAGATTTCGCCGATATTGTCAAGCAAGTCCGCCGTAAAACAAATAAAAAAGTTGAAATCGAAGTCGATACGCTTAACCAATTTCAAAAAGCACTAGCAAGTAAACCCGACATTATTCTTCTCGACAATATGAATACCGCACAAATTAAAAAAGCTGTTCAAATCAAAAAAAGAAATCGCAGCAAAGTCCTTCTTGAAGCTTCCGGCGGTGTGAATTTAAAAACAATTGCCCACATCGCAAAAACCGGCGTTAATCGTATTTCGATCGGACAATTAACACATTCTGTACCGGCTGTCGACTTTTCGATGGAGTTTGTGAAATGATTTCCCGCGCTCACCAGCACGAAAAGCCCGCAAGGCGACGAAGCAATCTGTCCTTACGATTACATCGTTACTTTGTTCCGCGCAATGGCATTATTTTATTTCTAACCGCATTTATTCTTTCTGTATCTTTTTGCAGTTTTGCCGCTGATGAACCGGGTAACCAAGGTATTTTTGATGACGCCCAAATTTTGGCAGGATACACCAAAGAATATCGTGATGAATCAAAAGAAGCAATCCTCGGCCGTATCAAAGATGAAACACTAAGCCCTTATCAAAGTGCCGCGGCAGTTCGAGTTTTTAAAGAAAAATATTGTCTCACCACCGCCGGTCGTGAAAAAGTATTAGTCGAGCATGCTCTTATTCGACTGATCAGCCGCTCAAATTCAGCGTTTGTCGATGTGGAAATTATGCACACACTATGTCTCCTAGACCGATACAAATATTTTGATGCCATGATTCCCGCCTTGATTCTCAAACTTGATCATTACAATGACGCCATCACGCAAATGGCATCCAAAGCAATTATGGATATCATTGCCAAAGGCAAGGGTAGTAAACGTGACGCCCGAATTATTTTTAACACGTTACGAAAAGTACTTTTTTTATCTCGCAATACTTTAAAGAACGTCACCGAACCCAATGCCAGATTATCTGAAAAACTCAAAATCCTGCGTTGGTCAGTTAAAATTCTCGGCGCCAGTGAATTAAAAAGATTACCCAAAGAAATAATCCACCTTCTCTAAACTCATGACAAACATATCAAAAAAAACTTGGATTATATTCTTAGGTTTAAGTTTTTTATCTGTTGTCGCTTGGCAAAAATTCACAGCGCCGCAATTGTCATTTATCAATTTGTCCATTGGACGTCCCCAAGCCATTAACTTAGCCTCAGATTACCTCATTACTGAGATGAATGTTCAGCCCCAAGAGCTGGCAAAATTTCGTTATGCTGTCAACTTTAGTAGTCTTAACGGCGCGGATCAATATTTACAACAAGCAATCGGATTTGAAAAAGAACTCGAATTCTTTAAAAAACATGATTTCGAACTTTTTTTCTGGACAATTCGCTTTTTTAAAGAAAACCATAAAGAAGAATATCGTGTTGGTGTTAGCGCCGGGACAGGTGAAATCACTGGCTACCGCCATGTGATCGATGATAGCACATTCAAACCAGACCAAACCGAAGACGAAGCTCGCCAAAAAGCCATCACATTTTTAAAAGCAAAATTTGATTTTGATCTTAATAATTATTCACCCCATACCAATAATTCACAAAAGTATCAACACAGAACAGATTATTTCTTTTCATGGGAAAAAAATAAGACAAAAATCCCTTGGAGCAAAGAACCAGACACGGGGTGGGCTATCCTCAGCAATGGCGTAACCGTCAGTGGTGATGAAATATTAAGTTTTTACAAATACAATTTCAAAATTCCCGATCAGTATTATCGCCACATGGATCGCATTCAAAATGTCGGCCGCAATCTTTCACTCTTGTTTCGTATCACGTTTTATATACTTCTAACAGCTTCCATCTTTTATGTCGTGGTTCGCCGCAATGATCTTGTCATGCATTCGGTCAAAAAGTTTGTCATCATACTGACAGCCGGAATATTTGTAGTCCACATCGCTTCCTATTTCAATGAATTCCAAAGCATTCTTTATAATTATCCGACGACCACACCCATGAATTCCTATCTCTGGCGACATATTGTGTCCACACTTATGGATACCTTTATCGCGGTTTTGACAATTCTCATGCCGTGCCTTGCTGGAGAATCCATGCATCGCGAAGTTTTTCCGGAAAAGAAGGAAGGGGCGTTTCTTCATTATATACGTTCAACCTTTTTCTCTCGTAATGCCGCCAGCATGATTATGATCGGATATCTTGCCGCCATCATCATGATCGGCATTCAATCTACAGCATTTTATCTTGGACAAAAATATTTAGGCGTCTGGATCCAATACAGCTGGATGGCACAATTGTCGAGTAGTTATTTACCGTTCTTGGCGGCTTTTGTCCTCGGCACCACAGCCGGATTTTCTGAAGAAATTTGCTTTCGTTTATTTGGTATTAATATCGGCAAAAAGTTTCTCAAAAACACTTTTCTTGCGTGTCTCGTCGCCTCAGTAATTTGGGGTTATGGCCATAGTGGTTATCTTGTGTTTCCGATGTGGTTTCGCGGACTGGAAGTAACATGTATGGGATTGTTCTTGTCATATGTATATCTACGTTTCGGCATTCTCTCTGTCATAACAGCGCATTATCTTTTCGACGTATTTTGGGGATCGTCCGCGTATCTGCTGGGTCATTCACCCGCAGCACAGTTTTATGGTTCAATCGTGATTCTGCTTTTGCCATTTGCATTTGCCGCGGTCGCTTTTATTATCAATAAAAAAGACGACGAGAGACTTTTACGATGGAAACTGACAGTCCATCAACTTTTTAATCTCAATATTCTCAAAGACTATTTGCAAAGAAATAATATTCTAAGCCAAACATCTCCCGAAAAATTAAAACATGAAATCGCTTCGCATGGCTGGGATTTGGCCGTTGTCGAAATCGCTATTGATGATCTGACACAACATAAAGACTTACAGAAGTAACTTCTTTTTCCCGTCCATGTCAAAAACACCAAGGGAAAATTTTCTTGTCAAAATAAGCCTTTCTGCTAACATAAAGACTAATTCAATTTACTAATTCATCACTTTACATAAATCATCTATGTTATTGAGACCATTAACGTTCCATTCACCGCGCACCACCATTGAAGCGGCTAAATTGCAGGCCACGCTTGGCGAGGCTCGCATTCTGGCAGGGGGGACTTTCCTTTTAAATAGCCTCAAACTCATGAAACGCAAAGGTTCCAAAACACCCAGCCATGTGATTAGTCTTCGTAAAATTGAAGAACTCAAAGGTGTTGCCATCAAAGAGGATAAACTCATCATTCGCGCAATGACCATCATCAATGACCTTTTTGATTCACCACTACTGAAAGACAATACAGCCATTCTGCGCACAGTCTGTAAAAATATCTCAACGAATCCGATTCGCAATATGGCCACCGTTGGCGGCAATTTGACATGCCGCTATACTTGGACCGAAATGGGTTGTGTGATGGTGGCACTTGAAGCCAATATGCATTTTATCGATCAGGACGGAAAAGAAGAAATTGTCCAAGCAGAGGATTTCTTTAAGAACGCAGCTAAATCCGATAAAATTCTGTCACATGTTTCAATTCCGATTGACAAAAGCGCGACTACGGTTTATCGCCGAGTCAAAAAATCTGCCAACGTCGACATTCCACTTTTAGCTGTCTGTATACAAACACACTTACAAAACAAGAAATTTACCAGAACACGCGTGACCGTCAATAATGCAACAGCTTTCGCGCAAAGAGACCGTAAGCTTGAAGATTACTTAAATACACAAAGCAGCCACGTAAAATTGGGAACAGATGCGCTTGACCATCTCGATACCGAAATTTATGATAAACGCAGCGACGATTATAAAAAACATATGTTTCGTATCAGTATCAAAAACGCCATTCAAGAAATTGTTGAGAAAACAAAATGACAAAACTCATCATTAATAAAAAAGAATATGTGCTCGATTTAAAAGGTCATGAAACTTTACTTGAAGTCCTGCGTGATAAACTTTCTCTGACCGGCACTAAGACCGCGTGTGAAGAAAGCGAATGTGGCACATGCACGGTCAACATTAACGGAAAAGCCATATTGTCCTGCATCACGCTCGCCGCTGACATTGAGGGGGAAGAAGTCACGACAATCGAAGGACTCGCTATTGGCGATCATTTGCATCCGGTTCAGCAAGCGTATGTCGATTACGGCGCGGTGCAATGCGGTTTTTGCATTCCTGGGATGATCATGTCATCCAAAGCCTTGCTTGATAAAAATCCTACGCCAACTCAAGAAGATATCGAATACGCACTCGATGGGAACATTTGCCGCTGCGCGGGATATCCTAAAATATTTGATGCGGTCTATAAAGCGGGTGAAATCATGAAACGCGGCGAAGCCGTCAAGGAAATCGATGAGAAAAAAGATAAATTCAAATCCACAATGGCCAAAGGTCTAACGTACGAAGAATTTCTCAATTTGCCTAAATAAAAATTATGAGTATTTCAACCAATTCTTCTCAAAACCAAATCAATCTCAATCCGGTCGGAAAAAGTGTGCCTCGCATCGACGGTAAAGGAATTGTAACAGGCCAGACCAAATATGTTTTTGACGTCAGTTTTCCAAATATGCTCATCGGAAAAATGATTCGCAGTCCCCATCCGCATGCCCGCATTTTAAGAATTGATACATCCAAGGCCGAAGCACTTGCCGGTGTCCGCGCCATCATCACCGCCAAAGACACTTACAATATCAAATATGGTTCCAATGAATATTTCTTTCCGCACACGGTTGATCAAATGGCGCTCGAATCCGAAAAAGTCCGCTACATCGGCGATGAAATTGGTGCGGTAGCAGCCGTTGATGAAGAAACCGCGTTGGCCGCTTTGGAATTGATCGAAGTTGAGTATGAACAATTGCCGTCGGTCACGGATGTCTTGGAAGCCATGAAGCCGGGCGCACCGCAAATTCATGATGCGATGAACAATATCGGCGTTATTCTGCCAGTTAATTTTGGAAACCCTGAACGCGCATTCAAAGAATCATTTTTAGTCCGTGAAGATAAGTTTTATGCGTCCGCCGCCGCTATGGCCGCGCTTGAACCGCATGTTTGCGTAGGACAATGGGAAACATTTTCAAATAAAATCACGTTGTGGGCGTCGAGCCAAGCGCCATTTAAATGTCGTGAAGCTTTGGCAAAAACATTAAAAATGGATTTAAACGATATTCGCGTCATTAAACTTGCGGTTGGCGGCGGTTTCGGCGGAAAACTCGAAATGCTCCCGATGGATTTTGCATCCTGCCTATTATCCAAAAAGGCTGGCGGCTTACCTGTAAAGATTTGTTATAACCGTGAAGAAGAATTTTCTTTCTCGCGCCGTAAACATGCCATGTATTACAAAGTCAAAACTGGGGTCACTAAAGACGGCCTCTTAACCGGCATGACCGGCGAAGTCATCGCGGACGGTGGAGCGTATTGCAGTTATGGCCCAACTGTTATGGCCGCGGCCATTATGCGAATTTTCATGGTTTA
Organism: Candidatus Omnitrophota bacterium; assembly: GCA_020632535.1. GTDB lineage: Bacteria > Omnitrophota > Gorgyraeia > Zapsychrales > JANLHA01 > JADLGJ01. The sequence goes on along the minus strand of JACKFJ010000006.1, from coordinate 70,295 downwards.
TAAAATTCAACATTTTCGCATTAACGGATATCGAGTTTATACCAACACGCCTATTAGCGGCGCGATGCGCGGATTTGGCGGCGTACAATCTGGGTTTGCCATTGAATCGCACATGGATTTGCTCGCCAAAGATCTTGGGCTTGACCCCATCGAATTTCGCTTAAAAAACATCACCACCCCGAACATGGTCACAGTCAACAAAATGTTTCTGACAACCAATGGTCTAAAGGAATGCATCGAAAAAGCCGCGGTCGCGTCAGAATGGACACACAAACGCGGCAATCAAAGTTATCACAAATCCGGTATTTTACGACGAGGCATTGGGATTGGGATTGCGGCCGACGTAATGGGTTCCAAAATGTACAAATCGCATGAAAGTGCCGGCGCCATTGTTAAAGTGGAAGAAGATGGGTCAGTTTATCTTTTCACCGGCGCCGCGGACACAGGACAAGGATCGAACACCGCGCTTTCTCAAATCGCGGCTCACGCCTTGGGTGTCAAATATGAACGTATCAAATGCAAATCTGGGGACACCGAAATCACACCTTTTGATACCGGCAGTTTTGCTAGCCGCGTTACTTTTATTTCCGGAAATGCCGCATTGCGCGCCGGTCAAGATGCCAAAATGCAAATTCTCGAAATCGTTGCTCAAGAATTGAAAATCGCCTTGACTGACCTTGACCTCATCGGAGAGGAGGTTTTAAACACGAAAGATAAAACGGTATTGATGAATTTTGATAAAGCCCTTGAACTTTGTTATTCCTTTAATTACGGAAAACAAATTATCGGCCGCGGCAGTTACAATCCCAAGACAACGCCAATTGATTTTCGTACTGGCGAAGGCAATGTGTCAGGAAGCTATGGATTTGAGGCTCAAATTGCTGAAGTGGAAGTCAATATTGAAACAGGTGAGGTGAAAATTTTAAAAATCTGGGACGCGCACGATATCGGTAAAGCCATTAATCCACAATCTGTGGAAGCACAAATTGAAGGATCACTTGCCATGGGCATTGGTTACACATTCACTGAAGATTTGCGTTTTAAAAACGGCCGCGTGCTAAATCCCAATTTTGCAAACTATCGCGTACCACGATCTATCGGGACACCGGAAATGCATTCTATTCTCATTGAAACGGATGATCCAGAAGGGCCTTTTGGCGCAAAGGGTATGGGGGAAGCTTCGCTTTTGCCGACTTCGGCGGCAATTGCTAACGCCATTGAAGATGCCTGCGGTGTCCGAATCAAAGATCTGCCGATCACTCCGGCTAAAATTATTCAAGCTTTAAAAGATAATCAATCAATAACTTAGTTAAAGTTAAGGAGAATATATGAAAACCATTTTTTTGTTGATGTCTGTACTCGTTCTGATCTCTTCCGGATGTACTTTTTATGCCGTCGATGCCAATGAAATCCTAAAAGCTTCCAATAAGGAAGTTGCCAAAAAGGATATTCGTTATATCGAAAACGTAAGCGTGCCTTATGAAGTCATCGGCCACGTCACCGTCAATACCGAACGTCGCAATAGCATGGATGAAGTTATTGATAAAATGAAGCGACAAGTGGCGATGCTTGGCGGAGATGCCATTACCAATATCATTCAAACAGACAAACCCAGTCCAATCACACATGTCCGCACCGTCTATACCGGAACGGTCATCATCTTTACCGACACGCCTCAAGAAGAGAGCTCGGGAAATAATACCAAACCCGTGACGGAGAATTTTAAATAATTTTCTCGCGGAGTTTTTGAATTTCGGACGGCGTGTTAAAGGAAAGCAAAATTCCTTCATCATCGACTTCACACAAATGAGTGTCGCTGACGTGGTGATGCGCGATCGTGTTTAGACCGGCATCGTTTTCCAAAGCAAAAAATTCTTTTCGCAGGGAATCAGCAAAGAATGGCGGGTGTCCTTTTTTCCCCCTATACGATGGAACTAAAATGAGCGGCTGAATCTCATGATAATGTGCTATCAAAGAATTAACCGTCACGGCTTTGATAAGGGGAAAATCAACAGGAAGCAAAGCAAAAACTTTTGCCGACGATGAAACAGCCTGTAACCCGACCTTAAACGAAGATGTCTGACCTAATTTATAATCTTTATTATAGACAACCTTAATCTTGTTATGCTTTAATAGGAACGGTTTAATTTCCTCAGCAAATGCGCCAAGAACAATTACAATCTCGTCGATGTTGGTCGCAAGAAGTGTGTTTTGCAAATGCGCGATAAGAGGCTTTGAACCCCACGGGGCGAGAGCTTTCGGAGAACCAAATCGGGAATTTAAACCACCACTCAAAAGGATAAGACTGATCATAAAAATAATTATATACCGCAGAGGCTTTCGAAAATGACATTATTTTACATTTTGATTTTACTTATTTTGCTTGGGGTCGGCGCGATCGCTTGGATTTTAATACAAGAAAAGAAAAAGGAAAATCCAGATCAACCCCCAAAACCGGGAAAACCAGAACTTGAACCTAAAGATTTGCTTGGTCGTCTCGGCCTCGAAAACCCCAAAGCGCCAACTCCCATCACTTTACCCGAAATTTTTAAAAAAGTCACACTGGCTAAAAATCCTGAAGGACAATCAACCCCAAATTCAACGGCATCATCGCAAAATCCACCAGTTGCTCCACCACCAACAACATCAACTCAAACCGAAAGTGAAATTTCTCTTAAGTATGATGAACTGCTTGCCAGTAATATGGAACTCAAAGCTCAATATGCTAAACTTGAAGCCCTTTTTGCCGAAAAAAGCCTGAATCTTGAAAAATCAGAAAAAAATCTTAACAATGAATTAAAAAATCAAAAAGAGTTTAATAAAGTTAAAGATATCTTAGAAAAAGAACTCAAAGAAAGTAAGGACAAAATCCGACAGTTTCAAAGTGACGTGAGTACCGCACAGACTGATACCCAGACTCAACTCAAGCGTGTTAGTCAACTTGAAGAAAAGGTCAAAAATCTGGAAGGCGACATTCTTGTAGCCGAAACCGCCATCAACGATGCCCAAGCTTCAACCCAGTTGGCACGCAAACGTGTGGCAGAATTAGAAGAAAAACTACGTGTTAATGAATTACAAATTTTGGAGAAAAATCAAAAAATCGAAGACCTTGTTCTTCGTTTAAAGGATGCGCCACGCACTGGGACTATGCTCCCACAAAGCTCTCCACTGGACCCTATTCCCGCATCTTCTGAAAACATCATTATTTCACAGGAAGAAAATGTCGTCGAGAAGGGGGGAGGGACCGACGAATTGAAACGTCCCCCAACTCTTCTGGATGAACTCAAAAAACCTTTGGAAGAGCCCACTAAAGAGCTGAGGGAGGAGGAGGCACCCTTACCTCTTTCACCGCAAGAGAAGGCGGCTTTGGAAAAATCGCCGGAGCTCACTGAGAAGCTCACTGATGAAGATAAGCTGGTGATTGATGAAAAACCAAATCTCAAGCCAGAAAAAACACCCGATGGCGCGATGACATTGCCACCTGATATTCTTTCTAAGCCCGCGCCACCACCAATCAATCCACCTAAAATTGAACCACCAGAAGAAATCAAGCCAGAAATCAAGCCAAAAGAAGAACCGTAAATTAAAAGGAGAATTGCAATGTGGTTTTCACTCAAAAGATTAATGCTTATTTTTAGTTTAATTTTACTTTCCACCAGCACAACAAATGCTGCCAAAATGGAGGAAACTGTGTTTCTCTTAACTAATGAAGGAACAATCGAACTTAAACTTTATCCAAATGTTGCTCCAAAAACGTGTGAAAATTTCTTAGGACTTATTAAAAAAGGTTACTACAATGGCTTGATTTTTCATCGTGTCATCCCCGGATTTATGATTCAAGGTGGAGACCCAACCGGAACCGGCGCCGGTGGCCAAAGTATCTGGGGCGGTAAATTTGAGGATGAATTCTCAAACAAAGTTCAATTTAACAAGCCGGGAATCTTGGCCATGGCAAATGCTGGTCCGGGAACAAACGGAAGCCAATTTTTTATTACCGTCGCAAAAGCTTCACATTTAGACGGTCGACATACCATCTTTGGTGAAGTTGTTTCAGGAATGGACGTTGTAGAAAGAATCATCAATACACCAAGAGATCCCAATAATCGACCACTCGAAGAACAAAAAATCATTAAAGCTTATTTACCAGACAGCGAATAAATTAGAATCAAACGAAATTCATAATAGCCAAATCCGCAGGTAATTTGAGCGATCAGCAAAATTTGATTCTCAGTTAAAGCATGGCTCGTTCATTAAGCCAAGGGTTTTGGTTCTGTGACCAAAAACCCAAACATTTAATTTATACTTTGATTTATGGATCCTATCATTCGAAAAGCATTTGACGCCACACAAAAAGGCCAGAGCTTTGCTTTTGCAACAATTATTGAAGCCACCACCAAAGGCACACCACGCAAAGCCGGCGCAAAAATGGCCGTACTTGCCGACGGTCAAATTGTCGGAAGCATAGGGGGAGGCCGCAATGAAAAAGCCGCCATTGCCGAATGCCGCAAAGCCATCAAAAACGGACAAGCCACAACCGTCACATACAATTATTTTGGAAATGAAGGTGAATCCGTATGCGGCGGCCAAATGAAAGTTTTCATCGAACCATTTGCCGGACGATACCATTTGATTATTTGCGGCGCGGGACATATCGCGTTGCCATTATCATTCCTCGGCAAACTGCTCAATTTTCAACTCACCATAATTGACAATCGCAAAGAATTTGCTAACAAAAAACGCTTTCCGCATGCCGACAAAATCATTGTCACAGATCACGCCAAAGGCTTAAAACTACAAAAAATCGATGATAAAACTTGTATTGTCATCGTAACCCAAGGCAATGAATTAGATTACGAATGCCTCAAAGTCGCCATCAAACACGATATGGCTTATTTGGGAGTCATATCAAGCAAAGCCAAACGCATCAAATTTTTTAATCGTTTAAAAAAAGACGGGATTTCCGAAAAATTATTTTCCAAAATTACGATCCCAACTGGTTTAGACATCGGAGCACAAACACCAGAAGAAATCGCGATATCCATCGCCGCGGAAATCATTAAAATTTCCAATCAAGATCTACTTAAATCCGCAAAATTTGTCGAAAAATCCAAGCATTAAGTAAGTAAAGGAGTTTTGAAATGACAAAACAGGAAGTCATTGATCTGATCAAAGATGCCGGATACGGTGTCATGGCAACCACCGAAAACGATCAACCCAAAGCCCGGCCAATGATGCCGTATTTAGATGACAATGGCAATTTATTAGTTGCGGTTTTAAGCCAGTCACAGACAATCAGCCAAATTAAAGTCAATCCAAAGGTGGAATTTTGCTTTATCGACCGAAAAATGGGATTTGCCAGAATCAGCGGTTTAGCTAAGATCTCGACAGATACAGAAAAAAAAGAATTAGTATGGAATTACATACCGATGCTGCGTCAACACTTTGGCGGACCAGAGGATACCAACTTTGTACTCATTGAAATCGAAACAAATAGGGTCGAGGCGATGACGCCGCACCAGAAAGCGCCTGATATTTTATCACTAAAGTAATTCTCAAAGCTTCAAATTGAAGAAATAACAAAGCAAAAAAGGGGCTGGCGCAAAAATGCCGGTCCCTCTTCATTTTCTCCATAATAAATTACATAACATATATTATAGGAAGTTGTTAATAATTCAAATACACATGGTTTTAAGCAAAAACAGTTTTTATGTGGTGCGTTATTCTTCTTTCTTAATTATTGTAGCCAAACTCTGAGTGGAATTAACAAGACTGGCAATTTGCGGACCAATAACGGCAAGCTCCCTTTTCCCATGACTAAGGCGAATTGCTTCGCGTTGACGCACACCAATCTGAGCATCGCCCATCTGAATCTTGATAATTTTTCCATTAACCAAGGCATCTGCAATCTTCTTGCGCGCGGCACGAAGAGAACGACCAAAACTCGCACGAGACAATTTCATGGCCGCCGCACCATCCGACTGATTAAACATTTGAAAATCCGAAAGCTTTAAAGCCTCAAACTCATCCATTGGCAAAATAACCTCCTCGGGACGGCCGGGTTTACCGCGAGGACTAAACTGACGCACCGACGGCATTTTTTGAATAAATCTAACCTTTTTAGGACGCCCCTGATTCATATCCGCCTCCCTCCTTTTGAAAATTCAACATTACAAAATCAAAGCGTTAGTTTTTCTGAACGAATGCCCAAAACAACCTACGGGTACTTTTAAGCATATGCTCATAATTACTATAGTGTTCTTTTGGGCATATGTAAAATATTATCACGGGATTTTAGGGTTGATTGATTTCCTTAGAAAATCTGGAAGTAAATTGTAGCGTTAAACCGAGGGAACAAAGACGAACTTCTCTTCTATTCTAGAAGCTATGGAGTGCGGTTGCAATAAAGCGGGAAAGCTGACAAATGTCACGACTAATATTTTCAATATCAACGTCATCTTGCTGATTTTTTGTGCAGAGACTTAAGACACCCACAACTTTATCCTTAACAATCAAAGGAACAACAATGGAACTTTTGATATCCGGACGCTTTAAAAGCCCCTGCAGCTTTCTATCTCCCTGCGCCTCTGTTCCACTAATAAAAAGTGGGGCTTTATTTAGCGCGGCGATGCCCGCGATGCCTTCACCGACTTTTAACCGCGTCATCATAATATTTTTTTTATTTTCCAAACCACGAGAAACTCGTAAAACAAATTCTTGACTTTCTTCATCCAAAATCATGAGCGAACCACTCTTAGCACCAGCCATTTTAATCGCGCTATCCAAAATCTGAACCAGCAACTCATCCTGCTGAATATTCGCAAAAAGGTCCTGCACCGCATTGGCAATATCCGGGCGCAATGTTTCATCACGAGACTGTATTTGCTGCAATTTTTGTTTTTCAAATTCAATGGCTAAAACATCCTTCGTAACTTCGGCCAAAAGTTCCAATATCGAATTCATGGCCAACTCGGACATTTGCGAAACAGAGTGAATATCTCTAAGAAAATTTTCATTTGCCAACATCAGATGCTCACCTAAAGCGACATATTTTTCATCCGGCCAAGGCTTCCCAAGAATTACCGGCCCTATGATCAAATAAAAAAGAGGTTGATCTTCATCGCCTTTGACCGCAACAGCAAAAAGATGAAAATCAAAGGGGCTGATCATCTGCAGATACTGGCCGTTGTTTTTAAACCCGGCCAAATGATTATCTGCGCCCGTAGTCAAGTTCAAACCAAAAGATGATTTCAAAAAAGAACTGCCAAAGTCCCCCCTCCCACTTGCCTCACTTAAAGAAACAAGCAATTGCCCTTTGGCATCAACCATAAAAATATTAATCTTTAGAACTTCTTCGAATTGATTCAGCAGAACACGCCACTTCTGAGGATCCCCAGAAATCACGCCCACAGATAGGTTCAAGGTAGGGTTTTCCATCACAGGCATTATATACCGAATCGTATTTTCGACCAAGAATTAGCTTGATTTTTTGTTGCAGAAATTAAGGAAAGCCAGCATAAACAAAGACCCTAGCGCGTTAACGATCATATCTTTGACCGAAAATGATCGGCCGGGAGTATTGAGTTGCACAAATTCATTGAAAATACCAAAAAAGGCAGCCATCAAAAAAGTGATCGCCTGAAAACGAAATTCAAAAGACCTGAAGGTCAAAAACAAAAGCAATGTCAAAAATGAGTAAACTGGAAAATGAGCAAAATCCAGCACATGATCGACAAACGATTGATTTACACCCGCAACTTTTGGGGAAGATTGAGTGGAACTATAAAGAATAGCGGCCATCGATAACCCAGCCAACAGCATCGCGACGAATCTTGGAGGATAAAATTTTTGAATAGGGATCATTTGCTAGTCGGCCTAAAAGCTTTCAACGGTGCGCTGCAAACCTTGCTCAAAACTTACCAAAGGCTTATAACCCAAAACTTTTGTGGCCTTGGTAATATCCGACTCGCTGCGATAAATATCCCCCGCGCGAAGCGGCAAGAATTGTGGCGGGATATTTTTCTTAAGAATTTTACCTAAAGCTTGCGACAATTGCAAAACCGTATAACTCTGCCCCATGGCAATATTAAGCACTTCATGTTTAATGGCTAAAACCGTTGCCGCTAAAATATTAGCCGAGACAACATTATCGATATAAACAAAGTCGCGCGATTGTCCGCCATCACCAAAAATCGGCGTAGGTTTATCCGCCTGCAAACACGCAATAAACTTTGGAATAACAACGGCATACTCATCATCTTTGGCTTGCTTTGGACCAAAGACATTGAAATATCGCAATGCCACACTTTCTAATCCAAAATTCTGACTATACACGCGCAAATAATATTCCCCCGTCAACTTGGTCACCGCATACGGCGACATCGCGCACGGATATTGCGTTTCGCGCTGAGGCATTTCGACACTGTCGCCATAAACCGCGCTCGACGACGCAAAAACAAAACGCTTCACACCCTTTTTCTGCGAAGCCTGTAACATTGCCAAAAGACCGTTAATATTAACGTCATTATAATCCGCGGGCTCCTTTAACGATTGCGGCACGGACTTAAGCGCGGCTTGATGTAAAACCGCATCAATTCCTTCACACGCTTTCTCGGCGACAGCTTTATCACGAATATCCCCACGAAGTAATTCAAACTTATCTTTGCCCAAACCTTTAGCAAAATCAAGATTGGATTCTTTGCCACTAAAATAATTGTCGAGGATACGGACAAAATAGCCTTTTTTCGTCAATGTCTCGGCGATGTTAGAACCGATAAAACCTGCGCCGCCGGTAATCAAGAATTTATTCACGACACGCTCCCTATTTTTCTCGATTGTAATCATCCTGTATGCGGACAATGTCGTCTTCAGCGAGATAATCGCCTGTGGCTACTTCAATAAAAACCAATTTTTCTGTGCCACTATTTCCGATACGATGAACAGCACCTAAAGGAACATCCAAGATGCTGCCCGCGTGCAGCGGTACTTCAATATTATCGACGACGGCCAAACCAGCGCCAGAGACGATAACCCACTTTTCAGTTCGATGGCTGTGTTTCTGCAAACTTAACCTTTGGTTGGCGTTAACTTCAACACGCTTGACCCAAACGCCTTTTTCCTGATAAAGCTTCATATAATTACCCCACGGTCGCTCAACAAACGTATCATTATCTTTCATAAATTCCCCCAAACATGATAAAAATTTCTAAAGTCGTTTTTGAATTGCGGCAAAAATCATTTCGGATTTTTCCTTATCCCCTAAAAGACCAACACGGATCTTGACCGTCGCAACACGCTCTGTCTTTGCTACCGTATTGATATGAACATCCGTGCCGTCGGCAAATTTCGCAAAAACCTTGCTCGACAAACGATCGCTCTTATCTTCATAAACCGCGAGCTTCAAATCCCTGACAGCGCGGATCACGGCACGATGAAGCTTTTCATTTGAAACACTAACATCATTGGCAAGCTCACCCTGAACCCAAGCATAACCGCCGACTCCCGCGGCAGCACCAACGACAAGTGGAATACATCCAGCCGCGCTCATCACGACTGTGATTGTTAAAAACGCTGCTTTTGCCCGCACAATCAATTCCTTCATTTCTCCCCCCTTATTTAAAAAAACTTTTAATTGCTGTACCTAAATCTGCCAAGTCTTTTTTAGTATGCATACCAGAAATAAAAAATGCCTCTAAGTCCGCCGGCGGCATGTAAATACCGCGATCAACGAGATGCCAGAATAATTCACGGTACTTCTGATCACTTGCAGCCATACACGCGTCATCATAATTTTGAATTGATATATCTGAAAACCGAAAGCTCATCATTGTCTTAAAATGCGAAAGCCGAACAGGGATATGCTTTTCAATAAAAAAAGCATTAAGCTCACGACTCAAATTCTCCGCCCGTTCATTTAAAGAACGATAAAAATCAGAACTCAACAGTTTTAATGTCGCCAGCCCCGTGCGCATCACAACTGGATTTCCGCTAAAAGTGCCCGCCTGATACACACCACCCAAAGGTGCCAAACATTCCATAATATCTTTACGTCCACCATAAGCACCGACGGGAAATCCGCCGCCGATAATCTTGCCAAGGCATGTCAAATCCGGGACAATACCGTATTCCGCCTGCGCCCCACCAATGTGATTACGAAAGCCTGTCATCACTTCATCAAAGATCAGAACAATTTTATTCTTTTTTGTGATATCACGCAAAGTTTTTAAGAACTCTTTTTCCGCCGGAATAACACCCATATTCCCTGCCACGGGCTCAATGATCACGCAAGCGATATCGTTTTTATGACGCTCAATTGTATCAACGAGAACTTGAGTATTGTTATACGGCAAACTTAATGTGTTGGCAATATGGCTGTCAGGTATTCCGAGGCTTGACGATGAGGCGAGATTAGCAACACCAGAACCCGCGGTCGTCAACAAATCATCAAAATGACCATGATAACAGCCATCAAATTTAATAATCTTATGTCTTTTTGTAAATCCTCGGCTCACACGAATCGCGCTCATTGTCGCTTCCGTTCCGGAATTGACAAAGCGGATCAAATCAATCGACGGGACAGCGCGCGTGATAAATTTTGCCATCTCAATTTCGGCGCGTGTTGTCGCGCCAAAACTGGTGCCCCGCTCAACGGTCTTTTTTGCCGCGAGAATCGCGTTGCGCGGACTATGCCCAAGAATCAAAGCACCCCACGACAAGCAATAATCGGTATAACTATTTCCATCGACGTCAAAAAGCTTGGCTCCTTTGCCATATTCCATCACCAAAGGACTCCCCCCTACTCCCTTAAAAGAGCGGACTGGGCTATTGACCCCACCGACCATCACTTTTTGCGCGTCGGCAATATGGTCTAGCGAACGTTTTTTGACTTTGTCAACCATGGAAGAATTTCTTGGGTATGATAACTGATAATAATATCGGCGCCAGATCGCTTCATCGCCGTTAAATTTTCTAAAACAATTTCCTGCTCATTAATCCACTTTTTTTGCGCCGCGGCCTTAACCATCGCATATTCGCCACTCACATTATAAGCTACAACTGGCACATCTAATTTCCGACGGAGAAGTGAAATAATATCCAAATATGCCAAAGCCGGTTTGACCATCACCATGTCGCTTCCTTCGCAGACATCTTGTCTGGCTTCTTTAAGAGCTTCACGACTATTGGCATAATCCATTTGATAACTTTTTCGATCTCCGAAAGACGGCATCGAGTCCGCAGCCTCACGAAACGGTCCATAATAGGCGGACGCATATTTGACCGCATAAGAAAGAATCGCCGTTTCCTGAAAATGATTGTCTTCAAGCGCTTCACGGATCGCGGCTACGCGAAAATCCATCATGTCCGATGGGGCAACAATGTCAGCACCCGCATGCGCGTGCGACAGGGCCATTTGCGCTAACAGCGGCAATGTTTTATCATTATCAATTCGATCGCCGTCAAGAATGCCGCAATGACCATGATTGGTATACGCGCACAAACACACATCCGTAATAAGTAAAAAATTAGGAAAGTTTTTTTTAATTTGCACAATTGCTTTCTGTACGATTCCACTTTCACTATAAGCTTGCCGCGCTAAGGAGTCCTTAACTTTAGGCAAACCAAAAAGAAGACCCGCTCTTCCACCCAACTTGATATATTTTGCAATTTCCTTTAAAAGCAAATCCGTCGAAAAACGGTAAATCCCGGGCATAGAAGCAATCGCTTCCCTTTTATTGCGTCCTTCAATGACAAAAAAGGGCTGAATCAAATCGTCGGAATGCACACGCGTTTCCCTAACGAGAGAACGAATCGCTTTATTTTTTCGCAGTGTACGATAACGTGACATAAGACCTTACTATAGTATACGTTTTAAGGACTGACAAGGACTTCAGCCGAATATCCCGCCTGCTTTAAGGCCTGTTGTGTCCGCTTACCCTTGGCAAAAATTTTCCATTCCTTTAATATTGTTTTATAATCGGCAAGAAAATTTTCTACCGTCGAAGGACTAGTAAAAATGATCTGATCAATTTTTTCCAATGGCAATTCTCGCCGGGAAGGCTTGGTATTATTATAAACCACAATCTCACGCACCTTTGCGCCTGATTTCGTCAGATGCTGTTCCAAATAAGGATTAGCGATAGATGAGCGAGGGAAAATAATCGACTTGCCCTTTAAATCAAAATTCTTTTTGATGGCCTTAAATAATCCGACACTCGTCTCATCATGCGAAACCAAGTTTGCGGAAAAATTATAAATCGCAAGCTGCCTCTGAGTTTCAGCGCCAATAACAATAAAACTTTTCATTCGCAAAATCTCAAAAGAAACTTTTTGAACACCAAGAAATTCAAAGAAGTACTTTACTCCACAGCGGCTGGTCAAAAGAATCATGTCCGCTTTTTTAATTTGCGCAATAACCTCTCGCGGCTTGTCAACCTTGGCAGCGCTGATATTGATCATCGGGAAATGGATGATTCGCCCCATTCTTTTATATTTTTCAGGATACGTCCCCAAATATAAACTGGACTTCTCCGACGAAGATTTCGCGTAGTACGAATCAAGAGTTTTTCCAACAATAATAATCGCGGGGGGATTAATCCGTTCTCTACGCGCGATTTTCTCAATATTTGCGAGATTTCCAACAATAACTTTTTCTTCAATACGTGTACCTTTAGAAACAATCGCAATCGGTGTCGTGGTCATCCAACCCTTTTCGCGCAACGTTTTCACAATTTCCGGCAACTTGGTCAAACCCATGTAAAAAATCAACGTTTCGACATCAGGAACTTTGATGGGACTTGAGATGTCACCTGTTTCATCATGCGCATGTCCACTTAAAAATGCCACCGACGAAGAAATGCCACGACTTGTTAACGGAATCCCCAAACTCGACGGAATCCCCGTAGCCGACGTTAAACCGGGAATTACGTCGACATCAATGTGATACGAACGCAAATAATTGATTTCATCAGCACCACGGCCAAAAATCAATGGATCACCACCTTTTAACCGTACAACAGTTTGCCCTTTTTGTGCGGCACTTTTAAGCAATCGTGACAATTCATTCTGCGGAAATGTCGCGTCACCTTTTCGTTTGCCGACATTGATCTTTTCTGCTTGCGGCGCGTAGTCAAGCAAACTTTTATGAACAAGGTAATCATAAAAAACAATATCGGCTTTCCGCAAACATTCAACCCCTTTAAGCGTAAAAAGATCTGGATCACCCGGGCCTGCCCCGACGAGGAAAACCTTACCGTACTTGCGACGGACATCAATTTTGTAAAAAGATTTTTCCAAATCCCTATCCTTTTTTCGACCGACAACAGCAAGCTGCCCCTGCAAAGGTGTCGCCTCCCACGGTAAAATCTCCTTAATCCTTTTTTCTAAACCCAATCGCTTCAAAGCGCACGTTGCCACAATCAAAGCGTCAACCTTCCCTGCATCAAGCTGCGCGCATCGTTCTTGAATTGTGCCGCGAATTTCGACAATTGTAAATTTTGGATTAAAAGCCAAAATTTGCTCTTTGCGCAAAGGACTGCTGGTTCCGATCCTGCTTCCCGCCTGCAATTGCGAATGCGCCGCTCTACCAACTAGCGCGTCCGTATCGTCGAGAGCCTTTGTCAAAGCAAATATTTTTAAACCTCTGGGCAAATGTTTCGGCAAATCTTTTGCACTGTGAATCGCGATGTCAATATTTCCTGCTAAAAGCGCCTCATCCAAAGTATCGGTAAAAAAATTGTCCGCTGGCTGACTTAACAGAGATGTATCTTTATCCCTATCGCCTTGTGTTTCGAATGTCGTGAGACAATACGCAACCTTTCCGCGCAAAAGTTGATCAAAAACTTCCCGCACCTGAGATTGTGCCAAAGGACTTGATCGAGAACCAACATTCAAAACCGCTTTTTGTGTTACTTTCATAGGAGGGTATTTTACCACAAGCTGATTTTTTCTGGAAAATTGTTTAGGAACCACTCGGCGGGAAAAACACTTTTGGATCTACTCTTCTAGCATTTTCCGAATTTGCGGCAAAGCCGCGCGGGCAGCATCCTCCCCGCGCTTAATCAACTCATCAACCTTATAAAGCTCATACCAATTGATGTGACTTAAGTCGGGATGAATAACAACATCCGCGGACTTCGCGCTGTGCTGCGAAATCACATATTCTGAAGCCTGCAAAGTCCGAACAATAATGTCAGAAACATTCGGATTAAAAACTTTATTGACTACACGCATCAATTTGATAAGCATATATTTTTTAGGGTCCTGAAAAAAAGAAACCTTGGCATCTTCGGTCGCCTTACGCTGCTCCTCATTGTAACCCTTCAAAACCTGCTCAGGAGATTGCAAAACATTCACCGCGATAATTTTTTTGGCTCCACTTTTCAAAAGCACGTCCGTTGGCAAAGGATTCATAACTCCGCCGTCGATAATCCAACGATCCTTCATACGCACCGGCTCAATAACACCCGGAATCGAAATACTTTGCCGCACCGCTTCAGCCAATGAACCCGATTCAATAACCAACTCCTCACGGCAAAGCACATCGTAAGAAATAATTTTTAATGGGACACGCGTATCATAAAAAGTTTTTCCTTCCAACCCACGCGATTTAAGCCAACGCGTTATTTTCTTACCACCGATAAATGCCGACGGAGAAAAAACAGGATCACAAAGCAACTTGATAATATCCCATAATTTTTCAAAATCACGGGCAATCACTTCCAACCCTTGCGCATTCTTTCCTGACGTCCAAAAAGCCGCGACGAGCGCGCCCATACTGCTCCCTGAAACCATATCAATTGGGATATTTTCCTGTTCTAAAACCCGAATAACACCAACATGCGCGACGCCAAGCGCCGCGCCGCCACCCAATGCCAAACCGACTAAAACACCACTAATTTGCCTAGCAATTCGCCGTACTTCCAGCGCGTAGGGACTATTTGGCCACGGTAAACTAATCGACATAACGTCACAACTTAAAACAGTATTTAATTCCTCGACACTAATATGTGGAAACCGCGCATAAACCGTAAAATCAATTTCATGGCTGATATCAGAAAGACTCGTCGATTCCAACTTCTCGCTCGCCATCACAATGACTTTCAAAAAATCAGGATTAAAATTTTCCTTCATGCGCTCCGTCAACTCAGTAATCAACTGACTGACACCCTTAAAATCTTCGGCCTTATCTTTTGTTAAGAGATGAACACTGTCAGACTGAGTTAATGTTTTGACAACTAATATATCCTTTTCCGTCGGAAGATCAACAACAGCAAAATGATAATCAGAAACCAAGGTCGTCACAAAATGACTAATCGAATCAACCAAAACATGATCCTCAGCGTCATACAAAACATGAAGCAAATCAATTTTCAGTTGACCACGGACAATACTTGCTTGAAGCTTTTCATAATCGTCAGCGATTTCTTTTAAACGAACCGGCGGCTTATGCCAATAAGGCGACGCGCCATCACGACTTGGGGTAACTTGACTTAATTCAGCCGGGGTCACGATACTTACCAAAATTACACGACGAGTCGTTTGCTTTTCTAATTCCAAAGCAAGATTCGTAGCATAGGTCGAACTGCCTGTTCCGCGAATAGGACTATAAACCGAAACAATCCGATGCTCAACATTTCTTTTCGTCGGCAACATTCGATTGCGCAACTGACTCGATAAAGAATGACTTAACTCTACGCCCAACTGCGGCATAAATTTTAAAATGTCTTCAAAATCACTTTTATCAATTTTAACAATTGTCGAATCATTAAGTGCTTCATACGTCGACGAATGCGCGTCATTGGTAAAAAAAGAAATGATACCAAACGGCATCCCACGACGATAAAACTCCACATCCGTCTTGCGACGCCCTCCACCGGCAGTAGAATATGACTGGACACGCCCCGACACCAAACAATACAAGGCATCAGGAGGATCTCCCTCCCGACGAATAATTTCACCCTTTTTGAATTCCACGACTTGAACACGGCGAGCGATGCGTTGCAATGGATACCAGCCCACATTCTTAAAAAGCGGAATCTCCTTAAGAAGTTTATACCGGTGAACAATTGAAGAAATAATGTTTTCCATACTTATTTTATAATATCGGTCTCAAGCCACGTATAACCATCTTTCATGAGCTGATGACTAACTTGGATATGCTTACGATCATGATTGGTGTGATTTTCCTCAAAGCTCCCCTCAATTCGCTGACGAGCCTCACGACAAAAAAGATCCGCAAGCTCAACAGCATTTGAAGAACTTTTCCCATCTTTAACCAAAGACGCAGCATACGAGCATGAACAAGCCATCGCAAAAAGATCAGTCGCGATATCCACGATGCGACCCAAAATCCCCTGCTTGGCTTCCAACTTTTGCTGGTATTTTAACATCGTAAAAAAAACTTCCCGAGCCAAGCGCTTACTCGTCCGACGAGCATAAAGCACATGGCCACGCAAAACCGCAGGTAAATCCCCAAGATCATGACTCGTTGACGGCAAATACAATTTCAATAACCACATCGGATAATACTTTGCCGCCGAAAGGAATGCTTTTATTTTTTCCGCCGAAGAAGTTTTTGGACTTAACAAAGCCTTAACACGACTCAAGTGCGGATCCAATGCTTCACGGGCAATAAAAAGATGCATAATTTCCGACGTTCCTTCAATGATACGATTAATGCGCAAATCACGCAGAACACGCTCAATAGGCCACGATCGCATACCACGAGCCTTTAAAGAAGATTCACTTTCATAACCCTGACCACCACGGATTTGCAATGTTTCATCAGCGATTTTCCATGCCTGCTCCGTCGAGAAGTATTTAGCAATGGCCGCTTCAAGACGAATATCCTTTTGACGATCATCCGCCATCGCTGACGTTAACCAACTCATCGCTTCCAGAGCAAACGTATGTGAAGAAATATATCCCAATTTTAAAGCAATGCTTTCATGCTCACCAATCGCATTACCCCATTGCTTACGCTGTACCGCCCATTGCCGCGCCACGTTCAAACACCATTTGCTTGCGCCTGTCGAAGCGGCCGGCAAAGTCAAACGACCGGTGTTTAAAGTCATCAACGCAATTCTTAACCCCTCCCCCTCCCCAACAATAATATTTTCGCGCGGAACCTTGACATTGGTAAAACGCAATAAGCCATTTTGAATGCCATGTAAACCCATAAACTCACAACGATGAACAATTTCAAATCCGGGCGTTTTCGTCTCAACAATAAAAGCCGTGATCTGCTTTTTTTCCTTGCCATTCTCAATCTTGGGCGGAGTAACAGCCATAACCACCAGCACACCCGCAATCAAACCGTTTGTACACCATAATTTTTCACCATTAATCAAGAAGTATTTTCCATCTTCAGTAGGAGTCGCGGTCGTTTTCATATTACGCGGATCGGAACCAGCTTCAACTTCGCTCAAAGCAAAAGCGGAAATCACGCCTTGCGCAAAAAGCGGCAAATATTTCTTTTTTTGCGCGTCGGTACCAAAAAGTTTAAGTGGTTGCGGCACACCGATAGATTGATGCGCGGATAATAAAACTGCGGTTGACGCGCAATAACTCGCGACCAAATGAATCGCACGGCTATAATTGATTTGGCTTAAGCCAAGTCCGTCATATTCTTTGGGAACTTTGATAGCAAACGCGCCGATATCAGCTAAAGATTTATAAACTTGCGGAGGAATAAGGCCGGTACGATCAACTTCGTTGGGATCAAGCTGGGTACGCAAAATATGTTCAAGCTTGGCTATAAACGCGTCACCAATCTTTTTATCTTCGTCAGGCTGACGAGGAAAAGGGGAAATCATTTTCCAATCAAGCTGACCGTGAAATAATTTGAGGACAAAACTAGGATACTTCCATTCATTCTCCCGAGATTCTTCAGCAAACTCCAAGGACTTACGCTTTTCGTCACTGATATCCTTAGAAAATAAGCTCATGGAAGGCTCCTTTTTACAAACATTAAAGATCGGTTTTTAATAATTCTGCTATATTTTGTTGTAAACAAATGACTTATACTACTTCATTTCTAATTTAAGTATACGAGCTAAATAAAGGAAAAGCAACTCTGGCGGGATAATTTTATACGGTAAGGTTTGACAACACAACGACTTTTGAAAATACCAACTCAATATGGAGTCGTATCAACTCCAGAGTAAATTCCTACTCCACGAATCGAAGATTGATTTGGACTAACACACAATGCAATTGCGCTGTTCGGCAAACCCACAGCGTTTCCCTCACAATTAATCCACCCACCCGGAATTGGAACAACCAAATCACGAGTATTCCTATTTGCAGGAATTATATATCCAGAAGGCGTTATAACAGTATATATATACGTGAAATGGCTATTTGGTGATGTCGATGGGTCTTGAAGACCAATTTTAGAAAAGAATCCTCCCGGTCCACCAATACATTTAGTATAATCTCGTTGCATCACATAACATCGATCCATGCCCGCACGAATTTGTGTTAGAGCAACTATAGCCTCAGTTGCTCGAGCTCGCTCAATAACACTCGAAAATTTAGGAATCGCCAAGCTCGTCAAAACCCCAACAATGACGACAACAATGATGAGCTCAAGAATAGTAAAACCAGATATCCACTTGTTATGTTTATTAAAAAACATACACCCTTTTAGAAATTAATTACGGCGGCATGCCGCCAATCCCTGCATAAATTCCTTCCCCAACAATCCAAACTTTTTCTGGCGTCTGACAAAGAGCAATCTGACTTTCAGTTGGCCCCACACTTCCCGGCACATCAAAACAAAAAGCATTTCCACCATAATATGACTGAAGCAATTCATAAGAATTTCTTGCGGCATAAACCCAATATCGATCAACATCCGCCCTAAACCCATACGTAAAATGACTGTTGACATTCTTATCCGGATCCGCAAGACCAATTTTCTCAAAATATCTCCCGGGAACGACTTGAACACACGTTCGAAAATCACGCGACATGACGTAGCATCTTTCCATCCCAGAACGGATCTGGGTCATTGTCACAATTGCTTCAGTGCCTCTTGCGCGCTCAATCATAATGGACATTCGTGGCACCGCCAAACCAGCCAAGACCCCAACAATGACGACAACAATGATGAGCTCAAGAAGAGTAAACCCAAAATAATTGTTATTTCGTTTTTCAATCATAGCTAAAGAATACATTATCAAAATTATACATTCAATCAAATATCGCTATACTTTACCACTGTCCTAACTTAAAAATAATCTGCTTTCTTAAGTTATAATTCTTGAAATACGTCCTCAATAATCTCACCCAAATTATCTAAAGTCACACCTCGATACCAAATATTATTGGGATAAATCATAATAGTCGTCCCTGTCGAGCATTGACCAAGACATTTGGCTTGTGTCACTCGCATACGTGGATGCAAACCACGAACCTTAGCAGTTTCTCGCAACTTGCGAAAAATCTCCTCGCCCTTATGATCACCACAACTTGGCTTTTGACCGTGATGATCATTCACACAAACAAAAATACATTTTTCGTACGGAATTCTTTGCTTGTCAATCATAAGTTGTCCTTAGGTTGCAACAACACCAATGTTTCAATATGCCGTGTCCGCGGGAAGAAATCAAAAGGAATGACTTTACGAACGCCCCAATCCGATTTCACAAAAATCTGCAAATCACGCAGTAACGACTCCGGATGACAAGATAAATACAAAAGACTGGAAACATTCTTAGCCTCAGCAATCGCGTGCGCCACCGACGACGCCAAACCTTGTCGTGGCGGATCAATCAGAGCAACCTGCGGGCCAAAACTTTTCTTTTGCAAAAATTCCGGGTATACAACTTCTACTCGTCCAGATATAATCTCAAAATTCTGCAAACCATGATAATTGACATTATATTGCGCCATGGCCACACTATGAATATTATCTTCAATTAAAATGATTTTTGCCGCAACATCCGACAAGCATATCCCAAAAAGTCCGACACCACCGTAAAGATCATACAGCGTGGTTTTTTCATCAATAATCTTCAAATCACGAATATGCTTTATGGCATCCGGAAGAATAGCCAAGTTAGCCTGAAAAAAAGTATCTAATGAATAAAAAATCTTTTTCCCCGCAATTTCCGTCCAAAGAAAATCATCCTCTTGCAATTTCAGTGATCGCCGGCCAATACCACCCCAAGCCAGACGCCGATCATCGCCCGTCTTAATAACAAGATTCGCATTGCGATATTTGGCAGGAAGTTTGGCAATCGCCTCTTTCTTGAGCTGTGGTAAAAAATCCGAAATTGCCGGCATCGCAATCGGACAACTTTCGACTTCAATCATCCATTTGCCGTTTAAAGGAGAGAATCCCATAAAAGTGCGACCATCACGTGTCTTAAGAAATTTCATATCCAACCGAGAGCGGTAATGATACGGCAAAGGCGAAGCGACAATTTTAGCGAACCCATTCTCAACGATGATGCCCTGCGACTGAAACACACTTTCTAAATATTCCTGCTTAAGAGTTAATTCCGCTTCATAAGTCATATCCTGATACTGACACCCTCCGCATTGCCCAAAGACAGGACATAACGGTTGGGCACGATTTTCCAGCAATATTTCTTCTTTTATCGTCGGAAGCATAGACAATAAGGTAGCATTTTCACAGATTTTTGTCGAGTATTCAAAACGGACGAGACTTATTTTTCACGTACTTCGGGCGTAAACAACTTAAAAGAATTGATCATCGTGTTAACTTTCTTTTCATAAAACGGAAAGTCTCTCTGTTGACCGGTGAATGTCAGAATAAAAACACGGCTCCCAACAATGGTCCATACCGCGGTATATTGAATTGGATTCGGATTGGGAACTCTCACATCATACCCGGCAAACGTAATGCGATAACCAGCTCGCCCGGCGAGCATGACCGGATTCTTTTCACTGATCACAATCTGCTGACCAAATGTCCCCGTGACTTGATTAACAATCGTGTCCGAAACACGCTCAATGGTCATAGCTTGCGGCATATCTTTGATCGAAATATTAAAATTTTCACTGACCGTATCCAAATCATTTTGTCGAGGTGCCACAAAAACAATAATGGCCCCCCCTTTAGGATGCACTGGCTTCCAATAAGACGGGAATTTGATCGAAAAGCCATAATTATTATTGGTATATGTGCGATACGGCGTAATTTTAATCGTCGACAGAGTTCCTATCAAAATCAAGAAGACACCGATAACGATCAAAGCGCCAAAAACAAAAGACAGCCGACGGCTGCGTTCAATTTTCCAAAAATCTTCAAACCATTTTAACATTTGAACTCTTTTTTAAACTGGGTAGAAAGTTGTTCTTTTTTGGGCCATTTGCAGCAAATAAGTCGAAGGCTTAAATCTTTCGGCATCAAATCGCTCATGCAGTGATGTCAAAACATCAATAACACCCTGAATGCCATATTGATCCGCATAACGCAACAGTCCGCCACGAAATGGCGGAAACCCTGTTCCCATAATCATACCAACATCAACACCATCTGGACCATCAATCACACCCTCATCGAGACAGCGCGACGCTTCATTGATCATCACAAAAATCATACGCTCACTTAATTCGCGCAGTTGTTCCTGACTAATAACCTTAGCCGGACGAAGTGTTTCAATAAATGGATTGGATGAACGGTTTTGACGATGCCGATAAAATCCCATTCCGGATTTTTTTCCTAACAATCCCTTCTCCAAAATCTTTTCAAAAATCGGCGCGGGCTTGAATCTTTCACCAAAAGCGTCATTCAAAATATGCAAAACTTTTACACCAACATCCAAGCCAACTTCATCCGACAAAGTCAATGGACCCATCGGCATACCAAAATCCATCATAACCCTGTCAATTGATGCGACGGTAGCACCCTCCTCCAAAATATATCCAGCTTCATTGATATACGCCAATAAAATACGATTGACCAAGAATCCCGGCGAATCCTTAACGATGATCGGCGTTTTTCCCAGACGACGAACCAACCCCAAAGCGTCCGCCATCGTTTGCGGCGAAGTTTCTTTC
Organism: Candidatus Omnitrophota bacterium; assembly: GCA_020632535.1. GTDB lineage: Bacteria > Omnitrophota > Gorgyraeia > Zapsychrales > JANLHA01 > JADLGJ01. Next base: position 48,266 of record JACKFJ010000006.1, on the reverse strand, counting down.
GTATAAACAAGTTCAATAAGCGGCATACGATGAACAGGATTAAAAAAATGAAAACCCATAAACCGACTGGGATTTTCCACTGATTTAGCCATCTCCGTCACAGACAAAGCCGACGTATTACTTAACAATAAAGTATCCGCGGCGACGGCCTTACTCGCCTGCGCAAAAACAACTTTCTTAACTTCCATTTTTTCGACAACCGCTTCAATGACAGCGTCACAATTGGCAAAACCCGTATAATCCAACGTTGTACTGATCTTCGCCATTTTCGCAGTCGCCTGCGACGGCTTTAATCTTCGTCGCTGTACAAGCTGATGATACACTTTGGCCGCGGCCTGCAAACCTTTCGCCAACGCGTCATAATTCACATCCTTGACGCGCGCGGAAATTTCATTCGCACTCAAAATCTGCGCGATGCCGCCACCCATCACACCAGCGCCAAGAACAGCGCATTTTTTAATATTCCGTGGTGTTAATGCTGCGCATTCCGGAGGCATGAGTTTTTTAAATTTTTCCGTAAGGTAAAAAACTTTTATCAAATTCTTAGAAACATCACTGACAACAAGATGACCAAATCCTTTCGCCTCCAAATCCAAAGCCTTCTCACGCGGCGCGGCAAACGTTTCCTTCATAACTTCCAATGCCTTAACAGGCGCGGGATAAAAACCCTTGGCTTGCTGACGAACATTCTTACCCGCCATTTCAAATGTCAAAACATGACCAATGAAATTATTATCCAAGAATGCCTGCATCCCTTTAGGTTTACGCTGAAACTCCGCTTTGCGAGTCGAAGAATCTTTGATACCATCACAAAATTTCTTAATTTCGAACTCAATATTGGACGCCATGATCAAGCGATCAAAAAGTCCTATCTTAAGCGCGTCCGCTCCCGAAACAGTTTTGGCACCTAAAATAATTGTCAAGGCTTGTGAAATTCCGACCACTTTTGGCAAACGATATGTTCCACCAAAACCCGGCAAAATTCCTAAATTCACTTCCGGCAAACCAATTCGGATCTTTTCATTAAATGTTCCAATTCGATACGTGCACGCTAACGCCAATTCGCAACCGCCGCCTAAAGCAACGCCATCAATCACAGCAACCGTCGGAATTGTTAAATCTTCAAGATGATTAAAAACATTTTGTCCCGCGTTCGCCTTCTTTTCACCAACATCTGATGTCGCGATGCCTTCGATTTCCTTGATATCTGCCCCAGCGATAAAAACATCTTTTTTCCCGCTGCGAATAACCAAAACTTTGATATTACTATCGTTCTGCGCCTGTGTGACAAACCCATTAAATTGCTTGATCACATCGCTTGTTAAAATATTGACTTTCGCCGTTGGATGATTAAATTCAATCGTCGCGATATCATTCTCGACTTTATAAAAGACCGCGACTTCCGTAGCCGGCCCCCATTTCATTTCTGATATTTTTTCATTCATTCTTTTATCTTTCTAAAATTGCGGCCGCGCCCTGTCCCCCGCCGATGCAAAGCGAAACTAAACCCGTGGATAAATCTTTACGATTCATATGCTTAAGCATTGTTAAAATTAAGCGGCTGCCTGTCGCGCCGACCGGATGGCCCAACGCGATTGCCCCGCCATTGACGTTAAGAATCGCGCGGTCAATCGAACCAGTCAGTCCTGAATAACCAAAATCCGTGGCAAATTTCTCTGATGCCAATGCCTTTAAGCACGCCAAAACCTGAACAGCAAAAGCTTCATTGATTTCGATCGCTTTAATATCTTTTAAAGTCATACCGGCTTTTTGGAGAACCATCGGAATTGCGTGCGCCGGCCCAATGCCCATCCGCGCCGGTTCCACACCTGCAAAAGCAAACGCACGCAAAAATCCCATAGGTTTTAAATTCAATTCCTTGGCGCGACTTTCCGACATAACAAAAAGCGCGACTGCCCCATCCGTGACCTGACTGGAATTTCCCGCTGTAACCGTTCCACTGTGTCGATCAAAAATCGGCTTTAATCTTGCCAAGGCTTCAATCGTTTGATTTTCTCGAACACCATTGTCAAACTCAACGACACCCTTGTATTTTGTTCCGGGAATAACCGGCACAATTTCTTCCTTGAGAATATCACGAGATTGCATAGCGCGTTGATGGCTTACGAGCGCAAATTCGTCCTGCTCCTCACGAGTAATGCCAAATTCCTTAGCCAACACTTCGGCCGTTTGCCCCATATTAAGTCCGCACGCAGGATCAGTTAAACCCATTTGCAAACCAATGCGCGGTGAATAATGTCCCGGCCGCAATTTGAAAATTGCCTTAAGTTTACTCCCAAAATCTTTAGCACGGCTTAATTCGGACAAAATTTCCTGCAATTCCTTTTTAAAAAGAAAAGGATAATTACTCATGGATTCGGTTCCGCCCGCTAAAACAAACCGCGCTTCCCCAGATTTAATTTTTAAAGCCGCAGTTACAACCGACTCCACACCAGAGGCACAATTGCGATTAACGGTAAACGCCGGTGTCGTAAACGGGACACCGCTTAACATTGCGATAATGCGGGAAATATTTGCGGCATCCGCGGGTTGACCAACATTGCCAAAAATGACCTCGTCAATATTTTTCGGATCCACGGCACTGCGTTCCAAAAGCTCGCGAACCGAAAACGCGGCCAATTCCTGCGCGCTTACATCATTAAACACCGAACCCATTTTACAAAACGGTGTTCGCAAACCTGCAACAATCGCTATTCTTTCCATATTTATTCCTTTTGATTATTCATTGCGTGGTATTTAAATTACACCTTTGGTCTTTTATCAATAATTCGCTTTTCTTTATTTGCCGTTTCTAATTCCAAACGCTTGACCATTTCCTGAATTGGAATAAATCGAACATGATTTGGCGAAACTTCGGTTGTAACCAAAAGTTTGTTTTTGACCGCGCTGGTTAAAGTCGTTTTATCAATGTTGTCCTTACATGTAATATAGACGACAAGCTCATCAACTTCGTAGGGGTCATTATCTTTTTTACAAAGCTCAATCTGCCATTCATCGATTTCCTTAAATTCAGAAAGACACAGCGAGAAATTGCTAAAATTAACCAGTGAACCTTTGACTTTCGAAATATGTACGTCCTTCACATCGGAAATGCGGGTAATGTCGCTCGAAATCCTTGGCACGGTGCGCTTGCAATTCGGGCACGGCGCCCACGTGATGCCACCTTTGACAAAATCACCGGTGCGATAGCGGATAACACTACTGCCGCGTGAATCAATAGACGTATAAACCAATTCACCATCCTCGCCTTCGCCCTGAACTTCCCCCGTTTGCGGATCAATGATTTCAAAAATTTCCTTATCCGTATACAAATGATAACCGCTGCTCGTCCCGTTCTCTGAAGGGCATTCGGCCCACGCGCAACGAGCTTCTGTAAATCCATATGTCCCGAATACCGAAACGTCTTTAGCACCCATTGAAGCTAAGAGTTCAGCTAATCGCAATTTAAACGGCGCAGTAACACGTGCCGCGCCTAAGACAACTTTTTTAACAAAGCTCATATCACGATTTTCTTCCTTCGCCTGCCGCAGAACATGATAAACATAACTGGGCACACCCAGAATGACTGACGGCCGCATTTTTAAAATTGCGGTAATATTACCGTCCGTTCCCATAACTTTTCCGCCGCCAGTGCTCAAAATCAACGCGCACGACGATAAGCCACCATAAACCACTTGCCAAAACGCCAAATGCGGCGCGAAAGGAAATAAATTCACAATATGCTCGGTCGATTTGATATCAAACAAATTGAGCATGCGCGAACCTGATGTGTAAAGATTATCGATATCGTATTTGGTGTAAAGATAAGACAGCGGCTTTTCGGTCGTCCCTGTCGTAAACGTGATAAAAATCGGACGGTACTCACGGCCAAGTTTTTCCTTAACCGCGTCTGCTCCTTTTAAAAGGGCCAATGCCTTTAATTTCAAAAGTTCCGGTAATGGCCAATGCTTTTTGATTTTCAAAGCATCCGGCTGAAGGACAAATTCAATGTTCTTGCGGGGATTGTCGGGGTCAATAAAATCTTTCTTCGAAACAAAAGGAATACGTTTTAAATCCGCGACCGTCTTGATTGATCGTGGATCAATATTATGCTTTTGAAATAATTGCTGATACTGCGGGCTAAAGGGATAAAGATGACGATTGATAAAATGGTGTAATTTGCGGTTCTGAAGCGCTTGATGCTCTTGCGCGGATAACTTTGCTATGTCTTGCCATGGATCCATAAAGAACGATTCTTTAGTTTAGGATTGAATAATACACTCCTAAGTATAAATCATAAAAATCGAATTTCAATGAGTATCACGCAAATATTACCCATTACGAGGAGCTTATAGGGCGACGAAACAATTTCTACTCGATTGCCACGTCAGCCTTTGGCCTCCTCGCAATAGGTAAAAACCTTACTTTATCTGCGACTCTTGTTCTTCCATCTTTTTGATGGCGGCTTCAGGATTTTTCAAAAAATCCTTTTTACACATCGCGCAGCAAAGATTATACGTTTTTCCTTTATATTCGACAGTCGCAGCTTCGTCACCCATATCACCTTGACCAATTTCTTCGCCGGTAAGCGGACAAAATTTATTGCCAACATTAACCGCCTCTTGAGCAAATGATTTGCTGACAATTAACCCTGACACACTCAATAAAACAGCTAACATTACGATGAGCTTTTTCATTTCTTTCTCCTTGTTATGATTGTGACTTTTCTTTTGTTAGAAAATAGTTTGGCAACTTTGCAACTCCAGCATATCCCCCATGCCGCGGAAACGAGAAAAAGAATACCCAAAACCAAAACGACCCATTTCCCACCGCTAAAAAAAAGGGACCCAATCAAAATCATTCCAAAAACTATTTTTGTCAAACGCTCTTCTGGTCTCATTGCACAATCCTTCTTTTCATTTCAAAATGCCATTTCCAAAGAAAGAAGACAACCGGATAAACTAATAATTCAAGAGCAAAAGAACTGATTAATCCACCGACCATTGGAGCCGCGATACGTTTCATCACATCCGCCCCCGCGCCGTGAGAAAACATAATTGGCAATAAACCTAAGAGTGCCGCCATAACCGTCATCATTTTGGGACGAACACGACGGACAGCACCATGAACAACCGCTTCATGCAAATCATTTTTGGATTTCATTGCGCCACGACTAACAGCGTCTTTATAAGAAATATCCAAAAACAATAACATCAATACTCCTGTTTCCGCGTCAAGACCCATCAAAGCGATCATACCCACCCACACGGCAATCGATAAATTGTAATCCAATGCCCACAGTAACCAAAAAGCGCCGACAAGCGAAAACGGAACCGCCAATAAAACAATCCCGGTTTTCACCCAAGATTTTGTATTCATATACAACAACAAGACAATAATAAATAAAGTCAAAGGAATGACAATCTTTAAACGTTCCCTGACACGCAACATGTTTTCGTATTGACCACTCCATATCAAGCTGTAACCTTGGGGGACTTTCAACTGTTGTTGCACGATCTTTTTTGCTTCTTTAACATAACTGCCGATATCGCGCCCGGCAACATCGACATAAACATATCCAGCGAGCATACCGTTTTCATTGCGAATCATCGACGGCCCGGTACGCACAACAATATTAGCAACCTCACCCAATGGAATCTGCGCCCCTGACGGAGTTACGATAAGCACGCGTTTTAAATCATCCAAATCGTCACGCAAAGCACGTGGATAACGAACATTGACATTATACCGCTCGCGGCCCTCAATCGTTGTCGTAATATTCTCACCGCCAATCGCCGATTGAATAGTCGTCTGCGCGTCTGCAACGGACAATTGATATTGTGCCAACCGATCACGATTAAGATCAAAATCAAGAAAATATCCACCCTGCGTTCGCTCGGCAAAAACACTGCGCGTGCCGGGGATATCCTTTAACATGGCCTCCAACTGCATCCCGATTTTATCAATTTCCTGAAAATTACTTCCTAAAACTTTTATCCCGATTGGCGTGCGAATACCTGTCGAAAGCATGTCAATACGATTCTTAATCGGCATAGTCCAAGCATTGGTTGTCCCGGGAATTTTTAACGCTTGATCCATTTCCGCAATCAATTGATCATGTTTCAAACGATGGCCATTAACCACACGCCATTGGCTTTCGGGCTTCAACAGAACAACCGTTTCCGCCATCGAAAACGGCGCTGGATCCGTCGAGCTTTCAATACGCCCGATTTTCCCAAAAACCTTATCGACTTCAGGAAATTGCTTCAAAATCTTATCCTGCGTTTGTAATAATTTCTGCGCTTCTGTTACCGAAATCCCCGGCATGGTAATGGGCATATACAAAATCTGGCCTTCCCAGAGCGGAGGCATAAATTCCGATCCCAATTTTAAAAAGATCGGCACAGTGCTGGCCATCAAAAGAAATGCCGCAACAAGTGTCGCGGTTGTATGCTTAAGAACAAAGCGACACACAGGCTCATATACTTTGAACAAAACCTTACTAACAGGATGCTTTTCCTCGGCATAAAACCGTCCCACAAAAAGCGAATTACCCAGCGACATCAACCACTTGGGTCGTCCGGCAAAAGGTTTTGTCCTCACAAACAATAAACGCAGTGCCGGATTTAAAGTCACGACCAGAATCGCGGCAATCGCCATCGCAAATGTTTTTGACCATGCTAATGGCTTAAACAAACGACCTTCTTGATCTAAAAGCGTGAAAATCGGCAAAAAAGAAACCGCGATCACAAGCAAGGCAAAAAAGATCGAAGGCGCAACTTCCTTTAGAGCTTTTAACGTGACATCTTGCGGATTTTCCTTTCGACCATTGGCTTCCCATTCTTCCAGTCGCTTATAAACATTTTCCATTTGCACAATCGCTCCGTCGACCAAAACACCGATCGAAATCGCAATCCCTGCCAAGGACATAATGTTGGATGTCAATTTCAAACCCAAAAGAGGAATAAACGAAAGCAAAACCGCGATCGGAATCGTCAGAATCGGAATAAATGCCGATGGGAAATGCCACAAAAATACTAAGATCACAATACTGACAATGATCATTTCCTCGAGCAATTGTTTCTTCAAATTATCGATCGCCCGCAATATCAAATCAGATCGATCATATGTAATTTCAACTCTGACACCATCAGGCAGCGCGGATTGCGTCTCCTTAAGCTTTGCTTTCACAGCGTCAATGACTTTGAGAGCGTTTTCACCTTGACGCATAACAACCGTCCCGCCAACCACATCACCCTCTCCGTTTAAATCTAAAACCCCACGACGAATATCCCCGCCAATGGCGACATGACCAATATCTTTGATAGTAATCGGCGCGCCCAAAGCATCATCACGGGCAATAACAATTTTCTCAAAATCTTCAATAGATTTGGCATATCCTCGTCCGCGAATCATATATTCCGCGCCGGTAAATTCCACCAACCGGCCGCTGGTTTCTTGATTGCCCTGACGCACGGCTTCGATGACTTTCGTAATCGGAATGTTATACGCCAATAATTTTCGTGGATCGACAGTGATCTGATACTGTTTAACAAACCCGCCTTGAGCCGCAACTTCCGCGACACCGGGAACAGATTGCAACCAATAGCGCAAATGCCAATCCTGAAAACTGCGCAATTCTCCCAAATCATGCTTTCCAGAAGTATCCACCAAGGCATATTGCAACACCCAGCCCACACCGGTGGCATCAGGGCCTAATTCTGTTTTTGCGCCTTGCGGCAATTCCGAAGAAATTTTGCTCAAATATTCTAAAACACGACTCCTCGCCCAATATAAATCCGTCCCGTCTTTAAAAATGACATACACATAGGAAAACCCAAAATCAGACGCGCCACGAATCGCCTTAACACCGGGAATTCCTAATAATGCTGAAACAATTGGATATGTGATTTGATCTTCAATAAGATCCGGGCTTCTGTCCCAGCGTGAGTAAACAATGACTTGTGTGTCCGACAAATCCGGAATCGCATCCAACGGAATATTCTTAACTGACCACACCGACGCAACAATCGCGACGAAGACAAAACTCAAAACCAAAAACTTTTGGCGGGCGCAAAAATCAATGATTTTTTCAATCATGCTGATGCCCTCCCATCAAGGCACTTTTCAAACGACTTTCGGAATCCAAAAGAAAATTTCCTGAAACAACAATCACTTCCCCTTCTTTTAAACCTGACTTGACAACAACCATCCCTTCCCCTTCAAAACCCGTAACAATATTCCGTGGTTGAAAAACACCTTGCTGAGTCTGCACAAAAACAATTTTTTCCAATCCTGTATCCAAAATTGCTTCGCGCGGAACAATCAAACCCTCATCTAATTCAACAGGCATATCAATGGTGACGAACAAATTTTCCTTCAGTTCACCACGATAACTAGGCATTTCAACACGAACTTTCGTCGTCCTCGTGTTTGGGTCAACCATAAGTGCCACATTACGAACAATTCCCTCTGTTGTCTCGCCATACGTCGGAATTGTAATTTTGGCCTTTTGCCCAACATCAATAAAACCCAAATCATTTTCCAAAATTTGTGCATAAACCCACTGCGGATGATTTTTATCAAAGAATAATAAATTAGGCTGAACCCAAGGCTGTCCTGCCTTCACTTTCCGAAGATCATTCAATTGTGCCTGTGTAATGCCAAGATGCAATGCTTCAAACTCAGCTTTGACAAGTCGCCGCTGTGCCTTTAATTTATCAATATTGCGCCAGCGACCTTCAGGTTGAGCAGTAGAATAATATTGCCACCAATCATCCCGATAATTTTCCATAAATATCGGTCGTTGGATAACATAAAGGTAATATTGCTGCCAAGCATCAATGTATTCCAATTGCGCGTCATATAAATCATAGTCGTGGGCAGCATAACCATAAGCATGAATCGTTTTCACTAAAGTTTGATGAGTGACTTTCTGTGTTTTTATCCCAATCAATTGTTGCTGTTGCAAATTGATCGAAACTTCGGCGTGATCCGAAACAGATTGGCTTGACGATGAGTGCCCTTTGTGATCTTCATCCTCTTTTTTAATCAAGTTCATATTACAAATGGGACATTTGCCCGGATGATCACTCGTATAATGTGGATGCATAGGACAATAATATGTTTCCTTGCTCACACTTTGCTTTGAATGCGAAAGATGCTCACGCGTGCGCGCAAGCAAAAGCAAAACTCCGGAAAGTAAAACAATCGCTACGATGATCCAAACAATTTTATTTTTTTTCATAAACATTTCTCCGTAATAAAAGCAGTTACACATTCGGAAAGAGTGAAATACCTTTCCTGCTCCACAGATACAAAAAAATGATTATAAACGAAGAATGGGGTTTTGTGGATAAAGCGAAGAATAATTTTGCGGATTATCAAAATGCAAAGTGAATTTGTTTTTAAATTGCGGCGATGTGAGGCGATTTTCGACCATGGAGGGAATCGGAATAAACGATTGTTTTAAAACTGTTTCGTCAAACGTGTGTGAATCGACAACCGCTTTGATTTGCTTGTGAGGACATTGTGCTTGATGGTTAGAAGTATCTTTTTGCGGGCATGCCGCGCAATTTGATTTTTTCACAACCGCGGCTTCGGCTTTAAAACAGCAGCAGGAAAGAAATAAAAAAGCAACGGGAACAAGAATCAACACACTCCAAATTCTTTTCTTTTCACGTAATCGCATAACTAAAGTCTAATGGAGAAAATAATTAAAGTCAAGAAAACGCAACAAGTGCAACTTTTAAACTCCTGTAAAATTATCACATCACAACTTTAACGATCACTGTCAGGCCAAGACTGCGGTACTTTACGAACCTTTGAAATGTCATAGCCCTTATCTGCCAAAATGCCAAGTAAACGTTGATAATCAGCCTCTGAAATTTCTGGTGTTCGAGCCTGAATCCAAAAATAATCCCGCTTATTGCGGCCAATGATGGTTTGACTATAGTCTGGGCTAAGATAAATAATTAAAAACTCAGCCTTAAACGGCCAAATAAAACGCATTTTCCACGTTGAGTTATTGACAGTATCAATTACAAAACCACGAGGATTATACTTTTTCTTTGGCCCATCAAAACCCCCCTGATTGAAAGTAAAAATCGTATCGATTGTGCCATTTGGCAGAAGCCGATATTCTTCAACAGCATTATAAGCCTTCGTTTCAATCAAGGTTGGAATACAGGCAATCACATACCATGGCCCCATATACCGGTTAAGATCCACCCGATCAACCGTTTTTAATGGAGGCAAAGAATGCGCGCACCCTGTCATGAATAAAACAATCAATAAAACTGACAAATTACTAATATTCATACACACTCCATTCCTATAACAAAACTTTATTTTCATTGTTTTTATTGACGGTATTCTTTTTACTTAGGAAATAGATAGGTAGATAGTATGTAAGCATCCACTCAAATTGCCATGCCTGCCAAGCACCGGAATAATTATGATAAAAGCCCAAACTACTTGCAACTCGACTTAACAACGTTTCCACTGTGGGCATGCCAGCAAATATAGCAATAGGTACTTGCAATCCGGAGGTAATAAAGAAGTATTTAAATCGATCCGGCCAATTTTTCAAAAGAAGCCCTCCTGCCAATGACATCAAAAAAGAACAAATAATAAGCGGCGCTGGAGAACTTTCAAATAACCCACCATTGAATAAAATATCCCAAGGCTGGTCGTTAAACAAAATAAAATATGTAAACAGATCAACGGCTATAAATGCAATATATCGCAGTATAAACTTTGTTTGCAAAATCATTCTACTGCTTAAAATAAGAATCAGAGCAAAACATGTACTGACAAAAAACCCATGCCGCCTATCCAAATCAGGAGCAAGAATATAGATACTGACCAGCGAAAAAATCAGCAAAATCCAATCGTAATTTGATCTTCTACTCATTGTACTCTCCTAGAAAAATTTCATCTGTCACTAAGACCCAATAGTTTTAATTTCGCATTTTTATCAACAGGATTATCTCCCAACCATATTGAAAAAAATGCTTTTGCAAAATCACTCCCGGGGACCACACCCCTTAACTCCCCATTAAGCTCAACCTGAGAACCAACTCCCGGAACATAGGTGACAGCAATCTGATCTCCAGATTTTATATCGGGATAATACGAGTTAATCTGATCAATTTGCGGCATTAACGCCGCCATCTGGTCTTGACTATAATTTTTCTCAATACCCTTCACGGTGGCTCGATCCAGTTCATGTTTAGGAATATTCACATGATAATTTACTTCCAGCCTTTTCGTAACATCGGAAAGAACATCGTCAGATCCATACCCGCGCTCAATATACAAATCTACCGTAACTACTCGAAAAGCTAAGAATTTTTTGAGCGCTGTTCCCAAAAGAACCATATTATTCAAATTAAAAGCATTTTTTATCGCGATCGTTTGCTCGGCTTTTACGGAAACTTCTGATATCAAAAAATACGAACAAACAACCATAGCAAATAAAATATACCGAATTCGTTTATTCATAATCACTGATCTTTCTTAATTGCCGCACGAATAGCCTGTCGACTATCTAATAAAGTTTGCGGGATAAGCACGCGTATCCTGTGTTCACGACAAACAACCCTGTTCTTAAGACCTTCTGCCAACGGACGCGCAATATAGGCAGGAAAGGGCGTTACAAGCGCAATCCACAAAGAACTCAAGCTAGGAGTCAAAAAAGGAACTGGAATAATATAGCGTTTAAAGATTCCAGCTTCCTGAGCGTAAATATCCATAAGTTTTCGATAAGATAAAATTTCAGGCCCTCCAATATCAAAAACTTGCCCCACTGTTTCTTCAGATTCTAAGCACCCAACAAGATAATTTAAGACATTACTCACTGCAATCGGTTGCGACTCAGTGCTAACCCATCGTGGTGTAATCATAATTGGTAAATTTTTAACCAAAGCCCTCAAGATCTCAAAAGAGACACTGCCCTTTCCAATGATCATCGCGGCTCTCAATGTTGTTGCCGGAACTTTTCCGGATTGAATAATTTTGGAAACTTCCATCCGCGACCTAAGATGATGGCTTAAATTTTTATCATCATCGCCCAATCCCCCCAAATAAATGATCCTTTGTAACCCAGTAGCCTCAGCAGCTTGAACCATATTGTGTGCCGCCTGTCGATCAGCTTGAGCAAAGTTTTTATGCTGCGCATTCATTGAATGAACCAGATAATAAACAACTGCACACCCCTGACAAATATTACGCAAATTTTCCATCTCCAAAGCATCGACTTGACTTAGCTCAACATTGGCATGCCGCGACCATTCAAACTTCTTTAATCTCGAAATTGATCTTCCGCAGGCACGGACCTTATAACCTTTTTCAAGAAGCATTGTGACCAATTGTGCCCCGATATAACCGGAAGCTCCCAAAACTAATATTTTCCCAGTAAACATTGAAACTCCCTATAATTTCTTTGCTAAAACCGCCCAATCAACCGTAAAATGATCTCCTACCATAAGCCCTCCATGATCCAGCAGCTTATTCCACGTCACTTTAAAATCTTTTCTTCGTAAAACCCAAGTTCCTTTTAAAAAAAGCTCACTTGAATTTTTTTCTTGGAGATGAAACGGTAAATAAAGTTTTTGCGAAACGCCGTGCATATCAATTGTCCCCGTGGCCCAATAGCTTTCAGAATCATTATTGAAATCTGTGCTTTCAAAAACAATTAACGGATATTGCTCAGAATCCAGAATCCTTCTCGATTTGACAATATCATCACACCACCCACAACTGGATTGAATACTTTTAACCTCAATCTCGATTCGCACAAATTTAATAAGTTTTTTAAGCTCATCGTAAATAATCGTTCCCTGACACTCTTGAAAATCCGAATTGTATTTTCCCAAAACACTATATTTTATAGAGCTTTTAATTTCTGAGTCGTCACAAGTAAAAACATAGCGCGAATCGGCAAACGCTAAACTAGCGCTAAGACACAATAAAAAAATAATTATCATCAGTTGATTTAAAATAATTCTCATAAATCGCTAAGATTTTTGTAGACGACCCCCTCTTCTCTTTGCGGCCAATCATCAAATACAAAGTCAGGCTCAATAAGAGGCTCATGATTTTCTAAAATTCCTGTCGGGAAAGTAACAATATCCCACGCCCCTGAACCGACCCGGGCAGCTGTCATTACTGTTCCTTTAACTGCGCCACAAAAGATCCAAACAAGAATATGCGGCGTCTTTTCTGAACCAGCAATCCAATGAGCCCTTATCTCTTTAGGAATTTCTAAAGGAGCCGTAAAAACATTTGTAACCCCACGCCGCAATTTCTGAATTTTATTACTCTCAGCAAATGAATTAGGAACACTTATAAATATTAAAATCATCGTTATAACTATTGTACGATACATACACCTCTCCTGACTTATTCACATAAGTGATAAATTGTTGGGCCGAGTAAAAACAACTTGCGCGACAGAAATATTGCGCGTTTTAAAAGCCGCTTCACAATAGGATAAATAATAATTCCACTTGCGAATAAACGTCTCATCAAATCCCTGCCCACGCACCTGTTCCAATTTTTTGTTAAAATTCTCACGCCAAATCGCGAGAGTTTTAACATAATCAGCAGTGATATCCTCAAAATGATACAAATTAAGATCACCTGTTTTATTAATCATTTTTTGAATAATCGCTACCGAAGGAAGAAGACTCCCCGGGAAAATATGTTTTTGAATCCAATCAATATTCTTCCTAAAAGATTCATAGCGATTATCCGGAGACAAAATCATTTGCAAAGCCAAAATTCCGTCCTTTTTAAGCAAATGATGGCATTGGCTAAAATAGGATTCATAATATTCATGCCCCACCGCCTCCAACATTTCGATTGAAACAATCTTATCGAATTTCCCTTCGACTTTACGGTAATCCTTTAACTCAAGCGTAATCTTATCCGCTAATTGCTCTGCCGCAATACGATACAAGGCAAAATTAAATTGTTGTTGTGAAACCGTCACCGTCGTAACATGACACCCATAATTCTTCGCGGCATAAATAGCAAACCCACCCCATCCGCTGCCAATCTCCAAAACATGATCAGTCGGTTTTAATTTTAACTTCTGACACAATCCCTCATATTTTTGATATTGAGCATCCTCAAGTGATTGATTAGGATGCTTAAAATATGCCGATGAGTATGTCATCGAAGAATCCAAAAATAATTGGTAAAATTCATTTCCCAAATCATAATGAGCGCTGATATTTTTTTGACTTCCCAGCAGCGAATTCTTCCTAAAAAATGAAAGGATATTATTGCAGATCTTCAAAAAATTGACTGGTGTCCGCTTCTTTTTGTCCGACATCAAAGTGGGATGATTATCCACATTAATAATCATCCATTCGATCACTTTAGTAATATCATCCGTTTCCCAATCCCCATCCACATACGCTTCACCAAACCCAACATCACCAAAAAGAACACATTTCTTAAAGAAATCATTCCTATTAATCCGAATACTCGCGTGCACGCCTCCTTGACCATTCCCGTAGGTCAACATTCCGCCATTGGGTAAAATCAACGTCATCCTTCCCAAGTGCATCGGACGAAAAACATGATCAATAATCCGCTGGCAAAGATTGAGTCTTGTCTTACCCGATAACATTTTCTGTATTCGATTAATCCTTGTTCCAAGCACGCCGAACCTCCTTTTGCAAATGGGGATTATCTGTCTTTTCTTCATGTGGTATTCTCTTAAGCCAAAGCATCAACGCATGCCAATGAATCAGTGTAATCACCTTTAAAGTTATAAGCGGGAACTTAATACTCAACATCAGCAAATTAAAATTAGTTAACTCCTTTTTCTCACCAATCATACTCGTCAAAATGATTTTTTCCCCATTGCGGGCGGTATCAATGCATATATTTAAACGGTTATCGGGGATCGTTAGTTTAAAATCAAGAGTGTCGTCCAATCGCGTAAACGGAGAAATATAATAAAATTTCTCCTGCTTATTCTTAAACTTATCATCCTTAAGGTTCTCTGTCCCAATAAGAAAAAGTTTTAACTCTCCGAAAGTGTTACCAATCTCCGGCACCACACAAAGTGGAATATTATTTTTATCAAAACAAAAATATAAAGAGACCGGATTAAAAACATATCCCAAAGTACGTAAGTACGTTAAAAGCATGATACGGCCACCCTGAAGATCAATCCCATAACCCTGCAAATAGGATATAATGTTGTCCTTGATTGAATGTTGCTCTTTTTCCAAATGGTCCGCGTCAAAAAATGAATACATATTAAACGTGTTACGGCTTATAAAAAATATTTTGCTTACAATCTCGTCGATTTCATCCAAATCTAAATAGAATGAAAAAAATTTATAAGAAAACCTATGTTCTTTCGGTTTTAGACGATGATGCATGATCACTGTTTCATAAAGGCAAGAATTCATAAATCAAACCCCTTGTACCCGACAGGATATTCTCCGGTCATGGCTCTCACAACCTCGATTCCGGATGTCAAAGCATCTTCATGAAAACCGTACTTAAAATAGCTTCCGCAAAAATAGGTCGTTGAGTTTTTATTTAAACAAGGCAAATCATCTTGCGCCGCAATCGCCTCGACATTAAAAACAGGATGAGTATATTGACTCTGCCATAAAATTTCGTTTGGGCCGACAAGATTAGGATCGTTAACCGAAACAAAATAATTCTTCTTTTTAGAAACCTGCTGCAAACTATTCATGTCGTAAATAGTGGATGCTTTGCATTCACCATGAGCGTCACTGTCGATTCGGTAATTCCACGATGACCATGCTCCGCGAGTTTTGGGCATCACGGATTGATCGGTATGCAAAATCACTTTATTCATTTGATAACCGAATTTCGAAAGCAAATTTTTCTCCAAGCTGGTCGCATCGCTTAATACATTTAAAGCCTCATCAGCATGACATGCTAAAACAACCTTATCGAATGATCTTTCTTCACCCGTCTGATCAAAAACATGCACCCGGCCATTTTCTCTGGTAATCTTTTTTACTTTAACATTCAATCTGACATTGAGTTTTTTTAATATTTTTTCACGATATTGCCGACTTCCATTAACAATGGTACGCCATTGATAATGCCCTCGTAAACCTAAAAAACCGTGATTCTTAAAAAACCGTACCAACGTGCTTATCGGAAATTCCATCATCCGTCTCGTCGGCATAGACCAAACCGCCGAACTCATCGGCACCAAGAACTTCATCAAGAAATCTTCACCATATTGCTTCTCTTGCACATACGAACTGATGGTGTGATGCAAATATCTCTGATCTTCGAGAACTTCTAAACTCTCTTTATTAAAGCGATTCATGTCTAATAACATTTTCCAAAATCGAAGCGAAAAAAGATTCTTTCTTTGTGCAAATAGTCCCTTCATGCCTGTCCCACAATACTCTAAACCGCTGGGGCGATGCTGAACGCTAAAGGACATATCCGTCGGTTTGGTCTCGACATCCAAATCCTTAAAAAGTCTGGTTAAATTCGGATACGTAATTTCATTGTAAACCATAAAAGCTGAATCAATATAAACAGGCACACCATCCTCATCGATTGTCAATGTATTGGTATGTCCGCCGGGATAACTATTTTTTTCATACAACGTGATTTCATAGCGGTCATTTAAGAAATGCGCAGCGCCCATTCCGGCAATTCCCGTCCCAATGACAGCGAGAGATTTCATCAAACCGTTTCCTTTCTAAATCGATAATGACTCACGATCCACTCTGTTCCATTCTGATATCCCCACAACTCGGCACATGACATAAAAAATACCCGCCAATAAACCCACCATTTCCCCGCCTTCTCTTCTCCATATGTTTTGCGCAATATCGGCATAATTTTATCTTTATTCCGATCCATATTCTTTAACCATTCTTCTGACGTCTTCTGATAATGGACCCCATTAATTTGCCAATGTTCTTCAATTTTCAACTGATCTTGAAAATGCAACAAAAGATCATCCGACGGCATAATCCCACCGGTAAAAAAATATTTGGCAATCCAATCCGATTCGTCTTTCTCTTGATAGAGATAAGCAAACTTACGATGAGTAAAAATATGAACGAACAGCTTGCCATTATCGTTTAGAAATCCCGCGATCTTTTCAAGAAGTTTGGCGTAATTGCGCATATGTTCAAACATCTCAACAGAAACAACACGATCAAACTTTTCGTTAATCGTAAATTCATTCATGTCCTGCGTGATAATATGCACATTATTTAATTTGCGATCCTTGGCCTCTTTTAAAATATATTCACGCTGAGTGGCGGAATTGGATACCCCGACGATACGACTATTTGGAAATTGACTAGCCATAAACAAGGTCAACGATCCCCATCCACAGCCAAGTTCTAACACAGACATACCATCTTGCAGTTGCGCTCTTTGCACTGTTATCTCGAGCATGTCTTTTTCGGAAGCATCAAAATCCGTCGTTGTGTCTTTCCAAAATCCACAACTGTATTTCATATGCCTTCCCATAATGAGTTTAAAAAATTCTGTTGGGAGTTCATAATGCTGTTTATTAGCTTCCCGCGTGTTGACCGCGATCGGTGATGAGATAAGCTTTGCGATCAATTCCCTTTTTCTGTGTTCAGAACCTGAACGCGCGTCTAAATTCATCTCTTCCTTCAATTTATCTCTCAGAAGACCCTTGATCCCAAAACGGATCAGAGGGTCGGGGATTAATCCCTTTTCTAATAATCGATTTGATAATTTAAGCATTGTGCGCATTTTCAATCCCCTTTTCCCATACCGCAACCTTGCCGCTGATAATTTTAAATAATGGATGCGGCTCTATTTTAGAAACCTGACGAAGAATTTTATATTGTTCAGGAGTCCGACTTTGTAATTTTTGGTACAAATGTTCTGTTTCAAAATCTAATTGCCCCTGAGTAAGTTTGATTTTCGATAGTCTTTTTTTGACAACAGGAATTTTATCCGGATCAAAATGAAAAGACCTTCGACAAGCTTCCTGATAAACTTCTTTCAAATAAACAGCAATCGAAGCCATTGGATCAGCCTGTTCTTTAAATCGAATTAACTGCGGATGATTTCTATACCCCTTGGTTTGACCCGCCAGAACTTTTTGGGCCAAAAGACCTTCCCGCCATAAAGCAACAAGACCTTGTGAATCCAAATACCTCGGGTGAAGGGACCATATTCTCATATTAACCCATTTTCTTCGGAAGAGGGAAAAAAATACTAGTCGTCTTTTGATATTTACGATACTCATCCCCTCGACTTAGTAATGATTGTTCTTCTGCTAATGGAACTCCGCTAACATACATAAGCAAGTAAAACATCACAAGCGGACTGATAATCCCAACCCATCCCATGGGACTGCCCAATGCAAAAACACTAATTCCAACCCAAATCATCAATTCAAAGAAATAGTTGGGATGTCGAGAATACTTCCAAAAACCAACATCGCACGTTTTCCCTTTATTGTCCGGATTACGCTTAAATGCGTGCAATTGTTCATCAGCAACAGCTTCTCCTAGAAGCGAGATCGCAAAAATAATCATTCCAATAATTTCAATAAATGCCAATCCCGGATTAGGGTTAAGACTGACAATCAATAGTGGTATTGCAATGATCACCTCTAATGCCGCCTGAAATTCAAAAATAAACAAAAATTTAAACCAAGCCAATTTACCAAAATTCTGCCGAATCTTTCGATAACGCTTGTCTTCTTCCTTTTCTGAAGATATTCTTTTAATCAAATACAAAACAATTCTCATGCCCCACAAAGAAATCATCAAGAAATAAACCGTGTTACGCAAATTAAATCCTTCACCATGCAAAATATATACAAAGCTCAGCACAATAAAGCCAAGTCCCCAACCCACGTCGACAACAGCCGCATTTCTTAAAAATAAATGAATAATCCACATTATCAAAAAGAGACTACCTACACTTAAAGCTCCCAATAAAAGCATGTGCAAAATCGTAGCCGTCATTTTCTTACCTTCCTTAATAATACCGACTCAAGCCCTTCACCCTTTTTAAGATTCATAAGTTGTATAAAAACATAAAAAGCCGCACTAATACTGCCCAAACAAATAAAAGAGATGATCCAAAGTATTGCGCGCAAAAGAGTTTTTTCCTTATAAATGACCCACACAGAAAGGATGGTCACAAGAAAATAAAAATCAACCAATGTTGTCTGAAACCATGGCTCATGAACCACAACAGCAGGAAGATTGAACATATCACTCTTTAATGAAGTCATAACGACCAAGTAAACCATAAATACCGCCATTGAACCAAAAAGAAATTTTAAAATATTGATTATTTTTTCATTTGTCATTGTTTTTCTCCTCTAAACTAGACACATCTAATTTTGAAAACCATTTTAATAAAAGCCCAGCCAACTGCTCTACTTCCGGTCTTTCCAATACATAAACAGATTGTTGAATCATTTCCCCATAACCATGAAAAAGCTTTTCTAATATCTCAGATCCACTTTTTGTTATCTTGATCAACTTCACCCTTCGATCCTGACTGGATAAACTACGTTCAACATAACCATCCGCAATAAGCCGATCAATTAATCGAGTAATATTTGATGGACTGACTATCAAATGATGACATATTGCATTTTGACTTATTCCATCATTACCTCCCAAATGCTTCACCAATAACAATGCATTGAATTTAACCGGAGTAAGTTCAAAATCTTTAAAATACTCCTCCATCTTTCTATACAGAAGTGAATACACGCAGAGCATTCCATTAAAGACTTCCGCGCTAGGCCTCCCCCTAACCGTTTCTAAATAAAAATTCTTAAGTGATTGATCATCATTCATGCTCGAATATTAACATAGCAATGTTTGATATGTCAAGTAATTATTTTAAAAAACACCCACATAAGCTATGAAATTCTAGCAAATCTATAATATGTTAATAGGCAGTAGTTTATGAAATTATTACGAGAAATGCCTTATTTCTTGGCAAGTTGTGACGCTTTAGCTTCAATCGACTGAATCAATTCCGTAAAAGATTTCTCAAACGCCACAACACCATCACTCAGAAGCTTACGGCAAATATCATCAATGTCAACACCCTGATTTTTCAAATCCATTAAAACCAACCCTGCCCCACCAGCCTCGCCGCCCTTAAGCGCAACCTGTGTGATTCCATGATCCACAAAGGCCTTCAAAGTTTTTTCCGGAACAGTATTGACGGTGTCTTTCGCAATCAGTTCAGTAATATACTTCACATCACTGTACGCAGGATTCTTTGTCGATGTTGACGCCCAAAGCACACGTTGTATTCTTGCGCCTTTTGCGGCAAGAGCCCTGAAACGCACACCATTAAAGATTTCCATCGACTTCGCGTAAACCAACTGACAATTTGCCAAAGCCGTTTTGCCTTTTAAGAAAGCCAACTTTTCTTTTTGCGATGAAACAGCAATCTTTTTGTCTAATAGATCATCCGCAACATTATCAATGCGGCTGACAAAAACACTGGCAACCGACGCCATATGACTCAAATCGCCTTGCGTCTTACTCAACCTTTCCAAACCCGCGATAAAAGCATTCGCAGTACTTTCATACTGGGTCAATGAAAAAATCAATGTCACATTCACATTGATTCCGCTGGCTAATAATTCTTCAATGACCGGAAAACCTGCAGGCGTTGACGGAACTTTGATCATAATATTGGGGCGATTGGCCTTAACATAAAGACGCTTCCCTTCCTTGATTGAAGATTCCGTGTCATTAGCAAGTTGAGGATTAATTTCGAGGCTTACGTATCCATCAAGTCCTTTGGTCACGTCATAAACCGGACGAAAAATATCGCACGCGTCCTGAATATCACGAATAGTCAATTCATCATAAATTTCAAAAGTGTTTTTGCCCGCGGCCTTCAACTGACTGATCTTCTCGTCGTAATCTTTGCTCTGACTAATAGACTGATTAAAAATACTCGGATTAGACGTCATCCCACGCAAACCATCATTCAGCCACTTTTGCAAAGCACCGGTCTCTAACAACGGACGACTAATATAATCCAACCAAATGCTTTGCCCAACTTGCGAAAGTTCATGAATTTTTGTTTGTGGCATATTAACCTTTTTGTCATCCCCGAATGTTTATATCGAGGATCTATTTTTATGTGGATTCCCGCCAAAAGATTGCGGGAATGACCTACTTTTTTCTCTTAATGACTTTGCGAGCTGCTTGTACAATATCAACATCTTTTAAATGATAGGCTTTCATCAATTCGGCCGGTGTTCCTGATTCGCCAAAACTATCTTTAACCGCGACCATTTCAACGGGAACAGGAGCAAATTGTGCCAAAACTTCAACTACCGCGCTTCCCAGTCCACCATGAATCTGATGCTCCTCGGCAGTAACAATCGCGCCGGTTTCTTTTGCGGCAGCAATAATCGTATCTTTATCGATCGGCTTAATTGTGTGCATGTTGATTACACGGGCGTCAATACCTTCAGCTTTTAAAATTTCTGCGGCAGATAAAGATTCTGAAACCATAATCCCACACGCGATAAATGTGACATCTTTTCCAGCGCGCATAACATTTGCTTTGCCAATAATAAACGGATCACTTTCCGACGTAATCACAGGCAACGGAGCGCGTGATGTGCGCATATAAATTGGGCCTTTTTCGGCAACGATCGCGCGCGTGGCTTTACGAACTTCCACATTATCTACTGGACAAAGAACACGCATGTTCGGCAAAACACGCATAATCGCCAAATCCTCGAGGCATTGCGCGGACGCGCCATCTTCACCGACAGTTAAACCCGCGTGCGAACAAACTACTTTGACATTGCAATTATTATAACAAACGTCCATTCGAATTTGATCATACGCGCGATTAGTCAAAAAAACCGCAAAACTTGTCGCAAATGTGACAAACCCCAATGTACTTGCGCCAGCGGCCGTACCAACGACATCCTGCTCCGTAATCCCTAAATTAAAGAATCTCGTCGGATACGCTTTCTTGAAATACTCCGCGCGCGTCGCGTCTTCCAAATCACCAGAAAAAACCAGAATCTTATCATTCGTCTTACCTAACTCAACAATTTCATTACCAAAACCATCGCGTGTCGCAATCATTTCTGCCATATTATTTGCTCCTGCCTGATTCTAACTCTTGTATAGCGGCCTTAAGTTGTTCCGCGTTGGGCGCCTTGCCGTGCCAAGCTGCCTTTAATTCCATAAACTCAACCCCTTTGCCCTTTACAGTATTGGCAATAATCACCGTCGGTTTACCCTTAGTCACTTCTGCCTCATCAAGCGCTTTGATTAACGCGTCAAAATCATGACCATTAATACTTAACACATGCCAACCAAAACTTTCCCATTTCTTTGTCAGTGGCTCAAGATTTTTGATTTCACTAACCAAACCATTTTCCTGAACTTGGTTATAATCGACAATCGCGCAAACATTATCCAACTTATGATGGCTGGCAGTCATAGCGGCTTCCCACACTGAACCTTCCTGAATTTCTCCGTCACCCATCAAACAAAAAGCACGAAAACTTTTATTGAGCAGCTTTGCGCCAATGGCAATTCCATTCGCAACCGCAAGTCCATGACCAAGAGAACCGGTATTAAATTCAACTCCCGGGGTTTTCGTATGCACATGTCCTTGCAAAAAACTTCCCATTTTACGAAAACGCTTCAATTCATCTTTTGAAAAATATCCGGCATTGGCCAACGTCACATCAACAACCGGACTGACATGTCCTTTGGAAACAATCAAACGATCTCGATCTTCCCAATGCGGATCCGTCGGACGATGCTTCATTTTATAAAAATATAAAGAAATCATGATCTCAACAGCAGATAATGAACCCCCCGGATGTCCTGATCCGGAGAGATTTATCATTTCTAAAATTTCTTTTCGAAATTCAAATGCTTTTTGCTTAAGTGAATCAATATCAATCGCTGTTTGCGGCATTAAATTTGGACTCCATGGAGGATTAAAGCAACTCATTATTTTTCAACACTGCACAATTATGATTATACATGGCATGTCAAGCCCTTCAACTTACGTAAAACATCTATCCTCTCAATTTGATCGCTTCCCTTGCAAATGAAGCTTACTATGAAAACGGCTATATGCAAAATATATGACAAACCCAATCATTAACCAAATCACCAATCGAACCCATGTTTCCACCCCCAATGACATCATCATCGCTAAACAAACCATAATTCCTAATATTGGAAATAATGGAACACAAGGTGTTTTAAACGGCCGCGGAGCATTCGGTTGAGTAAACCGCAAAACCAAAACTCCAGCACACACAATAATAAATGCGAGCAAAGTTCCAATGCTAGTCATATGTCCAAGTTTGGAAATCGGAAAAAACCCGGCAAAAATACTAATAAAAAACATAAAAATAATATTTGATCGCCACGGTGTTTTCCATTTCGGATGAATTTCCGAAAAGATTTTTGGCAAAAGACCATCTCGAGACATGGAATAAAAGACACGAGACTGTCCTAATAACAACACAAGAATGACCGACGTGAAACCGCCGATAATGCCCAATTTCACCATCGCCTGCAGCCACGGATACGGTGTTAAGTTTATCGCTGTTGCAACCGGCGCAGCATCACCCATCATATCTTTATAATTCACCATTCCGGTTAACACCAAAGAAAACGCGAGATACAAAACTGTACAAATAACTAAAGAACCAAGAATCCCAATAGGAATATCTTTTTGTGGATTTCGTGACTCCTGCGCCGCAGTTGAAACCGTATCAAAACCGATATACGCAAAAAATACCACCCCCGCCGCGCGCATAATCCCACTCCAACCAAATTCACCAAAAACACCAGTATTCGGCGGAATAAACGGCACATAATTTGCCGGCTTTATATAGTGAAGTCCGATCGCAATAAATGTAACAACAACAATGAGCTTAACAACCACAATTATTGAATTTACCCTCGCGGATTCTTTAATTCCAATCATCAACAATGTCGATATCAAAAATATGATAATAATCGCCGGAATATTTATAATGCCATGCACTTCAGTTCCATCCGGCATTTTAATGACATCATACGGGCAAGCCGCAAAACGAGCAGGAATGTAAATACCAAAATCGCCAAGAAACGATAACACATATCGTGACCAACTGACCGCGACAACCGCTGACGCAACGGCATATTCCAAGACCAAATCCCAACCGATAATCCAAGCAATAAACTCTCCCATCGTCGCATACGTATAAGTATAAGCACTCCCAGCTACCGGAATCATAGAAGCAAGCTCGCTATAACACATCCCGGCAAAAGCGCAACCAAGTGCCGCAATCATAAAAGAAATCACTACGGCTGACCCGGCATTTTCAGCGGCCGCGATCCCCGTTAAAGAAAAAAGTCCCGCCCCAATAATTGCGCCAATACCCAAAGCAATTAAACTGACAGGACCTAAAGTTTTTTTGAGTTTGTGTTCACCCTCATCGCAGGTAGCGATAATTTGATCGATGGGCTTTTTGATAAAGAGATTCATGGGTAATTTATGGGCCATGCAGGACTCGAACCTGCCACCCTCTGATTAAGAGTCAGATGCTCTACCGGATGAGCTAATGGCCCAAAACTTCCTTCACTCATCAGAAAGGTTTTGGTGCCTATACCGATTTACATCAATTTTTTCAGATCAAATCGGTATGGCCCAGCTAAAAATCCAATCCCGTTATCAGGATGGCTTTATAAAATTTTCTTTAACCAATCCCGCTGTACAGAATCCTAAAGAGATAACAATACCATAATATATATTTCAAAGGTAGTAAAATTTAAAAGTAGAGTTGTCGCTTGATTTTAATAAAATCATTGCGAAAAGACGGCAAGCCGACGAAGAAATCCATGTGAGATTGCCGCGTCGCTAACGCTCCTCGCAATGGGACTCTCCATACGAAAAATTGAGAAAAACTTCCACATCCGGATTCAGACTTTTGTGAACCGGACAAGTATGCGCAACCCGCTCTAAAGTGTCGCGCTGTGCCGGCGCAATGCCTGAGGGCATTTGCAGGCTGACCGAAATCTTTCCAACACGTCGAACCGGAGACGTCACCATTTCCTTTTCAACGTGAACTTTGGCGCCATCAATATTAATTTTATGAGCACGAGCGGCAATCCCCATAACCGTCAAAATACAAGATCCCAAAGCGGCAGCTAATAAATCCGTGGGTGAAAAAGCTTCACCTTGACCCTGATTATCTTTTGGCGCATCGGTCGTAATGACCGCGCCTGATGGCTCATGTGTAAGCCTGCAGTGCAAATTCCCTTCATAAACAATATCCATTTTGACCATGTCATCTCCTCATTAGTAAATTTCCTGATCCAAAATAGCAAAACCTTCAATTCATGTCCAGCGACAAATTGCACATCAGTATTTCCTCGAAAACCTTGCGCTTATTTTTATTCAAATGTAGAATCATGTGTTCATGAAACCGCGCCTTTTTAAATTACTATTAAGTCTTATCTTTGTGCTTAGCGTTAGCCCGCTGTTTGCCCAGCAACCATCAATTATTGACCAAATGATTCGCATTAAACCTTCGCTCGTCGAAGTAATTTCAATCAATGCCGGATTACTTGAAACCCCCAAAGCTCGCAAACTCTTTAAAGATCCGGCAACAGGAAGAATTGTTTCTCTCCAAAAAGGAACACAAATCGCTTCCTATGAACGTCAAGGCGCCGGCGTCATTATCCACGCGACCGGAATCATTGTCACCAACGCGCACGTTGTCAATCAAGCTCAACAAGTACAAGTGCTTTTTGCGAATGGGGAAAAAACCTATGCCAAAATCGTAAAATTCACTACTGATTTAGATCTCGCACTTTTAAAAGTGGATCTGCCCGCACCCCTGCCCGCGGTTGCGATAGCCGATTCCAGTTTGATCAGACTCAATCAAGAAATCTTTACCGTCGGCAGTTCTCCTCTCCTTAAAGAATCCATCACCGGTGGAAAAATCACAGGATTAGCTTCCAGCCGTAGCGGGGAATACAGCAATTCCTATGAAAGTGATTTTTTTAAAACATCCATGGACATATATCGCGGTGACAGTGGCGGGCCATTGTTTAACCGCTCCGGTGAACTCGTTGGAGTTATGGCGGCAAAACTTTTAAGCCAAGGGCATTCAAGTTTCGCGGTTTCATCGAATAAAATTCGTCGCTATCTTATCGCCTATTTAAGAGAAACACAAAATCCAAAATGAAAATACATAAACAAAAAATCTGGATTTTTATTTTTATCTTGGTTGTCGCCTCGGCCTTAGGGTTATACCTTCGTCTTTACACACTGCGCAATAATATTTCTCATGACGTTAATGAAAAAGCGACTCTCATCGTTATCAATAATATCCGAAGCACTACTTATCAATCAGTCGAGAAATCAAACCCCACATTACCACCAGCACAAAAGGTCTTATTGGCTAAAAAGCAATTCGACGCCATCATTCACAATGAAGCTCCGAAAGTCCGCGAAACAATTGACCGCGTCGCGCGCGAAATCCAGAATCAAACGCAAGAGAAGAATACGTTTTATCTTCCTGAGGCGGATTCCTATTATTATTACAATTTGACAGAGAATATTCTCAATACCGGCAAAATCAGTGAACAAATACAAGGCAGTAAATATTTCAACAGCCTCATGAACGCGCCGCACGGATATTGGGAACCTCTAAATCTGCATCCCTATATCGGGTACTGTGTTTACAAAATCGTTCAATTTTTTAACCCAGAAATCTCGCTGATGGAGGGGGTGAGTTACACCCCGCTGTTTATGACCATCTTGGTCTTATTCGCCTTTCTCGCCGGATGCATGATTTTAAAGTGTAGTCCATGGATGTCATTGCTCGGCGCAATCTATCTGGTATGTATTCCTGTCTTTTTAAGACGAAGCATGTTTGGCTGGTACAAAAATGACCCGACCAACATTTTATTTTTATTTCTTATCCCCGCGGTATTCTTTTACGGTCTTAAACATATTGATCGCAAACGTACCGCAATTTATTCTGCCGTCTTGTGCAGCTTTTTACTGGCGCTTTACTCACTGTTTTGGCAAGGCTGGGTTTTTCTCGCTAGTCTAATTGCCGCGTCTGGCATTTTTATTCTTCTCTATAGTTTCTTGATCCACCGCAACCGACAAGAAATAAAAAACCTTATCGTATTCTTCTCTCTGATTATCGGCGGTGCTTTCGTCGGCGTCAGCATCATTTTTGGTCCAAAAGAATTCTTTACATTATTCAAAGAAGGCTGGGTAGCGTTGCAAGATTTCATCAATCCCAAATTATCCATGTGGCCTGATCTTTACATCGCTGTCGGAGAACTTATCAGCCCAACACCTCAGCAATGGCTGGACATGATGGGTGGATCATTTTTTATTGCGGTTGGCTTTTGGGGAATTGTTTTGCGAACGATACAACTTTTTCGAAAACAATCTGACAATTCTAACCTCGCAACAATTTTTCTCATTATCTTCTGGGTTATTGGCGTCAAATTATCGTTTGGAGCGCAAAGATTCGGAACTTTATGTCTTATTCCTTTTGCTTTATCTTTCGCAATAGGTGCTCAATATATTTTTGACTACACAAGAAAATCAGCTTTCAAAATATTTCCTTTAATAAAGGAATCGCGTTTTGGCCAAGGTCTTTTAGTCGCCGCTGTTATTCTTTTGCTATCTTTCCCGCCGGTCAAGGCGGCAGAAAAAAAGACTCCAGAAATTCTAAACCGGATTTTTAATTCCACATGGGATGCCGCACTCACAAAAATTAAAAACGAAACACCTACAAACAGCATTGTCAACACATGGTGGCCGCCCGGACATTTCATTAAAGCGATATCCCAGCGCCGTGTGACGTTTGACGGAGCAACAATCAACAAACCGCAAAGTTACTGGTTAGCTAATGCCTTTTTGGCGACGGATGAACAGACCAGTGCCGGTATTTTACGCATGCTCAACAATAGTGGTAATGACGCGACCGATTATTTGCTCAGCGAAGGATTCACTTTACCCGAAACAATTGCTCTCCTTAAAAAGATTGTTCCACTTAATGAAGTTCATGCTCGTCAGATTTTAAAAACAACACTTAAAACAGAGCAAATTGATAAACTGCTT
This sequence comes from Candidatus Omnitrophota bacterium, assembly GCA_020632535.1. Lineage (GTDB taxonomy): Bacteria > Omnitrophota > Gorgyraeia > Zapsychrales > JANLHA01 > JADLGJ01. The sequence goes on along the minus strand of JACKFJ010000006.1, from coordinate 20,129 downwards.
TCACTCACGCACACGTTAGCGCCACCTTCTTATCTTCTGCTTTACGATGAAATGGCAAACAGCAATATGCAGTTTAGTTTTGTCGGAAATTGGGATTTTGAAAAAGTAGCTATGCTCAATCGTGATCCCGACGCGCGCCGACATATTCCATCTCGCGGGTCAAAAGAGTATGTTCCTTTTTTATGGAAATTAGCCGGCGGTCCCGGCAGATACAGCGGCGAACTTGTTCCCATCAACAATAAAAACGGTATTATTCTTTTTGAAAACAATGTGCGAATTGACACCAAGACCATGACGTGTGAAATCAACTCCCCCAAATTTGGCAAAGGAATTCCGCGAAGTCTTTTCTACGAAAAAGATGGCGTATTTACTGAGAAAAAACTCAACAACGCCAATCTTCCCTTTTCCGTCATGCTTATTAACGACGGGCCTGACGTCAAATGCATTCTAACTGAAACAACTTTGGCACGCTCCATGCTTTTACGTTTGTATTTCTACGGCGGGAAAGGTTTAAAAATCTTTGAACCTTTTGCTGACGAACGTGACGCGACAGGACGAACACATATTTTAGTTTATAAAATCAACTGGAAAAATTTCTGAAATAATTTCCAACGCGCGCTATTGACCCTGCGTTTGCGTTGAAACCGTCCCCGAACCAGAAGCTTTGCCTACATTACCGCGCATACGCTTAACGCGATCCTGACGCTCTTTAAGCGTTAAAGGCTTGTAATCTTGTGGACCATAACTATCATCATCCTTTGATTCTCCGGTTGTAGAAGGCAAACGCGCTCGAAGCTGAATCCGTATTTTCCCGGGGGAAACCGCGTTTTCATCTGTCGATACCGTTTTGGGCTTAGGCTTAGTTTCTGTTCGCGCTGTTATGACTTTTGATGGTCCTGATTCAATCGGAGGCAAATGCGTGGCCTGTTGATAATCGGTCGGCATTGCCGGTTGCGCCGTCTGGCGCACCATTTTTTCCAACTGGCTTGCAAGAGCCTCTTCCCCCTTACCTCGCAAAGTCGTAATAATATCCAACGCATTGGCCTGTTCATTGTTGCGAGCATATGCCATACCTAAACCAAAATAAATTTTAGGGTTTGGAGCTCTTTCCAAAATCTCCTTAAAGTATTTGATAGCATCAGCAGGTTGATTCTTTCCATATAAATACACATAAGCGAGAATCATTTTTGGCGCGCCATTGTTTGAATCAATGGATAAAGCCATTAAACAGGCCGCTTCCGCCCAATCATGCTTTTGAAATTGAAAATATGCGCGACACATATTGAAATAATGTTCCGGATTCTTTGGCTCAAGATCGGCAGCCTGCTGAAAAAGCCAAACAATGTCGTCAATATTCCCATTATTTTCTAAATAACTTGACCCCAAAGCGCTATACGCCGCGACAAAATCTGCGTCGGCATCGATCGCTTTTTCATAAAAATCAATGGCCTTTGCAGTATCCCCAGCATTAGCTGCCGCCTGTCCCTGATCATACAATTCTTGAGCAGTGATATTTTCCGCAAAAACAGAATATATCAACTGAAAAGTTATTCCGGATACGATGACACAAAAGAATATTATTTTCTTAAACATTATTATTTTAATAACTTCTCAAAAAGATTAGGCTTAACTTCTTCTTCGGTTTTGTATTCTTTACTATTAAGGATTCTCTTTTCAGGAACAACTGCTTTCTTTTCCTTAGGTTTAATCTTCCAAAAGTCATTCCATAACGTTTCAAGATTTGAAACTTTTAAACGTTCACCGGTTGTGATTTTCTCAACAGCAATAGGTTTTTTACTTTCCGGCTTATTCGTATTTTGCTCTTTTGAAGATCGATCTGTCTTAGTCTTCTGAGCAGAACTTTTACTTTGTCCACCGGCTGCGCCTGCAGCACTTGGTCTTCCACCTTCCCATTCAATTTCCGCTTGCGGACCAACATCACCTTCATCTCCTGCTTCTTCCCCACCGCCGCCACCAGATCCACCACCAACTCCTGCGCCACCAGAACCACCAGCTCCTACGCCACCAGATCCACCACCACGACCGGCAGCACCATTTACTGCTGCACCACTAGCACCCGATCCACTTCCACCGCCACCACCGGTGGAACTAACACCACCTCCCGCACCGCCAGCTCCAACTTCTCCTCCCGAATCAGATTGCTCTCCACGACCTCCCGCGCCACCACCAACTTGTCCACCATCCGCTCCAACTGCTTGATTGCCACCTCCGTCATCCTCACTGGCTCCGCCGCCCCCACCACCACCGCCGCTACTGCCAGTTTTTCCTCCACCACCTAAACCAGATCCACCACTACCCCCACCAGAATTATCATGTCCTGTCCTTACGCCAAGTTCACTTCCACCCCCACCACCAGAATCAGATTCATCAAGCGAACCACGCGGTCCCGATGACGATCTTCCCCCGCCTGAACTTCCCAATTGAGTTTTGGCACCTTCACTCTTCTTCCCTTGCGACGTTAAAGTGCCGACATTACCCGCCGTCACGGCACCACTCACTTCTTTAGCCGATAGCGACTTATCAGCAATTTTACCACTATCACTTGAATCCGCTTTAACAATTAATTTTGAAATTTTCATAGCTACCGTTACTTCGTCAGCACTCGATTTTTTACCAACAATGTTCATTTTTACAACTTTTAATAAATTGGGGGTGGTGTTAATTTTATGTATAAATTTAACAATACTCTCGAGTTTACCGTTACATTCAACATTAGCAAAATATTGCACATATCCTTTCTTAGGAATCGCTTCTCCCGGGTTAAGCTTCCCAAGATTGACCTCGGATTCTCGTCCTAAATTCTCAATCGTCTTTAAAAATACGGCTGTAATCTCATCCTCAGTCTTATCTTCATCGGTCTGATAAAAACGATAAATTTCATCTTCCTTATAAATCCGATCCTGATATGACATATAACGAACATCCCGCTTAATATCGCTTTTCGTTTGCTGTATCTCTTTATCTAAATTTTTCAATTTTGAACTCACAGGCTGAAGAAATAAGAAATCAAATGCCGCAAGAACAATAAAACCAAGCGTGACATACAAAATCTTCTTCTCTTGATCTGAAAGTTTTGAGTAAATATCTTGCAATCCCATACTTAGCTCTTCCCCTTAGATGTCTTTGCGGAACCCTTATCTTTGGTTTTTTTGTCGCCCTTCCCCATATTTTCCTCATCCTCATCGACTTTTTCATCCGGAGCACTTTCCAAACGAAAAACAAGTTCGAATGCCGCCACATCTTTACCACGTTCCTGTTTGGTCGTAGTAGATTTCGTTTTCACATTCTTAAATAAATCAGAATCTTCCAATGCCGTCACAAGGTTAAAGACACGCGACATCGATTCCGAAACACCCTGAATATCAATGGTGCCATCATCTTCAAAATTGATGCTCTGCAAATACATTTCTTCTGGAATCAAATCATACAAAGCTTTCACAATATCCAATGTTACCAAACGTTCGTCGGTATAATCTTTAATAATTTGTGTCTTTTGAGAAATATGATCAAGCGTCTTAACTACTTTTTGTTTCACAGCATAATCCGCTTTCAATTTATCCAAATAAATACTCCGAAAATAAATTTTGCTAAAGAAAATCGCGCAAACCAAAGCAAGCATTACTAAACCATAAATCCCAAGAGCAATTATCTGTTTTCCTTTTTCCTCAATAGCACGCTGCGAACGAATCTCCTCCGGCGTCAAATCCAGACGCATTTGATCCAACATGGTTCCGGATGCGATAACATTTAAAAATGAATCATCATTGTATTCCGAAACCAATTTAAGCATAACCGGCTGTGCGGCCGTGATCTGGTCGAGATACGGCATCAGCGTCACGCTAGTTTTTAATTTATCCTGCAAGAGTGGCTGTAATTCCTGTAACTTGACGTCATCTCCCGTTAATATATATTGACTCGGCGGCTGACCGATATCTTCACTTTGGTAAACTTCAACTGACTGCATCAATTCTGCTAATAATTTATCCTGCGCTGGTTGACCTTCCTTAATCAACTGATTCAATCCTACTGGAATACTGCGACTGGTCACAATCGTCTTATTCCATGCCACAATAAAATCTGTTGAAGCGTTTGAAATATCTATAATCCCAACAGGCTTATCATCTTCTTTAATCTTAAGAATTTGTGAATAAAAAATCGCGGTTGCTTCAGGGGCAAATACAACTTTCTCAACTCGAATCCCCGCCTGCATCATCATCGTGACTTGTTTTAAAATTTGATCACGATTAACAATAACCAAGAGAACTTTTGTATAGTTGCGCTGAAAAACACCAATCGTGATATATCCAATTAATATTTCTTCCCTTGAATACGGTGTATGCCGTCCAGCCTGCAAATCGATAATCGATTTTATTTCTGTTGGATCAATGGAGGGAACTTCAATATTCTTCGTCGTAACCGTGCTCGACGAGAGAACGCTTATAGCAACCGGCTTGTTAAGACCGATTTCGGCCAAAAGTGAACGCACCACTTTTGACAATTCTTCTGGAGGGACTCCTTGAACATCCTTTTTCACAACACCGTGGACACGCTTTTCCGTCGATGTCGTCTTAAGATGCGCAATCTTCAAACAATCATCCGTTAAAGAAACACCCACATATTCTTTATCTTTTTTAAACATATCAGAAAATAAAAAACCTTTTAACGTTCATGCCAGTAGATGATTTTATCATTGTTTGAATCAAATACACAGGTAATGCTTTTGTTTTCTCTGCGCGCGATCAACTTGGCATGACTTTGAATACGAAAAATATTTGACTGCGTCGTAAAAGCAATTCCCGCGGCGACATTATTAAGTTCCGCTTTTTCCTCAGGGCTCAAATCAAGGACGTTGTTGATTTTATCAACCAAATCCCCTCCGCTCACAAAAAACACATCATCTGTTGTGCCATTAAGACCATCCGGCCCAAGCCGTATCGCTTCTCCCGCTTTAGCCTGCTCTTCCGTGAAACCCAAAGCCACAAGCACCTGCCACAAAACCGTATTCACATTGTATTCGTTCGCGCCATAAATCGTCACATAATTGATCATCGAATCATAAACTTTTTCACTAATCCCGGCGACAAGTTTCAGCTCAGAAAGCGATTCAAATGCTCCTTTTTTTTGTGGATATGGATATTGTAAATTTTCGTAAGAATCATCACTGCTAAAACCCTTAAGCTCACTGTCTCCATGAACGCGCCAATCATAAATTTCGGTGGCGATTTTATCCGCCTGTTCTTCATTAACAACACCAATCGCCATAAATAACTGCTGAATATTTTCGCGCTTAGCAAAATTCAGATTAAGCCGACACTTCTCATCCGTTACGCCATAATTTCTTTGAGAATCATCAACGGTATAAAAAACAGACGTTTCCGCAACTCCTAAAAGCAAATCCTTGAAACTACCGGGATTACTGAATAAAGACAAAGATCGCTGCAGAGGATTTCCCTGTGGATTTTTAAAAGGTTCATTTTTGATAACTGCGAGCGCCTTAAATATTCCAGCCTTCGCCGCAGAACGAAGAGTGCTGTTGCGCTGCGCGCGCGCCAAAAAAGATATTTTATCCTGTGTCATAGACGCGATTTGAACAGCAAACATCGCCAACAATGTCAGCGCCCACAACACCATAATTAAAACGCTGCCACGACTTTTCCAAAAAAAACTTTTCATAATCAACTACCGATCGGGATATTAATTAAGCGTTTTAATTTCCGCACATTTCCGCCGACTTCAATAAATTCAACCTGCACCTCAACACTGACTGGAATTTCACTCGAAATTTTCTTTTTAGGCTTAATCTTTTTGTCATCAATTACAAAATACTTAAAAATCAAACTCTCAATTGGCTTGGCTAAAGGTCTAGCTTCCGCAAATTTCTTTTTCAATGTTTGGCTATAATTTGCCTGTCGACGATAAATTGTCTTCTGACCCGACTGTAAGAAATATTCTACGCCCCCCATTTGTTCGATAATATCGCCACTGGGCGAAATATTTTGATCAATGGGCGTTCGAACAATTGTCGGAATAAAAAGTTGATCTGATTTACCTTCAAACTGAATCAAAGAATAGGAATAACTATTCTGCAAATCCGCCGTGATTTTCTCAAAGAATATTTCAACATCTTCCTCCGCGGAATAACGACGGCTGTATTCCCAAACCCGCATGCCGCTGGCAATGGTGTGATATACCGCAAGACCGGTCACGGACAACAGCGACGCAACCAGAAGCATTTCAATCAAAGTAAACGCTCGACTGGATTTTTCTTTGCTACAACGGCGCGTTATCGGGAGCATTAGGCGAAGACTTTATATTCAGGTTAGCTAAATAAATTTCACGTTTAAGACTGATGATTTGATTACGATCCGGCCACGTTATGACAATTTGCACCGGCATTAATCCGTTAATGCCGCCCACAAACCCTGTCGTAATTGTAAATGTAAACGACACATTGCGGCGATCTAAAACCACATCAACGACTTTCCCATTCTCAGATTGAGGAAATTCTCCCGTCGCGCGATATTGATTCTCCAGCAAAGCAGTTTCATGCTCCATGAGATTCAGCGCATACATACGGCAGGACAATTGTGTCTGATAATCCAGCGAGGCTAAGAGGATACGATAAATTCCGACAACACCGATAGCTAAAATCGATACAGTAAGCATCAGCTCCAAAAAAGTATAGCCTCGACTACTTTTGAAAACTGATTTCATGTTATTCCCAATTTACAATATCATCATCATCACTATTAGCATCCTTACCTTTTGACGACAAATCATAATCTCGACGATGCTCACCCGGTGATTTATAGACGTACGGTGTCCCCCACGGGTCAATCGGTTTCTTTTCCAAATACGGTCCGTTCCAGTTTGTCGGAACCGGACTTGACTTTGGCTCTTTGAGCAAAGCGTCTAACCCTTGCGCCGTCGTCGGAAAGTTTCCATTATCAAGTTCATAAAGTTTTAATGCCGTAGACAAATGCGAACCAATATCAGTGTGAGCAATCGCCTTCTTAGCCTGTTCCGAACGACCCGACATACGCGGAACAACCATAGCCGCCAACGCGGCGATAATAATCACAACGAGCATAATTTCAATAAGTGTAAACCCACGTCTGGTAAAAATTCTTTTCATGACACGCTCCTATCCTTAAATCAATGATTAAACGATAATATCCATTTTCTTTCAAAATCCGCTAAATCTTTAAACACACCGGAATACGTTGAAAATAAAGCTTCATTAAAATCCTTATTATCTCGCAAGCTCCGAAGTAAACGGCGAAAAGAATCATTTCCAAACTTTGTCACAAGAAAATCCACAACAGATAAACTTTGTACATAAAATATCTGCGCCTTACGCGGATCTTTTTCCCGACGAACATCAAATTTAACAAATTGCGAAAACGGAACATATTGCTTGCCGCCCGTCAATGTCTTCATAATCTGACGCGCCATCGGACGCCTATCCTTTTCCTGCATCTGTGCCACGCCTTCATCAAACCAAACCGGAATACGCTCGTCGTTGGGAATAAAATCGTGCAAAATCAAATGACTAATTTCATGCGGCAACAAACCATCAACAAAACCTTCCTCCTGACGATACGTCATTATGGTTTTAGATTTAAAAAGCCGTGAATCTCGATCCGCATAACCCGTCGACCAAGACGGTTGTCCTGTATTTGCCAAATATGAAGATTGTGTAGCAAACAAAAAAATTTGCACCCGCTCTTCCCACGTCCATAGTTTATTTGTTCGCGAATACCCTATCTCATCGCCAATTTTACGATAATACCCTTCTGCTCGACGTAAAAGATCCTTTGCCAATGATTCATCACTTTGCGCTTCATAATAAATTACAAAATGTTTATCTTTAATCTCTTTCCAAGCCGAATCAGCCGCAAAACCGTTCGCACAAAAACTCATTATCACCAATGTAACGGCAATTATGAATAAACTTCGTCGCTCGGACAATCCTCGCACCAGAAGTTCACACATAACAGCCTTTCTTTATCGCGCAAAAACATCCAATTGAAAAATCGGCAATAACATCGCAATAACAATCATCCCAATCACCGAACCCACAGCCAAAATCATGGCCGGCTCCAAAAGCGTCGTCATGAGCTTAATAAATTCATTCGTATCCTGCTCATATGTGTCAGCGATATCATTAAGTGTTGTCGTCAACGAACCCGACTCCTCTCCCGTGACAATCAAATCACCCAACATCGGCGGCACATACTTTACATCCCTAAGGCTCTCTCCCAACGACTTACCAGCAAGCAAATCATCCTGACATTGACGCAACTCTCCTGCAATGACAGCACTTTCAACAACGGGCGTTGATAATTGAATGGCACGAACAATCGGAATGCCGCTCTTTAAAAGCATTTGCAAAGTGCGGCAAAAGCGCGCCAACTCCACTTTCAACATAAAAGACCCAAACATCGGAAGACTCAACTGAACCTGACTTTTGTAAAGCCGCCCCTCTTTAGTCTTGTCCCATTGCTTAATTAACATAATAATTACAAACGCCGCAATCACAACCCAATACCAACTGCTGATTAAAAACGCGCTGATCGCCATAACGATTTGTGTCGGTAATGGTAAAGCCTGATTAAAATTCTCAAAAATCGAAGTAATTTTTGGCATAACATACGTCAAAATAAAAACCACGGTTCCCAATCCAAAAATACCCATGAATAATGGATACGCAATTGCCGTACGAACCTTCGATGCAATTTCTTCCTGTTCCTGCAAATAACTCGCAACATCGACGAGGGTGCCTTTAAGATTTCCGCTTTCTTCACCAGCTTTAACCATTGTCACATAAAAATTTGAAAAAATAAGCGGATATCCCGACAAACTATCCGAAAAACTCTTTCCGTCCTTAACTTCCGAGTAAATAGTCTCAATCACATGCTTAAAATATGTGTTCTTAATTTGAGCGGAGATCAATTCCAATGTGCGCAAAATTGAAATTCCAGACTTAATCAGATTGGCAAGCTGTCGACTAAAGAAATAAACTTCCTTTGAAGAAATTTTCCGCGGCCGTACTCTTTCATCGCGGCTTGCTTGACTGCTTCCTGACTCCTCAACTAAAACCGCGGTCAAACCCATTTGATTGATTTTCTCGACGGCTTCCTCACGCGTTTGCGCGTCCACATGCCCAAGAACAGTCTCGGCATTTTTCATCTTAGCTTTATAACGAAAATTGGGCATCAGCTATCTCCCTGCGAACTGTTATTCCCCACGAGTTTTGCGCGAGCATAATTATCCAACCTCACCCGATCAGCGCTTGAAATATCCAAATAATATGCCGCAAGATTAAACATCGCGGACACAGAATCTTCTTCAACACGACAAATTTTCCCTAAACAATCAATACTCTTTTCACCTTTTTCTAACTGAATCTTTAATTGCAAAATTGTTCCAAGTGGCAAAGTATATCCTGTCACAAAACGAACACCACCCGCGCTAACATCCTTCGTAATCGAAGAATGTTCAACACCATCGGTTGTTAAATGCGTCATATCATTGTCGTCCTGCTCAACAACTTGATAACGAATGCCAACCCGCGCCTCAACGCGTGAATACGTGCGCGAATTATAATCATCCTTAACTTTTAAAATTTCAGGAGTGATTTCACGCAATACAAAATGAGGAATTTCTGATGCTGAAACTGAAGATAGTCCCGCTGCGTCTGGAACATCTGAAGCATCCCAATTTTCATCCTTCACCGCGATTTCCATGACTTCCGAAACCGTCGTAATCCCTTCAAGGACTTTTCGCCAGCCATCCTGCCGCAATGTTGTCATCCCATTTTTCATCGCCAGCTTTTTAATCACGTCAGCCCTGACTTTACCCAAAATACCCCCACGGATCTCTTCATTCATAACAAGAATTTCATAAATTGCACTGCGGCCATAATATCCTGTCCCGTTACAATAATCACACCCCCGTCCCTTATAAATTTTAACCGCTTTCACATCCATTTTAAACGTCGCGGCAATTTCCTGGCGGACATCGTCTAAACCTGATATTACTTCCTCCTTACAATGACTACAAATAATACGAACCAAGCGCTGCGCAATAAAAGCTTCAATACTGGAAGAAACAAGAAAAGGCTCTAATCCCATTTCAATCAAACGCGTCACACCGCTAGCCGCATCATTGGTATGGAGCGTTGAAAAAACCAAATGACCCGTCAAAGCCGTCCGAATCGCGATTTCCGCGGTTTCAACGTCACGAATTTCACCGACCATAATAATGTCAGGGTCATGACGCAAAACACTGCGCAAACCAGCGGCAAAATCCAAATTCACCTTAGAATTAACTTGAATTTGCGTAATGCCCTCCAACTCATATTCAAGTGGATCTTCAAGAGTAATAATTTTTCGATCAGCGGTATTCAACTCATTGAGACAAGCATACAAGGTCGTCGTCTTTCCACTTCCCGTCGGACCTGTAACCAAAATAATCCCATGCGGTTTTTGAATTAACTCACGAAACAAACGCAAATTTCTTTCTTCCAATCCTAATCGCTCCAAACTTAACAGCGTGATATTTGTCGGTAAAATACGAATAACCATACTCTCGCCACGCGGCGTCGGAATCGTAGAAACACGCAAATCGAGATCCTGCTCCCGTGTTTTCACAATGGCACTTCCATCTTGTGGCAAACGCTTTTCAACAATACTCAAATTTGCCATCAACTTGATACGGGAAATAATCGATAACAAAAATGGCTTGACCCCCGGAGGAATATTCGCGTCTAACAAAAGTCCATCGATACGATACCGCACCCGTACTTTATTACGATATGGTTCAATATGAATATCCGTCGCGCGTTTTTTATGTGCCTCTAAAAGAATTTCATTTACAAGCTTGCTAACCGAAGCGTCATTCGCATTGGTTTCAAGATCCTCGACCCAAGCGGCAGGTGACTCGTCAGCTGTTGTTTTTTTTGTGTCCTTAGAAAGTTTGTCGAGAGTATTGGCCGCTAAACCATAATATTTATTGAGAGCTTCCGCGATGTCCGCGTCACGAACAAGAACAACTTTCGGCTCAAGCCCGAGATGAACACGAATTTCATCCTGAAATTTGATATCCAACGGATTCGCTGTCGCAACGGTCAAAACACGACCTTCAATCTTAATCGGCATGAACTTAAAATATGTTGCAAAACGAACGGGGATTTTTTCGACGACATTCTTATCAATTGTCATAGACTTAAGGTCCAAAAAGGACAATTGATGAACACTGGCTAATTTTTCTAAAACTTGACGCTCGGGAACAATGCCCTGACGAATCAAATAAGCGTGCAATGGTTCTCCCGACGATTGTAACTCGACAAGAAGCTGATCAGCTTTGGCTTGACTTAAAAGGGTAGCCTTAACAAGTTCATCGGCAAGAATTTTATCATTGTGTTTAACCATACAAATTAGCCGAGTTTAGGCGCTTTACCAATCATGTAAAAATCCGCAGGTTTGGTCTTATCATAATCTCCGTTGAGAACGGCCTCAACACCATCAAGCGTTTCATTAAGATGAACATACTGTCCCTTTTTACCGGTAAAAACCTCACTGACAGAAAAAGGTTGAGTCATAAAATTCAAAAGTCTTTGCGCGCGCCCATAAACCTGACGATCTTCTTTATTAAGTTCTTCAACACCGATAACCGCGACAATTCTCTTAAGCGAATTGTATTTGCTAAAATGCTGAATAACAGTCTGTGACATTTCAAAATGTCGCTTCCCAACAACGTTCGGATCAAGATTACTGCATGAACTTTGTAAAGGATCGATGGCGGGATACATACCACGCTGAACAAGATCACGAGACAAAACCACGGAACCGTCTAAATAACTAAAAATAGCAACGACGGCAGGATCGGTCATATCGTCGGCAGGTACATAAACAGCTTGCAAAGCGGTTACCGAACCACCACCCGGAGCGGAACGAATTCTTTCCTGAACGCCGCTGACCTCGGAAGCCAAAGTCGGCTGATAACCAGTTTCGGCAGGAACACGTCCCAATAGCGTTGAAACCTCCTGACCTCCCTGAATAAACCGAAAAATATTATCCATAAAAAGAAGGATGTCTTTATTCTTCCCCTGCAAATATTCCGCGAGAGTGATCCCAGTGTTAACAACCTCTGCGCGCGCGCCCGGTGGCTGATCCATCTGTCCATACGCCAACATAACATTATTCAAAAGTCCACTATCGGTCAATTCGTGAAAAAGTTCATTTCCCTCACGAATACGTTCACCAATGCCGGCAAACACACAAGCGCCACCGTGTTCCTTAACAATGTTATTAATCAACTCAAGAATAACGACGGTCTTCCCGCAACCTGCTCCTCCGATAATCCCGGTCTTACCACCTTTTACGAGAGGATACAAAAGATCAAAATATTTTAAACCTGTTTCCAACACTTCCAGCTTTGCGGCTTTTTTCTGTTTAAGATCAAAACCCAAAGTCTGTTGCAAAACACGGATCGGCTTACGAATTGGCGCGTTAATCGGACCCTTTTGATCAATAGGATTACCGACGGCGTCCATAATGCGGCCAAAGCATTCATCACCAATGGGAATCGTAATCGGTTGAAATGTGTTATAACAAGGCGCGTTTAACTGCAAATTAAGCGTATCGTGCAGAGCAACTGTACGGACAAGATTTTTATTCAAATGCTCCGCCGTCTGCAAAATGATCGGCTTTTTATCAAACGTCGAAACCTCAATACAGTCGTATAAAGCGGGAATATCATCAATATTGTCAAAACGAATATCCACAACAGGGCCCTGAACAGAAGACACACGTCCTAAACCCCGACGAGGTTTTTTCTCTTTATTATCAGTAACCGCCGCGACTTCGGGTTTATCACCCTCGTTCGGTTTTGGCGTGTCAACGACTTTGGGCACGTCGGCAGCCTTTGACTCTTCGGCTGGTTTTACACCTTCATCAGGTTTTTGCGGATCTTTATTTTCGTTTTCCAAAAGAACTCTCCTCTAACGTCGTCCACCGCCGGACATCATGCGGGAAGTAAAAACCTCTCTCATACTTTTGTCAATATCGCCTTTGCGCGCTTTACCAAAGGCAGACGCAATACCCTTTTTATCTTTTTTCATTTTCTGCACGCTGGCTTCTAACTGTTGTGACTGAGCAGCGGATTCAGAAATCGACGTATCATGCAAGACTTCGTAAATACGACAAACCAACCACATGTCGGCCAAGTACCCAATAACGTCGACGGGATCACTCTCTTCAATCACAGATTCAATACTATCAACGAATTCAGCCTGCTTCGTCAAAAGTTCGTCACACGGCAAAAGTTTAATCGTGCGCGGCTTCTGCAAATTAAAATTCTTAGACCACGGATAAACAACAAGAATTTTACCTAAGCGGCCTTCCATAACTTCCTGAATCACATAATCTTTGATTTGAATCGCTGTTTCATAAAGACCGACTTCATCGAGATTTACAAAAGTCTTCATGTCCGCTTGTGCAGGCCGCAGTCGCTCGACGCCCTTACGTCCAACTGTAATCAAAACACTATTGGGGTTCGCTTCCTTTTCTGCCATAACATGGCGAATGGTTTTGGCATTAAGATCCCCCATGAAACCGCCTTCGGACGTAATCGCGACAATTCCAACTTTAGGCACATCATTAGAAACCAAAGGATGCCGAACAGTCGAAAGACTAATCATGCGAAAGAATTCAACGAATGATTCACCAAAACGAGCAAAACGGTCTTTACGATTTGCTAACTCATGAAATTTGGTATCCGCGACGTCTTTTAAGACCTGAATAATCTCAACGAGTTCCGTAATATCATCCAAGTCGTGCTTGATTTTCATCGCCTTACCCATACGATCTATCCTTTACAAAAGTCCCTTTTCTAATTTTTCTTTAAGTCCCGTGGCACTTTCACGAACCATATTCTTCAAACTCCCATCGAGTGCCAAACTCCCAAAACGCAAAATCATACCGCTTAAAATCTTCGGATCTGTGGTCGCATTAACCGTAATCGCGCGATTTAATTTTTTCAAAAGCGCGTCACTTAAACGATTACGCATACTTTCCGAAAGGGCTGACGCCGTCACCACTTCCGCAGTTTGAATTTCATCAGTAATCATTTCCATATCCATTTTGATCAAACTTTCAATAAACTCCGCGATCAAACATTCATCGAGGGCGCTACGACCTTCTTTACTTAAAACATTATCCAAAATCATGGCTGTGAAATCCACCGCTCGCAAATCCATTTCCTTAATAATTGCTTTGCGTATATCTTCCTTGGTATTATTTGCTTTAACAATAATTTCTTCGCCTTCCTGTCTGGCTTTCGCAACAAGCTTTTCACGCTCCTCCTTCGCTTTCGCTTCCGCGTCTTCCGTCATCTTAACAACCAAAGCATCCGCTTCGGCTTTGCGTTTTGCCAATTCCTCACTAGCTTGCTTAATCTTTTCATTAAGTTCCGTCTGCTTCCCGCGAACAACTTCCGTCTCTTTATTCAAACGATTTAAATCTTTATCAATCGTATCTTTACTGAATTTCCAAATAAAGAAACCACCAATCCCCACAAAAACCATACCCGCGACAACGGCTTTAATAAGTAACATCGAAAGATCCATAAAAAACTCCTCTCTGCAAACCTTACTCTGAAACCAATATTTTGAAAAGCAACAAAATCAGTGTCAAGGAAACAACTTCAACAATAATTAACTTCAGCATGATCCCTAATTGAATCGCGGGCGTTTTACTTGGATATCGCCCAAGCCGTGTTATCAATTTATATCCCAACCAACCGACTCCTAAACAGGGAATCGCAATCAAGATAAAAAAAACCACGATAAATATTAACGCTGTTGCACCCATAAATCTTCACAAAACCCCTCGAATTTTTATTTTCCAAAAAGTTGGAAAATAATTAAAATCGAAATAATCGAAATGACTTCGACAAACAATAACATAACCAACATGCCCATAAAAATCTTTGATGCCGCCGAAGGATTGCGGCTCAAGGCCTTGATGACCGCGTAACCTAAAACGGCAATAACAATCGACGGCCCAAGAACCGAAATCAACATAATCGCGACAATTAAAATTGTTTCTGCCCACTGCATGGCGGCTTATTCCTTTATATCTAAAAATTAAACAATTCGTTTAGCGTCCGGATCTTCAAGTTCAATATCAGCTTCCTTCTTCTTTCCTTGCGGCCTTAACCGTTCAATTTCCTCGACTAAAACAATACAATCATTAGCAAAAAACCGTATCAGTCCAAACTTAATTGGTACCGCTTCACTCCAATTAATAATGATATTGCCTGTCACTAATATTCCTAAGACAGGATAATGATATGGCAAAAGTTCATATTCACCGTGATCGCCGGTAAAAAACGCACTCTCAACTTGCCCTTGATATAACAACGCCTCCGGCGTCATAATGGACAACTTAAAAGTAGATTTATATTGCGCCATTCCTCATTATTTCTTTGATGTTGCCTTATCCAATGTATCAACGCCAACCTGAGCATCTTCCGTTTCTGCGTCTTCTTTGGGTCGGCGAAGAGCAATTTCCTTAACATATTCCGCCAGAATCACGTCCATCGCTTTTGCGATATCATCATCGACCGCACGCTTTTCACGGAGAGTAGCCAGCATTTGCGGATTTCGTTTGACAAAATATTCATGAATTTCTTTTTGAAAAACAATAACTTCTTCAAGCATCAATTCATGTAAATATTTTTTCGAATACGCGTAGAGAATCACAACAAGAGTTTCAGTTTTAACAGGATGATCCCGTTCTTGTTTAAGAATTTCCGTTAAAATACCACCCGCTTTAAGTTGATTTTCAGCTTCGTCAGAACCGCCAGACGTTTTTAGTTTAGAAACACGAAGAACTTCGCGATACTGCAAAAATTCCAAACGAAGCGGCCCGCTTAATTTTTTGACAGCCGGCCACTGAACCTTACTTCCGACGCGAGAAACAGACAAACCCAAATCAACAGCAGGTTTTTGACCTTCACCAAAAAGCGGTGTACTCAAATAAATTTGACCATCGGTCATAGAAACAAGATTGGACTGAACGTATCCGGTTAAATCACCTTCCAAAGTTTCAACAATCGGGAATTGAGTCATGGATCCACCACCAAGATCCTCAGTCAAATACGCCGCTCTCTCGACCATCTTAGAATGAAGATAAAAAATGTCGCCGGGATAAGAGTCCCGACCCGGAGCACGACCAAGCAAAAGCGAAATTTCGCGATAAGCCCACGCGTGTTTGGTAAGGTCATCAAAAACGACAAAAACATTTTTTCCGCGATGCATAAAATATTCAGCCACAGCACATGCAACATACGGTGACAAATACAATTGCCCCGGCGGTGCTGATGCCGTCGCTGCAACAATGCACGTATAATCAAAACAGCCATGGTTTAGAAAAAGCTGTACAACTTTACCAAGTGCGGATTGCGCTTTCCCAATCGCGCAATAGACGCAAATGACACCCGTATCTCTCTGATTGATAATTGCGTCAGTTCCAATGGTTGTCTTCCCTGTCATTTTGTCACCTAAAACCAACTCGCGTTGACCAAATCCGACAGGGATCATGGCGTCAATAACTTTAATCCCGGTTTCAAGTGTACGATCCAAAACTTTACGCTGTAAAATCGATGGGGCATCGACAAAGATGGGGCGCATTTCTTCCATCTGCAATGTTCCTAATCCATCCAAAGGTTCACCAAGTGGATTGATAATACGTCCAATAAATTTACTGCCGACGGGGGTATTAAAAGGCTCGAGAGAAGCGAGGGCTTTGTCACCGGTTTTGAGATTGACCTGTTGCCGCACAATAAGAACTTGGGCTTCTCTTTCATCAAACCCGACAATAATGCCCATTGTGCCGTAACCGAAACGAATAACCTGACCGTTAATACAATTTCGGAAACCTTCAACAATGACGATACATCCGCGGATAACGCGAACAACACCTTCTTCTGTATAACGCAGTTCAACCATCGTGAATTATCCTAGATCTGGTAAATATTTCAAAAGACATCGCAAGATGTGTAAATTATATCAAACAATCCAGATAAAAATGGGGAAATTCATAAAAACTTACACGAGGCTACGAATGCTTCGTCGGCGGAGTCGGCTTAGGTACAACTTTAATTTCTTCACCGGGCTTTAAAGGTGAATCATCTGCCATTTTACTTGAACGACGCGCCCAAAGAAAGAAATGATAAGCTGTAAAGAACGCGATAAAGGCGATACACCCACCTATGATACGCCACGTCATCGTGACGGTAATACCCTTCTTGAAAATCGCCTCGGACAATGCCTGCAAACCACGCAAAGCCTGCAATCGCTTCAAAACGTTCTTAACTTTACTTCCTTCCAACTCCTCAAGTTTTTTAGCTCGAACAATAGACAACATCTGTTCAATACGTTCAACCGACTGTTTGACGTCCTCATATCGCTTCTCATTCGTACGAAAAATACCAATATGCTTATCTGGCGGCAATTCCGCATTCTGAGTTTCACGAATCAACTCAATATTCTTCATTAAATTATCAAAAAGATACTGACCACTGGCGGCATAGGCTGAATCTTTCATTTCTTCAATCGCCACCTGCGCTCTTTTTTCCATCGGGTCAAGTTTGTTGACTGGGAAGCGCCAAATATCACGCATAACAACTTCATATTTTTTCTCCTCACCAGGTGTAAATTTTTCCTCCTTCAAAAGATAAGATTTGCCTTTTTTATCATCAAAGCGAATATCAAAGCCTTGCTTATCAATAATATGCTCTTCGCGAATTTCGTCGGGAAGAAAATGCTTGTGCTTAATAGTTTTTTCTTCCACATTCGACGGATTTTTAACCTGTAAAACAAACTTTATCGTCTTGCCTTCATCTTCCTGTTGATCTACCTGAACTTCTTTTTCAAGAAAGTTCGGATCATAAATTTTCTTACGGATCTTTTCCACAATCCCCGAATACGCCCGATACTGTTCGATTCGCCGCTCGATATTATCTACATAACTTTGCTGCTGAGCTTGAATAATATCTAATTGTTCAAAAATCTTGTCTCTTTCCCTCTTTGCATTGTCATAGACTTGTGGATTGCCTTCCATTAAAGAAAGATTGCCATCCATATTTTGCTTTAACACCGAAATTTCTTCAGGAGTAATGTTCCAAACATCATTTACTCGGATCTTAAATGTCTTAGACTCTTTTGGATTAAATTTTACTTTGCCGCTGACAAAATAAAGCATTTTATCTACATCGTACTCAACCTTCAATTCACCCGAATCCAAAACATCACTAGGCTCAAGCTCTTTTGGCAATAAATACTTAACATCAATTTCCTTTTCTTCTGTTTCCGAAGGGTTTAACGCCACAAGATTAATAGACAACTCCGCAGAAAAGACCACACGACTATTACAAACAATCATAAGAGGAATAAACAATAAAGTAAGAATAAGTTTTTTGATTTTCATATCACCAAATTTTTATTATCCGCCTTCAAACCATGACTTAACAACAACATTGTCTGTTTCCGTCGCTTCCTTGAGGGCGTTGAGTTTGGCGTCAATTTCATCGAGCTTGCCATAAACTTTCTGCTGATCGCTAGCTTCTTCTTCCGTAAGCGGCGTAACGTCGAGACTGCCCCCGCCCAAACCTGCCGCCTTATTACTTTCATTAACAAAATTCGATAGTGTACTAATCATTTGCTGCGCAACTTTACCTGACTCCAATTCACTTTCCGAAATCTGCTGAGTGGCCGTATGCAATTGTTTTAAAGAATCATCCAATTTCTTTAACGTTTCATATGTGGTTTCTGTTTTACCTTTTGAGCCCAACTCATTACGAACACCTTGCGCTTCACCTAAAGCTGATTCGGCGCTGCCCTTGGCCTTATCAACATTTGTTTTAATATCCTGCAGTCGAGACAATTCTCCAAAAATACTGTTTGATGCCGTTGTATCCGTTGAACTACCGACGGAAGTTTCAAGCGTATCAACATAATCAATGACTTTAGCAATATTACCAAAAACGGAAGTGGTCGCCGCCGTGTCCGAAGTCGAACCTAAGGTCGAAGTGATGACATTCACTCCTTCCAATATTGATTCGATTGTTTCGGATGAACTTCCCGTTTGAATATTTTGCACAGCTGCCAAAATAGTATTTGTCATACCAAATAAACTGCCAGTTCCAGTATCCGTAGATGTTCCGATAACAGAATTTAGTGTATTGATTGAATTTAAAATCGCCGCAACATTAGTAACCAATGTTCGCGCATTAGCCGCCAAATATGCAATATCCGCCCAATTGATATTTGCAGCTGTCATAGAAGCCAAATCCGCCCAATTGATACCAGAAACACTGCTTAAACCAATATCTGCCCAATTTACACCTGTTCCAGACATATACGAAATATCAGCCCAGTTAATTGCGACAGCACTCATGGCACCAATGTCAGACCAGTTGATACCAGCGCTGGCCATAGAGCTTAGATCTGTCCAATTTATGCCTGCGTCACTTAACGTATCAATATCAGTCCAATTAATCCCTGAATCACTTAAAACATCTAAATCAGCCCAATTGATACCCGCATCACTCAAAACACTAATATCAATCCAGTTAATTCCAGAGGCAGACATTGCATAAATATCAGTCCAGTTTATACCCGCATCTGACAAATCATTAATCGAAACCCAATTGATTCCGCTAGCACTTAAAGTTTGCATATCAGCCCAATTAATACCCGCATCTGAAAGAATCGTAATATCGCTCCAATTAACACCCGCGACTGAAAGTTCGCCAATATTGTCCCAATTCACACCAGCACTGGTCAATTGATCAATATCCAACCAATTAATTCCTGCAGCCGTTAAATCACCCAAACTGTCCCAATTGATTCCCGCATCACTTAAACTATCCAAATCTGCCCAATTTATACCACTCGAGGACAATATACCCAAATCTACCCAATTAATACCAGTATCGCTCAAAACGTCTAAATCAGACCAATTGATCCCACTGGTTGACAAATTGCCCAAATCAATCCAATTGATACCAGCATTACTAAGAGCATCAAAATCGCTCCA
>JACKFJ010000005.1 GCA_020632535.1 Candidatus Omnitrophota bacterium | reverse complement strand
GGAATAGATTGCTTCGTCGGCCTACGGCCTCCTCGCAATGGACGACGCCGTTACTTTTTCCACTTTTTTTGTAACATTTCCGCTGTTTCTGCGATTAAGCTTGTAAAGGGGCACAAAAACCACAATGGAACAGTCTGACGAACAATTGATGCTCGAATACAAAGCTGGCCGCAAGGACGCTGTACAGATCATTTTTTTACGGTATAAGTATCGGATCTTGAACTTTTGCTGGCGTATGCTCGGGAACCGCGGCGAGGCTGAAGACGTTTCCGGCGAGGTTTTTATGTCCCTTTTTACCAGTCAATATGAGCCTCAATCCGGCGTCAAATTCTCGACTTGGCTTTATACCATCGCGCGCAATCATTGCGTGGATGTGATTCGCAAAAGGTCCCGCTCTGTACGGGAAGACGTCAGTGAAAGTGTTTTAAGTCATTTTGCGACTGAGTCAGCGTCCGGACCACGTGATGATTTGTCGCTTAAAGAGTCCGGTGATCACGTGCGGGAGGCGATACAGCATTTGCCCACCGAACAAATGGAAGCCATCATTCTTCAGCATTATGAAAATTTAAGTTATGACGAGATCAGTAAAGCGCTTGGGTGCTCGATAGACAAGGTTAAAATTTTGATTTTTCGCGCGAAGGAAAATTTGAGGATTCAATTGGCGTTTATTTTGAAAGAAGGCAAGCCATGAGTAAAGACGAAATCAAAATATTAATTTCACAGGCCGTGGATGGAGAACAATTAACTGATGCCCAGAATACTGCGATCGCGGAGGCTTTGCGGGATTCGGCGGACTTGCGGGCTTATGAGGCCCAACTTCTGCGGCTCAAGCAGGCCATGGATTTATGGCCGGGCATTGGCAGTAGTTCTCCAGACTGGGAACAGCGAATGGACAAAACAATGGCGCGTTTGGGAATCAAGGAGGAGAAGAAAATGAACCAATTTAAATTTCTAAAAGGAAATCGAGTTGCTGTTTTGATGGTTACTTTAGTGATTGTCGGTGGGATATCACTGCAGATGTATTCTCAAAGAGCGATACAGGCGCGTGTCCGTGATGCTTCAGGCTATATGGCCTCGTCGTCAACTTCGCTTGGACAAACAACTCAATACGAGCCTTATTATGAGCGCTCAAGTTATCAAGGACGCAATGTGAATGGCAGAGCAATGCCAGCTAATTCGGGCAGTCCTGCTTTGGAAGTCATCGACCGCAAGATTATTCGTACGGTTGATTTAAAACTCTTGGTCAAAAATTACTTGCAGGCGCAGAGCGCGATTATCAATTCGGTACGTAAATTTGAGGGGCTGGTTTTAAATTCGCAAGTGAGTCAATATGCGAACGGCTCAAATGGCAATGTTGTTTTTCAGGTTTTGCCAAAAAACTTAGACGCGGTCATTCTTGAAATCAAAAGTTTTGGCGAATTGCAAAGTGAAACCAGTAAGGCCGATGACGTGACCGGACAATACGTCGACACTGAAGCCCGTCTAAAAAACATGCGCGCGGTTCGCGATCGGTTGAGTCAATTGGTCGCCGAAAGAACAGCTAAAGTCACAGATATTCTCGAAGTTGAACGTGAACTGACACGCGTGACCGGTGAAATCGAAGCCATGGAGGCTAGATTAAAGTATCTTGCGCAAACTTCAGCGATGGCGACGGTGACGGTGAATTTTTATGAAAAGCCGATTGTCCAAGTTGCGCGCGGGTTTTCGATTGTCGATAGTTTTCGTGGGACTTTAAGAACCGCGATGGAGGTTGGCGTCAATACTTTTAATGCTGTGATTATTGTTATCGGGTTTCTTGTACCGGTCGCGTTTTGGTCACTGCTTATTTGGGTTGCTTATTTGATTTGGAAAAAGGTGACGAAAAAGTAACAATCGAAAAAAATACCATTGCGAGTGTAATGAGTCCCATTGCGAGGAGCGTAGGCAAAAATACCATTGCGAGGAGGCCGTAGGCCGACGAAGCAATCCATAGTAGATTGCCACGCCCCTTCGGGGCTCGTCCTAAAAAGGACTCACGCTCTACGCGGCTCGCAATGGGAATGTCGCTCTTCGCGGTTCGCAATGGAGTTAACAAAAAACCCGGAACACAGTGAGTTTTTTATAAAGAAAGTTTTCTAAATTAAACAACACAGGAAGAAAAGTGAAGACTTACCTAAAACACATTGCAGTTTTTGTCGGCTGTCTAACGATCGCACTCACAACTTTTGCCTTTGCTAAAACGACAACAGACATTTCTTCAAGAGACGAACTTGTATTAAATACCGTATTAAAGGACCTTCTGACATACTCCGGCGACGACTCACCACTTAAGAATGCCAAAGGTCTTCCAAAGACAATATTTATTACGCCAAATGCTCCCATCAATATCCAGTCTCAGACTGTCGAAAAAATTCTCACACGTAATACTCAGGAGTCGTGGGAAAAATTGACAGCCGAACAGCTAAGCGCAACTCAAGAGGCCGCGCAAAATCTTGTGGATAGACTCTTGGCGAGAGATTTCTTCAAAGACTTCACGTCAGAGGATACAAGAATTCAAATTGCAAAAGACGGAGTGGAATTACCTAGGCTTACTGGCGCCCTTTCTGCTTGGTCGCCCGGATATTCACGCAACGAAACAATTGCGGTGGTTCGCTTGCACATACCTTGGTCCAGAATACATTCGGGAGACGGTACATACATTTTGATTAAAGAAGGAGATGCTTGGCGTGTTTTACTGCGACAATTTAATATTTATTTGTAGAAAAACTGGAACCCATTGAGTTTTTCAAAGAACAAAAGTCAAGGTGTCGCGAGGTTATTTAAGGAGAGATTGAAAAAATGAAGCGATTTATTTTAGCAATCATCAGCTTGTTGTTAACTTCTTCGATAGGCTATTGTCAAGAGGTCAAACAACCGCTCACCATTAAGTCCGACAAACAGGTGTATGAGGCGGGGGAGGATATTCTTTTGGGCATGGATTTGCCCTCCGATACGATTTTGTATGGTAATAAAGCTGTTATTTCCAACACTATTCCCTTTGATGTAAAAGTAAAAACCGAAAAAGTAGCCGATGCCTCCATGTTCACCCCGAGTAAAGTAAAGAAAAGACCAGCACAGGGATATACGATGTGGAACGAGAGTCGTGAGTTTATTACGATTACGAGTTCGGTAGGAATAATCAATGCGGGAGTTGTCTGGCCAGATTATCAACAAGAAGCCCATTCTTTTGGAGAGTTACAATCCATATTGAGCTCTTTTGAATCAGGGTCTTCGTTGTACTGGACGCCATATACTTTGGACTTTTCAGGCAAACCTTTGCTTTTCAAAATAGGACAATTCGACGAGTTCGAAAAGTTTTGTCAAGACCTAGGGATTGAACTGATCGTTGCAAAGGAAACTGGGAAAGTATCATTAAAAGCATTAGAAAAAGCAGCAAGTCAGCAGTCCCTTCAGCCGCTTAATAGTATTGATGATGCAAGAACCGAAATTTCTATGAGCCAGTGTGTAGAAAAAGCTGGTGTCATTAAAGTCGGTACGACAAGAGCCGACATAGAGAAAATTTTTGATCGAAAAGGTCGTCCCGTATCAGTTTTAAATCAAGAACGTTATGTTCTAAAGGATTATTATTGTGAAGAGCAATTACAAAATTATAATGGGCCGCCCCGATTCAAAGATTTCAATAGAAGATCTTGTGTCATCGATGTTACTTTTAAACCGTTTACACTAGGTGGAAAAGTTATGGAAGATCCTGATTTAAGAGACAGCGTAATTGAAATTTCAAAACCCCGTTGTCAGTAGCGAAAAGTACCATTGTGAACGTAGTGAAAAGTCCCATTGCGAGGAGTGATATTGAAAGTCCCATTGCGAGGAATGATATTGAAAATACCATTGCGAGGAGTGATATTGAAAGTCCCATTGCGAGGAGCGTTAGCGACGCGGCAAACTATTTGAGATTGCCACGCCCCTGCGGTGCTCGTAATGGAATTCGCGCTCTTCGGGGCTCGCAATGGGTTAATAAGTAGTGATGTTGCTTTCTTGCATAGATTGCCGCGTCGCTAACGCTCCTCGCAATGGAAATTAAATAGTTGGCATCTCTGCATTTTTACTTTTACAGGAGAACAGGGCTCATGATAAAGAAAATGATATGGTTTTTTCTTTCCTTGATTTTATGTTTTATTTTGCTTTTCTTTATGATGCTGTTTCTTTATTACAGCGGTTTGTCATTTCAAAGGAATGTCATTATCTATTGTTGCGTCTTAATAATCTGTCTGGTTTTTCTTTTTTCCATAACTCGAAATTGGAAAAATAACAAAGCCTGCTCTTTGGGCATTGTATTTGGCATTTGTATAGGACTTCTGTTCTTTAGCATCATGAGGCAATATGCTAGTAGTCATATGGGTGGTTTAAGTAATCATTTTAATAGCAGTTACTTATTAGAAGAATCAGATATTGTGTGTAAAGTCCAATCCCTATCAAGCGATAACTACTTTTTTAGAATAATCGACTATGGTATTTTAAAGAGGGTTGCTGTGGTTAAAACTATTTCCACAATCAAGGGGACTTGTCCAGAGAAGTTCATTATTAAACGTCATCGAGAAGACAGTAGAGACGATTCTTTGGGGAAGGATGAGGTCGCGTTGGTTTTTCTTAAAAAACATGCCGATGGTTTTCGATATTATGACGCGCCCAATGGAAAATTTGTGCTCAATTCAAGTCAAGCAAAATATCGGTTCGGGAATAAACCGTCTGATAAACTTTTGGACGAGTTAATTAATTATGCCCAGACTCAAAATGGGACGGGAAGGCTTGCTGCCATTGAGGAATTAAGTAATTCAAATGACACTAGAGCGATCGAATATTTAAGGTTTGTTTTATCTGATGGGAATTTGGTTGAAAAGAAATGGGCAATATGGGCGTTAATCAGCCTTAAAAATCCTCCATCGGTTGAAGAATTAATGAAATTCTTCGACGACGTTAACGAATCACCCTATTCTAAGGAAGGAGATATAACCTTTGGTGATGCTATATATCGCAGTAGGGACTTAATAAATGAAACTATTGTCAATTTGGGGGATATTTTCTATGGTTCAATAGGTGCAAATAGATATGTGGATTTAAGTCTAACGCAAATTCAGTGGGACTTTAAAAATCGAATTGTTGGATTTGATTATGCTTCATTTTGTCGTCAAGCTATGTCTCGGAATTATATAAAGAATAACGTGTCACGAAAAAGAAATATTGCTGTACTAATTTCAAAATTGACTGAGAGGGGAACTTTAGATCTGTTTGCGGAGTTTTTAAAGGACGATGATGTCCAAGTAAACTATTTTGCCGTTGCAGGATTAGCCAGAATATTTAATGAAAGCATTCCGTTGTTTCCGGATTTTCAAAAGAATCAAAGGGCAATACTCAATCAGTGGATCCAAAGGATTATAAAAGAGTAGGAAAAAGTAGGGAAGCGAAAAATACCATTGCGAGCGTAATGAGTCCCATTGCGAGGAGGCCTAAGGCCGACGAAGCAATACATTGTAGATTGCCACGCCCCTTCGGGGCTCGCAATGGGATTCGCGCTATTCGGGGCTCGCAATGGGTTAATAAGTAGTGATGTTGCTTTCTTGCATAGATTGCCGCGTCGCTGACGCTCCTCGCAATGGGATTCAGTTCGCTCCTCGGCCTCGCCCGGATGGGCTCGGCATTCCTTCGGACGTTTCGTCCTCAGTCGCAATGGGATTCGCGACGTTCGCAATGGTCATTAAGTAGGAATCGATGCTATTTATGAAAAAAAATATATTACTGTCACTTTGTTCTGCAGGGCTTTTGATTCTTTCTTTTCCCACGTTTCATTTATCTTTTCTGATTTGGTTTGCTCTTATTCCACTTTTTATCTTACTCGATGGAAAAGGTTTGAAATCCGCTTTCTTTTGGGGATGGTTTGTGGGCTTTTTGTTTTTTCTCGGTACGCATTATTGGCTCATTCATGTCACTTTGCCGGGAATGGTTTTGGTAAATATTTACTTGGGGATTTATTTTGGTTTGTTCGCTTTGGGATATTCGCTATTTCAAAAGTTTTCGTTGCGAAACAAACTTTGGATTATTCCGTGTCTTTGGGTTGTCGCTGAATTTGGTCGTGATCGTCTTTTGACAGGATTTGGCTGGGCGTGTTTGGGCCATTCGCAGTATCAAGTTTTGCCATTGATTCAGGTGGCGGATATTACGGGTGTTTTTGGTGTTTCGTTTGTGATTGTGATGGTCAATGTGGTTTTAAAGGACGTAATTAAGAATGTTGGTAGTGGATCCCCGATAGGAGCATTCGGGGATGACAAGAAAATAGTATTCGGGGATGACAAGAAAAAAGTATTCGGGGATGACAAGAAAATAGTATTCGGGGATGACAAGAAAATAGTATTCGGGGATGACAAGAAAATAGTATTCGGGGATGACAAGAAAATAGTATTCGGGGATGACAGAAGGGGAAGGAAAATAGGCAATGTCCCTGCTTTTTTGAAAGGCCAAGCGCGTCATGCAATTGTTTGTGTTTTGATCGTGATTGTTGCTGTTCTTTGTTATGGATTTTGGCGGCTTTCGCAATTTTCTCCATCGGAAAAAGGAGATTTGCGTGTCGCGGTCATTCAATCGAATATTCCTCAGGCGGAAAAGTGGCAAGGACAGTCCGTTGAAAGAATTCAGAAAAAGATTCTTGATTTGACAGAAGAATCTTTAAAAAATAAACCGCAAATCGTGTTTTGGCCGGAAACGTCTTTTCCGGGATATCCTTGGCAAGAACCAAAGCGTTTTGAAGCGATTCAAGAATTTGTTAAGAAGCATCATATTCATTTGCTGTTGGGCGCGGTGACACGGCGCGAAGGCAATTATTTTAATTCCGCGATTTTATTGTCTCCCGACGGAAAAATAGCTGGGCAGTATGATAAATCGCATCTTGTTCCTTTTGGTGAATTTTTGCCGTTGCGGCCGCTGTTAAATTTTATTGAAAATTTTGTGCCGATTGGCGATTTTGGTCGCGGCAAAACGCCCACTGTTTTTGACGGCGGATTTGCGGTCGCGATTTGTTTTGAAGACACGGTGGCGCCCGTGGTGCGTTCATTGACCAAGGCGGGAGCCAAATATCTTGTCAATATTTCTAATGACGCGTGGTTTAAAGATACCAATGAACCGTATTTGCACTTGCAGTCTGCGACGTTTCAGTCCGTTGCCAATCGCCGCATGATGGTGCGCTCGGCTAACACGGGTGTGAGCAGTCAGATTTTTGCAACAGGTGCGATGAATATCTTAAAGAATGCGCAGGGAAAATCGGTTATGATCGAGGGTCATAAACAATTTTTGATTGGCGCGCAAGATTTACGAACGGAATTGACTTTTTATACTCGCTTTGGTGATCTTTTTTCTTATTTGTGTCTTTTTGTTGTCGCTGGCGCACTAATAAAGAGAAAATATTCGTTGTAGTTGCCGCTGATTACGTTATATTGTAAATAATTATGAAAAGATTAAGAATCGACAGTTTAACTGTCATTGGTTATGGTTTGACTGTCCTTTATGGCGCTTCGCTGTGGACTTATTTGGGTACTTTTCGCGCGACGGAATTTTGGAGTCACGCCACGGTTCTTTCTTTGATGTTTCTTTTTTTGTTCTGCAATTCTTTTTTTGTCGTCCAGCATGTGGAGTGGAGCCGCAAAATCCTCGTGCTTTTAAATTCCATCATGGCGGTTTATTTTATCGCGCTCAATTGGGTGTATCCGCAGTATATTCAGGTTGGGTATGTTTTTATCAATATTGCTTTGGTATTGTTTTTTGAAATCAAGCGTATCAAAGTCATTTTTCAAAAGGACTGGGCAACGGTTCGTAAAAGTATTCTTGTCGTCGATGACGACGAAGGTTTACAAAAAACGATCAAAAGGATTTTGTTGTCGCATGGTTATAGTGTTTTGAGCGCCATGACGGGTGAGCGCGGCATGCAAGTGGCAAAATTGCAACAGCCGGATTTGATTATTCTTGATGTGCTTTTGCCAGGAATGAAGGGGCGCGAAGTTTGTAAGAATTTGAAAAGTGATGATACAACAAAAGGAATTCCGGTTGTTTTTTTGACGGCTAAGGATTCGCCTGATGATGTTGAGGCGGAAAAGGCGGCCGGCGGTCTGATGCATTTGACCAAACCAATCAACGCTAAGAAATTAATTTCAGAAATTCGTAAAGTTATCCGCTAAAGGAGAATGTTATGGGACAAAGCGCCGTTATGACTAATGCTTTTGCGTATATGTTGGTAATTCTTTTTGGCGTTTTGTTGGGGGCTGTCTCTTTGAATAAATTCGCTCAGCCGGTTGAGGTCATGCTCTTTTTTATTCTTTTCGCGGCCGCGATCGCTTTGGTTTTTAAAATCAAATGGGCTCGCAAATTGATTAGCGCGGCTAGTATCGCGGGTATTGTTTATTTTGCTTTTAAGCAGATTTTTATGTTTAATGTTGTTGATGTGACATCTTTGGCGCTGATGGGAATTTTTGCGTTTATTATTTATTTTTATCGATCGTCGTCGATAGATTTTTTGGGTCTTGCGCAAGATCGCGCGAAACATAAGTGGACCATTTTGGTTGTTGATGATGATTTGACGTTTGTCAAATTGGTCAAGTTGCATTTTTTAAAACACGGTGTCTCGGTCATCAGTTCGGAGTCGGGCGAGCGCGGGTTAGAAATGGCCAAGCGTTGGAAGCCTGATTTGATTATTCTCGATGTGATTCTCCCGGGGATGAAGGGACGCAGTGTTTGTGCCAAGCTCAAGGAAGATTCGATAACCGAAAACATTCCGGTCATGTTTGTGACTTTTAAAAATTCACTCGATGATATTTCCGCGGAAATGGAGTTGGGCGCGGTCATGCATTTGACGAAGCCGGTCAATTATGATCATTTGTACGAGCAGGTTCATAAGATTTTGATGAAGGGGTAAAAAATTGTCGTCCCCGAAAGCTTTAATCGGGGACCCATTTTGAGTATAGATCCCCGCTTAGAGATTGCGGGGATGACAATGGGAGCGGGGATGACAATGGGAGCGGGGATGACAATGGGAACGGGGATGACAATGGGAACGGGGATGACAAAAGAGAGTAAATCGTATGCAAATTTTAACGATTCCAATTATCAAGCCCGACGATGTTAACGTCATTGTGGGGCAGGCGCATTTTATTAAGACGGTCGAAGATCTTTATGAAACGATTGTCGCAAGTGTGCCGACCATGAAGTTTGGACTCGCTTTTTGTGAAGCGTCCGGTGCGTGCAAGGTCAGGATCGAAGGCAATGACGAAGATTTGAAAAAATTGGCGGCGACGGCCGCGCTTGATGTGAGTGCCGGACATGTATTTGTCATTATGATTCGCAATGGTTTTCCGATTAATATTCTCAATCAGATCAAAAACATTGTCGAGGTTTGCAATATTTTTGCGGCTACCGCCAATCCGCTTGAGGTGATTGTGGCGGACAATGGGACTGGCCGCGGTGTTTTGGGTGTTATCGACGGATTAAAACCCAAAGGGATTGAGAATGAGCAGGACATTGTGTGGCGTAAGGAATTTTTGCGTAAAATCGGATACAAGCGTTAATTTGGTGTTGTGATATTTGTGTGGGGGGGCATGGAGCACCGTGCCCCTTTGATTATATTGGGAGAATGTGATGGATTGGAATGGTCGAAAGAAAATATTGCGACGTGATGCGGCGCGATATGCTATGTTTACCGCGTATTGGGCTCTTAACCGTTTGCCTTATGGGATGGTTAAGGGAATTTTGCGGTTTTTAATCGGCGTTGGTTTTTTGGTGACGGGGCGTTTGAAAAAAATCGCGCGCGAAAGTCTGCGTATCGCTTTTGGCAAGGAAAAAACGGACGCGCAGATTGAAGAAATTATCAAAAAATGTTTTTCGAATTTTGGGCAGGGCATGGTGGAAATGATTTATTTTAATGAACATCTTAATATGATGGACAAATATGTAGTTTTTGAGGGCAAAGAAAATATCGACGCGGCACTCGCAAAGGGTAAGGGTGTTATGGCGGTCACGGCGCATTTTGGCAATTTTCCGTTACTTATGATGAACATGGCGCGATTAGGATACAAATGCAGTGTTCTTATGCGCAATACGCGTGATCCCAAAATCGATGAATTTCTTTTGCAAAAACGTAATGAGGCGGGATTGAAAACGATTTTTGCTTTACCGCGTAAAAAGGCGGTTATGGATACGCTGCGAGCATTGCGCAATAATGAAATTGTTTTTATTTTGATGGATCAAAATTTTGGCAGCAGCGGCGGGGTTTTTGTGGATTTCTTTGGACAGAAAGCCGCGACCGCGCCGGGGCCGATTGTTTTGGCGCAACGCGCTGGAGCCGCGATTGTACCGATTTTTATTCGTCGACGGGAAGATGATATCAATGTCGTTGCTGTTGAGCCGGAAATGGAATTGGAAAAACGGGACGATTATGATGAAATGGTCATCGCCAATGTCGCAAAAATTACTAAGATTATTGAAGGGTATATTCGTCGTTATCCGCACGAATGGGGATGGATGCATCGTCGTTGGAAGACGACCCCGCCGGAAAATATGAATACGACGTCAATTAAGGAGGCAGAAACAGATGGGGATTGATAAGACAGTTAAAGAAAGCAAACTCATTCTTTTTCTTTTGGGCACCGCGTTTCTTGTACTCGGGACGACATTGGTTCTGATTTGGTGGCAGGATGTGGTGAGTCTTTTTCGCGGATTTATCGGTGTCTTTATTGCTTTGGGTGGTTTGCTGATTTTGTACATGATGAGGGAGTAGTTTTGAAAATTAAACTAGTGGTCTTTGACCTCGATGGGACGCTTATCAACGCGTATCCGGCGGTGTCTCGCAGTGTCAATTATACGGTTAAGCATTTTGGATTCGCGCCGATTTCTCATCAAAAGATCAAGCGCACGGTGGGTTGGGGGGATCGGCATCTTTTGCAAACGTTTCTCGGTGATGCGAATTTGGACGCGGCATTGAAGGTTTATCGTCGGCATCATGCTGTGGCTTTGCGGAAAGATACCAAGTTATTGTCGGGGGCTTTAAAGATTTTGCAATATTTGCAAGCCAATGGTTTTAAAATCGCGGTGGCGAGTAATCGGCCTACTAAATTTTCGCTGATCGCGATTCGTTATTTGAAGATTGAAAAATTTTTTGATTATGTTTTGTGCGGCGATAAAGTCAAGCGCCCTAAGCCGGCGCCGGATATTTTGAAGGCGATATTAAAGAAGTTTTCGCTTAAAGCTACACAAGCTTTATATGTCGGTGATATGCAAATTGACATCAAAACTGGCCGCGGCGCGCGCGTCAAAACGGTCGCTGTGGCAACCGGTTCGAATACGCCTCAGGAATTGGCGGCTTTAAAGCCGTGGGCGGTCATTAAAAACGTTTTTGAAGTAAAGAGGATTCTTGCTGGCTTGTAGAAATATTTCTTGGTTTTTTGGTAGGTGAGTAGTATAACTATTACCTATACTTAAGAGGGAGGGACTCAAAATGGGAAGAAAAAGCAAAGTTGGAAAGTTGAATTGGCGCTCCAAGAAAGCCAATCACGGACGCAAACCCTGCAAAGGATAATTTAGGGAGTAGGATGGATCAATTTTCTTTGAAAAATAGTTTTTGCTCAGTAATCTTAGCCGCGTTGATGCTGACTACCAGCGGTTGTATTTATTTGGCCATTGGCGGCGTGGGCGTGGTTGGCGGTTATGCGATTAGCCCGGACACGGTCGAGGGAAATGTCGGTGGCAATACGTTTGCGGATGTTTGGGCGGCCGCGGTCGAAACGGTTTCGATTATGGGAGTGATTGAAGAAAAGAATGATATCTCCGGCGTTCTGATTGCTAAAGTGCAGAACGCGCATGTCACGGTCACAATATCTGAAGCCATTGCTGATAATGTTAAGCTTCGCGTTAAAGCCCGCAGAGGCATGATGCCAAAAATCAAACTCGCGCAGGATATTTATACCAAGATTGTTCAGAGGTCGCATCCGTAATTTTCGTTTTTAAAGCATGTTGACATTGGGCGGGGACTTGTTTAGAATTGTGGCCTTTGACGGATTATAGTTGGCGTGTTTTTTAAGAAAGTTGTGCCGAGATAGATCAGTCCCAAGAGGGACAAAAGCTGTTTTAAGCAAAATGGTTAAGGTGTAAAACGTTTCTTGTAAGCAAAAGTTGTGCCGAGATAGCTCAGTCGGTAGAGCGACGGCCTGAAAAGCCGTGCGTCCCCGGTTCAATTCCGGGTCTCGGCACCATTTTTTTTGTTGTAAACGCTGGCGTAGCTCAGTTGGTAGAGCAGCGCATTCGTAATGCGCAGGCCGTCAGTTCAATCCTGACCGCCAGCTTTTTAAGTTTTGGACGACCCCTTTTTAGCCTTGAAAAAATCTCTCCTTAACTCAATTCCACTCACCAATCGATTGATTGTTTTTCTCCTAGCGCTTTTTGTGACGGTTGCTTTTCACAACTGTTTGCAAAACGATTTTGTCGGCGACGATCAAGCCCTTTTTATTGACAACGGATTTTATACAAGCTTCGCGAATCTGCCTAGAATTTTTACTCCGGAATTGATTATGGATCCCTCGCGCGATCTTTTGACAAAGCAGAATAATTCCTTTTCAGGAATTGTTTCGTATCGACCGGTTGTTGCCGCGACGTTTTTTGTTGATTACGCTTTTTGGAAGGAAAATCCGCTTGGGCATCATTTTACAAATATTGCCCTGCATTTTGTTGTGACCGTGCTGGTGTTTTATTTTATGCTTTATCTAACGGCAATCAGAGGCATTGCGTTTTTGACGGCAAGTTTTTTTGCGGTGCATCCGATCCAATCGGAAGTCGTTAACTTTATCGGTTATCGCTCAGATATTTTGATGACGCTTTTTTATCTGACGGGGATTTTGGCCTATTTACGTTACAACGCGGTCGAAAAAAAGGGCAAATGGTTGATTGTGGCATGTCTTTCTTATTTTTGTGCTTTGTTTTCCAAGGAAACGGCCTTAACGTTTCCGTTTGTTGTTTTGATAATCGACCGATTTTTCCTAAATCAGAAAAATACCCGTAAAACCATTGATATCATTCGTAATAAAGTGTGGATTTATGTCATGCTGGGATTAATTACGTTGTTTTATATGTACGTGTATTTTGTTTTAATGCCCAACGCGTTTTATCCACAATTTACGCCACGGGCACAAATCGGCATCGCAAAATTTGTGTTGATGCTCAAAATCTTTACCGCCTATGTGAGTGTTTTGATTTTACCTTTTAAAGTCACGGTTCTTCCACCGCTGTACGCTCCGCCGATATTTCCGTTGTATCCGATGGAATTATTTGTCCCTGTTTGCGTGACTTTGCTTTCCGCGGCTTTGGGGTTTTATTTTTATCGTCGGAATAAATTGATCACATTTGGCTTGGTTTGGTTTTATATTCAGTATGTGCTTGTTTCTGGGTTTGTGCCGCTTCTTAATCCATTAGCATTTCGTTTTTTATATTTGCCGTCGATCGGGTTTTTCTTGCTTGTCGCCATTGCCGTTAAGGCCATTGCCGCGTGGCTCAATCGTAAAAATGATGCTTCCAATATTAGCGCGCTGTTTCAGGCGACTTTGATTGGACTTCTTATGGCTTTAACGATCGCGAACAATGCGTTTTTTAAAAATAATTTTGTCGCTTGCCAAGAAATGCTGCGCCGGTATCCGGATAGTTCTCGTCCCTCCTGGATTTTAGGGCATGATTATTATCGTGCTGGAAATTATGAAGAAGCTGCCAAGTATTTGCGGATGCACCTAAAGGTAGCGATTAATAATCCCTTTATTTCTGGTGACAAAGAAAAATTTATGACATATCATCTTTTAGGTAGATTGGTTGAAGACCCCGACGTCGCCATCGGCTATTTGGAAAAGGCCCGCGATCTTAGTCCGGGGCTTGCGATTATCTATCTTGACCTTTCGAAAAACTATATTACGAAGAAGGATTACCCTACAGCCCTTGCTTACGCGCGACAAGCTCTCAAGTTTGATTCAGGTTTGTCGTCGGCTTACGTGTATATGATTCATATTTATATTGAATCCGGCGACTTGGTGCAGGCAAGGGCAATTTTGACGCAAGCAGTGCAGATGTTCGGTAACAATATCAATTTAAGAGCGGTAGAAAAATATCTCAACCAAAAAGAGCAGGCAAAATGAGCGAACAACGTAAAACAATCGTCGGGTTAATCTTATTAGCGGTGATGACATTTGCTGTATATTCGTTCGGTGTTAACGACGCGTTTAAAACCATGGACGATGATTATTCAATTGTCCGTAATGAAAAAATTCGCAGTTTTAAGAATTTGCCGGATGTCATGACAAGCTCATTTTTTGGCGGTGATTCGTATTATCGTCCGTTTGTGACCGTGAGCTTTATGAAGGAATATTTTCTTTTTAAGCTCAATCCTGTTCCTTACTATATTGATAATATCCTGATTCATGTCATCAATACCTTTTTGATTTTTGGAATTGTTTTTCATTTGACTGATCGTCGGAAAATCGCGATGGGTGTCGCGTTTCTTTTTGCTTTGCATCCGATTCACTGGGAAGCGATTTCTAATATTTCAGGCCGCGCGATCCTTTTGTCTGCGTGTTATTATTTCGCGTCGTTTTATTGTTTTTTGCTTGTGGATCGTAAGAAATATTTTTCGTACCTTTCACTGGTATTTTTTGCTTTTGCACTGCTTTGCAAGGAATCAGCGGGTGTTTTACCGCTTTTGCTCTTTAGTTATATTTTCTTTATGAAACGGAAAGAAAGTTTTAATTTTTCCCGTCTGGTAACAATATTTATGCCGTATGCCATGATCGTTGGTGCGTACATCATGGTTCGCTTTACGCTGGGGATAACCAAGACTTTTCCGTGGCGCTCTGTTAATGAAATGATATTGGGATTTACGACTTTTTTAAGAAGCGTTATGACGGATTTACGGCTTTTGGTTTTTCCTCTGGATCTTTACTTTGATCGTTCACAGCAGATTTTTATTTCCCTTCTAAATCCTGAAGCCATAGGGACGTTATTATTTTGGAGCTTTGTGGTCGTCGTTTTGTGGAAAAAGCGAAAAGAAATCTCTGGCTTGCAGGCATTTTTTATCAGCTGGTTTTTTATCGAATTATTTCCTGTCTCACAAATCATCAGCACCGTCGGAGTTCAGCCCGGATATATTTCGAGCGCCGAACATTTTCTTTATACGCCCAGTGTGGGGTTTTTTGTCATAGCCGTCATGTCGTATGAGCATTTTAAAACATGGAATTTGCAACGTAAGAGCATTTCGCCTAATATTGTTCGTTTTGGAACCATGGGGATGTTTGTTTTCTTAATTCTTATGACCATTCAGTACAATATTTATTCAAGTAATGAAATCGCGATGTTTGAACGCACGTTAAAGATCAATCCCGCCAATACCCGCATCCGCAGTTCTTTGGCTTTGTCGTACGCGAAGCGAAATCGCTTTCAAGAGGCGGAGATTAATTTTAAAAAAGTTTTGGATGTGGAGCCGTTTAATGTGCGGGCGCGCATCGGTTATGGTAAGGCGCTATGCGATCAGGGAAAATTTTGGGATGGCTTGCGTGAATACGAAAAAATTACTGATTCGGGCGAGCATAAGGCTCTTCTCGACGAGAATATTCGTTCGACATTGCTTTTTATGGTATCGAAATATGATCGGATCGTGCGTAGTCAGCCGGACAATGCGCGGGCATATTACAGCTTGGGCGTGATTTTTTCAAAATTGGGCAAGCCCAATGATGCGATCAATTATTATGAAAAAGCTATTTTACTCGATGGCAATTTGAAAGAAGCAATTTTTAATCTGGCATCAACATACGCGATGACTGGCGAGCGTGATAAGGCGATCACTTTATATGAGCGCGTTTTGGCCTTAAAGTCGGGTCCAGATGACCTGGATCGTCTTGCCGCAAAGCATTTGGGTAGCATGGCTCGACGCAGTATAGCACCGTAAAACTTCATGTTCCGATTCTTTACCGACAGCAAAAATCAGCAATTTATGCGCTTCTGGTGGGCGCAGCTTATCTCGCAGTTCGGCGATCGTTTAAATCAAATGGCCTTGATCGGTCTGATTGCTGAACGTGCCAATGGCGCTACGTCCGCGTACAGTCTTGCCAAACTATTGTCTTTTACAATCATTCCTGTTTTTATCGTCGGGCCGATAGCTGGGGTGTACATCGATCGCTGGGATAAACGCAAAACCCTTTTTGTTTGTGATTTACTGCGTGGGTTTTTGGTTTTAGCAATTCCATTTATATTTTTCCACAAACCATCCATCATCGAAATTTATATTGTTGTTTTTCTGATTTTTTGTTTTAGCCGCTTTTATGTTCCGGCCAAGATGTCGATTGTCCCCGAAATTGTTCCCGCCGAAAATATTATGATGGCCAACTCCTTGTTAACGACAACCGGGATGTTGGCTTTTGTGATGGGCTGCGCGTTTGGTGGGTTTCTCGTCGATAAAGTTGGCGCGAAGGCCGGATTTATTGGGGATGCCATCA
This sequence comes from Candidatus Omnitrophota bacterium, assembly GCA_020632535.1. Taxonomy (GTDB): domain Bacteria; phylum Omnitrophota; class Gorgyraeia; order Zapsychrales; family JANLHA01; genus JADLGJ01. The sequence continues at coordinate 124,581 of JACKFJ010000005.1, read as the reverse complement.
CATATCTTGTGTCAGCTTTGATCATCATGTCTATGAAACCTAAATTTAATATTGATATCAGCAAGGTAAAAATCATCGAAAAGGGCAAAGAAATCCTTGAGATCGAAAAATCTTTTTTCGCGGAAATCAAAGAAGGATTTCTCTATCTGATTAGCCAGAGGCAAATTCGTTTTGTTATGAATATGTTTTTTATTCTGCTTTCTGCGGCGGGCGCGATCTATGTTGTCATTATTGTCTTTATTCAGAGGGCATTTAATACTGTGACGCGTGATCTGGGTGTGCTCGCGGTTCTTCTTGGTGCTGGACTTTTTTTAGGGGCGCTCATGTATGGGCGCTGGGGAAAGAAAGTTCTTTGGTCGCGCACGATATTCTTTAGTTTAATTGCAGGTGGATTAATGGTGATTATTTTTGCGACGGTGGTGCAGCGCTATCCTAGTGTTGCTCTTGCGGGAGCTTTGGCTTTTCTTTTAGGCGTTGTGATTGGTCCGATTTTTATTGCTTCGAATACCATTATCCATGTGGCCAGTGACGCGAAAATGCAAGGCAAGGTTTTTAGCGCGCTCGAAATTGTCATCCATTTCGCGTTTTTGGTGTCGATGTTGCTTAGTTCATGGCTGGCAGAACGGGTGGATGTGTTTTGGATTTTGGTTTCGGTCGGAGCCATTTTTACCATTGTTGGAATCGCGGGCATTGTGCGCTATCGTCATGGCGGTGATCTTGCCTTTTTGACCGAAAAGATGCATAGTTAGTGGTATGAAAGTCGGGACAGCCCCTACTTATATGTCATCGTCAAATGTCTTTATTGAGGATTTGTGTTCGTGTATTGTGGGTTCCTGCCAAAAGATTGCGGGAATGACAAATTTTCAGAGGTTTTATGCAAAAATCTAAATTTACGATTAAATTCTTTATTTTTTTGGCAATAGCTTTGTCATTGATTGCTCCCATTCAAGCAGAAGATACTATTCCTAGCATTTCCGGTCTTACTTTTGGCGTTGTCCGCGGTGCGTGTGCCCCTTGGGATGGCGAGGCTACTGAAATCATTTTGACGCCCCAAAAAATGGAATGCGATATATTTAAAGCACCGTATCCGTTTTTGCGGATCGCGATTAATGACCGTTCCATGACACAACTCGACACGGGTGTTTACCACATTGATTTAACGAATCAAATGGTTAATCAAATCAGCTTTGCGTATGCGGAAGGAAAATTTCAAGTACCCCACAATGCGATTTTGACCATTCAATCGCGTGATGATGTCACGAATAAGCTCACAGGTGAATTACAATTTACATTTGAAGATCAGCCATCGCAAACAGTTAATTTTGAAGCCGTCATTTGTCAGGACGCTCAACAACCTTGTGGATAAACTTTTGAGGAATAATATGACACAAAAATTTGCAGTATTTATTTCCGGCAATGGCAGCAATTTACAAGCCATCATTGATAGTCATACCAAAGGCGAGATCAAAGCACAGCTTGCTTTAGTTATTTCCAGCAATCAAAAAGCTTTTGGCCTTAAACGCGCTGAAAAAGCTGGCATCAAAACTCTCGTTTTTGATCCGCATAATTATACCAATCGTCAAAGTGTTGACCGTGACATTGTTATTGAACTTAAGAACCACAAAATTGATTTTATTGTTTTGGCCGGATACATGCGGCTTTTGACACCCTACTTTATTAAAAATTATCCTAATAAGATCCTCAATGTTCATCCGTCGCTGTTGCCATCTTTTAAGGGTGCCAATGGCATCAAGGACGCGTTTACATACGGCGTTAAGCAGACGGGTGTGACGATTCATTTCGTTAATGAAAAGCTCGATAATGGCCCGATCATCTTGCAAGACAGCGTCAAAATCAATGAAGAAGATACTCTCGAAACTCTTGCGGAGAAGATTCATCGCGTCGAGCATCGCCTGTATCCACAAGCAGTTGCCCTCTTGGCGGAGAATCGCCTCAAAATCAAAGGCCGTCGCGTGACCATTCTCGACAAACCGTTAGAGAGTGAAGTTAAAGAAGTCAAAAAAGAGAAGACGTCGACCCCTGCCAATTTAGTTCGTAAATAAAATTTGTAAGTTTTTTCTATTTTGTATATTTCAAACGTGCTATTTCTTATAAAGAGGAAAATGCGAAGCAATGTCGATACAAAAATCTAATTATCGCGGCTTTACGATTCTCGAGTTGATCATTGTGGTTGTTATTGTTTGAGTTTTAACAAGTTTAGCTATTCCTAAGTTTGCTAAAGTCATTGAGCGTGCGCGTGGTACGGAAGGCATTGCCATGTTGTCGATGATTCGAGGAGCAATGGATCGCTGCTATTTGATGACGCGCAGTTACAGTGCATGTATACAAGGATTAGGATCCGGGCCTAATTTTGATTTTAGCCCTTTGGGTATTGATAATCCAGCCTCGGCGCCTAATAGTCATTTTTATATCAGTGGATATGGAGCAGCGCTGCTTCCGGCACAGCAATATCATTTTATGGTTGGGCGAAATGATCATGAATTGTTAATCCCAGATCCAGGTACACTGAATCTTCTTGTTTGTCCCAATGGATATGGATCTGGTACATTCAAAAGTCAAATTGCCCTTTGTGTTACCGAAACCTCCATTAAAATCATTGGCTCAGGATTTTATGAGGGGATATAATTCGCGTGGAAGAATTTAAAGAAAGGGTTATAAAATGAATACAACGTTATTGATTCTACTTGGCTTTGCTGCTTTTGCTGGACTTTTAGTGTATCTGACCGTTTTAAGTTCCAAAGTTGCGGAAAAGAAACTCAATGATCAGTTAGGTTCACTCGGATTTGCGCGTTGTGTTGATCAATCGATCAAAGATTCTTTATTGCAACATCTGCAAATCGTTAATACCCGTGTTCCCGGCAAGCGGCTTCTTCTAAATTTGTACAAAAAATCTTCTTCCCAAAACGAATGTGATCTTTATTTTTGTGATTATCACTTTGCCAGCGCAAGTGGCAGAGGTCGAGGAGGAAATGCTTTTTTGGTTTGTTTGATTTCAGGTCAATTGCAACTGCCGCGCTTTACAGTTGATAGTTATCCAGAAGACAGTCCGGCTTTTATATCTAAAATGTTCGAGACCCTTTCGGACAGTTTGCCTTATCCAGATATTAAACAAATTGACTCACAACTTTTTGGGTTGAATAAAAATTTTCGAGTTTATGTCGCCCCAGAACAAAGGGATCAACTCATTTCAATCAAGTCCGAAGTTGGTTCCGTGATTGCTGACAAGGGCGGGATTAGTTTAGACGCAAAGGGCAACGCGTTAATATTATCAGATATTCATTTCAAATCTGATATGATGGTCAAAAAGTCATTAGACATGCAAAAAGTGAGCCAGCTCGTTGAGACTGGCGCGGCATTGTATGATAAATTAAAGATTTAGGCGCCCCTCGACAATCTCCTTGCCATAAAAAACGCTTCATGCTATAAAGTGTTCTTACCCTTACGGCATCCCCTATTCCCCCATGTTCTTATTAATTCGAGGAGGTTTTATGTTTGTTACCGTTCAACGCGTTAAAGCTGTTGTTTTGCTTTTGGTTTTTACTTTGTGTCCTGTTGTGGCCCACGCGATGGAGCCTAAGATGCACACGATTACATTGGCGCCGGAAATCAATTATTTTACTTACAAAGAAGACCAGATGAAAGAAACCGGATTTTTGTACGGTTTAAGCGGCGCGTATACCTATCGGGGAGAAGCTTTTATAGAAAGTTTATCTCAATCCATGTTTAAAATCGAAGGCCGTATCATCTTTGGGCGTGTGGATTATGATGGTCATCTTTTTGATGGCAATGCTTACAAAATTGATAATGTTCGCGATATCTTAAGCGAATTTCGCGGCTTGGCCGGATATGATTTTAAGATTTTTTCTGACACGACGATTACCCCTTTTATTGGTTTAGGTTTTCGTTATTTGAAGGACGATTTGTCGAAGGATAATGCTGGATATCGACGCATTTCCAATTATTTGTATACACCTATTGGTTTTGAAACCAGTACGCCGATGAGTCAGGGCTGGTCAGCTGGGTTGAATATGGAATACGATATTTTTTGGCTGGGGCGTCAAATGACCTATTTGAGTGATTTGGACCCGCGTTATTCCGACGTAACGAATGATCAAAGCAATGGATATGGCTTTAAGGCTTCGATCAAAGTTCGCAAAGCGATGGAAGATAAAAATTATCTTTTTGAACCTTACGTGAGTTATTGGAATATCGATGATTCGGATTTAACGATCGTAAAATATTCTGGAGTCGTCACGGCAACGGTTTATGAACCTAAGAATACCGCGACCGAAATCGGCATGAAAGTCGGCGTAGAGTTTTAAATGTCATCCCCGAATGTTCTTGTCGGGGATCCATTTATAATTGACTCTTATCGTACGTCGATTCTTTTTCGGTCTGCAGGTCGATTAATTTGATCTTTTCAAAATCCTTGAATTGATACAAGCGGCATGTTTCGGAAATGATGTGCCAGATTTCATCTTGTACTTGACCCGTCGGTGGGAAGGCACTGCGGACAAATTGGGTGTTGATGCGGTTTTCAATTTGTTTGGCAAGAAAATAGCCCATGGTAATGTCCTGCGTTTTTAAATGTTCTCCGGTAGTGTCCCCGATCAAATCCTCATCACCAAAAAGTTCATACACGTAGCGTTTAACATACTCGTCATTTGATATTCCCGGCGGATTCGAAAGCGCCATGCGCATGTCTTCAAAGTTATTGATCGCTTGGATACCCACGCCGTGCTTGGTATCCGCAAAAACCATCACAAAAAAATCCGGCGGTTCTTCTTTTGTCAGCGCAAGGGGATTGCTCTTCATCACTTCAACGGTGGGATTGACTTTTTGATCATTGCCGACGGTCACAGGCACTGTGATCGTTGTTTGCCCGACATCAAAATACGCGCGCGTCAAAGCGGTTAAGACTTCACGTTGCTTTTTGCTGTATTCGTCAGAATATTTATTCTGATAGGATTGCTTTTTATCATATTTTTTTGTCATCGCGATGTCATAACGGACTGTAAAAGTTTTATCACTAAATGTGGATTCCAAAAAAGTGATCGACCAGCTTTTATTGGTTGGAGCAGGAGGGGATTGATCTTTGCTCGCGGCGCGAAACTCAAAAATGCCATCCGTTAACGGCACATAAACCCACATCGTTTTTCCGACGGGAATAACTTTGACATCATATTTGAGTTCTTCGCGGCAGATTTTAAGAAATTGCTCCTGTGCCTGCGTTAACGTGAGGGGTCGGGCGAAAGTAGCAGGTTTGCCACAGCCAGTTAACACGGCCGCGGTCAAAAGCAGGGCTAGGTACTGTTTGATGAAAGACATTTAGATTTGAATGGGCGCGCGGCCAGAAATCGGTTTTAATCCGAATTTGTCAAAAATAGCCTGAATTTCTTCGTATTCCAATTCTTCTTTTTTGAGCAGTTCTTGTGCAAAATATTCAAGGAGATCTTTTTTCTCCGCGAGGATCTTGGTTACATCATCAATACATTCTTTTAAGATCGCCTGCACGTCATTATCCAAAACCTCAACGGTTTTTTCCGAAATCATTCTTTCCGATCCCATGTAATGCGACCGATATTCACGGAACTGTCCAACCAAGCCGCTTTTGCCCATCCCATAACTCCACACCATGCTTTGCGCGGTGTGCAGGGCTTTGTCAAAGTCGCTCGTAACCCCGCTGCTTGATGAATTAAAAATCAATCTTTCCGCGGCATAACCAGCCAAGGCGATTTTGATTTGCGACAGATGATACTCGCGATTGTAGGAGTAGTGTTCTTCCGTCGGACTGTGCGCGACAAAACCCAAAGCGCCTTTACGCGGAATGATTGTCGCTTTGATTACATCGTCTTTGGGATGGATCAGATACGTCAAAATCGCGTGACCTGCTTCGTGATACGCGGTCCATTTTTTATCGTCTTCGGTCAAAATGATATTGGACTTGTCGCCAAAAATAACGCGATCATACGCTTCAGAGAGATCTTTCATCGTCAACACATCACGATGACTGCGCAGCGCGATCAATCCCGCTTCACGAACCATGGCGTCAATATCCGCAGGTGTAAACCATAGCGACTTGCGCGCAAGCATGGCCGAGTTGACATTTGTTTCAACTTTAACGCTTTTAAGATAAAAATCAAAAAGCTCTTTACGTTCCTTGAGATTAGGCTTGGTAATATAAATTTTTCGTTCAAATCGTCCCGCGCGCATCAGCGCAGAGTCAAGATCATATTCGGGGACATTGGTCGCGGCAATGACGACGATATTGTTTTCCGCTTTGCGTAATCCGTCGAGTTCGGTCAAAAATTGATTGATTGTAGCATTGTGGCTGACCACGCCTCCACCAAAGCCGCGATCTGCTTGACGGGGACGCGCGAAAGAATCAATTTCGTCGATAAATACCAGACATCCGCCTTCAAGAGAGGCAAGCGCGCGAGCTTGTTTAAAAAGTGTTTTGATCTGTGCCGCGCCTTGTCCGACAAAAATCCCGACGAAATCACTTCCGACAGCGGAGAGAAAAGGCAGTCCGCATTCGGTCGCAATCGCTTTGGCAAGATACGTTTTTCCACAGCCCGGCGGGCCGATCATAAGTGTCCCTTTAATAATTCTGCCGCCGATCATTTTAAGAAGATGACGATCTTTAAGAAGTTTGACAAGTTCCCACGCTTCTTTTTTAGCGCCTTCCATCCCAATGACTTGATCCCATTTGACATTGACTTTGGCTAAATCAGTTTTATTCTTGCCGATCGAACCCGCTAAACCGCCTTGCATAAAGTAATACTGCAAGCCGAGCATGATTGGTAGGGCAATGAGATTAACGAGAACAAACATGGGCAAAAGAAGAGCCATTTGTCCCGAAATTTGGCGCTTGCTAAAATCTTCGAGTTGATTGTAATTGCCGACGCAGTAGATGAGAAATTGTATGGTAAAGTAAAATGCGGCAAGAAGAACGGCGGCAAAAATAAGGCGCAGCCAATAGAGCCGGATAAAGACGATGAGACGTTTCATGCAGTGTCCTTTATTTATGTTAATTAATCCAAGATGAAGTATAACACAAAGTGTTACGCTCACAAACCTTGACTTTAAAATAGAACTATGTTAATTTGACCGTACAAATTTTGGAATATGTTTATTGCGAGTAGCGTTTTTTGCGACGAAGCAATCTCAAGTTGGGATTGCTTCCTCGTTTGTAATGTACAAGAATGAATTGCAAAAAGGATATTGAACATGGCAAAAATTAAAGAAGTTAAAGCTCGTCAAATCATCGATTCCCGCGGGAATCCCACCGTCGAAGTTGACATCTATTTAGGCAGCGGCGCTTTCGGCCGTGCGGCTGTTCCATCAGGCGCGTCTACCGGCGAATACGAAGCGATCGAATTGCGTGACGGCGACAAAAGCCGCTGGATGGGCAAAGGCGTTAGCAAAGCGGTTAATAATGTCAACACCCTCGTCGCCAAAAAGATCAAAGGACAAAAAGCAGATTTTGAAAACATTGATAAAGTTCTTCTTGAACTTGACGGCACAGAAAACAAATCCAAGTTGGGTGCCAATGCGATCTTAGGCGTTTCGATGGCCGTCGCGAAAGCCGCAGCTGATGACAAGTGCGAACCGCTTTATCGTTATATTGGTGGCAGCCGCGCGAGTATTTTGCCGGTTCCGCTGATGAACATTTTAAACGGTGGCATGCACGCGGATAATAATCTCGACATTCAAGAATTTATGATCGCGCCGGTTGGTGCTCCGACTTTTTCGGAAGCCATGCGCATGGCGACAGAAGTCTTTCATCACTTAAAGAAAATTTTGCATGACAAGAAGCTTTCTACTTCCGTCGGTGACGAAGGTGGTTTTGCACCGAATTTAGGCAAGAATGAACAAGCTTTGACGCTTATTATCGATGCCATAACCAAGGCGGGTTATAAACCGGGCAAAGATATTTTTATCGCCCTTGATTGCGCCGCGTCATCTTTTTACAATAAAAAAGGTGGATACAATTATAATGGCAAGATCAACACCGCCGAAGAAATGATCGCGGTTTATGCTAATATGATTAAGTATTATCCGCTTATTTCAATCGAAGATGGCTTGGATGAAAATGATTGGGATGGCTGGAAAGTTTTGACCGACAAATTGGGCGCCAAGGTTCAGCTCGTCGGTGATGATCTATTTGTCACCAATGTAAAACGTCTTAAGGATGGGATCAAAAAAGGCGTCGGCAATTCGATTTTGATCAAAGTCAATCAAATCGGCAGTTTGTCCGAAACATTAGACGCGGTCAACCTCGCGAAGAAAAATAAATACACTTCGATTATGTCGCATCGCTCTGGCGAAACGGAAGACACGACGATCGCGCATTTGGCGGTTGCGACGGGTGTCGGACAGATCAAGACAGGTTCTTTATCGCGCACGGATCGTCTTTGCAAGTACAATGAACTTTTACGCATCGAAGAAGAGCTCGGTAAGAAAGCGATTTATGCTGGCTCGCTTTGGGGCAAGATTTATTAATCTTGAATAACCCGTCACATGATAAAAAACGCTCTTTGGCTTTTTGCTCTTACACTTTTTGCGCTTTTTATTTTCTTGCCGTCGTATACTCGGTTGCAGGATCTTCGGCAAAAGAATGTTGATTACAGTAAGCAAATCGAAGCGTTAAAACAACGTAAGATTAAGTTATTGGAAGAGAAGCGTTTGTTAGAGACTGACCCAGCTTATTTAGAAAAAGTTGGACGTGAAAAAATGGGTTTGATTCGTAAAGGGGAAGTCGTTTATAAGTTAACCCCAGCAGTTCACAATGCGGAGAAGAAATAATAATTTCCATTGCGAGAAGTCTGGAAGTGGAACGACATAGTTATACCCATTGCGAGGAGTCCCGTAAGTAAGAGGGCATAGTTTTTTCCATTGCGAGGAGCGTTAGCGACGAAGCAATCTCATAAAGAAAAGTACCAAAAAAATAGCCGCGGGGTGGAGCAGCCCGGTAGCTCGTCAGGCTCATAACCTGAAGGTCACAGGTTCAAATCCTGTCCCCGCAACCAACTTAGGGCCATAGGGTTACGATTATTCTATGGCCCTTTTTTTATCCCCCAAAATCCCCTTGGATACCGCTGGGATACACTTTTTTCCCTTCCCGCCCTTGGTCCCGCTATAATATTCATCATGAAATATCTGAAAGAAGAAGCTTATTATCAGGATCTTTATGATCTGTTAACCATCCAGGAATGCCTTCGAGTTATTGAAAACTGGAAGCGAATATTATGTGAGCAGAAGAGAAAAGACCTTCCTAAGGGTCTGACACAAGCTCAGGCTGCTTCTTTCGGTTTAAAATCAGAACTTTACTTTATTAAGGGCGAGAATTATCGCCGAAGACGCTCTATGATAAATGAGTGGATTGAGCGAGATCGTCGGCTGGATGAGAAATTAGACGCTGCCCAGGAGCCTAAGGATGTCCATTGCTCCAATTGCGCTGCACTAATGCAAAGCATTTATAAAATGCTGTATAACTCAGATGAGCCTCTTCGAGTTCTTTTTACATTCGAATGCCCTTCATGCAAAAAGAAAAAGGGTGTCTGGGAAGACGGGCAGTTTTATGTCCCAAAGCCACATTGTTGCCCGAAGTGTAATAAGGAAATTAAGATTTCGTATGCTGAGAAAAATCATATTGAAACATGGACGACGAGATGTTCTTTCTGTGGGTTTCTGGAGACCGAGGTCGTTGATTTAGATAAGAAAAAAGTTGAGAATAATAAACGAGAGCGACAGGAGAAGGCATTGTTGAAAAAGCATAGGGCTGAATTTTGTTTATCCGAGAAAGAAGGCTTTGAATATATTGAAGGCTATAATCGTGTGAAAAGATTATCTGAGCTGCTTGACCGGATAGAGCAGAGAGAAACGAACCCTGTTTATAAAAAAGCAGCCCAGTTGGAGAAACTTACAACGGTTCAACTCGAGAGGGTTCTTTCTAAATCCTTAAAGAAAGAGAAATACGTTAAGCTATCCTTCGAGAAGCCGGAAATAAGCAGACATTTTATTATCCCCTTTAGCGTTCAGGATGCCGATTCCTCGAGAAAAGAAAACGATAGTGTTCGTAAGCTTCGGAGGCTTATAAAGAAGACTTTAGCGGGCACAAACTGGCATCTCATGAGTGAGGGGATGAGTTATCGTCTTGGGTACTTGTGGGGAAGGCTCAGAGGAGCAGATCAAGAAGATGAATTGGTTGAAATGGTTAAGGAGGAAGAATAAGGTTGGGTTATGTTTCTTTTTATAGTAGAATATGGAATAATCTGGAACAATAAGGAATAGAGAAGAATGACCGACTTAACTAAATATTTGACAGTTAGGGAAGCCGCAAAGCGTTTAGGCCTGACAGAAGAACGGGTGCGTGAACTTATCAACCTGAAAGAAATCAAAGCTATCAAGGTTGGCAAGTGGCGAATCCACCCAGACGATTTAGAGAATTTTATCAAGAGTAGGAGCAATTTATAAAATATCATGCACGAGAAGAAAAAATTAAAAGAAGCAAAATATTTTTATAAAAGGATGCAAGAAGGAAAAGATAAGCCGGAATACTTTATTAATGATTTAAGCGCTTTTCTTTCGTCCGCCCGTTCAGTTCTACAATATGCTTGTGAGGAGGCTAAACAAAAATCCGGCGGACAACAATGGTATGACACTTTTATGAGTAACAGCGATATTCTTAGATTTTTCAAAGGGAAACGGGATATTAATATACATGCCGAGCCTGTTAATCCAAAAGTTCAACATAATGTCACAATTAGCGAAACAATTCATTTATCAGAATCGTGGGTTATTCAAAGTGTTGATAAAAAAGGCAATGTAATATCTGAATCACGATCAGAGGATAAAGATAAGACTAAATACGAAGTGGAACCAACATCAGTGAGCACGGACACAACATATAAGTTTGACGATTGGAATGGGGAAGAGGACATTTTACAGTTAGGCCAGAAATATGTTCAGATACTTGAAGGATTTATTAGTGATGGAATTTCCAAGGGTTTTATATGCGGATAATTTAATTAAAGTGAGTTGATACCCCACGACTTGCGGCGTGGGGTATTCATTAATAGTAATTTTAAGCAGTGGGGAAACTCCTCAAAATTGAATAGGTATGATTAATAAAAAAGAATTTTCCGAGAGAGATATTTGTACTAAATTTATCACCCCTGCCCTTGTCGGTTCAGGATGGGATATTCAAAAGCAGATTCGGGAAGAAGTCAGCTTTACCGATGGTCGGATTCATGTCCGAGGCAAGAAGATCACCCGAGCCCAGCCCAAACGAGCCGATTATATCCTTTACTATAAGGCCAACATTCCGATAGCTATCATCGAAGCCAAAGATAATAATCATTCGGTTGGTGACGGGATGCAACAAGCCCTCGATTATGCCGACATTCTCGATATTCCGTTTGTCTTTAGTTCAAACGGCGATGGATTTCTGAAACATGATCGAACGGTCAAAGAAGGGCAGATTGAGGAAGAGCTCTCTTTGGAGGGATTTCCCTCCCCGGATGAACTCTGGCAGAAATACAAAATTTTTAAGGGTATTAAAGCGCCATCCCAAGAAGAAGTCGTCCTGAATGATTATTATTACGATCAGGGTGGAAAGTCTCCCCGCTATTATCAGCAGATTGCGATCAATCGAACAACAGAAGCCATTGCCCGAGGTCAAGACCGTATTCTTCTTGTCATGGCAACAGGAACAGGCAAGACATTTGTGGCATCACAGATCATCTGGCGTCTATGGAAAGCACGAAAGAAAAAGCGTATTTTGTTCTTGGCAGACCGCAATGTTTTGGTCGATCAGACCATGACCAATGACTTTAAGCATTTCGGCGATAAAATGACGAAGATCCGAAACCGTCAGGTAGATAAATCTTATGAAATATACTTGGCTCTTTATCAGGGCGTCACAGGTAATGAAGAGATCAAAAATATTTATAAAGAATTTTCTCCCGACTTCTTTGACCTTATCGTGGTGGATGAATGTCACAGAGGAAGTGCCAAAGAAGATTCCATCTGGCATGAAATTTTGAAGTATTTTTTTTCCGCAACCCAAATCGGCATGACAGCAACGCCCAAAGAAACAAAATACGTTTCCAATATTAATTATTTCGGCGAACCGATTTACACATATTCTTTGAAACAGGGAATCGAAGACGGCTTTTTGGCTCCATATAAAGTGGTCCGTGTAGCCATTGACCGTGATTTGGGTTGGCGACCAGAGGAAGGGAAGGTCGATGACAACGGTTTTGAAGTCCCAGATCGGATATACAACAGTAAAGATTATGATCGGGAATTAATATTGAAACGCCGCCGGGAAGTCGTAGCCAAGAAGGTGTCAGAGTATTTGACCAAGACAAACCGTTTCGATAAAACCATTGTCTTTTGCGTGGACATCGACCATGCCGAAGGGATGCGTCAGGCAATAGCCAATGAAAATGCGGATCTTGTTCAAAAGAATCATAAGTACGTAATGAGGATCACGGGCGATCATGATTTGGGTAAGAAAGAGTTGGATAATTTTATCGATCCAGAAAGTCCCTATCCTGTCATCGCGACTACTTCGAAACTTATGTCTACAGGCGTGGATGCTCAAACGTGTAAATTGGTTGTTTTGGATAAGAATATCAACTCTATGACTGAATTTAAACAGATCATCGGACGGGGTACACGTATACGAACCGATTTTGATAAATATTATTTTACGATTATGGATTTTCGGCAGGCAACTAATTTATTCGCCGATCCAGATTTTGACGGTGATCCGGTGATGATTTATGAACCTAAAGGCGATGATCCGATTGCACCTCCTGATGATGTGATTGTCGAACCAGAACCGCCGGATGAAGGTGGCGAAAATGGAGGTGAAACTGTTATCGTCGATCCTATTGATCCCACAGGCGGAGGGGATGGAGACCCGAAGCCACGCAAGTATGTTGTGGGTGATGTCCCCGTCACTGTGATTCATGAGCGGGTGCAATATTATGGCCATGATGGCAAATTGATTACAGAATCTCTAAAGGACTACACAAAAAAGACACTGCTTAAAGAATTTTCTTCAATAGATGAATTCCTCCAACTGTGGAGTCATGCGGAAAAGAAATATGCGATTATCGATCAGTTGGAAAAACAGGGTATCTTTTTTGATGATCTGTGTGAAGAGATAGGGCAGGATTTAGACCCTTTTGATATTGTCTGTCATATTGCGTTTGAACAGCCCGCTTTAACTCGTCGGGAAAGAGCGGAGAACGTTAAAAAGCGGAATTATTTTACGAAGTATGGAGACAAAGCCAGAACTGTAATTGACATGCTTCTTGAAAAATATGCCGACGAAGGAATTGAGAATCTGGAAGAGCTTGAAATTCTCAACGTTCAGCCGTTTCCGCAATTCGGTTCGCCGATTGAAATTGTTAACTTCTTCGGCGGTCGGGATCAATATCTCGAAGCGTTGAAGGAATTAGAAAAGGAAATTTATCAAATAGAAAGTAAGGTATAGGAATGGTTTCCCCAGCAACAATTAAAACAGTTCAGGACATTATGCGTAAGGATACAGGTGTCGATGGCGACGCTCAGCGTATTTCACAGCTTGTTTGGCTGGTATTTCTGAAGATTTTTGATGACAAGGAACGGGAATACGAATTGATGGATCAAAAATATAAATCGCCTTTACCCGAAGAGCTTCGCTGGCGAAATTGGGCGTTGGATGAAGAAGGCATCACAGGCGAAGAGCTTTTAGATTTCGTAAACAATAAGCTTTTCAAGATGCTGAAGGAGCTCAATGTCAATCCTAAGGAAAGCCCCAGAGAATATTTGATCCAGTCTGTTTTCGAAGATACCTACAACTACATGAAGTCAGGGACTCTTCTTCGGCAGGTCATCAATAAAATCAATCAGGAATTCGATTTCAACAAAGCCGAGGATCGGCATATTTTTAATGATCTTTACGAGTCTATCCTTAAAGACCTGCAAAGCGCAGGCAATGCAGGGGAATATTACACACCTCGACCCGTCACACAATTCATGGTCGAAATGGTCAATCCCAAACTTGGCGAAAAGATTTTAGACCCCGCTTGCGGGACTGGTGGATTTTTAACATGCGCCATTGAACATCTTAAGAAGCAAGAAAAAAGCATCAAAGACCGTACCAAATGGCAGGACAACATATTCGGCGTCGAGAAGAAACCTTTGCCCCACCTTTTGGCGATCACCAATATGATCTTGCATGGTATTGAAATTCCTAACAACATCCGACGAGACAACCTTCTCTCCAGTCCGTTAAGAAATTACACCCAGAAAGATCGTGTTGATGTGATCGTAACCAATCCGCCATTTGGGGGAGAGGAAGAAGTCGGTATTCCTAATAATTTTCCATCTTCTTTTCGAACTCGCGAAACTGCCGATTTATTTTTAGTCTTGATAGTACAGTTATTAAAAAATCAAGGAAGATGTGCTTTGATTTTACCAGATGGTTCTTTATCCGGTGATGGGGTTAAAACAAGAATTAAAGAAAAAATACTAAATGAATGTAATCTGCATACAATTATCCGTCTTCCGAGAGGTGTTTTCTCTCCTTATACGGATATAGAGACCAATTTAATATTTTTAACTAAAGGTGAAGCAACGAAGTCCATTTGGTTTTTTGAGCACCCACTTCCGGAAGAACGTAAAGGCAAGGTTTATACAAAAACGAAACCGATTAGATATTCCGAATTTGAATTAGAAAAACGATGGTGGAAAAATCGCAAAGAAAATGAGTTTGCTTGGAAAGTCAGTATTAAAGAAATCGCAGATAATGGTTTTAATTTGGACTTGCGAAATCCGAATGCTTTACAAAGCAAGAAACAGTATTCAACTCATGAAATAATTGAAGAAGTAACAGAAGACTTAAAGGAATCGACAAGGTTATTAGCTGAGATAGAGAAAACGTTATTAAAATGAAAACCAGAATTTCACAATTTCTAAAAGAGCGAGAAGGGCGTATCAAGCCGAAGGACGCGAACGCCTTAAAGTTAAGTCGGTTGGATAAAATTGACTTCAATGGAGAGATGCACTTTAGTCTAGGAAGAACGACAAAAACGAATATGATTAGTTTTAAAAAAGGTGATCTGGTCATTTCTGGTATTAATTTTTCAAAAGGTGCCGTAGCTGTTCATGATGGGGAAGAAGAGTGTTTGGCGACTATTCATTATTCAGCTTATCACTTTGATCCAAGCAAAATTTATATTCCTTATTTTAAATGGCTCATTAAAAGTGAAGCATTTAAAGAAGCCGTAAAAGAACAAGTCAGGGGAGGAATAAAAACAGAAATAAAACCGAAACATTTTCTTCCTTTAGAAATCAATATCCACGACTCATTAAAAGATCAAAAAAAGATTGCTGATAGGATTGATTTTGCTTTTGAAAGAACAAAAATGTTTGGCGATTTGAACAGAAAAATTGTAAAAAACCTTTCTCACCTGAAGCGCTCAATATTTAGTGAAGCATATAGTCAGGCATGTAAAAATGGACAAATTAAGAAGTTGGATGAGCTTATTGTTGAAAAGCCCAGAAACGGTTACTCCCCTAAGCCTGTTAGTGATGAAACTAAAATTAAGACCCTAACGTTGACGGCGACAACTTCAGGAGTTTTTAAAAAGGAATGTATAAAATATGTTGATGTTAATTTGGAGCCCATTTCCTATTTATGGTTAAAAGATGGCGATATTTTGATCCAAAGGAGTAATTCTCTTGATTACGTGGGTGTAAGTGCAGTTTATAGAGGAGAGCCACACGAATTTATATATCCCGATTTAATGATGAAAATTCATCCTAAGGAAGGAGTAATCCCCGAATTCTTACATATTATGCTTATGTCAGAAAAGATACGCAATTATTTCCGTGAGAACGCTTCTGGTACGTCTGGGAGTATGCCAAAAATTAATCAAAGAATAGTGATGGGCGTAGAAATTCCAATGGTTTCATTGAAAGATCAGAAGATGTTGATCGAAAGAGTTAATACTGCGATTGAGAAAAGTCAGGAGTTAGAAGGACAAATTTTATCTGCGCAAAATAAAGTAGAAAGTATTATACAAGCTGTCTTGCAGGAGGCGTTTGATTTTTCTAAGCAGGAAGAAACGGTTCCGATTACTCAAACTAATAAAAATTTTTGGTTTAATTTAAAGCTAGGGATTGGAGCCGTTTTAGAAGGTTTGCGCGCGACACCATACCAGCGTGGAGAAATGGTTATTGCGAAAATGCTTTATTTTTTGCAGGAAATTTATAAGGTTCCCTTTGGTCTGAATTTTGTAAAACAAAACTTTGGTCCATATGATTCCAAAATAAAGCGAGTTATTCAAAGTGATCTAAGAAAAGATAAAGCTTTCAGGGCTATACAAGTAAAAGGTAAACAGGTTTATGATCTTGGACCAAATTCTGAACGATTACTGAAATACAGTTCAGATATTTTAATAAACAGCCAAAAATCAATGGAAGATTTATTGATGCGGATTGGTAAGTTAGGCAGTGATAAGATTGAGCTTATTGCCAGTATTTGCAAGGTTATTCAAGATGAAGAGTCGATTGAAGTGGAAGACATTTACAAAAAGCTTTCAGAATGGAAACCAAACAAATATACATTGTTTGATGTCGAAGATGCCATAAAGAGAATTAAATATTGGGATTGGGATAAAAGATTATGTCATTCTATTTAATCCGAGTTGGGGAAGGTTCGAAGTATATCGATGAGGCGCGGAAAGAAGGATTCGTGGCTATCGGCTGGGAGGAGGTTGACGATTTAAGCAAATTTAAGAATGTCGGCCAAATCAAGAAAGCCCTCCAAGAGACTTCGTATAATTATACCCCTACGCAATTAGCTATTAATGCCGGACAGGTCTATCGGTTTGGATTAGAAATCCAGCCCGGTGATATTATTTTGTCACCGCTGGGTAAAGGAGAGTACATCGCCGGTGAAGCAGGTGATTATTATTTTCAGAAGACCTCAAGGGTGGGATGTCCGTATCCTCATCGTCGAAAAGTAAAATGGATGAATAAAGTGCTTCTGAAGGAGGATATGTCAACGAGTTTGGGGTATTCTCTGGGGGGCCTTTTAACAGTCTTTTCTTTAGATAAATATTCAGATGAAATTAATGCGTTAATACAAGGAGATAAGTATACGCCAGCAGAGAAGCCTCAGCGTGTCCGTGATGTCATATTGGAAGGTCTTCTGGAAATGGATGGCCGTGAATTTGAGCAGTTCATCCGTCACGTGTTGGAAGTCGTAGGTTTCTCATCAGAAACGACACAATATGTTAGCGATAAAGGGATTGATGTAAATGGTGTCCTCGATGCTGAAGGGCTTGCCGACATAACCTTGAGAGTTCAGGTCAAACGTGTCCGTTCTTCTATAGGGAATAAAGATATTCTGGCTTTACGTGGGGCATTGGGGCAGGGTGAGCATGGTTGTTTTATCACAACTTCCGGTTTTACGTCACAAGCCATCGAAGAGGCTGAAGCAAAAGGAAAGCTTCACATTAAATTAATTGATGGGAATGATCTTTCAACATTGATATTGCGTCATTTCGATGAACTGTCAGATGAATATAAGTCGCGATTTAACATTAGGAGAAAGAAGGATTTTAATATAGAGGAGCAATTTGAAATTCCAGGGGCAGGGGATCGCATTCTTGATTTGGACTTGGCGTCACTTCCAAGTGGCAAGAAGAAAATTGCAAAGCCTGATTGGGATACCTTGGTTTGTGCGGCGAAAGAGGACGGCTTTAAGATTGCATTCCTGGAGCAAAAGGCGTGGTGGGCTGTTCGGTTAAATCCTAACACGATTCCTTTCATAAAGTATTTGGCTATGTATCAGGTTGCGCCAGTTTCGCAAATTACGTATTACGGCGAAGTGGACCGCATTGAGCCCTACGAAGGAAAGGAATGGGGTGAGAATAAATATAAGCTCTATCTCAAAGGTGATCCCATTAAATTAAAAACTCCGGTTGGTCTGGGCGCCAGACCGCATCTAAAACCCCAGGGGCCGAAATATGCATCTTTGGATAAGATATTAAAAGCAAGGTCCCTGGATGATGTTTGGCTGTAATTATGGAAAGTAAATTTAAACCGATTTTAACAAAAAGTAGATATATGCAGGGCGTACAATGCTCTAAATTACTCTGGTTTGCTTATAATCGTAAAGAAGAAATCCCACCAATAGATGTTGCTACCCAGGCGATTTTCAGACAAGGTATCCAGATTGGGTTGTTGGCACAGAGGCTATTTCCCGATGGAATTAAACTTGAAAGAGACGCTTCTCCGTTTGAACATTCAAAGAAATCAACAGAGGTGTTGAAAGATAGAAGGCCAATATTTGAAGCAGGGTTTGTTTTTTCTAATACTTATGCTTTAGCAGATATTTTAAATCCCGTTGGACACGATGAGTGGGATTTGATTGAGGTGAAAAGTTCAACTCAGGTGAAGGAAGAACATTACGAAGATGTGGCATTTCAAAAATATGTTTACGAGGGCGCGGGCCTAAAGATTAGGCGCTGCTATCTTTATCACATCAATAATGAGTATATTAGACAAGGAGAAATAGATCCTGAAGCGCTTTTCCTAAAAGTTGATATTACAGATTTAATAAAAGATTTGATTCCATTATTACCTAAAAGAATTGAAAATATGTTGCAAGTTATCCAAGGCTCCCTTCCAGATATTAATATTGGACCCCAATGTGATTCACCTTATGAATGTCCCTTAAAGGAAGCTTGTTGGGCATTTCTTCCGACGAAGGATAATATTTTTGTTTTAATGCGGGGAAAGAAAATAGCATTTAATTTCATGAAGAAGGGATTGTTGAGGTTGTTGGATATTCCAGATGACGCCGAATTGACTGATTCTCAAAGAAAGCAATTGAAGATACATAAAACGGGGACTCCTTACATAAATCGTGTGGCGTTAAGAGAATTTCTCCAAACATTAAAATATCCGCTTTATTTTTTGGATTTTGAAACGATTTCTTCAGCGGTCCCGTTATTTGATTTATCTCGACCGTATGAAAGGATTCCGTTTCAATATTCAATGTTTGTTGTTTTGAGCCGAAATTCGTCGCCGCAACATTTTTCATTCTTGTGGAGAGAGAAAAGTGATCCTCGAACAGATTTTATTAAACAATTAAGCAGTGAGTTGGGAACACCTGGTTCGATTGTTGCATATAATGCAGCTTTTGAAATTAGTGTCCTAGAAGGAGTTTGCGAAACACTGTCGAATTATTTGGATTGGTTCAAAGATATAAAACCTAGTTTTGTTGACTTATACGAGCCATTTAGAAATTTAGATTATTATCATCCCGCTCAACAGGGAAGTGCATCTATTAAAGCAGTTCTTCCGATCTTAACTGGAAAGAATTATGAAGCTTTGGATATTTCCCAAGGCGATGTGGCGAGTTTAGAATACTTTAGGGTTACTTATTGCGATGCACAAGAAGAGGAGCGACAACGGGTGTATTCGCAATTGCAGGAGTATTGTGATTTAGATACTTATGGAATGATAGATTTGTTAAATGCTTTGGAAAAATTAGCTGTGGAATAATTATGTTAGATCAATCATTTTCAGCGGAAAATTTTAGAAAAATATTAGATTTAGAAAATAGAAAAGGTGTTTTCTTGGAAGGCCTATTTTTTCCAAATGTTAAGGATGCTACAGAAGAAGTGAAGCAATGCAATAAGGAAATTAGGGCGAAGAAAAAGAGCAAAAATTGTTCAAGTGATGACTTGAAGAAAATGTATGAAAAAAGGCGGGAACTTAAAACTAAAAAAGATGAAGTTTTGAACGAGGAGCTTAAGAAAGTTAGCCAAAATGTTGGGGCCGCAAGTTTTAGTTTGGAATTGGACAAAAAAGATTTAGAAGGTCAAAAATCTCTTTATACAGTTAGGAATTCGCCGGAGTGTTATTTTGTTATGAAGCAAATACAAAGAAATGTATCCCGGCTGTTTGGTGTTAAGCAATCAAATCGTTTTGAAATCGTAAGTCAGGTCAAAGCATTATTGGATGATGATTTTCCGAAGGTTGTTTTAAAAACAGATATTGATGATTTTTATGAGAGTATTCCTCATGGGAAATTGTTGGAAAAGATTGATGGTAATAATCTTTTGAGTCCATTTTCTCGAAGAATTTTGAGGCAAATATTGGCCCAATATAAGAAATTGGCTTCTTGCGATAAAGGGGTTCCGCGAGGGATTGGCGTTAGCGCTTATTTAGCTGAGCTTTATATGAGGGATCTTGATAAGGCTATTTTGTCGCACACGGATGTAAGGTATTATGCGCGGTATGTTGATGATATTATTATCATATTTTCGCCGTATGCCAGCGGGAGAGTCGGAGATTACAAGCTAGAGATAAAAAATATTGTTGAGCAGGACTTTCATTTAAAACTAAATGATAGCGGCACGAATAATAAAACGCTAATCTTTGATTTAAGTAGTGTTAAACAAGCATGTGAAATGGAATATCTAGGCTACAAAATATTCTTTGGGGATAACCAGATCAAAACAAAATTAACAGATAAGAAAGTTTTAAAATATAAAACTAGAATTGATTCGGCTTTTAGTAATTATTTTAATTTGAGTAAGGTTGATACGAGAGAAGCAAGAGATTTGCTTGTAAAAAGAGTGCGATTTTTAACTGGCAACACTCGTCTTAAGAATAATAAGAATAATGTGCTTGTTGGGATTTTTTATACGAATCGTCAGTTAACCGAAATGGATGATTTGGCTGACCTTGATAGTTATTTAAGAAAGAAGATCAAAACTCTCAGGAACGTTCGATTGCGAGATAGGTTGAGAAAATATAAGTTTTTGGAAGGGTTTAATGCAAAAAGATTTTCTCCATTTAAGACGCATGAGCTTCAGAAAATTATGAAGATTTGGAAATAAGGTGGCTTAGTTTGAAACGTAAAAAGAAACAAATTAAAATTTCAAAAGAAAAAGTAGTTTTGTCGGATATTCTCCCATTTGAATTGCCCGCTACTTTTTCAAATAGACATTTTTATAATTTTTTAGTAACAAACAAGATTTCAGTTGATGGAAAAATAATTAAATGGGAGAGAGATGACCCGTTTTTAGATGTAATCATTAAACTGCTATTTGGGTTTTGTCAGGGTAAAGAAGTTAGGAATCGGCAAATTAAAATCGAAGCACATAACGATGAATTCAAAACCATTCCGTTTAATTATAAGATTTCACATAAAGAAAAGGATTATCGGGAATTAGTAATCGTACACCCCAAAAGTCAGTTGCAGTTAATTGAGTTTTACGACAAGTACAAGGAAGTAATTCTTTATTACTGTAATATTAGCCCTTTCTCTATAAGAAGGCCGCATAAAGTCGCTAAATTCACATATTTCCAAGATAGGACTCATCTAAAAAACTTGGCCCATGACCATGAGCATAAGTCGGCAGAAGAATTTGATAAAGAATATGAGAACTTAAAAACATTTTTTTCTTATAAAGATATTAGTAATGTGTATAAATTTTATGAATCCTATAAATATCATAGGAGCGAGAAGAAATATAATCGAATGTTTAAATTTGATATATCAAAGTGTTTTGACAGCATTTATTCTCACACGATTGCTTGGGCCTTATTAACAAAGGATGTGGTTAAGGATAATATTAAATTGTCAAATAAAACATTTGCAGGTCGATTTGATGCTTTGATGCAGAATTTAAATTACGCTGAAACTAACGGTATTGTTATTGGTCCAGAATTCTCCAGGATATTCGCAGAATTAATTTTGCAAAGGATAGATTTAAACGTTTTAAATTGTCTTAAGGCAGAGGGTTTGGAATTCAAAACCCATTATGAGATTTTTCGGTATGTAGATGATTTTTTTGTTTTTTATAACGAAGATTCTGATAAAGAAAAAATACTGGATACCTATCGATTGCAGCTAAAGGAATACAAATTATACATAAATGACTCAAAAACTGTTTTATTTGAAAAGCCTATTATTACTGGAATCACAATCGCGAAGCAAAATATAGCGAAATTGCTAAATGATAATCTCAGCTTTAAAATTTTAAAGAAGGAATCAGAGAAGGAGATGCCGCAAGATGATGAGGGGGATGAGGAGGAGGGTGATAGGGAATACTCTTTTTATGTGAGTTCAAATAAGCTGATAACAAGGTTTAAAACGATAATTAAAGAGACAGGAATTTCTTATAAAGACATTTTAAATTATACACTTGCTTGCATTGACAGAAAAGTCGCAAAGATTATCAAAATATATGCTGGCATCGAAGATAAAAATGCATATGAACTAAAAGTGGCGAAGGCTATCTTGGAGTTGTTGGATTTCACGTTTTTTCTTTATAGCGTTTCTCCAAGGGTAAACACAACTATTAAGCTTTGTATGATTCTGAGTAAATTAACAAAATTTACTAGGATTAAAGGAAATTTTAACAGCGATCTTCGGCACTTGATATATAAACAAATATATGATGATGTCTTCTTGGTCCTACGGAAGAATAGAAGTTCGAAGCATACTCAAGTTGAGACGCTGTATTTGTTAATTGCGTTAAAAGAATTGGGGAGAGAGTATAGACTTGAAGAATTCCTATTAGGAAAGTATTTCGATATAAATATTAAAGAAGAGAAATGCCTTTATGATTTGAATTATTTCACAATAACTGTATTGCTTTTTTATATTGAAGGTAAGTCGAGATACAATAAAATTCGTGAAATTATAAAGACGCATATTACACATAAATTTGAGAAAGTTCCTTTAAATAAAAGGATAATTACGACTGAGTTGGTCTTTTTGTTGTTTGATCTTTTATCCTGTCCATATTTAGATGAAGCGTTTAAGAAAAATTTATTAGTTTATTATGACATAACCGATGCTTCTCAGCAGAACAATTTGCTTTCAAGAAAAGGATATTGGTTCACCAAGTGGTCTGATTTTGATTTTGGAAAAGAACTTGAAGCTAAGAGAAGCCAAGAAGTATACTAATATATCATGCTCCGTCCAAACAAACTCACACACATGCATGGTTTTATTCTCAAATACACTGGGAATAAGACATGGGGTAGCGGGGACGGGCTACCCCTTTTTAAAAATATATTTTGAAAAGCACAATTATGCCGTTGACTTCTTGAAAGAATGTGGTATTCTTTGAAATAGAAGAGATAAACAATAAAAGGGAGTCATATGTCACGGTTTAGAAGCGAGGTGCCGAAGGGATTATTCCGGGTGCCTATTTCAATTACTAAGGAAATGGATGCTTGGCTTCAGGAACTTGCCAGTGAGATGAAAGCTTCTGGTGGGTATAAGTTGCCGAAGTCGTATATTTTAAGAGCTCTCATTGATGCTGCTATGCATTTGAAAGTTGATGTTTCCGAGGTGAAGACAGAGGAAGAATTGGCAGCAAGATTTTTGTCGGCTATAAAGAATTATAAAAAGTAGAGGGTTTTTATTTTTTTACTTTTGAAAAGCACAATTGAACATAACGAGGTGATAAAATGAGTCAAAAGAAATGGACCTGCGGGAATCTTACGAAAGAACAGATTTGTTTTCTGGATAAAGTTTCAAAGGATTGCAAATTTAGCGGAGGTGGAAAGATGCGTCGGACATCTATTATTCGTTCGTTGCTGACAGCGTGCAAAGGGCTTGAAATTAATCTTGATCGTATAAAGAGTGAAGATGAATTGAAGGTGCGGATTTTATCAGCGTTTAAGAAATATTAATTATATCTTTGAAAAGCACAAGACAGCATAACAAGAAAAGAGCATGAAAAAGAGTAAGGCAGAGAGGGATATTGCTAAAGAAATTAATTTAAAACTCAAGGCTCCCATGATCGCCTTGGAGCGTTTAGCAGAAGGGCGAAGCCTGCCGGTGATATTTGCTAAGGCCGGATTGGAAGAGTTGGAAACGATTCAGGAACTATTATCTCGATTTGAAAACCCGGAGAAGAGAAGAGGATGATAGAAATATTTAAAAGATTTGATAGGAAGCGTAATCAACCCAGGCTGGTTGTTTTGGTTATTGATGACAACCTTGGCGATCTGAGGCTCATAGAGAATATGCTGTGCAAACGAAAATATCAGGTCTTTCTTGCGCAGAATGGTGAGACAGGCTTGAAGCTGGCCAGAGAAGAAGTCATTCATGTTATTTTGCTGGATTGTGTGATGCCGGATATGCCCGGGATTGATGTTTGTCGACGCTTAAAAGAAGATGGCGCAACAAGACATATCCCGGTGATTTTCTTAACGGTTGTTGAAGACGGATTTAATCTGCTCCAATGTTACGATGCCGGAGCGAATAGTTATCTGGTCAAGCCGGTGAAAGCTGGTGTGCTTATTTCTGAGATTGAAAAAGCGTTTCGCGAGAAAGGAGAAGATCCCTTATGAAAATAATTCTTACGGGTTTTGTAATATTGGGCCTCTTGTGTGACGTGGCTTTTGCGGATGAGTTGACGGCTAACGTAAGAAAAGCAGATGCATATTTTCAGAACCGTCAATATGAGTTGGCCATCATCGGTTATCAGCAAGTTTTTTCGACAATGTCCACTCAGCCGATAAGCCCGGAATGTTTTGAAGCGGCTGAATTTGGTTTGGCAAGAAGTTATTTGAGGGTCAATTCACGGCAGGAGGCGCGGAAACGGTTAGAATCATATCTTGATCGTTATCCCAATGGCAAATATGTGTCCGAGGTAAAAGAGGATCTGAAGAAGCTTGTCCTCGACGAAATTGTCTTGGCTTTGAAGGATAAGTTGGAAAATGGCAAGTTCGAAGAGGTGTCAGCGGAATGCCAGTTTTTGTTAAGTCTCGATGCGGGATTGGTGGCGATTAAAAAGCTGCAAGATAATGCCGTGCATCTTAGTGTGATTGCCGGGAAGCGCGATTATGACCGGCCTGAATTAGCGAAAGAATATTTCCGAAAAGAATACCTAAGGAAGATTTTTCAAAATTAAGAAAGGGGAATCAATGGACCATACGGATGAAAAAGTAATTGAAGAAGTGCATCCTGTTTTAATCGGTTACATATCTTATTTATTTTGGGGCGCGGTTTTGAGCGTATTGGTCATCGGATTATTTATTTTCTTGTATGTCTATTTGGATAAGAAAACCCGTAAGTATACGATTACCAGCAGGCGGATTATTGTTGAATATGGCATCCTTGGCCGGAATAAAGACGAAATAGACATTGCCAACATTCGAACCATCAACACCAGCCAGAGTCTGCTTCAGCGGCTCTTTCGTTGCGGGGATATTTTGATCGGAACTTCCGGGACCGCCGGGTATGAAATACTGCTGAATTATATCCCTAATCCTCGACAGATTGCGGACAAAATCAACCGTCTAAAAGCCTCGTTATAGGCGTCAAGCTCCCTGGTTTTTAAACTGAACAAAAATCGCCCTTTTTTGTCAAAAAGACCGCCCAAACTATATCGAATCCCGTCAATTTCGCAAATCGCGTTAGGTTATGAAAACCTATAACAAAAACACTCAGATAAAAATATATTTATAGGGGGTTTATTTGGCAATAGCAGAGTCCCCGGAGGGAGAGCGGGCACGGATTTGAATGTGGAAATATGATAATGCGCACGATTGAGCCTATTACTGGTTTTTCTGGGGGTGCTGAAATGAAAAAATCAAAAGTAACTACTTTTCTCGGGGGCGATTACTGAAGCTTGCAATATCTTGTTAGTATGCATTAAAAAAGTAAATAGAAAAAGGCAGGGGAAGGGAGGTGGGTAATAAATTTTCAATAGGTCGGTAAGGATGGGCCTTGAAATTTTTTGGGATTTTCTTTCAAGTGCCTTGACAAACAGTTTGTCAAGTGTTATGCTTGAATCGAAATGGAAGACCTGGCCAAAAAACTGAATGATTACATCGCCGAAAAGGGCATGAAGAAATATGAGCTTGCCCGGGAGCTTGGCACGACGGAGGCTAATGTTAGCCGATGGTTAAACGGTAAGCATAAAATAAGCAAGGCCTGGCAAGAGCTTATTAAACAAAGGTTAAAATTCAATGAATGATAAATTCTTTTTTTTAGTCCAAAAACTTACAAGTAACAAATTATATGTAATTAATAGGGAATTTTTTTATCTAAAATATTACAAATATCATATCAAGTGTATATAAACTATGAGCGAATTTGACCTGATTTTTACATATTTTTTTGTTGGTTTTCTGGTGTGCGGGCTGATCGTGATTCCGCTGTCCGCCAGATTCCAGAAAAATGAAAACGAAATAATCCGGAAGTATTTGGAAGGGAGGCTTTAACCATGTACAGAAAGACCGTCATTTTAGAGCGGACCATAAACGGACGAAAACACCGCGCCACATTGAGCCGGACGTGCTTCCTTCACTGTGACATCATCGAAGCGCTGTATAACCGTCTTATCCGGCTGGATGTGGTGCTTGACATAGATCAGTTATTTAACCAGGTAGTTGAAAAGTATTAAACAAAAAGCAGGAGGTTAAAACCATGAGAATTGAACAAAGAATCAGTAAGTTATTAAGCATTAAAAATGTCCGGTTAGAAAAATTGTATTGGAACGGACGAGACACGCGCAAGCGGGTTATTACGGACGACACCGGCGACCTTTACGGTGTAATGGGGCGCAATTATCAGCCGGTCGGTTATGGAGACCTGCACGCACAGGTTATGGAATGGCTGCCCGAAGGGAAGATTGTCGGATGCGCGACGGGAGGGATGCATTATTCAAAGGCCATCTTGACCATTGAGCTTCCGAAAGTATTTGATATTCAAGGGCAAGAAATCAAAACGTATATTAATCTGATTAATTCCCTCGACGGAAGTTTTCCTATTGGGCTCATTGTTTCGCCCTTGCGCGTGACCTGTGTTAATCAATTTGTTTTGAATCGTCGGAAGGCCTTCATTGAAATACGTCAAAAGCACACAAAAACCGGCTTTCAACGTTTCCGAAAAGACTTAAAGCTTGTTTATGAGGTGTATAACCTCATCGAGGGGCAGCTTGAAATCGCGCAACAGTTAATTGACCATCCTTGCACGACCGCCCAGGGAATTGAGTTTCTTAATAATCTGTATGAAAAGAAAATCATCCCGGAGAAGATTCAAAAACAGGCGCAAGAGCTTTTCGAAAATCCAATACGTAAAGAAGACGAGCCAAGAAACTTTTGGTCGCTCTTTAATGCCATCACCGAACCGTTAAACGTTGAATTAAGAGACAAACAAAAAGTAACTTCATTTAATCATATTGAGCGGGTCGGCGACGTGTTTACCGAATTGGCCCATGTTTAAGATGAACAATAACCGGCGGAAGGGATATGTTTGTTTTTCTCTTCCGCCTTCTTGTCAGGAGGTGAAAAGTAAATGAAAAAATATGCGCTGTATTGCCGCGTGAGTAGCGCGGAACAGAACACCGAAACGCAATTAGTCGCCTTGCGCGAATATTGTCAACGGATGGGCTATCAGAACGCGCGGGAGTATGTAGACGACGGGTTTTCAGGAAAAGACCAAAACAGGCCCGCTTTTGAGCGATTGCTTGCCGATATTCGGGCCGGTCGGGTGGATTGCCTAATCTGCTGGAAGCTGGATAGAATAGGGCGATCCTTAAAGCATCTTTTAAATCTGTTCGAGGAGTTCAAGAATCGAGGCATTGAGTTTGTTTCTATCACGCAGAATATAAACACCTCGACACCTGAAGGACAAATGTTTTTGCAGCTCTTAGGTGTATTCAGCGAGTACGAAAGGGGCCTTATTGTTTCTAGGACAAAATCTGGATTAGAGCGGGCCCGCAAGCAGGGGAAGAAGCTGGGCCGTCCGTTCGGTAGTAAGGACGGAAAAAGACGCCGGAAGTCTGGTTATTATGCCCGCTGGCAAAAAAAGAGTAAATAATCCTCCCCGGTGTTTGTGCCGTTTAGCCCTTTGAGAATGAATAGAAAAACAGACGAAAAAAGGCAAGAAATAATCGACCGTTTATTTACCCCCTGGTCCAATGGGCGGAATGGCGGTCATCGTCGCTCTGATGGCCCATTTATGGCCTGTTATAGGGCAGTAAAATCAAACCCTGAGGGAGGAGGGAAAGACAATGTCAACATGCTTGCCCGTCTTTAAGGGCTATACCGTCGATGTCAGGCTAAATGAATTCAGAAAAGCAGATCCTAAGAAGGGATTAGAGTTTATCCGCTTTGATAGTCTGGAAGGTGAAGAGCTCTTAAGCGGGTTCATTCAGACGCTGGACGTTAAAAGCGCGAAAGATTATCAAATGCTTTTATCAATTTGGGAATGAGGTTAAAGGAATGAGTTTTTTAGCGCTGTTGGTCATGATTATTTTTCTCGACGTGATTTTGGGCGAAGAGGACGAGGAATAATCATAACATATTGATATGTAATGAGATGAAAGAAGTATGCGAGTTGAGAAGCAAAACCCTGTTCCCAAGCACTTGTTTAGACTCGAGGATCTGAGCAGTTTTTGAAACCTCTCAAATCTCAACTTCGTTTTGCCATCCTATCCAATTTGCGACCTGCCAGTTAATATTTTTCAGTGGAAACGCAAAATTCCCCGGGAAAAATATTTAGGTTGGGGAAAGCTTTGAAAAACAAAAAATATCATGAATCGGAAGACATTAGTAAGGTAAAAAAGTAAAATAATAATATAAATCTATGAAACATAAATTAACAAAAAATATTATAAGAAGTGAATACAGCCAGGATTCTAAAGAGATGGTTATTGCCAGGATTCTTTCAGAGTTTGACCGGAAAGCCTTTGTCGAATCTTTGTTGAAGTTTATGGAGGCAAATGAACGCGCCCGTAAACTAGAGGCAGAAATGAATAAGGAAAAAGCATCTGGGAATATAAAAAAGGCAGTCGACATATGTAATAAATTGGATGACACTTTGGATGAAAAAGGATTCTATTATAACCAAATCAATAAGGTAAGAGATGGATTCTTTGAAAAATATAGTCACTTAGCCGACGAGGACAACTTGAATGATTTAGAAAAAGAGGTTCTTCGAGAAAATCCTGATTTGATGGATAACTTGGCCAAGTTGATGTTTGGGATGGCGAATCAAATAGATGATTATTTTACCGGGATTTTTGAAAAGATTATTAAAGCGGGGTTAAAAGAGACGGCAGCATATGAGTACATATTAAATGAAATAAAGAATTTCGGCACAGGGTTGAAGAAGCATTTTCGGTGGAAGTATAGAATAAATCTTGATGACGGAGATATTTTTCTTGGAATGGTCGTTGCCGTTCAGAATTGGAAGAATAATAAATATCTTAATTATATTGAGTGGATCAAGACTGTTCTTCATACAAATCTGAGAAACATAAGAAATGATATTATTCGAGGGAGAGAACAAGAAGTAAATGTTTCTCCTAAGAAATTTGATATGTTTCTTCAAGATGAGATGAGGGCGTTGGAAGTTGCTGGCAGGAAGTATGAGGGCCCTATCTTTATCGATCAAATGGCTACGCTTCTTGGCGTGTCTGCACAAACATTAAGAGACTGGGATAATAACAATTTATTTAAGGCCGGGAGAATTGAAAAAAACGGGAAAGAATATCGAACGTATAGTCTTGAAAATCTTGATAGGCTGCGTCAGATTAAGCTAGGCCAGAATCGCAAGCAAAAGGGTGTTAACGTTGGGGAAATAACAGCCGCTGAGATGGCAAAGTTGCTAAGTATTTCTAAAAAGACGTTAGATCGATACGAAAAATCAAACATTTTCCCTAAGCCTCAGAGAAACACTCAAGGTTATAGAATTTATGTGAAGCAAGACGTTGAGACTTTAAAAACTATTTTAAAAAATAAATCCTCGTAGTTTAGTTAGGCCATCTGCATTTGTCCTACCCTTTCTGATACTCATATACATTAGAAGCATCCTGCAAAAGTATTTCCCCCAAGAATTAACTCTGTCCCAGGGTTTCTGATACTCCTTTAAAGCGGGAGCAAATGTGTCCTTTTCCCTGAGGAGAAGAGTTGTCCTAGGGTTTCGGATACTCTTGTAATACGGGGGGTGCTTGTTTTGGGAATCTTTTAAGGAGGTGATTTATCTAATTTAAGTATTTGGGAATAAATAAGTTATGAATAGGAGGTGAACGATGTGCTTTGAAAAAACAAATGATTAAACAAACTTATATTGAATTGGACCGCATGATGGATTGTGTCAAAGAGGCCTTCTTGAATGGTTCACAGCGTGGAGATGAGTTTCATAAGATGCGACATGCCATTGTTGTCGAGTTAAAAAGGCTTGGCTACGAAAAGGCAGAAATAAAACAAAAACTCATTGAATGGAATGAGCGTTGTGAACGGCCCTTAGGATTAAGTGAGCAAAAAATTCAATTGTGCGGGTACGTTGATTGGGTATTCCAACATGATTGTAAGGTTGGGTGCAGGGCGATGTTTGATTATTGCCTTGGCAAAGAACGGTGTCGTTACTGTATACATCAAAATCGTACAAAATACCAGAGGGTGCAGCAGTTGCCGTTTAATTATCAGGAACTGAGGGCGTTCCTGGAAGAACGTTACAAAGCCCAAGGGTATGGAATCAATATGGTATTGGATACTTTGTTGTGGTTTCAGAAGGAACAGGCGAAAGGAGAGCTGATTTATATCAGTTATCGAAAAATATGTTCGCTTATTCTGGAGCGATATAACAGCAGACCAGACCCAAAGGATGTATACAGAAAAATTCAAATACTCATTCTCGAAGGAGTAATTGAAAAGGTTGTAGTCGGTAAAAAGGGAATGTTCAGCAAGCTATCAAACGGTTATCGTTTTCTGCCGTGGACATCCCCAACCCATAATAACTCATATGTGTGCAGGGATGGAGTTGCTATATTTCTGCGGAATGAAAAGGAGGATCGATTATGAGCTAAATAAAAAATTCTGTGAACCTGCCTATTGTTTCCTTGTGTCTCCTATTTCGTTGACCCCGGGAGAGGTAATCTTTTCAAACAAGGAAAATCGAAATGAAAGAACTAATAACGGAGCAGCACAGACACCTTCTTTGGAAGGATGAGCTGGGTGACTACTTTTTGTTGCTCAAATTCGGGGAAGTCTTCCGGTATGAAGAAGGCATCCTTAGAATCCATTGTTTCAGTCAAAAAGCCTTCAATAACTTGAAGAAAGTTTGCCCTATCTTTAACGAATGGTCGACGGATGACAAGCTATATCTTGCCGACATAGATAAAGCAGATTTATACAAAGTTATTAAGGCCTGGTCCCCGCGCAAACGTTTTGCTCAAAACAGCGCGTGGTTAAAAGATAAAGAAAAACGTCTGGCCCATCGGATTATTCCGTATAGGCCGGAGTTAAAAAATAAGGAGGACTAAAAATGTTAAATTTCGAGTCTCTTTTTAAAGAGTCAGTAAATAGTCCTGAAACATGTGTCATTTGCCTTAAGGAAATCCCGATGTATTCTCGACATGTTTTAGTACATGTCTATGAGAGTGGGGTTAAGTGTTTGGTCCACGCTGGTAAGTGCTGGCAGGAGTACAAAAGATTGTTGGAAGGAGAAGAGGCTATCCGAGAAGGCACGATTATTGGCGTGTGTGGCAAATGTGGAAAGCCTGTCAGGAACGGACAGGTGTATCATGTGGGAAGGATGAGTGTGGCAAATTATATCATGAAGAGCGATCCGAAAAAGCATGATTTTAAAACCACTATACCGTCAGAATGGAACGGTCATAGCACGTTTCTTATTCATGATAAATGTGTTGATGAATTAAATTCGTAAAAATGGAACAAAATCGATTAGTAACTGTTTCGGAAATTGCCGAAATATTGCGAGTTCCAAAGAGCTGGATTTATGCGCGAACCTCTATGGGGCCGGATGCGATCCCGCACGTGAAGATTGGGAAGTATGTTCGGTTTCGGGTTGAGGAAGTGCTTCGGTTCTTTGAGAATCAAGATAAATAACTCAACAAGAACAAGGCAATGGACGTTGATAATTATAAGAAGTTTTTAAAAAATATGAGCTGTCCCGGGTGTCATGAAGTTGGCATTTCGGGGCAGCTTGTATTATACTTTAACCATTGTAGGGCAATAATTTACAAAAAAGTAATTACTTTTTTCAAGGAGGTATTTTTCATGAAAATATCAGGGAAAGTCATTAGCCGGTGTGATGACTGCCGGGGTAAAGGATTGAGCGGGTTTGGCCCGTGTGCGTGTAAAAGTAAACGAAAATATATTGTGGACTATCGTGTCGATGGTAAGCGATACCGGGAAACCATTGGTTTCAGTAAGAGAAATGCAGATGCCCGGTTAGCTGAATTGTATGCTCAGGTCCATGATGGGACCTTTTTCCAAAAGGATGAGCCGGAAATGCCATTTAAGGTTTTTTCTGAAAAATGGCTGAAGGATTATGCGGAGTGCCGCGTCAAGCGAAGCACGTATATAACGTATCGTGGATATATTCGCAATCATTTGATTCCGGTGTTCGGCGAGAAGGATATTTCAGAGATTACCCAAGAGGAACTTGAAGGGTATTTGTCCGGCAAGTTGGATAAGTTGTGCGCAAATACAGTTAATAAAATGCTCAAGATGCTTAAGACGCTTTTCAAATATGCCCGGCGC
This sequence comes from Candidatus Omnitrophota bacterium, assembly GCA_020632535.1. Taxonomy (GTDB): domain Bacteria; phylum Omnitrophota; class Gorgyraeia; order Zapsychrales; family JANLHA01; genus JADLGJ01. The sequence goes on along the minus strand of JACKFJ010000005.1, from coordinate 91,992 downwards.
TGGAAATATATCAAAGACAATCCGGCATGGGATATTGATTGCTACCGCGAAGAGCATTTAGAAATGGATTATCTTAATCCTGCGGAAATTCAATTGGTCTTACAACATAGCGTCGAGCCATACAAAACCATGATTCATACCGCTGTCATGACGGGAATGCGCAAAGGCGAACTGTTGGGCTTGCAATGGGGTGACATTGATTGGAACAGCAATACCATTCGTGTGCAGCGAAGTTTGAAATGGGACAATCGGCCCAAGAAGGGAGAGGATGTCCCGAGATGGCGATTCGATACACCAAAAACAAAAACTTCAATGCGGACCATTATCTTGCCGCCATCATTGAAGAAGGCTTTGGAAGATCACAAGTTTAATGAAACGGTTAGGCTAGCCGAATTGGCAGAGAAGAAGAATGAGCCCAATAAAAGCGATTTGATTTTTACCAATGGAGCCGGGCAGCCCATTGATCCGGATAATTTGATTAAGCGCGGGTTTCATCCGGCATTAGAAGCGGCAGGCCTGAGAAAGGTGCGCTTCCATGACCTACGCCATTCCTACGCCAGCTTGCTTATTGACCAGGGCGAAAACCTCAAGTTTATCCAAAGTCAGTTGGGCCACGCCTCGATTCAGACGACCATCGACCGCTACGGCCACATGATGCACCTGGGCCACTATGCGGATGTGGGGGTAAGGTTGGATGAGAAAGTATTTGCGGCGAAGGACGAAGGAAAAATTGAAGAGGTGAACAAAGACTGAGGCGTTTAATTAAATCCCTGCGATAAAAAGGCCATATCGGAAATTTAATTGTAAGTTATAAAAGATTTTCAAGAAGGATTGCGTGAGTTCAATGCTTCTCACCGCATCTTCCTTATTGATGGGTCTTAAATCGTGAAAATATTTATTCCTTTTTTTTCGTATATGTGAAATTTCTTGATAGAGGTTGAAGTCAATTAGGCCAGACAAATTCATTATTTCAATTTTCTCCGACACCATGTAATGTTCAAGAGTTGATTTCCGGTCACGGTTAATAGTCTTCCGGTTTTTAGAAATGAAATTGTCAAAAAGCTTACTTAGGAAATATTCTGCGGCTAACCAATTGAACGCCAGTGTCATGTTGAAATCATAGTTTTGGTAAGCAACATGACTTTTATTGATTAGATTAAATATCGTTAGATCTATGTCTAGATTTAACAGTTTCTCAGCAAGTTGTGCAGCATTCTTAATTGATGATGATTTGATTTCGTATCTAAATTTGTTGCGCCAATCAAGTATAGGATGTGCTTTGTATGTGCTCGGATCTCTGGCTTCAAAGAATATCTTATTCAGAGGGTTGATGCCGTAATTTTTTATTTTATTATTTTTGTTGTAATGAATAACTTCATAAAGAGAGGCATTCATTTTCGGCAAGAAGAATCTTAATTTTGCATAAAGACAAAAGAAAAAGATGTTTGTCATTTGTTCTATATCAGAATAACTCACGGGCTGTTTAGGTGTGAATTTAAAAAGGCCATCAACAAATACATCAATTTTATAACCAGGTTTAATTTTGGTGGTAGCAACTTTTTGGCTTAGGATTTTCGTATTGTTTGGATCTATTAATATGTCGCGGGTGTGGTCGATAATGAGGGGTGGGTTGTGATAGATCCCAAATGAATTTATGCTTTTCATTAGTTTAGATTACTACAGTTGCCTTGTTTTTGCTAGTTTTGTTTTGCAGTGGATATTTTATTTGAGTACGAACGATTAATTGAATTATTGTAGCATGTATTATATAATAAAACACGTAACATATTACAAAATATTGAGTTGTATAATATTATTGACTATATAGTTTAATGATCCATCATTATATCGCTTGAATAATAGGTAATAATTGGCCCTTGACTTAACAACTATATAGTTGTATACTTGAAATGAAAGAAAGAGATCTCTATGAAGAAAATTAAATGCGTTTATTTCCAGACAGCTTCTGGAAGGATGCCCGCTAAGGAATTTATTGATTCATTGGATGAGCGATCTCAACAGAAATATTTTGAAGTTATAAACTTATTAAGTGATTATGGGAAGAGTTTGCCAGAGCCGCACGCGAAACATTTAGAAGATGAGATTTATGAGTTAAGATTTTTTGGTATTGAAGGCCGGGTACGGATTTTATATTTCTTTTATCATGAAGGAAAAGCAGTATTAACAAATGGGTTGGTAAAGAAAAAAGGGCCGGTGCCAAAGAAGGAAATTAAAACGGCTAAAGGAAGAATGAAAATTTATATAGAACAAAATATGAAGAAGTGAGAATTAAATAGAAGAGGTGATAAAAATGAAAGAAATAACCGTTAATGAGCATTTAGAGGAAAAGCTGAAGAATCCTTACTTTAAGGAGTTGTATGAATTGGAACAACAGAAATACAATATTGTCCGAAAGATTATTGATTATCGAATTAAAAAGAAAATAACACAAGCGGACTTGGCTAGAGAAGTAGGTGTTTCACAGCAGCATATCTCAAAAATAGAAAATGGTGAGTTTAGTAGTATTGTGACATTAGAAAAAGTTTTGCTTCACATTGGTATGACAGTCAGGATGAAAGTTGTAGAGTTGAACGCAACTGTAAAAAGGCAAATAGTGAAAGCGATGGCTTCAGCTTAGAAGTAAGTCGTTTATTCATTTAAACTAATCTGCCCGCCAAGCCTCTTAATAATGCTCAAATCGGCGGGCTTTCTATTTGTAATGGAGTTTTAAAGATGAACTATTGGTGGACTTCAGATTATCATTTTTCGCATCATAATATCATACGCTATTGTGGTCGCCCATTTAAGAATGTTGAGGAAATGAATGAGGCAATCATACATCGACACAATGAACGGGTGAAACCTGGAGACACTGTTTTCTTTCTGGGTGACTTTGTCTTTAAGGGCGGGAACAAGATAGCTGGAGAGCTTGAAAACAAGCTTAACGGAAAGTTTGTCTTTATCAAAGGCAATCACGACAACAGCAATAGCCTTAAGACAATAATAACCAAAATGTATCTATATTATGGTTCCCAAAATATCTGTATGACGCATCGACCGGAACATGCTGATCCGGCGGTCCCATTGAATCTTTGCGGACATGTGCATGAGCGTTATAAAGTCAGAAGGCTAAATGAGGATTCTTTGATAGTCAATGTTTCTGTGGATGCATGGGATTTTTACCCTGTAGCGTTCAATCAAATCAAGGCGTGTGTCGCAGCGTTCTTGCGAAAAGAAAAGTTGTAATAGCAATATTAAGCGGTAAAATTTTCATATGATTATTATCCGGTGTACAACTAAGGTCTTGAAAGAGTTAGGAATCCCTAAAGCTCAAATTAAGGACTATTCCGATCAGACGCGGGCATTGCAGGAATGGTATGCCAATTTGTTTTATATCGACCGGCGCAAGTGTTTGCTGTTCACCCATGCCGGAACGCTGTTTTCTTTCGTGGTGGCGGGTGTTACTCGTAAAAATATTCAGGGTCTGCCGGAGCTTTTTCGCAAGGAATTGTCCAAGGCGCTGTTTTATGAGGAGTTCTCAGCCGGACAGATCGAAGAGTTTATGAAACGCGCCCAGGAAATCACGATTGCCAAAACAATCAGCCGCAGCGTCCTTGCATCTATGAATCAGATTCTCTTCGAGTTTCCCTATATTATATCAAGGTTCGCGCACCTTGCGAGTGACGAAGCTATGGTGGCCGCTAACCGGGAGCTAAACACAATGTTTCGCAGCGCCATAGGCGAAGGCCGTCATGATTATGGAGTGCCCATTGAATGTTTTAGGGAAATGGTTACCGGAGAGAAACCGCAATCGAAGCGGCGTGGGTCGGTACCAACTCAATCGGCGTATGTGTTTGAAGCACGAATGATTCAGTATGCTGAAGGTGCGGATATTGTGCGCCGGATCGCGGTTTCTGGTAATAAGAACCTTGTGCACTTGGCGCAGGTTATTTTAGACGCCTTTGATTTTGATTGTGATCATTGTTTTGGGTTTTACGGGGACATTAATAAACATCCTGGACGGGAGCAAACAGAAGCGTACGAGGCCTTTGTTGATGCCGGTGCCGAACCGACAAACGATCAGGCCCAGAGTGTCGAGGAAACAAAGATTTCATCCGTCTTTAAGGATGTTGGCAAGAAGATGCTCTTTGTGTTTGATTATGGCGACGACTGGCGGTTCATTGTTGAATTCAAAGAGATCCAGGAAAACTCCATCGGAAAGTTGCCAAGAGTTCTAAGCCGTGCCGGTGTTGCTCCGCCTCAATATCCACCATTTGAGGAATAATGACGGCATGTTTCTGCGGTGATATTAATGAAGCAATTAGGCATGTTAACCGCCTCAAAATCTGAAGCGATTGCGAGACTTTTATTGTTAACTTTGGATACCGCTGGGATACACTTTCATGCAGCCTAAGGCGAAATAACAGGAAACAGGAAGAAAAACAAAAATACGTAAGTCTTTCCAATATATACTATTAATGACCAACAGGAAACAACACGAAAAACCATGAAAACCCCCTAAACCAGCTCATAACCTGAAGGTCACAGGTTCAAATCCTGTCCCCGCAACCAAATAAAAAAGCCCCTTTATCGGGGCTTTTTTATTTGACTGACTGGGATAGAATGCCGGAATTGTGTAGCGGAGCTAACAGCGACCGAGCCCCAAAGGGGCGAGGAAGTCCCGCTTGCCCAGAGGGCAGATGCGGGAGTTCAAATCCTGTCCCCACAATTTTTGCCGTAAGGCAAAGAGATCCCGCACCGCGGGACCAAATAAAAACCCAGTTTCCGACGAGGATTCTGGGTTTTTGTTTGCCTTCTGCAAATCTCCAATTACTACCAATTTTGACCAATTTAGGTCATTTTTGATATAATCTTGTCACAATTCCGGCACATTTCTTAGCCGATTCATATTGGTTTTCTCAATGAAGCCCCTAGATATACAGAAGCTCGCTAAAATTAAAGATTCAGCAGATTTCTTTGAATACTGCGTAAATATTTTCTGTAATAAACTTGAGAAACCGAATTGGGTTATCAAAAATGAAAATGCAGGCTTTAGATATAAGAATCCCACTTTAGAGCATTTTCAAATGTTGATGGCAGTCAAAATCGTTAGCACTCTTCATGCGTCAGTCTGTCTTTTAAAAGAAGGACATTGTCAGGAAGCCGGGGTTTTAGTTCGAGTAATCACTGAATTAACGGCAAAAATATTATGTGCCGAGGAAGCATATGAGAATAAGGATTTAGGGACGATGAGAACTAAATTAGAAAAGGAGTATTTTCAACATGACATAACATGCGAGGAAGATTTGTTTAATAATCAGAAATGGTGGGTAAGCATGGATAGTATCCACTCTGCCTATGCTAAAAGCATCGTTAAGAACACAAAAGCGAAAGATTCTCATGGATTTATGAAGATGGCAAAAGCGGTTTATGATATTTACACTGGTTACGTTCATGGATTTTATAGTTCAATCATGGAAACATATGAAGGCCGCACGGAGCGTTTTTCCATGAATAATTTGAAAGATACGATTCGACAGGCGGAAATGGTAGGCGGTGTATTTAGAACACTTGTCCCAATATTCTCTGCGTTTTTATCTATTTCTAAAAGACTTGGCCTAAAGGAATTAGAAAACGAAATAACAATAAAGTGGAAGAGTTTTATAGCTTCTGCTGAATATACAACAAAATGATTTCTTTGTAATAAGACCGATGATTTAGCACCATGATTCATAAAAAACTGTCCAATAAATATAATCTTGAGATTTGCAATCCTACTTTAGCGCAGGAATGGCATCCTGCCAAGAATGGTGACTTAAAATCCGCCGATGTTACTTCAAATTCTGGCAGGAAAGTTTGGTGGCTATGTCGTCGGGGCCATGAGTGGGAGGCGATAATAGCTAGTAGAAATAGAGGGACGGGATGTCCATATTGCAGTGGTAATAAAGCTTCAATGGATAATTGTTTGAATGCTTTGGAGCCAGAAATTGCAAAAGAGTGGCACCCCACACTAAATGTTAATTTAACGCCTAAAGATGTCACGATTGGATCAGGGAGAAAAGTGTGGTGGAAATGTATTGAAGGACATGAATGGTTGGCGAGTGTGCATTATAGAGCGATTAGAAATATGGGTTGCCCTTTTTGTGCTAGTTTGCTTTGGGTTAATCCCAAAGTGGCAAACCAATGGCATCTAATTAAAAATGGCAAACTGACCCCAGCGGACGTTAAGCCCGGTTCCAATAAAAAAGTATGGTGGATATGCGCGAAAGGTCATGAATGGGAGTCTACAGTCAGCGCTAGAAATGTAGGAAGAGGATGCCCTTATTGTGCGGGGAAGAAAGTTAATGAGGGAAATTGTTTGCGCACTACCAGTCCAGAATTAGCAAACCAATGGCATCCCTTAAAAAATGGAAAGAAAACACCAGATAATGTCACTTCTGGATCCGCTAAGAAAATATGGTGGCTATGTAAGAAAGGGCACGAATGGGAAGCTCAAGTTTATGATAGGAATAAAGGAAAAGGATGTCCATATTGTTGTGGTCAAAAAACTTCAATTGAGAATAGTTTGGCTTACTTAAAACCCGAAATTGCGAAAGAATGGAATCAAGGTAAGAATGGAAATCTTAAACCAGAAAATTTTTCATTAAGTTCAAATAAGAAAGTATGGTGGATATGCAAGAAAGGTCATGAGTGGATAGCAAAAGTTTATCATAGGAGCACGAAGGGCTCAGGATGTCCATATTGCTCTGGAAGAAAGGCAACAGCAGAAACTTGTCTGGCAATACTAAATCCGAGATTAGCAAAAGAATGGCATCCCACAAAGAATGGAAATCTTACGCCGAGAGATGTAAAGCTAGGCACACATAGGAAAGTATGGTGGATATGTAAAAAGGGACATGAGTGGCAAACTGCACCCTACATTAGAAGTGACGGGAGCAATTGTCCGCATTGTAATTCAATGTGTTCTAAATTAGAGTTGCAAATTTTTTCTGAAATAAAGTTCATGTTTGGCGACGCTAAGTTAAAAATAAAAATAGAAGGCAACGAAGTTGATATTTATATTCCGAGCCTTAATTTCGGGATTGAGGTTGATGGAATATATTGGCACAAAAGAAAATATGCCCAGGATAAGCAAAAAACACATTTTTTGCAGGATAAAGGGATTAAATTGATTAGGCTACGGGAGAAGGGATTGGAAATCATTACGGAAAATGATATTGTTCATTCAGCTAGGCCGAGCATATTCCATTTAGTTGAAAAAATCTATACTTTTTTGCTCGATAAAATGAAATTAGACTCGGATAAGAGTCTACAAATAAAGGAATATATTCAAAAAGGCAAAATAGCTAATCATTCAGAGTTCATTAAACTGTGGGATATGTTGCCCGGACCAATTTTTGAGAACAGTTTATTTATAAAGAATCCAGAATTAGCAAAAGAATGGCATCCCACTAAGAATGGTAAATTAGAGTCAAGCGATGTTTGGCCTTCATCAAATAAAAGGGTATGGTGGATCTGTAAGAGAGGGCATGAATGGGAAGCATCAGTCAATCACAGAAGCACGGGGACGGGATGCCCATATTGTTCTGGGAATAGACCAACATTGGAGACATGTTTAGCAAATCTAAATCCAAGATTAGCCAAGGAATGGAATTATGCTAAAAATCAGAATTTAAATCCATCTGATGTTACATTGGGTTCAAATAAAAAAGTATGGTGGGTCTGCACAAGGGGTCATGAATGGCAAGCTGTAGTATCTAAACGTAGCATTGGGAGAGGATGTCCATATTGTAGCGGAAGAAGAAAAATTGGCACAAATCCGGCACATTATTTTGAGAGCTTAGTGTAAGTTATTTAATTGCAATGCTTAAAATTTGAGCCTAGTTCTCTCATAACCAGAAGGCCAGCCAACATCAAAAAAGAGCAACTTAATCTAATAACTAATCAAAGTTATTTAGTCGGGCATTGTTCAAATGTTATAATTAACCCATGACCATCCCCGCAAAACAAACCGGATATCCGCATCTTTTAGCCAACATTCGACGAGAGATTGAACGCGGGCTTATTCGCTTTCAAGCGCTTCTCGAACAGCAAAAAGTCAACAACTACTGGTCCGTCGGTCGCCTTATTAACACCCATCTGCGTGTCCACCATGTTTCTCGTGGTGAGATTGGTGTACTTTACCAACAGCTTTCGCGTGACTTGGCTATTCATGAGCGCACCTTACAGCAATGCGAACAGTTCTTTCGATATTTTCCAAAAAACACATTACGCAAAGGCATTAGCTGGTCGCATTATCGTTTTTTATTATCTGTTAGCGACGAGCAGAAACGTCTTGCCTGGTTGGATCGAATATTAAAAGAAAACATTTCCGCTGACATGATGCGTCTGGCTTTGATGCCGACGCCAAAAGCGACGGAGTTTAACTTGAAGGCTCCGCCAAGAGGGCAATTGTTTACGTATCGTCTTTTGCCGGCAGAAGAGATCAACTCGTTTGTTGTTCCTTGGTTTGTGGACATTGGTTTTGCCGGTCGTTGTGAGGCGCCGCGAGCAGACGCCAAATTAAACAATAAATATATTTATACCTCACATAAGCTTAAGTCTGGTTATCAGCTAAAAGTCTCAAGCGCTCGAGCCGATGAACTATTCACATTCCAAGCTAAGCTCAAGCGCGTGATCGACGGTGATACTTTTTTGGTTAATGTTGACCAAGGCTTTGGATACTGGAGTGAGCAAAGATTGCGTTTGCGTGGTGTTGATTGTCCGGAGATGTCGACTTTGGCTGGGCAGCGCGCGAAGGTTTGGGCCCAACGTCTGCTTAAAGATTCCAATGATATCGTCGTCAAAACGTATAAAAGTGATAATTGGGATCGCTACTTGGTTGATCTTTATTATTTGCCAAAAGAAAAAGATATGGCTCAAATTGCAGCGCAGGGAATTTATTTCAATGCCAAAGCGCTCGAAGACGGCATGGCAACGTTGTGGAAGTAAAAGCTTAGAATGTCTAGTGTGCAAACAAAGTTTTGTCTCGGATGATATATTGAAGCTGTTGGATTTTGTGTGGATTGATTGGAAAAATGGCGAGATTGCACAATAGAACTTGGCACAAATCCCGCACATTATTTCGATGAGGTTCTTCGAGCTTAAAGGGCGAACAGAATCTAGCTCCATCCGCACGTCCCTAATTGGCCGCAACCAATTTTGTTTCTTGTTTACGTAGGCGTGTTAAGGCGCTACCCTCTTGCGCACGTTGAGAAAATACTTCTCAACCGTTACCGTCGTCAAAACCCCTAGCCCAAGGGAGAGCACAGTATAAACAACAGTCATCAAAATCATATCAAAAGGCTTAGCGATCGACCATGTGTGAAAAATGTCGGTTATGTGATTTTGATTATTAAAAATGATACGGGCGATGAGATAGTGCCAGAGATAAATTCCATACGAATTCTTTCCGATCCAGCGCAAGAATTTGAGTTCAGTGATAAAACATAATAGAATCTGTTTTAAGAGTGCGGCCATAATCAAAAAACCAGCTGCGCAATAAACCATCGTATAATACATCCAGCCATACTTAAAATAATGAAAATATAAATAAACGAATGGAATAATCCCTAGGATGACAAAGAGGTTTTTAAAAATATGGCTCATCCAGCGCGGGATGTTGAGCAAATACGATTCGAGCAATTTGATTAGACATCCAAAAACTAGAGCATCAAAACGCATATGGGTTTGTTGAAACAAAAGCGGCGGTTTATATGGCCCATGATGATGATTGAACATGTAGGCGCGGATAAAATTGGCCGCGACAATCAATGTAATGAGCAGGACAAAGAGCAGGATGTGGCGCGCTTTTACATTAGTCGTTAAACGGCAAATCAGGGCCAATAGGAGTGGATAGCTAAGATAAAAATGTTCTTCGATAGCAAGTGACCAAAAATGCGCCAACGAGGATATCGGTGGTACATAATTTTGGAAGAAAAATAAATAGGAGATGACACTAAGGGGCTTTATCTGCTCGTTCGGGGCGATCAGCGGAAGGACAAGTAGGCCGACAATAACAAGCAAAAGATAATGTGGGGCAATTTTGAAGAAACGCCGAGTATAAAACCGTTTGACGCGAATTTTATCTTGGAGGTCGTCGATTAACAGCCCGGTAATTAGAAATCCACTAATGACAAAGAAAATATCAACACCGAAAAACCCGATTTCCCCTATTCGTCCTATGAACTTGCCTACCAAGCCCATGTGTTGAAGATCTGGGGTAAAGGCCAGAGCATGATTAAGCATAACCCAGATAATTGCTATCGCCCGGAATCCATCTAAGAAGGGATAATACGTTTTATTTTTTACGTCAAAAAACATACGATATGATGCCACAAGGATATCTCTGATAAAAGATAAAAATATTATTAATGAAAAGCACGTTGTTCAGTGTGAATTGGATCTTATGTTCAAATTGTTCAGCAGGGCGAGCAATAGATGGGTCAAGCGGTGGTGGAATTGATCAGGATCATTGCCTTATCACCGGATAAATAAGTATAAAACAAACGTATTTTAAAGACAAAAAGAGCTTGGCCTAGACAATCCATAAACATGTTATTACGACGGGAATATAAGGTTATGCGGATAATCTAAAAACATTTTTCTAAAAAGATATTGACAAATTTGTGGTGATGGGTGAATATACGTCATTATTAAACTTATATGTGGAGGAAAGAAATGAAGATGGTGAATGTTTTTTGGGGAAGTTGTTTTCTAGTTCTTTCTTTGTCTTTTCCAGTTGCGGCTCAGACAATTGATGAAGTTAAAGAGATGATGCGTCAGATGAAAAGTACTTATGATGCCAGCATCAAAGAACTAGAATTAAAGATAGAAGATTTGAGTAATCAACAAAAAGAAGAAAGTGCAAAAGTCCAAGCTATCAGCGTAAGTCAAGAGCGGCAAGTCGCGCAATTGGAGCAACAGAGTCAGCAGGGCGTAGGTGTCGATTACGTTGGACGAGGTAATGCGCCGGTTGGCAAGGGTGGTGTTGTTGTTGAAAATCCCTTTGGCTTTGGTAATGTTTCTGTTGGTGGATATGTTGATGTCGAGTATTCCGATTTTGAGAATACGACTTCATCCGTTCTTCAGCATCGATGGATTATTAATATTGGTGCTTTTCCTCATGAGCGATTGCGCTTCAATTCCGAGTTAGAGATCGAGTATGGTGGACCCGATGCCGGTAATGATGATGGAGAACTAAAAGTTGAACAAGCTTATATGGATTATTTAATTAATGATGCAATTAATATTAGAGCTGGAGCGCTGTTAGTGCCGTTTGGAAGATACAATCTTTATCATGATTCGGATTTGCAAACGCTTACCGATCGACCGATTATGGCTAAAGATATTGTTCCGACGACTTGGACAGAAGCAGGGGCGGGTATTTTTGGTAAATTTAATCCGAGTCTAGGCAATTATGAAGATCTAAATTGGGATTATGAGCTTTATGTTGTTAATGGTTTAGATTCTGGTTTTTCAGATACGGGTTTAGGTGGAGGTCGATCAAGTTTAAAGGTTGATAATAATGATAACAAGGCGATCGTTGGTCGTCTTGCGGCCAGTCCATGGCTTAATCAGGAAATTGGCGTGAGCGGTTACACAGGGCGCTACGATGGGATGCGAAATCGTATCAGTGGTGTAGGTGTTGATATCTTTATGACCTTGGGCCCAGTGGAATGGATTAATGAATATGCTTATTTTGACGTTAATCAAAAGAATGTCGACGTGGCAAATTTCTTTCAAGGAGCCTATACACAGTTAGTTTATAAATTTTGGCCCAAATTTCTAGACTATTCGTTTTTGGGACGTGGATTTAAAGATCCCAAATTAGCGTTGGTTGGGCGCTATGACTGGGCTTTGATTAGCGACGATAGCGATGCCGGAACGGGCAATAATAAAGAGAAGCGTTATACTCTTGGCTTTAATTATCGTCCCATTGATAATTTTGTGTTTAAACTTGAATATCAGTGGAATCAAACGGACAATGAAGCTCTTGAACGCGGTAATAATAATGGTTTTCTATCATCCGCCGCGATTGGGTTTTAAAAGTTTCTTAAAGGCAGAACATAATGGTTTTTTCAAATAAAAGTTTTCCGATTGCAATGATCTCGGTTCCAGCCATCGTTTTGATGGCTGGGCCGGGCTTTGCTATGGTTTATTTAACGGTTAGCGAGGCACAGCAATTGATTTTTCCGGGAGAACATTTTACGGAAGTTTTGGTAAGCCTGACTTTGGAAGAGCAAAAAGTAATTAAAGAAAAGGGAGGGCTTGCTGTTTCCAAAAATCAAAGCATTTGGAAAACAGACAAAGGTCAATATTTCATTATGGACAAAGTTATCGGAAAGCATGAGCTTATTACGTATGCAATCGGCATTGATCCTGATGGAAGTATACGCCAGATTGAAATTATGGAATACCGAGAAGCGCACGGAAATGAAGTGCGTCAAAAAAAATGGCGAAAACAATTTATTGGAAAAACGATTTCTTCCCCATTTCAATTTAATCGTGACATTCGCAATATCAGTGGTGCTACTTTGTCCTGTCGGCATGTGACTGAGGGCGTTAAACGAAGTCTTGCTTTATATGACACTATTATTAAAAAACAAAATTCATCGTTGTAGACCACTGTTGGGTACATTTGTTGAAATCACGGCTGTCGGTGATTCGAGAGAAAAGACAAATTCTGCCATTAACGCGGCATTTGTTGAGATCGAACGTATTGAGCGGTTAATGAGTTTTCATGACGTGCAAAGCGAAATATCATATTTAAACCGTTTCGCAAAGCAAAAGCCTGTTCGTGTCAGTCAGGAAACATACGCGGTATTAAAGTGTTCTCAGGAATTGTATGAATTAAGTAATGGGGTTTTTGATATTGCGGTGGCGTCACATTTGATGGATTGCGATCGATTGCCTCGTCATGAATTCTTCAGAGAAGTAGAACCTTTGTGCGGCAAAACTTGCGACATCGATTTAATGTTAGATCAAAGAGTAAGATTCGCAAAGTCATTGTGTATTGATCTTGGTGGAATTGCCAAAGGACTGGCGGTTGATAAGGCGATGAAAGTTTTGCAAGATCATGGAGTCGAGAGCGGATTAGTTAATGCCGGTGGCGATATGCGCTGTTTTGGTGATGATGAATATCCTGTTTATGTGCGTCATCCTTTGACGATGGGGCAGTTGGTCGCGTTGCCGTCATTAAAAAATATGGCTTTAGCGACAACCGCGAACTCTTATGAGGAATCAAGAGATGTCGTCCAGAATTGTGCGCAGGTTAATGGACGGACGGGGGAGTTTTTGCGACGACCTTTTAGCATTTCGGTGTGTGCTAAAACATGTATGATCGCTGACGCATTGACTAAGATTGTTTTAGCTTTAGAAAGTGAATCAATAAAATTGTTATCTCAGCTTGAAGCATCTGCATTTATCATTTATCCTGACAATCGAATGGTTTCCTTGGAGGGAGAATGCAGAAAAGAATAAAAGGGATTCGCTTTAGTTGGAAGTTGAGATTTTGGTTTTACACGATCTTTGGGATATTGTTTTTGTCTGGCGCGACTTGGATGGGCATTCATTATTATGAGCAATTTAATGACAGCAATATTGAAACTTTTGCTTGGATTAAATTATGGCTTTTGCGCATTCATGGGGCGGCCGCGATGGCATCCTTGGTCCTCTTAGGTTTTCTGATCCCGCGTCATATGCAGCGGGGGTGGGCTCACGATCGCAATCGATTTACAGCGATCATTTTGATACTGTGGTGTTTGGTGCTTATTTTAAGCGGGTATGGCCTTTATTATTGCGGGGATGAAGTATTGCGATTATATCTAAGAAACATTCATGGTATCGCGGGCATTCTTATTGTTCCTGCACTGATTTGGCATATTGTTTCCGGAAGAAGGAAATAAAAAAGTTCTCGCGCAATGTCATCTCCGAAAGTTCTTGCCGGGGATCCATTCTTGCGCAAGTTAAATAATCATGAATATTAAGTGAGAAACAGCGCCGATTATTTGTGTTTTATTTTAGATAGACGTATTGTTGGTGGAGTGAGTCAAAGTTGACACAGTTAAAAACAATGGTATACTTTACATGTTAGGTTAACCTTACACATGTTAGGTGTATTTTATGGATTCCCCCTTTGAAATTAGTGAAGTCTTTGGTTCGCCTTCAAAATTAGCCATCTTGCGTGTTTTCTCTTCCCGTAAAGGGTTAAGGGCTACTGGTCGGGAGATTGCCAAATTGGCAGGATTTTCTGTGCCATCAACACATCAGTCTTTAAAAGACCTTTATTCCCGCAATATTCTTAATCTTGAAACAATTGGGAAACAACATATTTACTCTTTGAATGAAGAGGACCGTACTGTTTGTAAGATTGTTCGTCCGATGTTTAAAGCAGAGAATAATTATAGGGGAGAGATTCGTGATTTACTTTTGGATGAGATAAAAAAAGCCAATATCAAGAAAGAGATTGTTTCTTTAATTCTTTTTGGAAGCGTTCAAGACGGTACTGCTAATAAAGGAAGTGATGTTGATGTGGCTGTGGTTGTCGCCAAAGTCGCCGATGTGAAGCGGGTCACAGAAATCTTTAATTCTGCTGTTGCGGAACGGTTCAAATCATATTTTGGTGTTTATTTGGATTTTTATGTAAAGTCTGTATTAGAATTTCGCGAACGTCTTAAGAAAAATTTGCCTCCGGTTTCCACGTTAATAAAGTCTTATTCAGTTTTATATGGTAAAGAACCTCTGGAGGTGTGATGTGACAGCGCGTGAAATGAAGGTAAGAGAAGAGAGTAAATCTGCTGCTAGAGAATATTTAAAAAAAGCGTCGGACAATTATGATCAAATGCTGAGCGCTTTTCACGCGAATAATTGGAACGCGGCCGCAACGTTGGCATTGCAATGTGCGATTTCTTCGGCGGATGCGATTTGTGTGAATGAAAAAGGTGTGCGCTCAATTTCGCAAGATCATCTCGATGTCTGTGAGCTAGTTTCAAAATTACCGATTGAAGGCGCCACCGAAAAGGCTAAGCAGCTCCGTAAGATTATCGCTCGAAAAAACGCTGTTCAGTATGAATGTCGCAGTGTTAATCGAGCTGATGCGGATGAAATAGTCAAGGTAACCACGCGGGTTTATCAATGGGTTAGAGAGATGATGGAAAAGTGATCTTAGTAAGCTGATGTTGTCAACTGGGTATAAAGTGTGGTGAGAGTAAACAGTGAGCATCTTGACGAAATGATTTTTTACGGTACACTACCTAGTATGTTTAAGAAGTTTATTTTTATCGTTATCCTTTCTGCCTTAGTCTTCTCGATCGCGCCGCTTGAAGCTATTTGTGACGATCATTTTGACACATCGCCGGTTAGCCATCAGTGCACGTCCATTTGCCACACGAGTTTTAATGTTGTGATTCTTTCTGATTCTTCATTTGAGGCGGTTTATAAAGAGTCTGTTTTTAAGATCACTCAAGATCTTTCCTACCAAAATCCCACCATTGCCCGTTTAAAAAGACCTCCGATTTATCTTTCTTAAAATGAGTTTTGTTTTTTAATTTAGGAAAATACGCTAGACGGAGTCTAAATTTATGGGTAAGAATTTCCAAAGATTATTTATTTGCTGTGCTTTTTTATTGACTTTATCGACGGTGTCGTTTGGTTCTTCAGTTCCCGCGGTGATTGATCATAAGAGAATGAACTTTAGGGAAGCTCTCGAGATTGCTTTTGAGCATAATCCGCAAATGATTGAGGCAAGGCATAGCATTAAGTTCGCAAAAGGTGATTTGATGACTGTACGGACGTTTCGCAATCCCGAAGCTGAATTAGAGTTTGGCGGTTTTAAAAAGGATGCGAGCGGTGAGCGGGATGTTAATTTGGACGCTGTCGAAATTAAACAGCCGTTTGATCCCTTAGGGGTCTGGTTTCTTAAAGGCAAGATTGCCTCTGGGGAAGTAAAAATACAAGAAGAACAATTAAGGTCTGTATGGATGGATATTTATTTAAACGTCCGGCAGTCTTATTCCGAAATCATCCTTCATAAAAAAGAAATCGAACTCTCATCCCAGAATTTGGAAGCCATGCGTCAATTCTTTAGCCGTGTTCAACTGCGGTACAATTCCGGGCAGGCGCTTAAAAATGATTTTCAGCGCGCCAAAATCGAATTGTTAAAAGCTGAAAATGATTTCTTAAGCGTTCAGAAGAAATTGCAGACTGGTAAGGCGCGGCTTAATTTAATGTTAGGCCGCCCCATGGAAACAGACTTTGAAGTTGTAGAAGAGTTAAAAGAAGAAGAACTCTCTATGACTTTTGAGGATATTAAGGACATTGGTTTTATGAATAGGCCGGATATTAAGATGGCGGATTTGGAATTGGATGTCAAAAGAAAGAACCTTGTTAAAGAACACTTAAAACGTCTGCCTTCCTATTATCTTGGGTTTAAACGCATTGATGAAGAAGATAAGGATGATTATGCCGTTTTGGTAGGCATCAGCATTCCGATTTGGAATTTAAATCAAGGCGAAGTCAAAAAGGCCAAAGCCCAAAAGGAAATTCAAGAACAAAAAGTTAAAGCGTTACACAATCAAGCGTCATTGGAAGTTTATGAGGCTTATTTGAATGCGGATCTTCATCATAAGCAATTGGATATTGGCAAGAAATCGCTTGAAGAAGCCGATGAGTTATTGCGATTAGCAAACTTACGATATAGCGAGGGGAAAATTGATTTTCTAAATTATTTAGATCAAATTAGGACGGCAACTCAATCCAAGGTTAATTATTATCAGGCTTTGTTTAATTTAAGCCAAAGCATTAGTGAACTCGAAGTATTTTTAGCACAGTCATTACGACAGGAGGATTTCTTAAATGAAAAACTTTAAGGGTATTTTTTTGGTTTTTTTTACGGTATCGGTTTTTGCCCTTATCTCTTTGTATGGGTTAAGGAATGTTTTAGCTTCAGAAAATCATCAGCATAAAGAAGTTCATGGTGATCACAAACATCATGACCATGGTGAGGATTATGGTCATGACCATGACGATGATCATAGCGAGGATTCTCATGATCAAGGTGTGATCAAACTTTCTGAAGAATCGCAGCAACTTGGAAATATTAAAGTTATCTCAATTGAGTCAGAGCCATTGATACAAAAAATTCTCGTCAATGGTCGAATTGCCCAAGATGTTGAAAACGTCAAGCATGTCCATTCGACAAAATCCGGTAATGTTACAGAGGCTTTTATTAGTTTGGGGCAGTCTATCAAGGCGGGGATGCGCTTATGTTCGATTGCCGTTCAAACCGGCGGTGAGATTATTGAAATTAAAGCCCCGATTTCAGGCACGATTATCGCAGAGTTTATTAAGAAAGGCGACCATGTGGATGGGACAAACGCCTTGTACACCATTGCTGACATGACGCGTCTTTCGGCTAATTTTGATGTGTATGAGAAGGATTTGGCACATATTCAATTAGGGCAGAAGATGAAAGTTTTTCCAATTACTTATCCAGACAGATCATTTTCCGCCGATATTGTTTTTATTTCTCCGCGGGTCGATGAATCGACGTTTACTACCCGCATTAAGGCGTTTGTGGATAATCCTATCCAACTGTTAAAACTGGGGATGTCTGTGCGCGGTGAGATTGAGGTTGTCGAGGATTCTTCTTATTTAACATTGCCGTCGGATGCAGTTCAAAATGTGGAAGGCAAGAGTATTGTCTTTGTCAAAACGGATAAAGAAACGTTTGAGAAACGAGTTGTAGATATCAAATCTAAAACATCAAAAGAAGCCGCAATCTCCGGAGAACTTAAAAAAGGTGATTCCGTGGTTGTCAGCGGAGCATTTATTCTTAAATCCAAGCTTTTAGAAAGCGAAATGGAGCACGCTCATGACCATTAAGAAACCTTTTAACTTTTTAGGAGATTAAATATGCTGGATAAAATTATACGGTTTTCAATACAACACCGGGTCTTTGTTCTGATAGCGGCTTTATTGCTTGGAGGTGTCGGTGTTTATAGTTTTCAACGTTTGCCGATTGATGCTGTTCCTGACATTACCAACGTACAGGTTCAAATCAATACAGAAGCGACGGGTTTTTCTCCTCTTGAAGTGGAACAGCGCATCACTTTTCCTATTGAAACCGTTATGGCCGGTTTGCCGGGTCTTGAGCAAACACGTTCCTTATCACGTTATGGGCTGTCGCAAGTTACAGTTATTTTTAAGGATGGGACAGATATTTATTTTGCCCGTCAATTGGTCAATGAACGTATACAGGAGGCAAAAGGTGAACTGCCGCCGAGTGTGGCACCGGTGATGGGGCCAATCGCTACCGGGCTTGGTGAAATCTTTATGTGGACGGTTGAAGCCAAAGAAGGGGCTAAGAAATCCGACGGCAGTGCTTACACACCGACTGATTTACGTACGATTGAGGATTGGGTGATTAAACCTCAGATTCGTAATGTGTCTGGCGTTACGGAAGTCAATACCATTGGAGGGTATGAACGGCAATTTCATGTCACTCCTTATCCTGACCGGCTGGTTTCGTATGGATTGACTTTTCAAGATATTATTGCGGCATTAAAGCGAAATAATGAAAATGTTGGTGCTGGATATATTGAAAGGGCAGGGGAGCAGTATTTGATTCGCGCGCCCGGACAAGTCAGCAGTATTGAGGAAGTTAATGAGATTATCGTTGGTTATCATGAAGCAGTTCCGGTTTACATTAAGAATGTTGCTGTTGTCATAGAGGGCAAAGAATTACGGACGGGCGCGGCGACTCAAAATGGAAAAGAAGTTGTGTTGGGAACTGTTTTTATGTTGATGGGGGAAAATAGTCGATCCGTTTCTCATAGTGTTTCAGAAAAGATGAAGGTGATTAACAAAACTTTACCACAGGGCGTTGTTGCGAAAACTGTTTATGATCGAACGACTCTTGTTGATGCCACCATTGAGACAGTCAAGGAGAATCTTTTTTTAGGCGCGCTTTTTGTGATTGTTATTTTATTTTTGTTTTTAGGTAATATTCGGGCGGCGCTTATTACCGCCGCTGTGATTCCACTTTCTATGTTATTTACAATTACCGGCATGGTCAGTAATAAAGTCAGTGCTAATTTGATGAGCTTAGGCGCGCTTGATTTCGGCATCATTATCGATGGTGCTGTGGTTGTTGTTGAAAACTGCATTCGTCGGTTTGCGCAAGAACAACATCGGTTAAAACGGCCTCTTAATTTATCGGAGAGATTGGATCTTGTTTTTCACTCATCTAAAGAGGTTCAGCAATCTATCGTTTTTGGTCAATTGATTATCATGACTGTTTATTTGCCGATTTTGACATTGACCGGTGTTGAGGGCAAAATGTTTGTTCCTATGGCTTTTTGTGTTGTTGCCGCTTTAATAGGAGCCATGATCCTTTCGGTAACGTTTATTCCCGCGGCCATCGCGGTGTTCTTGTCAGGGAAAGTTTCTGAAAAAGACAATGTCGCTATGGTTCAATCCCAAAAAGCTTATGTTCCAGTGTTAAATTGGGTCATGGGGCATCAGAAGATTGTGGTTATATCTGCGCTGGTATTGATGTGTTTGACGGCGTTTTTATCGACAAGATTGGGAAGTGAGTTTATTCCAAGTCTTGACGAAGGAGATATCTCAATGCATGCTCTGCGCATTCCCGGAACAAGTTTAACGCAGGCTGTTGAAATGCAGCATGTGTTGGAAGAACAGATCAAGTTGCACCCAGAAGTCGAGATGGTATTTTCAAAAATAGGGACCGCGGAAATTGCAACCGATCCAATGCCGCCAAATGTTGCTGATACATTCATTATGCTCAAACCCCGTAAAGAATGGCCGAATCCAAAGCGTTCAAAGGCAGACTTGGTGAGCGCGATTGAAGAGGATGTCAAGAAAGTTCCCGGCAATGCTTATGAATTTACTCAGCCGATTCAGTTGAGATTCAATGAATTGATTGCTGGTGTGCGAAGTGATGTGGCGGTCAAGATATTTGGCGATGATATGAATGTGTTATTAACAGCAGGTCAGAAGATCGCTGAGATTCTAAAGCAAGTAAAGGGTGCGTCGGATGTTAAAGTTGAGCAGGTCACCGGTTTGCCCATGATGACGGTTGAAATCAACCGCAAAGAAGCGGCTCGATATGGATTAAATATCGGGGATATTCAAGAAGTCATTGAGATCGCTATCGGTGGAAAATCTGCTGGTCAAGTATTTGAAGGGGATCGTCGCTTTGATTTAATCGTAAGGCTTCCCGAAGAGTTGCGCACGGATGTTCAAGCTTTGCAAAGGATACCGATTCCTTTGCCTAAAAAAGATGATGCTGGTATGACTAACAATGGAATAGAAATACAGTCTAATTATTTACCGCTAGGTGCTGTTGCTAAATTTATTGTAGCACCCGGGCCTAATCAAATAAGCCGTGAGAACGGAAAACGCCGGATTGTTGTTACAGCCAATGTGCGCGGACGTGATATCGGCTCTTTTGTTAAGGAAGCAGAAGAATCCATTGATAATAATGTCCAAATCCCGGCTGGTTACTGGACAGATTGGGGAGGTCAATTTGAGCAGATGATGTCAGCGACTAAGCGTTTAAGCATTGTTGTGCCGGTAGCCTTATTGCTGATATTTCTTTTATTGTTCATGTCCTTTGGAACGGTCAAAGATGCTTTATTGGTTTTTACTGGAGTGCCACTTGCGTTGACGGGCGGGATCACAGCGTTGTGGTTGCGCGGCATTCCGTTTTCTATTTCAGCTGGTATTGGGTTTATTGCGTTATCCGGTGTCGCGGTCTTAAATGGACTGGTTATGATTTCATTTATTAAAAAACTTTGTGAAGATGGCAAGCCGCTTGTCGAAGCGATTAAGCAGGGGGCATTGACAAGATTACGGCCAGTATTGATGACGGCACTCGTTGCGTCATTGGGATTTGTTCCAATGGCTTTAGCCACTGGTCGCGGTGCGGAAGTGCAAAGACCATTAGCGACGGTTGTTATTGGAGGTATTTTATCTTCGACAATCCTTACGTTGCTTGTGTTGCCGGTTCTTTATCGGTTCTTTCATCGCAAAGATCATGGAGACGCAAATTGATTAATATTTTCTCACGTGTGCACAATGTGCTCGCGGTGAAATCGGTTGATTTTTGTTTTTAATCTTTTAAAGTTTCGGTGATACTTTATTTGTCTTTGTATCTTGTTTTTTCAACGAATGGTTTGCAAACCAAATGCCTAGATAATATTCTGACATTGGGCGCCAGTCTTGTAATGGAGGATAATTGTGCATGTGGGCTCGCAAAGTTTCCGGAATAATAATGTCAACTCCTTGACTCGCGGCTAAGATTTTATCTTGAAAAGCTTGATTGAAGGACAAAAACATTGATTTTATAGCGGCGGCATTTTTATATTGGGCGAGTGGTTTGTTGGAGGCTAAATAAAATCCATCCATGTTGCCGACGTGAAGACGTTTGTATGGAAAAACTTGATCAATGGTTCGAAAAGTCGTATCCAGCGCGTCGGACCAAACGACAAAAATTCCATTGGTAGTAAGATGCGCCGATACCAATTCAAAAAATTGCTGAGAGTAGATATTGTTGCTGTACGCTACGGTAGATCGCAGCGGACTCATAAAAACCAAATCGTATTGATCTTTTCGACTCTGCAAAAATCGTCTGGCATCATCCAAAACAAATGTCAGGCGGGGATCTTTCATTAATTCTTGAAAAATTGGGATTTGTGCCAAATTCTTTAACAATGTTTGATTTAATTCCACTACCGTGACTTTTTTGACACCGGGGACTTTGAGAATTCCTTCCGTAATGGATCCCGTACCATAACCGATCACTAAAATATTTTCAAAATTTTGAGCGGCGCCGACTCCTTCGACAACTTGAACATAAAATGAATAAGCCGGCCGACCTCCGTGGGAATCACCATTAATATAATTGTGGACAGTTCCTTCATCGTTTACATAGGTCATGACAACACCTTCTCTGCCTTCCGAGAAATATTGCTTGAATCCTGCAAATGTTGGATGAATGACCTTAAAGATTTCACCTTTTTTAGGAAAAAAATAGCCAATAAGCAGAGCGATACATACTAGACTAAGATAAAATTTAGGGGATTTTCCTTCTTTTAAGAGAGGATAAGCGAATAATAGCCCGACAAAAATGAATAGAAACGTCGTTAATTCCGATCCCAATAAAGGCAGTAGCAATAATCCTGTCATGATCCCGCCCGTGAGATTGCCAAGAACATTGAAAAAATAAGTTTTTCCCGCCGCGCGAGCTATGTCGGCGTTTTCTTCACAGGCAACACCGACAATCAACGGAAAAGAAGCACCCATTAATATTGTCGGGATTAATAGAAAGAAAACTGGCCAGATAAAGACATCGCCTAATCGAAATAAACGAACGATTAATTCAAGGAACGTATTTGTGCCGTATGTTTTAAGAAAAGAATAAATTCCGGGATGTTCGATTTGTTTAAAGCTCATTTCCGTCCAAACTTTAAACGAAGTGTTTAAAGTCGCGTAATAGTATCCAATAAAGATTACGGCAACACTTAGGGCAATCCAGATTTGTATTTTAAAGAAAAGCGACTTTCGTTGCGCTAGCGACATTTTCTTAATAAATCCGGCAATACAATAACTGCCGATCGCGATTCCCAAAAGATAGACGGCAAGAACACTCGCAAAGGCGTATGATGAGGATTTGACCAATACCCCGATAATGCGAAACCATATCAATTCATACCCGATGGCTAAAAAACCGGTAACAAAAACCAGCGTTGGTATACGCAAAACAGTTTTTTGGGGCATCGAAGATTTTTCTAATAAAACTTCATTGTTTAACTTTTTTGTTCCTAGTATTCGGAGCATCAAAATATTGGCCGCCAAAAGCAAATTAATTACGGCCGCTACAATAATGGCTTGTTTAATACCGTAAAATGAAATTAACCAGTAACTTGCGATGAGAGATCCCGCCGCGGCACCGAGTGTATTTACAAAGTAAAGGCGACTGATTGATTTTGATAGATTAGGGATAAACTGGTTGAATATTTTGATTAGCACTGGTAATGACATGCCCATCAATACTGTTGGAATAAAGATGAGTATACTTTCAAAAAAAGCCGCTAGGATATAAGGGCTCCCGGCTGTTTTTTTGCCGATAGTCATGATGATCGGGAAACTTAAAATTCCGAAAATACCGATTCCCAATTCAATTAGGAAATATAATCCAATCAGATCTTTGTGGGTTTTGCTAAAACGGCCTGCCCACAAAGCCCCTAAACCTAATCCGAACATATAAACACTAACAATTAAAGCGATCGAAATCGCGCCGACGCCGTAATAAATAGTCAAAAGTCTTTGCCATGTGATCTGATAGATCAACGCGGAAATGCCGGAGAAAAAGAAAGTGATCAGAAGATTGAGTTTCATGATGATCCTTTTTATCATTTTTATTGCTAATAATCCAATAGAATCATAGATTATGCTTAAGAATTTAGGTACAATCAAACGGGTCAAATGTAATAGATGATGTGTTTTAGATATTACAATTTTCGTATTCTAAATCGATACAAGAAACGGTGTTTATGAAAAATCAGCTCCCGCTCGTTGCCCTTACTAAAAAGTTTTTTGAAACTGACCCCGGAATGGTCGCGCGGCATTTGGAAACTATGCCGGCGGAAGAGGTGATTGAGGTATTTAATAAAGTTTCGCCGTTAGTTGCATTAGAGGCGTTTAAACATTTGCATGACAGTACTAAGGCTCAATTGGCCGATAAATTGTCGAATGAACTTTTTATAAAATTCGCTAATCATTTACAGCTCGCGGACGCGGCGAATATGTTTTTGGGGTTGAGCGCGGAAAAGCGGGCGATTTTCTTAGAGAATCTTGATGAAAAAAAGAAAAAAGAGATTCAGGAATTACTGACTTATCCGGAGGACAGTGCGGGCCGGATTATGAAAACTGATTTTATCGCTTTTCATCAGGACATTAGGGTCAAGGAGGCGGTGCAAAAGATTCGGGAGTTAGCAAGCAAAGGCAATGCGGCTTCCTATATTTATGCTTTGGATTATCGCGGCCATCTCGTCGGAATCATGAATATGCGCGACATGCTGTTGGCAAAGGAGACGGATATTTTGGCTTCAATTATGCGCACGGATCTTTTTAAAGTGAATTGTTTTGATGATCGTGAGAAAGTCGCGCACGAATTATCAACCCGTCATGTTTTTGCGGTGCCGGTTGTCAATTCAGAAGGCCGCCTATGCGGGATTATTCATGCTGAACAATTGATCGGAGATGTGCAGGAAGAGGCGAGTGAAGATTTGCAGAAAATGTTCGGGGCCAGCGGCGATGAGCATGTCTTTTCGCCGATCAGTTTTTCTTTAAAAACTCGATTGCCTTGGTTGTATGTGAATTTGATGACTGCTTTTTTAGCGGCGTGGGTTGTTTCACTTTTTGAAGATATTATCGCGCGGATAACAATTCTTGCCGTGTATTTGCCTGTTGTGGCTGGACAGGGTGGAAATGCGGGAGCGCAATCGTTAGCCGTTGTAATGCGCGGACTTGTGATGCGTGAAATTCCTTCGTCAAAAGCGCGGCAATTGATTTCAAAAGAATTACAAATTGGCATTATTAATGGGCTTGCGATTGGAGTGGTTACGGGTTTAATCGCGTGGCTTTGGCAGGGCAATTATATGTTGGGTGTTGTGATTAGTTTAGCCATGGTCGTGAATTTGACGATTGCTGGGTTTGTGGGCGCGTTGATTCCGCTTTCGATGAAGGCGTTGGGAATGGATCCGGCGCAATGTTCGAGTATTATTCTGACGACGATTACGGACGTTATGGGATTTTTTGCGTTTTTAGGTTTTGCTGTTTTATTTCAACATTATTTGGTGTGATTTATGGTTGCTTTGCAATGGTTAGGGATTATTGTGTGTTTATTGCATTCTGGGATGTTCTCAGGATTGAATTTGGGTTTTTTTGGATTGAGTCGGCTTCGTTTGGAAACACAGGCTGAAGCTAAGGCTCCGGGTGCTTTACAGATTTTGAGTTTGCGAAAAGACGCGCATTTGTTATTGGCCACCATTCTTTGGGGAAATGTTTGCAGTAATGTTCTTTTGACGTTGTTGACGAATTCGGTTTTGACGGGCGCGACGGTGTTTTTTGTTTCTACATTCGGGATCACATTTTTTGGTGAAATTATTCCGCAGGCGTATTTTGCTAAGAATGCCTTGAAAGCAAGTCATTTTCTTGTTCCTGTCGTTAAGTTTTATCAGTTTATTTTGTTCCCGATTGCTAAGCCCAGCGCTCTTTTGCTTGATCTTTGGTTGGGCAAAGAAAAAGTCAATTATTTTCGTGAAAGTGAATTGATGATTATGCTGACACGGCAGGCTCAGAGTGGGTCATCAGATTTGAGTTTGATTGAAAGTTTGGGCGCGGTTAATTTTATGAAGATGGATGATATCGCGATTCAGGATGAAGGTAGTACGGTTAATCCTAATAGTGTTATTTCTTTGATGGTTGAGAATGGGTTTCCTGTTTTTCCGCATTTTACAAGAGATCACTCGGATCCATTTCTTCAGCAGGTTTATTTGTCTGGAGAAAAGTGGGTCATAATTACCGATCCGCAAGATCATCCTTTTGTTGTCATTGAAGCGGATCAATTTCTCAAAGATGTCTTGTACGGTCAAAAGACGATTAATATTCATAGTTATTGTCATCGTCCGATCATTATTACCGATGAGGGAACGAAGTTGGGGCAGGTCATTACTGAGTTTAAGGTTAAACCTGAAACGCCGGAAGATGATGTGATTGATCATGATCTTATCTTGTTTTGGGGAAAATCTCGACGGATTATAACTGGCGCGGATATTCTCGGACGACTTTTGCGTGGGATTGCTAAGCAAGTTTAAATAAAGGGTAAGGATACAATGCCTAAGCATAATTTTCTTCCTAATACGTTTACATTTAATTTTACCAATGCGTATTATTTGGCAAAATTATCCTCATTGGTTTATCGGCCGTTGGGTGAGATTGGTGATATTTTAAAGAATGAATATGGATTAACGCAATTTAAGGCCTTTGATGTTGGTGACACACAGGCTTTTCTTGCCGCGAATAAGGACATCGTTGTTCTGGTGTTTCGGGGAACGTCGTCATTGGTTGATTGGTTGACGAATGTGAAATTTGTTTTAACTCCGTCAGCTGTCGGCAAAGTTCATTTTGGATTTAATCAGGCTTTAGATCTCGTTTGGGAAGAAGTATACGACACGATTTGTACTTGGAAAGACCGCAATCAGACACTGTGGGTGACAGGCCATAGTTTGGGGGGCGCGTTGGCAACTTTAGCTGTCGACCGTATGACCGAAAAACTTCTCGATGTCAGTGGTATGTATACATTTGGTCAGCCACGAGTGGGGAATAAGGAATTTGCTGATCATTTTGATCGCAAGATGAAACGTTACTCGTTTCGTTTTGTGGACGATGAGGATATTGTGACCAGAGTTCCATTTCCGCCGTATCAACATGTTGGGAATGAATATTTCTTTGATCGCAAAGGAGTTGTACACAAGGAAAACATTTTCTGGAATTGGTTTCGAAGCTCGTCCGAAAGTGTTTATTTGCGCTCGGTTGATGGTGGGTCAAAGTTTGCTCTGCAGAATCCCGGCGGGATCAAAGATCACGACGCCGCATTGTATTGTCAATATATTTATAATAACCTTCCTCGCGAAATTAAGAATTCGTTTAAGGATTATATTAATAAAGTTTAGAATTTTTCTTTACGAAGCGCTCCATTTTCTTTTTTGTTGATTTTTTCTTGATGATTAACGCAAATATTGCCCATTGCTAGAAATTAGAGTCGATATTTCATGAAATTATGATGTTTTATAATAGATGTTTAGAGGAGGGAGAGGGAATGTTTAGAAAATTACAAATATTTGTGACGACAGGAGTTGTCATCTTTGTAGGTATTTTGTGTTTTGTGAGCTCTGTGGCGCAAGCGGGAGCAGATCTGACGACAAAGCATGTTCTAATTGAAGAATCATTGGTTGAGAATCGAATGCAAGCTTATGAAAGAATCACAGAGTTAGTAGAGCAAAAATTAGCAGTTTTGAAAAATACGGATATTTCTTTTGAAGAAATCGGTCGAGAGATTCTTAAGGCCAAGAATGAAATAAGTCAGCTTCGAGCAAACAAAAGCATATATCTTTACAACATAGAGAACTTTAAGAAGGAAATAAATTTATTAGAACAGAATATTTGGGCTCGCAAAATTATTTCCGAGTTAAAAGAACAAAGTGAAGAAAAGAAAGCTATCGAAAGTCTTGGGTCTCAAGATCAGCGATTAAGAATGATCAATGAACAAATTGCGCAATTGACAAAGAAAATTGAATTGGTGGATGTTCAACTTAATATCTACGTCGACTATTTAGCTGTCATTGAGCATAAGCGATGGGAACAATTTAAGAATGCCTTGTTGACTCCGCATCAATATCGCTTGCCGCAAAGTGATAAAACAGCTTTGGGGATACTGGCGATAGTTTTTGTTTTGTTTTATTTCTTGAGACGAAAGATTGCTGATGTGATGACCCGTCGTTCTAAGGTGGGGAAAAAATCATTTGTTTATTTCCTTAATTTGCTTCTTGTGAGCGGATTATTTTCCTTTGTATTATTCGTTGTCGCTTCGCTTATGGGTTTTCAATTCTTGGCGCACTATGTCATTGAGAAAATCATATTAACGATTGCGCTATTGGGAGTTTTTTTTCTAGGGTATCGACTTTTAATGACGGGGGTCGCTATCATTCTTTTTCACGGTCTTGATGGTGAGTCACAAAAGGATGTTCCTTTATTTGCTACGTTAAAAGGATGTATTTGGTTTTTATTCATTTGTTTAGCTGCTTTTGCGACATTGAGTTTGTGGGGATTTGATCAAGGGCATTACAGTACTCTTAAAGAGATATTTCAAAAAGCATTTTTTTCGTTTGGGAATGTGCATCTTTCCATGAAGGTCCTCGTTCAGTTTTTATTCTTGATTTGGATTTTTAATGTTTTTTCACATGTGGTTAATAAATTTTTAGACAAAAATATTTATCCGCGGACACAATTAGATGAAAGTGCTCAATATTCTATTTCTGTTGCGATCAAATATTTATTGATTCTTGTTGCTGTCATGTTGGGGTTAAGGGTTTTGGGATTTGATCTTGCCGCGCTTGCCGTTTTTGCCGGTACAGTTGGAATCGGTATAGGGCTGGGTCTTCAAGAAATTGCCAAGAATTTTATTAGCGGAATCATTATGCTTATTGAACGTCCAGTGAAAGTCGGCGATTGGGTTGAGATTGGGGATTTGCCCGGACGAGTACAGGCGATCAAGGCTCGCGGGACAGTGATTCAGACATTTGACAATATCTCGGTGGTCGTCCCGAACTCTGAGTTTATTACCAAGCAGGTGGTCAACTGGAGTTATAGTGATAAAATTATCCGTTTCAAGCTGACCGTTGGTGTGGCCTATGGATCGGATGTTTTGTTAGTTAAAAAAAGTTTATTGGAAGTGGCAGCCGCCAATCCTAACACATTGAAGCATCCTGAACCAACTGTTCTTTTTTATGATTTTGGTGATAATTCTTTGGGATTTATTTTGTATGGCTGGACAGATCAACCTGACAAGAGATTTTCGATTTTGAGCGAATTACATTTTGCGGTTAATAAATTATTTAATGAGCGCAATATTGTGATCGCCTATCCTCAACGTGATATTCATCTTAAAACTTCGGATGTCGTCTTTGAAGTCAAAGGGACAAAAGCAGTATAAGGGGGACCGCAATGTCAAAGTTTATTAAGAAAGTATCAAAGAAAGTTGGTTTGCATCCCGGAGCATTAGTCGCTATCGACGAACCAAAGCATCAAAAGGTTAAAATAACAGCGATCCAATACGATAAAGATAATTTTCAAGAAAAGCAGATTCAAACGATTGAGGAGAGTCTCTCATGTAAAAAAGAAAATGCTGTGCTTTGGTTAAACATCAATAGTGTCAGCAACGTTGATGTGATCAAGGATATCGCCCAATTTTATAAAATACATCCATTGGTTCTTGAGGATATCATGAGCACAGGGCATCGTCCAAAAATGGAACAGCATGGGGAATATGTCTTGGTTATTTTAAAAATGTTGTATTGTTCAGGCAAAAAGAAAGAGATATTGTCAGAGCAGATCAGTTTAATACTTGGTCCGAATTATGTTTTATCTCTTCAGGAGGTTGAGGGCGATGTTTTTGATGCTGTCAGGGATCGGATTAGAAAAGGGGTGGGGCAGGTTCGGAACTTAGGTGCGGATTACTTGCTTCATATTTTGATGGATGCCATTGTTGACAATTATTTTGTGGTTTTGGAAAAATTGGGCGATCGTATCGAAATTCTTGAAGAGCAGATTATTACGGACGTTAAGCCGCAAGTCGCGACGGAGGTTCATTTATTAAAGCGAGAGATTATTTACTTGCGAAAGCAGATTTGGCCCATGCGGGAAGTGTTAAGCGGATTACAAAGAGGCGATTCTAAGGTGATTTCAAGGAGTGTCGATATATATCTGCGCGATGTTTATGATCATATTATTCAGATTATGGATACTATTGAAAGTTTTCGCGATATTCTCGCTGGCATGCACGATATTTATTTGTCGACGATGAGCAATCGTATGAATGAAGTTATGAAAGTGTTAACAATTTTTGCTTCGATCTTTATTCCATTGACTTTTATTGCCGGTGTTTATGGAATGAATTTTAAATATATGCCGGAATTGGATTCACATATTGGATACTTTGTTGTGTGGGGGATTATGATAATTGTGGCAGGGACGATGGTGATTTATTTTCGGCGAAAACGCTGGTTGTAAAAATAGAAGGTAGGGATGCTGTTCGCTTTTAGCCCATTGCGAGCCCCAAAGGGCGTGGCAATCTTTTCTAAACACGTCATCCCCGAAATCTTTTATCGGGGATCTATTGAAACCAATGATGTCTCTGTTTTTACCATTGAGAGCCTCGAAGAGCGCGAGTCCTTTTTAGGGCGAGCCCCGTAGGGGCGTGGCAATCTCGAATAGATTACAAACGAAGCAAGTCTTTTTTGGACTTTGTCGATTTCGTCTCCTCTCCTGAGAAAAGAACTTTATGCGAATTCTCATTGTCGAAGATCAAAGAAAAATGGCTAACTTCATTCAACGTGGGTTGAAGGAAGAAAAATATGCTGTTGATGTCGTGTATGATGCAGAAAAAGCATTGTATTCGGCGGAAATTAATGAATATGATTTGATTATTCTTGACGTTATGTTGCCGGGTAAGGATGGTTTTTATGTTTGCCGAGAGTTAAGAAAAAAGAAAAATGTGACGCCAATTTTAATGTTAACCGCCAGAGATGCTTTGGAGGATAAAATTACCGGCCTTGATTTAGGAGCGGATGATTATTTGACCAAGCCGTTTATTTTTGAAGAATTTTTAGCAAGAGTTAGGGCGCTGTTAAGACGAAAGCATGACAGCAAGACAACAATTTTGAAATATGATGATCTTGAACTTGATCAGGTGACACATAAAAGCAAGCGTGCTGGACAAGAAATCAATCTCACAGCTAAAGAATATGCTTTGCTTGAATATTTTATGCTTCGTCCGGAGCAGGTCATTACACGTACGATGATTTCTGAGCACGTTTGGAATGAGAGTTTTGATAGTTTTACTAATGTCATTGATGTTTATGTCCGGTATTTGCGAAACAAAATGGATCGAACGTTTTCTCGACAATTGATACATACATTGCGAGGCACGGGATATATCTTGAGCAAGACACCCCCGTCATGAAATTTAATTCCATTAAATTTAAAGTTGGAAATCTGTTTACCATTATTTTAGGAATTATTCTGATCCTTTATAGTGCTTTTCTTCAAGTTAGTCTTTCAAAGTATTTGATTAATGATCTTGATGAAGATATTTCCGCAAAAGTTAATGAAATTGGCAATATTATTAGTGATGAATTAGCCGCGTCAGCGGGGGAAGATTTAAATACAGTTATTCAACGGATTTTTTCGTTTCAGTATCCACCAAAATCCAGTCTCATCGCCGTCAAAAAGAAAAAAACAGGTGGTGAGCCTTTGTCGGATGAAGAAAAATGGTTTGTAAGATTTGATCGCTTGGATTTGAGTCAGGACATGTTGGCTTTTTTTGAGCTGGACGGAAATCCAATATTCTCATCGCAAAATATACCTCAAGATGTCATAAGGAAATTTATACCAAGTTTGAAATCGTATATACAAGATGATAGTTTCAAAGATGTTACAATCCACAAAAAGTATTATCGACAAGTCCAGTCTGTAATATCCTTACCCAACGGACGGCAGATTGTGGTTCTCATTGCTTCGTCTGAAAAACCTATTATTGATTTATTACGACACAGACAGCATCTTTTCATGGTGAGTATTCCCATCATTTTATTAGTGACAGCTTTTTTGGGCCGATTTTTGGCGGATCGTATTCTGCGGCCAGTTAATAATATTGTTTTAATGGCTCGGCAAATTGGCTCTCGAGATTTATCCAAAAGACTTAGAGCAGATGACGTCGACGAAGAAATGAAAGTTTTGGCAGATTCTTTCAATGATATGATCGCCCGCTTGGAAAATTCATTCAAACATATTGAAGAGTTTAGTTCACAGGTTGCGCACGAATTAAAGACTCCTTTAGCGATTTTGCGTGGTGAAACAGAAGTCGCTTTGCGCATGGATCAAAGTGCGCCAGAGTATAAAAGAGTATTAAAGGAAAATATGGACGAAATTGAGAAGATAATCCGTGTTGTTGAGGATTTGCTCCTTTTGGCCAAGCTCGATTATCGTCCAGAATTTTTGAGGTTTGAACGCTTTGATTTTAAAGAGTTTTTTAATCCGATTCTCGATAAAGCAAAACTTTTAGCTGAAGAAAGAAATATTGAAGTTATTTGTGCTTTTCCAAAGGATGAGATTTTTATTGAAGGAGATTCTTTGCATTTGAGGAGGTTGTTTTTTAATATCATTCACAATGCTATTAAATTTACGCCGACTGCTCAGAAAATATCAATTAAGATTTTTAAAGAAGGAAGTGCTTTAAAAATCAGTATTAGCGATAAAGGCGTCGGTATTCCCGAAGAATACCTCTCAAGTATTTTTGATAGATTTTTTCAGGTCCCAATGCGTGATGAAAATCCTCTTAAAGGAAGTGGCTTGGGACTCAATATCGCTCAGTCGGTTGCTAAAGCCCACCAAGGTAAAATTGAAGTACAAAGCCAAATTCATCAAGGTTCAATCTTTATTGTGACCTTGCCGCTCGCTTAAAATCTCCAATAATTAAAATGAGAGAATTTTCATTTTGGTTTCATTTTGTTCTCATTTTCATTTGCTAAAGTTAATTCGTATGAAACATTTTAGTGCTGGGGAAACTATGCTGAGAAATTTGATCATCAGTGATGCGGGGATTAAAGGATGCGATTGATAGTAGTCTTGGTTGTCCTCAGCGTCGCGGGACTATTGTTTTTTAAGCCTATGACGAAATACTTGGTTAACTCTTTTCGTGACGTTGCTCAAAAAAAAGATTTATCCGTTGTGAATATTACCAATGTCAATTCTCGAGGAGAAGAAGTTCAGCCTAAGCCTCTGCAAAAGATTGAACGCTTCAACGTGAGTAAAGCACCGTATCAAATTAAGGAAGTGCAGTCATTATTGAAAAGGGAAGGCTTTTACAAAGGGGATGTTGATGGAAAGGTTGGGCAAGGGACTGTCAGGGCTATAAAGCAATTTCAAAAGTCGCGGAATCTTCAGGAGAGTGGTGTCATAAATGTTAAAACAACTCAGGAACTTCGTAAACTTGAAACTGGGAGGTAGGGATGTTGAGTAGATTTCTTATGCCAATGTTGTGTGTTTTATTTTTTGTTGGATGTGCTACAACCACTAATGACTCAAGTGCAAAACTTCTTCAATGTGAAAATCATATAAAATTTTTGGAAGAAGAGTTAAGCGCTAAGGAAAATGAGATTGCGCAGAGGGAGCGCAAAAGTCAAGGGCAAGTAAAGTCGTCATATCCGCAATCAAATTCAACAAGAATTAAAAGTGTCGAAAGTCTCAACTCGTCGCCATCCGTAACGCAAATTCAAAAAGCTCTGAAAAAAGCTGGTTATTATAACGGAAATATTGATGGGAAAATGGGTGCCAAGACTCAGGATGCAATTATGAAGTTTCAGAAAGAGCATGGGTTAAAGGCGGATGGCAAAGTTGGTCCAATGACTTGGTCGGAACTTAAAGCAAACACAAATTAATAAACGTAGTTCATTAATAAAACAGGGGGGATCAAAATGAAGAAAACAGCAATTTTTATTCTAGCATTAGCTTTTGTCGTTGGATTAACATCGCCGAGTTTTGCGGCACTTCGTAAGGACAGAGATGTTTTTAGAGGAAAACTGGTATCAGTCGACCGAAGTAAAAATGAAGTTGTTGTGAAAGATCATGCTGGAAAGGAAACAAGATTTACTGTTCGGGGGGCAATAGATACTAATTTGGTCACTGGAGGCGATGTTGTTGTGATTTATCAACTTGGTACGAATGTGGCTACTTTAGTAAAGTCACCACGAAAAAAATAAAATTTAAGTAATCATTAACATTTAAAACGCCATCGTTTTTAAATTGATACTTATTTTTAATATAAGCATTGTTATTTTGCTTTTATTAAGTCATCCGACCTGTGTATTGGCCAAAAAAATAACTTTGACGGCAAGTCAGGTGCAATGGATCGGCGACAAAATTTATGAGAATGAGTGTTCTAGTAAAAGTGAACACCTCCTAGAGTGGAATGACGGGGAAGAATTTTTGTCGCTGGGGATCGGCCATTTCATATGGTATCCCAGCGATAGGCAGGGACCCTTTGATGAGGGTTTTATAAAGCTTCTAGATTATTTAAAATCAAGTGGCGAAGAATTACCCGCTTGGTTAAATACAAAACCTTTTCCCGGATGCCCGTGGCTAACGCGAGAAGATTTTTTACGTAATCGCCATAATCAAAAAGCTCGAGAATTGCAGCAGTTTTTAAATAAGACAAAGTCTAAGCAGAGTGAATTTATCATCAATCGTTTCGAGAAGGCTTTACCCCTGATACTAGCAAACACCTCGCCAGAAAACCGACTTCGTATACAACAACAATTTGATCATATGTCCAGTACGCGCGAGGGAACTTTTGCCCTGATTGATTATGTGAACTTTAAAGGGCTGGGTGTGTCGCAAAGCGAACGATATCAGGGAAAGGGATGGGGATTACTGCAAGTTTTGTTAGCTATGGAAAGGATGGAAGATGAAAAACAGGTCTTGCGTGAATTTGTGAGAGTCGCTAAGATTATTCTTGAAGAAAGAGTTAAAAATTCTCCGCCTCAACGCAATGAAAAGAGATGGCTGGTGGGGTGGCAAAAAAGATTAAGTTCGTATTTAAATTAAAACAGTTATTAACATTATTGAAATGAGGAAAGTGTGAGGAGAAAATTTTATTTTATTGTCATGCTTCAGATTGTACTTTCAATTGCGGTTGTTCATGATTTGTCTTTTGCGAAAGATCCTATTAACGCTACCCAATCGTCAGCATTGACATCTGTGATTTCGGAAAGTGCTACTGTTGAGGTCAATAAGTCGCGTATTGATGAATTGGAACAAAAGATTGAGGACATGAAGCACGAGAATGTCGTTGTTGAGCGCTCGCTTATGACAAAAATAATTAATACAGGCATTTTAATAGTTATCGGAATTATATTCTTTATTTTGTTAAAGTTTAGTTTGAAGAAATTCGAAGATTTTATTTCTGAAAAGGGAGTGATACGGGAAAGTGACCAAACGCTTCGAATCAAGACAATTGTTCGCCTGTTTAATTGGATTGGTTCTTTAGCAATTATTTGTGCGATCCTCTATATGGCATTAGAAAATATAGGTTTTAATGTTGCTCCATTGTTGGCAGGTGCGGGGATCGTTGGTTTAGCTTTTGGGTTTGGTGGGCAATATTTGATTCGTGACCTGATCAATGGGATTTTTATTCTTTTAGAAGGGCATTATGGTGTTAATGACATTGTTAAAATTGGTGAGTATGCCGGTGTTGTGGAAAGTATAAATTTACGTATTACTGTTTTGCGAGATGCGGAAGGTCGCGTGATTATTGTTCCTAATGGAGAAATTAAGACGGTTGTTAATTTAACAAAAGATTTTTCGCGCGCAGTTCTTTCGATCGGGATTGCGTATAAGGAGAATGTTGACCGGGTAATGGATGTGATTAGAGAGATTGGAAAGGAAATTCGTCAGGATGCGTATTTTGGTAAATTAATTATCGACGATTTAGAAATGCAGGGTGTTGATGATTTTGCTGAGTCACAGGTCACGATAAAATTTCGAATCAAAACGTTACCGTCAAAACAGTTTGAAGTGGCTCGTGAATTACGTCGCCGCATTAAGAACCGATTTGATGAATTAGGGATTGAAATTCCGTTTCCGCATCGTACGTTATATTGGGGGGCGGGACAGGACAATGAATGGTTTCGCAGTGCCGCTTCTAATATTGTGAAGAAGGCGCCCCTCGAAAAGTAGGTTATGATACTGGTTTCTTCATCGTAGAGAGCGTACTGTGCTTGACTAATAATGTCCAACCATGCTAGCATAAAGCGTCATCAGGGATTCTCCCAGCTTCGGATGCAATCTTTCCCATAAAAGCAACAATGTAGTCTATAAACTCTACTATTTCGCAGAGGTTATTTTTAATGACATTAATATCCCGAAATAAGTTGATTAGCGGCTTGTTCTTTCTTTTGGTTTTCTTTTTCGAAAGTCATTTTGCTTTAGCCGCCACAACACCCTATCAAAACGTCAAAGTTCAAAATCGTCAATTATTGGTTGATTTTGACCGCGATGGAAATTACACGCCTTATCTGATTAAAGGTGTGGCATATTCTCCGACGCCAATTGGTCGTTATAGCGATGATTGGGGCTATCCTAGTCCTGCCGATCCTCGGCCTAAAAATCTTTATGATGATCCCGCAGTCTTGAATCGGGATTTTGCTTTGTTAAAAACTATGAATGCCAATGTTGTACGGTTTTGGAAAGGAAATAATACACAAGTCACTTTTGCCGATACCCAAAATCCACGCTCTCCGTGGTACTTGCATTATGCGGATATTACTCGTTTCCCGAATTATCTCACAGCTCAAACATTTGATTTAGCAGAGACTTACGGATTAAAGATTATCGCTGGCTTCGAAATGCCATGGCCGGGCTCTTGGCAATGTGATCAAAACGCGACTGCCGCGCGATATCAAATCAGCGTTGATTTTAATGATCCTTATTTGCGCAGCGATATCATCAATCGATTTAGAGCGTACGTCCTTGAATTTAAAGATCACCCCGCGCTTCTTTTTTGGGCCATTGGTAACGAAAATAATTTAGGCTTTGATGAGCAGACGCCGCAGGGCAAAGCACAAAGTGTCGCGTTTTATTCTTTGATTCAGGAAATGGCGCAAGAAGCTCGTCTGATCGAAGGAGCATTTTATCATCCTGTAGCTATTGTCAATGGCGATATTCAGAATATTGGTAATTCTGAGCTTGGGACAAGCGACGCGGATTTAAGCGACATCGATATTTGGGGCGCGAATGTTTATCGGGGAATTGGTTTTACTGATTTGTTCCAGAATTTTAACGTTCGTTCAGGTAAGGCTTTTTGGTTATCAGAATATGGAGAAGATGCGTGGCATGTGACGGATGTCAATAATCCGGCTGATGGATATGAGGATCAGGCGCTTCAGGCGACTCGTGATGGGGCATTGTGGCAAGAAATTAAAGCTGCTTACTTGAATCAGCAAAGTATCGGCGGCACGGTTATGAATTATTCTGATGAATGGTGGAAGCCATACGCGTGGTTATGTGAGATTGACAATGACCCGACGACAACCGCGAATGGTCCCGGGGGATGCAACCTTGTTCAAAATTATTATGGTTTTGGGCCGCAAGACAATTCTTGCCCTCGGGATGGAGTGATTGATTGGAATCCTCCGGCGGCAGATCATTTCTTTAATGAAGAATGGTGGGGGATTATGGCAATTGCCAAAGATGCTCGGTTGGGTTATCCGGATATTATGTTGCCGCGGCAGGTTTACACGACTTTTCAACAATTGTTTTTAGAAGATAAGAATCCGCCGACTGTCACGATTAGTGCGCCGGAGAATAATGCGGTTGTTCGTGGAACTGATGTTATTTTTTCTGTCAATGCTACGGATAATATTGGAGTTGCGGGCGTGCAATTTCAATTAGACGGAAGTAATTTAGGCGACGAAGATATCACCGCCCCGTATTCGATGGTTTGGGATACAACAAGTGTCTCTGATGGCATGCACACGTTAACAGCAATTGCCCGTGATGAGGAAGGAAATTTGGGAACAGCTTCCACAGCGGTGACAGTGGCCAATACGACTTTGCCGGCGGCTCCTACTCTGATATCAGTTGTTGGAGGAGATGGGCAGGTCATTTTAAATTGGAATAATGTGGTAGCTGTGACCGGCTATACCGTTAAATATGGAAATGATTCGGGAATTTATTGGAATTTTATAGATTTGCCCGCCGTCAATACTGCGACGATATCGGGATTGATTAATGGTGCGACATATTATTTTATCGTTGTTGCGAAATACAGTGGTGATCTTGCTCAGGAATCTAATGAGTTAAGCGCGACTTTGGCCGCTCCGGATTTTGAGATTACGGCTTTAAGTTCATTGAATGATGTCAAAATCGGCAATCCATTAATTGTCAATAGTACGGTTAAGAATAGCAGTGCTGCGCGTGGCGCTATCTTTCTTACATCGTATTATTTATCGTATGACGAAAATATTACGACGTCGGATGTGCTTTTGGGGACACGAGTAATTCCCGCTCTTGATGGTGGCGCAAGCAGCAGTGCCGCGACGACTTTTGTCGTTCCCAGCAATATCGCGCCAGCGTCATATTATCTTGGAGCTATTGCGGATTACACCAATTTTCGTATTGAACAAAATGAAAATAACAATTCCTTTTTAGGAAATAGTGTTACCGTAAGCGCTGGGGCGGACTTAATTGTATTGGACATTAATGGACCGGCAGCGGTTTTACCGGGACAAAGTGTGACCTTAACTGATACTGTAAAGAATCAAGGAACAGCATCGGTTGGAGCAAATTATATTAATTATTATCTTTCGACGGATTCAGAAATTACCGATAGTGATATTCTTATCGGTAATCGTTACGTGGGTGGTCTTGCGGCTGGAGCATCAATCGCCGGTGGTATTACGTTGACGATTCCGTCAACATTAGCGTTAGGGACATATTATTGGGGCGCGATCGTCGATTCGACTTTTTCGCAACCGGAATCAGATGAGAGCAATAACGCGACAAGTGGAAATAGCGTTGTATTGTCTACCAGCGCGGATTTGACGATGACCTCATTCGTTGGAACAACACATGCTTCTGGCGGTCAGACTGTGACTCTCACGGACTCTGTGAAAAATCAAGGACTTATGCCAATCGGCGCTCATTATGTGGGATATTATTTTTCAGAAGATGATGTGATTACAACGAGCGATATTTTGGTTGGAAATCGCTATGTGGCGGGTCTCGCGGCAGGTGCCTCTTCTAACGGCAATGTTAATGTGACAATTCCGTCGGACATAAGAGCACGAACATATTACTGGGGCGCTATTGCGGATCATACTCAATCGCAAACCGAAGCGGATGAAAGCAATAACTCTATGCTCGGCAGTACGGTTGTCGTTACTCCCGGTGCTGATTTAAAAATGACTGTTGTTAGCGGGCCAGCGAGCGGTTCGACAAATCAGGTGGTTACGGTTAGCGATACTGTATTAAATCAGGGAACAAGCGCAATAGGCGCGCATTATGTTGGGTATTATCTTTCAGCGGATCCGCAGATTACAGTTGCGGATACGCGTTTAGGATCGCGTTATATTTCGGGTTTGGCGGTTGGGGCTTCGTCTGTCGGTAGTTTTAGTGTCACTATTCCTTCGAGTTTACCGGGGGGAACATATTATTGGGGTGCTATTGCTGATTTTACTCAAACACAACCAGAGAGTGATGAAGGGAATAATACGATTGTCGGTAATACCATTGTTATAACTCCAGGTGCGGATTTGACGATGATTGCTATGAGTGGACCGGCAATTGGTGCGACAGGTCAGGTGGTCACGATTAACGATACTATCAAAAATCAAGGAACTAGTACTATTGGCGGTCATTATGTGGGCTATTATCTTTCGGTTGATCCAGTGATTACGGCAAATGATTTTCGTTTGGGAGCGCGTTTTGTTCAAAACTTGGCCGCTGGAGCATCGAATAGCGGTAGCGCGAGTTTTGGGATTCCTGTGAATTTAATGCCGGGAACGTATTATTGGGGTGTTATTGCTGATTTTACGCAGACGCAATCAGAATCGGATGAAAATAATAATGTGTTAGCTGGAAACACGATTCTTGTCAGTGCTGGTGGTGATTTGGTGATGACAAGTGTTAATGGATCGAATGAAATGATCAATGGCGAATCGGTAACAGTTGCCATAACTGTGAAAAATCAAGGGATTGCATCGATTGGCGCGAGTTACGTTGGTGTGTATCTTTCTGCGGATTCCGAAATTACGACGAGCGATATTCGTTTAGGGGCTCGGTATATTTCGAGTCTTGTGGTGGGGGCATCATCTACTGGCACCGTCACTGTGACGATTCCGACATCATTGCCTGTTGGGACATATTATTGGGGTGCTATCGCTGATTTTACTCAGACGCAGAGGGAAGCGGATGATGGTAATAATAGTTTGACCGGTAATGTTGCGACGCTTCATTTTTGACGGTGGTTGACCGCAAGATTGAAATAAACAAGTTGTTCACGAAAGACAGGCCATGAAGGTGTTTGTTCCGCTTGACAAAACCCCATTCTTCTATATAATCATGTTAGTTAACGCTAACTAACATGATTATGACTAAAAAATCCACAGACATTCGTAAAAAAGAAATCATCGATATCGCGCGCGACTTGATTGTTCATCAGGGCACCAAGGCTTTGACGATTAAGAACCTTTCTACCAAAATGAAGCTTTCTGAACCGGCGCTGTATCGGCATTTTAAGAATA
The DNA here is from genome assembly GCA_020632535.1 of Candidatus Omnitrophota bacterium. Classification (GTDB taxonomy): domain Bacteria; phylum Omnitrophota; class Gorgyraeia; order Zapsychrales; family JANLHA01; genus JADLGJ01. The sequence goes on along the minus strand of JACKFJ010000005.1, from coordinate 51,790 downwards.
AGCGTGCCATTTTAACCGCCTTGATTGAGGATTTTGAAGGAACATTAATCGAAGGCATAAAAAATTCTATTTCCCTGCAATCCGCGCCATTAGACCAATTAAAAGAGATTATGCGCGCTCATCTATTGCTTTCAGAAAGAAAGAAGGGGATTTTCTTTGCAATCACGTCGGAATCGATTCATTTTCAAGATAAAGTTCTAACTAAGAGGGTTCTTGAAGTTGTTAAAAATTATCAATCTCAAATTAAGGAGATTTTAGAAGTCGCCAAAACGAAAAAGAATATTCGCGGTGATACTGACCTAGAAGCAGCCAGTCTTGCTTTTTTTGGACTTATTCAAACATGTATTATTCTTTACGCGTTAACAAACTATACCGTTTTTCCGCTTAATAAAATGGAATCGCTTTGGGATATTTTTATTCGTGGAATTCAATCGTAGGGGAACTTTTTAGAAAAGGCAGGTGCTAATAATGACGACAGCCGTAGACAAAGCAAAGCAATTGTTGCCTAGAGTTATTATTGAACATGTTTCTCCGGAAATTGATGGAGGTTTGTTTCCAATTAAGAGGATTGTTCATGAGGTTGTTTGTGTTGAGGCGGATATTTACACCGAAGGACATAATAGTGTTAACGCTTTTTTGCTGTACCGCAAATGTGGGGATACAACGTGGACAACAGTGTCAATGATTGCAATCGGAAATGATCGTTGGCAGGGTGAATTGGTGATTACGCATGATGTGGATTATGAATATTCGTTGCAGGCGTGGGTTAATGATTTCGAAACTTGGCAAATTGATTTTCGAAAGAAAATAGATGCAGGGCAAGATGTTACTGTTGATATTCTCGCGGGAATTCAATATTTAGAGGCAATATCGGGAAAAGAAAAGGCAGTAAAGCGTTTTGATGTTTTGAGAGGGCAGATTCGAAAATCGTCTAGTTCTGCTGAAACGCAAAAATTGCTTTTAAGCGAAGAACTCTTAAAACTTACGCAAGAGATTCCTGCGTCGTCAACATGTGTCAGTTATGAAAAAACATTAAAGGTTCATGTTGAGCCGCAAAAGGCGTTGGTAAGCAGCTGGTATGAATTTTTCCCGCGATCATTTGGTAAGAATGGCGCTCATGGAACATTCAAGGACGCCGAGAGCATTTTGCCCGTCATTGCTCGTATGGGCTTTGATGTCGTTTATTTCCCGCCGATTCATCCGATTGGCGATACGAATCGAAAAGGGAGAAATAATGCTCGTACTGGAAAAACGGGAGACCCGGGGAGTCCGTGGGCCATTGGCAATAAAGACGGCGGTCATAAGGCGATTCATTCTCAGCTTGGGAAGATGGAAGATTTTCAAAAGTTGGTTCGAACCGCAGAATCTTTGGGAATTAATATTGCACTTGATTTAGCCTATCAGTGTTCTCCGGATCATCCTTATGTCAAGGAACATCCAGAATGGTTTTTCAAACGACCTGATGGTAGTATCCAATATGCCGAAAACCCACCCAAGAAATATGAAGATGTGTACCCCATTAATTTCTATTGTGAGAATTCGGCGGAATTATGGGACGAATTAAAAAGTGTGGTCGATTTTTGGATTGACAAAGGTGTTAAGATTTTTCGTGTTGATAATCCGCATACCAAACCATTCGCGTTTTGGGCATGGATGATCCGAGAAATCCGTAAAAAGCATCGCGATGTCATATTTCTTGCTGAAGCATTTACTCGACCTAACATTATGAAGCAATTAGCCAAGTTGGGCTTTCATCAGTCGTACACGTATTTTACATGGCGCCCAATGAAGTCGGATCTTATTGAATATGTCAATGAATTAACTCGGACGGAATCGCGGGAATATTTTCGTCCAAATTTTTGGCCGAATACGCCGGATATTCTGCCGTATCATTTGCAAAGTGGTGGTCGGCCGGCGTTTATCAGTCGCTTTGTTCTCGCGGCAACGTTGTCTTCCAATTATGGGATTTATGGACCGGCATTTGATTTGTGTGTTAAAGATGCTGTTGTTGAAAAGGAAGAGTATTTCGAATCAGAGAAATATGAAATTAAGAAGTGGGATTGGGATGCGCCAGGGAATCTGAAAGATTTAATGACTCGCGTGAATAAAATTCGCAAAGAAAATGTTGCTTTGCAAACAACTTGGAATGTTCAGTTTTGTGATGTCAATAATGATCAGTTAATCGCTTATGTCAAGACGTCACCGGATTATAAAAATATTATTTTGGTTGTTGTGAATTTGGATTCTTCGAATACACAGAGCGGCATGATTAAAGTTCCTCTGCATGAATGGGGAATACCATATGACAAGCCATATAAAATTAAGGATTTGTTGACTCGTGATGAATATATTTGGAATGGAGATTGGAATTTTGTGGAGTTAAATCCATATAAAATTCCAGCCCACATCTTTTGTATCAAATAATTGTTATTGTTGCGGCATTACTTTAATCATTTGGGAGATAACATGGCAAAAAAGACCAAGAAATTTAAAGACGATCTCTTGTGGTACAAAGACGCGATTATTTATCAAGTTCATATCAAATCTTTTTATGATAGCAATGCTGATGGTATTGGCGATATTCCCGGATTGACGCAAAAGTTAGATCATCTGCAGAAGTTGGGAGTTACCGCGGTTTGGGTTTTACCATTTTATCCGTCACCCTTACGGGATGATGGCTATGATATCGCTGATTATTTTGCTGTTCATCCGCAATACGGGACGATTAAGGATTTTAAAGAATTTTTAAATGAAGCTCATTCGCGCGGGATTCGCGTGATTACGGAATTGGTGATTAATCACACTTCTGATCAACACGATTGGTTTCAAAAAGCGAGAATGGCGAAGCCGGGTTCGGCACTGAGAAATTATTATGTGTGGAGCGATGATCCTAAGAAATATAAAGAGGCGCGAATTATTTTTAAGGATTTTGAGCCTTCAAATTGGACATGGGATCCTGTCGCTAAATCGTATTATTGGCATCGCTTTTATTCGCATCAGCCGGATTTAAATTTTGATAATCCGTTGGTTCATAAGGAATTATTTAAGGTTGTGGATTTTTGGATGGAGATGGGTGTTGATGGAATGCGTCTGGACGCGGTTCCGTATTTATATGAGCGAGAAGGGACAAATTGTGAAAATCTTCCAGAGACATATGCTTTTCTCAAGAAGTTAAGATCGTATGTCGATAGTAAGTATAAGAACAAAATGCTTTTGGCAGAAGCTAATCAATGGCCGGAAGATGCTGTCGCTTATTTTGGAGAAGGTGATTCTTGTCAGATGGCATTTCATTTTCCTTTAATGCCGCGGATGTTTATGGCGATGCAAATGGAAGATAATTTTCCGATTAAAGATATCCTAGAGCAAACACCGGCGATTCCAGATGCATGCCAATGGGCGATTTTCTTAAGAAATCATGATGAATTGACATTAGAAATGGTTACCGACGAAGAGCGGGATTATATGTACCATTCATTTGCTAAAGATTCTAAAGCAAAGATCAATTTAGGGATACGACGACGATTGATGCCGCTTTTGGGGAATAATCGTAAGAAAGTGGAATTGATGAATATTCTTCTTTTGTCTTTGCCAGGAACCCCGATTATTTATTACGGGGATGAAATCGGGATGGGTGATAATTTTTATTTGGGGGATCGTAATGGAGTTCGGACTCCGATGCAGTGGAGCCCGGATAAGAACGCGGGTTTTTCTCAGACGAATCCTCAACGCTTGTATTTGCCCGTTGTGATTGACCCAGAATATCAATATAGCAGTGTCAATGTTGAGAATCAGGAAGGGAATTTGTCATCGTTGTTGTGGTGGATGCGCCGTGTAATTTTTATGCGTAAGAAATTCAAAGCTTTTAGCCGTGGGACACTGGATTTTTTGTATACCGAGAATAAGAAGGTTTTGGTTTTTGTCCGTAAATTTGAAGAAGAAGTTATTTTGTGTGTTATCAATTTGTCGCGATTTTCTCAGGCGATTGAATTGAATCTCGCGGAATATGCGGGATATATTCCTGAGGAAATCTTTAGTCAGAATAAATTTCCTCAAATTACACAATCACCTTATGTTGTGACTTTGGGCGCGTATACACATTTTTGGTTTGTTCTTAAGAAGGCGACAATTACGACGGGTGTTGAGCAGCTTCAGGAAATTCCAACCATTAATCTTAGTGAAAGTTGGAGAGAAATTTTTGAGCGTGATTTATTGGATAATTTAGAGAATCAGATTTTGCCGCAATATTTGCCTAAGTGTCGCTGGTTTGGTCAAAAAGCAAATGCGATTAAGAGTGTTAAGATCACGGAGATGTTTGATCTTTTGGGGAAGAATGCCGTTTGTCTCTTTGTGAATGTTGTTTTTTACGATGGAATTGCGCGGATGTATTCATTAATTTTGGCGTATGAAGAAAAAACGAAGTTAGTCAATTTGATTAATGAAAATCCCCAATGCTTGATCGCGAATTTGGTTCTAGGACAAGGGGAGGGCTATTTATATGACGGCATTTATGATGCTTCCTTGCAGCAATTCTTTTTGGACTCGATTGCGGATAAAAAGAGAATTTCCGGTCGAGATGGCCGATTGCTATTTTACCCGGGGAAATCAATGCGTTTAGTTTATGAAAGTCACACGGAGCCATTTTCTTCCAAAGTTTTAAAAGCCGAACAAAGTAATTCTTCGATAATTTATGGACAGGAATTCTTCTTAAAGTTTTTTCGTCAGATCAAGGAAGGTGTCAATCCTGATTTGGAAATTACAAAATTCCTGACTGAGAAGACATCATTCTCTCATTTTTCTTCGTATGCGGGAGCGATTCAATATGTCTCTCCAAAATCTGAACCTACAACGTTAGCTATGTTGAGCTATTTTATTCCGAATCAAGGCGATACGTGGGCGTATTTTTTAGACCAATTAGGACGGTATTTTGAGAATATTTTATCGAATAAGGATAAATATCAAAATGTTCCGGTGGTTCCAGTGTCTTTGTTAAAAGATGAGCTTCCCGAAAATATCAAGATATTGAGTGAAGCCTCTGATCCAATCTTTCCAGAAATGATCAAATTGCTAGGGCAGAGAACACGAGAAATGCATGAGGCTCTAGCTTCGCAGGACTTCCCGGATTTTGTTCCAGAGGATTTTACAATCTTATATCAACGTTCTGTTTTGCAATCCATGCAGGGACAGTTGAAGCGAGTTTTTCAAACTTTACACGCGCAATATTCATACCTTCCAAAGAATATTCAAAAGCAAGCAGATATTGTTTTTGCGAGCGAGAAAAATATTCTTAAAAGTTTGTTGCGGATTAAGGAGAAAAAACTTTCGGCAGCAAGAATTCGGATCCATGGTGATTATCATTTGGGTCAGGTCTTATTTACGGGTAAGGATTTTACGATTATTGATTTTGAGGGGGAACCGAGTCGTTCCGTCACGGAACGAAAACTCAAGCGTTCCGCTTTCCGTGATGTTGCCGGAATGATCCGCTCGTTTCATTACGCGGCTTTTAGTTCTTTATTGTTAAAGTCGACATTGCCGGAAGATGAATTGAAATTCTTGGAGCCTTGGGCTCATGCTTGGTATTTTTGGGCTAGTCAACTTTTTCTAAAGTCATATCTGGGGGCTTCGTCTTCCTCGGTGTTTATTCCAACATCAAGCGAAGAGATTGAGCTTTTGCTGGACATTTTTCTTTTAGATAAAGCGGTTTATGAACTGGGATATGAATTAAATAATCGTCCTGCGAAAACTTTGATTCCACTGACGGGAATTAAATATATTTTAGGAATTAATAATGCGAGCGTATAAAGGAGGTCTGAAATGGCTGATGTTAAAAATGCGGATAGTAAGATTTTGACAACAGAACAGAACTTTATAACTGAACATGATATTTATTTATTTCGCGAGGGGAATCATTATAAACTTTATGAGAAATTAGGGTCGCATTTGATTGTGCGCAACGGAAAAGCGGGTGTTCATTTCGCGGTTTGGGCACCTAATGCCGAAAGTGTCTCGGTTATCGGTGATTTTAACGGTTGGGCCAAAGGGAAGCATCCTTTGTCCGCGCGCTGGGACTCGTCGGGGATTTGGGAGGGATTTATTGAAGGACTGGAAAAAGGAACGCTGTATAAGTACTCCATTACTTCCAAGAATCAGAATTATTCCGTTGAGAAACGTGATCCGTACGCGTTTTTTAATGAAGTTCCTCCTAAAACAGCTTCAATTGTTTGGGATTTAGAAAACGAATGGACGGATCAATCATGGATGAAAAAAAGGCAGCAATTTAACGCGCTTGATAAGCCGATGTCTATTTATGAAATTCACTTAGGATCTTGGCGCAGGATTATTGAAGAAAATAACCGTTATTGCACATACCGGGAATTAGCAAAATATTTAGTCGATTACATTAAAGCGACAGGTTTTACGCATGTGGAATTTTTGCCGGTTATGGAGCATCCGTTCTACGGGTCATGGGGTTATCAATCGATTGGTTATTTTGCTCCTACGAATCGGTATGGAACACCGCAGGATTTTATGTTCTTGATTGATGCGTTACATCAAAACAATATTGGTGTCATCTTAGATTGGGTTCCATCACATTTCCCATCCGATGAGCACGGGTTAGTTTATTTTGATGGCACGAATCTATTTGAACATACAGATAAAAGAGAAGGTTTTCACCCGGATTGGAAAAGTTATATTTTTAATCTGGGCCGTCAAGAAGTAAAGGAATTTTTGATTTCCAGTGCTGTGTTTTGGTTGGACAAGTATCATGTTGACGGGCTGCGGGTTGATGCGGTAGCTTCAATGCTTTATCGAGACTATTCTCGCAAAGAGGGAGAATGGATTCCGAATAAATATGGGGGACGTGAAAATCTTGAATCCATTGAGTTTTTAAAACAACTGAACAAAACTGTTTATGAATATTTTCCTGACACGCAAGTGACCGCGGAAGAATCAACAGCTTGGCCCGGAGTGTCGCGGCCTTTGTACTTAGGAGGGCTGGGATTTGGCATGAAATGGAACATGGGATGGATGCATGATACGTTGAGTTATTTTGCTGAGGATCCGGTTTTTCGTAAATATCATCATGGTGAATTGACGTTTAGTTATTTGTACGCGTTTACAGAGAATTTTGTACTGTCGCTGTCACATGATGAAGTGGTGCACGGCAAGGGGTCATTGATTAATAAAATGCCCGGTGATCAATGGCAAAAATTCGCCAATTTGCGATTATTGTATGGGTATATGTTTACACATCCGGGTAAAAAACTGCTTTTTATGGGTTGTGAATTCGGGCAATGGGATGAATGGAACCATGAAAAAAGTCTTGATTGGCATTTGTTACAGTATCCTGCGCACGCGGGAATTTTGCAATGTGTCAAGGACTTGAACAATTTGTATAAAACGGAACCAGCTCTGTATCAAACGGATTTCTTGTCGGAAGGTTTTCACTGTGTTGATTCAAGTGATTCACAACAAAGCGTAATTAGTTTCTTAAGAAAAACGCAACATCCCCAAGATGATCTTTTGATTGTGTGCAATTTTACGCCGGCGCTGCGTTGTGCGTATCGAGTTGGCGTCCCGCAATCAGGGTATTGGCGGGAAATTCTCAATACGGATGCGAATGAATACGGTGGTAGTGGTCATGGGAATATGGGCGGCCAAGAAAGTGATCCCGTCGCGATTCATGGATTTTATCATTCATTAGCATTAACGCTTCCGCCATTAAGTATTGTTGTTCTTAAAAAAAGTCAGTGAGGAAAAGTCTGTGTCAGATTCGATAAATATTGGTGCGTGTTACTTAGGGAAAAAGAAATGTCGTTTTCGAGTTTGGGCGCCCTTTGCCGAGGACGTGTCCGTAAAACTTGTTAAGCGCCCGAAACTAAAATTACCGATGAAATCTGTTAGGGATGGATATTGGGAAATAACTGCGACAGATGTCGATCCGGGCGATTTATATTTTTACCATTCGTCTGCTTTTGGGGATAAGCCCGACCCTGCTTCATTATCACAACCACAAGGTGTTCATGGCCCCTCACAAATCATTGATCATAAACAATATTCTTGGGCGGATCGAAAATGGACAGGAATAAAATTAGAACAAATGATCATTTATGAATTGCATGTCGGGACTTTTACGGCAAAAGGGACATTTGACGCCGCGATTGAAAAGTTAGATTATTTATCTTCTTTAGGGATTACAGCCGTTGAGATTATGCCAGTCGCGCAATTTCCCGGTCAACGGAATTGGGGCTATGATGGCGTTTATCCTTTCGCAGTACAGAATTCCTACGGTGGGGTAAATTCTTTTAAACGATTGATCGATGAATGTCATTGTCGAGGCTTGGCGGTAATTCTCGACGTTGTTTATAACCATTTGGGGCCAGAAGGAAATTATCTTAATCAATTCGGGCCTTATTTTACAGACAAATATAAAACGCCATGGGGCTGGGCAGTGAATTTCGATGACCGTTATTCTGATGAGGTTCGAAATTATTTTTTTGAGAATGCCTTATATTGGTTTCGTGATTTTCATGTTGATGCTCTTCGTCTAGATGCGGTTCACGCGATTTATGACTTTAGTGCTAAGCATTTCTTAAAAGAGTTGGCTCAGAAAACGCGGGCATTTTCACTCGTAGATCGACGAAAGCGTCTTTTGATTGCCGAAAGTGATTTGAATGACGCGACAGTTGTTCGTCCCGCTCAACTGGGGGGGCTTGGAATTGATGCGCAATGGTCGGATGATTTTCATCACGCGGTGCATTCGGTTCTGACAAAGGAACAATTTGGGTATTATCATGATTTTGGTCGGTTTGAAGATATTCTAAAAGCTTTAAAGAAAACTTTTGTTTATGACGGACAATATTCAGATTTTCGTAAGCGCCATCATGGAAACTCAGTAGAAGATTGTAAGGCTGAGCAATTTGTAATCAGTTTACAAAATCATGATCAGATTGGTAACCGTATGAACGGGGAGAGATTGGCTAGTTTAATCCCGTTTGAAGCGTTAAAAGCGGCGGCGGGTTTGCTGATGACCGCGCCGTATGTTCCACTTTTATTTATGGGGGAAGAATATGGTGAGAAGAGTCCTTTTTTCTATTTTGTTGATCATGGTGACAAGAATTTAATCAGTGCGGTTCGGAAAGGGAGAAAAGAAGAATTTAAAGCCTTTCTTTGGAAAGGGGAACCACCGGATCCACAAGATGAACAAACTTTTTTGGAATCAAAATTGCAGTGGCATCAATTATCGCAAGAGAAACAACAGGCCATGTTGCGATATTATCAGGCTTTGATAAAAGTTCGTCAAACATCTGGGGTTTTGAAGAATTTGGATAAGTCGAAAATGGATATTTTCTTTGACGCAGAGGGAAAGATTTTACTTTTACGCCGATGGCATCAGCGGCAAGAAATTTTATGTTTGCTAAATTTTGGTGCTAAGTCGCAAACATGCCGTTTGAATATCCCCGTTGGCACATGGAAAAAGATGATTGATTCAACCGCGGCGCAATGGGCCGGTATTGGGGATGAATTATCATCAATGATTAAACGTAATCAAGTTGTGACAATTGCTCCTTGGGCATTTGTCGCGTATCGTTTGGAGAAAAAATGACAAATCGTTATATTTGTATTCATGGACATTTTTATCAACCACCGCGTGAAAATCCGTGGCTTGAAGAAGTTGAAATTCAGGATTCAGCGTACCCTTATCATGATTGGAATAGCCGCATTACGGCTGAGTGTTATGCTCCTAATGCTTCTTCTCGGATTTTTGGGAATGATGGTCGTATTCAGAGTATTGTGAATAATTATTCTCGAATCAGCTTTAATTTTGGGCCAACCCTTTTGATGTGGCTTGAGAAACATGATCCACTTGCGTATCAAGGAATTTTAGACGCTGATAAAAAAAGTCGGGAGCGGTATTCCGGACATGGCAGTGCTTTGGCGCAGGTTTATAACCATATCATTATGCCATTGGCTAATCGTCGGGATAAAGAAACTCAGATTATTTGGGGAATACGTGATTTTGAGCATCGATTCAAGCGCTATCCGGAAGGGATGTGGTTGGCAGAAACAGCGGTTGATACCGAAACATTAGAATTATTAGCAGATCACAATATCAAATTTACAATTTTAGCACCTAATCAAGCGGCAAAAATCAAGAAATTAAAGGGGAAAGAATGGATTGATGTTTCGGGAGGGCAAGTTGATCCAAAACGTCCATATTTGTGCCATCTGCCGTCAGGTAAGACAATAAGTTTGTTTTTTTATGACGGTCCAATTTCACAACAAATTGCTTTTGAAAAATTGTTGGAAAGCGGCGAGCGTTTTTCGGGACGTCTTCTTTCCGTTTTTTCAGAATCGAGTAAGGATCCGGAATTAGTACATATTGCGACGGATGGAGAAACATATGGTCATCATCATCGTTATGGGGATATGGCTTTGGCGTATTGTTTGCATCATTTGATTTCGAATGATTTAGCCAATATCACAATTTATGCTGAGTATCTGGAGAAGTTTCCGCCAACTTGGGAGGCGCAGATTCACGAGAATTCTTCATGGAGTTGCGTTCATGGTGTTGAGCGCTGGAAAGCAAACTGCGGCTGTAATTCTGGAATGCGTGGCAATTGGAATCAAGAATGGCGCGCGCCATTGCGTGGGGCGCTTGATTGGTTAAGAGATAATCTGACAGAAATATATGAGCAGCAAGCTGGTGAATTGGTCAGTGATATTTGGGCTTTACGAAATGATTATATTCACGTTGTTTTAAGTCATGACGCAAATCATGTTCATTCTCTTTTATCAAAATATGCTAAAAAAGAATTAACGCCAGAAGAAAAAGTCAAAATTCTCAAGCTTTTGGAAATGCAGCGGCATGAATTATTGATGTATACGAGTTGTGGTTGGTTTTTTGATGAGATCTCTGGCATTGAGACGGTGCAAGTGATGAATTACGCGGCTCGGGCTATTCAAATTGCTAAAAATGTCAGTAATATTTCACTGCAGGATTCATTTAAAGGGCTTTTGCAAAGAGCACCCAGCAATCTGCCGGAGTTACAAAACGGGTCGGTTATTTATCAAAAGTATGTTGAGCCGCAAATTTTAGATTTATTGCGGGTGGGTGTTCACTACGCGGTATCATCACTATTTTCGGATCTTTCTGCGACAGAGGAGCTTTATGTTTATCAAGTTGAACGCCTTGCTTATGAACAATTGAAATTTGGAAAGCATAAATTGGCGTTAGGCAAGGTATATATTAAATCGCGGTTGACGTGGGAAGAGGAGGAAGTGAGTTTCGCGGTCTTGCATATGGGTGATCATAATGTGACATGCGGAGCTCGAAGTTTTCAGGGAGAAGAGGCGTACAAGACAATGACAGAACAGGTCAGCAAAGCGTTTTTAAGTGGCGCGACTCCTGATGTGATTCTCTTAATGAATAGCCATTTTCCCAGTCATCATTTTTCATTATGGTATTTATTTCGTGATGAACAAAGAAAAGTTGTCAATTTGATTTTTGATGAAGCGCGTAAAGAAATTGTATCGTCGTTGGGACATGTTTATGAGCATCATTCTTCAATACTGCATGCGGCTGAAGGTTACAATGTCGTTTTGCCGGAACTTTTTCAAGGGATTCTCCCGTTCTTATTAAACACACAAATTAAAGAATGTTTATTGGGAGACAAACTCGATCAACAAAAACTGAAACATATTATTCAAGAGACCAAGCGTTTTTCGATTCGCTTGGATATTGATGCGTTGGGACTTTTGTGTAGCAACAGGATTAATGCGTCTGTTGAAGAGTGTTTTCGGGATTCAACGCCGCGTGTTGAGATTATGGAAGAAATCAATGAATTGATCAAATTGATTGGTGAGTTAAATTTGATATTAAATTTGTGGAAAGCGGAAAATATTTATTTTTCGCTCGGGCCGGAATATGCGAAAGCAATTCAAAACAAACAAAATGCTAGCCCAGAGGATAAAAGGGTCTTTGAAGCATTTACACAATTGGGTGAATGCTTGAGAATAAAATTAATTTGATGCGAATCCCTCAATCGACATATAGAGTTCAGCTTAATCATCAATTTCCTTTTCGAAAGTTGAAAGAAATAATTCCTTATTTATCTAAGCTTGGGATAGGGGAGGTTTATGCTTCCCCCATATTTAAAGCCAGAGTAAAAAGTTTGCATGGGTATGATATTGTCGACCCTTCGCAAATTAATCCTGAATTAGGGACGCTTGCAGATTTTGAAGAATTGATCGCGGAATTAAAAAAGCATGGAATGACATGGATGCAGGACATTGTTCCAAATCATATGGCATTGGATTCAGACAATATGATGTTAATGGATATTTTTGAGAATCGGGAAGATTCAAAATATTTCCATGTTTTTGATATTGACTGGAATCATCCGTATGAGAATATGCGTGGTCGATTATTAGTCCCGGTGTTGGGGAAGTTTTATGCGCAAGCTTTGGAAGACGGTGAAATCCAGCTTTCTTACGATGAGCATGGGTTTAAAATCAACTATTATCAGTATCATTTTCCCATAAAGGTCGGTTCCTATGTTCAAATCCTTTTGCATAAAATTAAACAGCTTGAAGCGGAATTAGCGCATAACGCAGATTTAATCAAATTATTAGGGGTGATCAATTTATTCAAAGCCTTGGCAAATCAGATTGGGGATTTTGCGCAAAGTGATCAAATGCGGCATGCCAAAGCAATGCTTTGGCAGCTTTATCAAGGCAATGTTAAAGTTGCCAAATATATTGATGCGAATTTGCGATTCTTTAACAGCGCGGAGGGTGGTCAAAATCATTACGGCCCATTAGATGAATTGATTTCGAGTCAGCATTATCGTTTGTCATTCTGGAAAGTAGCGACGGAAGAAATCAACTATCGACGCTTTTTTGCAATCAGTGATTTGATTTCAGTCCGCGTTGAGGATGAGAAAATTTTTCATTTAACTCATCAGTTGATTCAGTCGCTTGTGGCAGAGAATAAAGTTCAAAGTTTGAGAGTTGACCATATTGACGGCCTGTATGATCCTGAAAATTATTTGAAACAGCTCTCGGGAATTGCTCCGGATCATTATATTGTTGTCGAAAAGATTTTGTTCCCTAACGAAGATATGCCTAAGCAATGGTTGACGCAAGGGACAACGGGGTATGATTTTATGAATATTGTTAATGGTGTGTTTTGCCGTACGGACCATAAAAATCTTTTTGAAGATTTATATTTATCATTTGCGCGTTGGAAGTCTTCATATGAAGATCTTTTGTGTGAGAATAAAAGAACGATTATTAGTAAACATCTTGCTGGGAACATTGATAATTTAGCGCAGCAAATTAAAAAGATTTCCAGTCATGATCGGATGGGGAGAGATATTACTCTTTATGGGTTGCGTAGAGCGCTTGTTGAAGTCATGGCGCATTTTCCTATTTATCGAACATATATCAATAGTGATGCGGTGTGTTTGAGTGATGAGGAGTATATAAAAATCGCGATCCACAGCGCTAAGAATAAAATTCCGGGATTTGTTTATGAATTAAATTTTATTGAAAAGTTCTTACTTTTACAATTTGGTGAAGAAACTTCGCAAGAAGATAAAAAGGCTTGGCTTAACTTTGTGCAGACTTTTCAGCAATATACCGGTCCGGTTATGGCTAAAGGGTTTGAAGATACGATGCTCTATGTTTATAACGTGCTAATTTCACTTAATGAAGTAGGTGGAAGTCCTGAGAAATTTGGATTTACTCGGGATGAGTTTCACACCTTTAATTCTCATCGATTAGCGATGACACCGCACGCGATGTGCGCGACGGCTACACATGATATGAAGCGTGGTGAAGATGTGAGAGCGAGGATTAATGTTGTTTCGGAATTGCCCCAAGAATGGGATGATCATTTGCGGCATTGGGCCCAAGTGAATAAAGGGAAAAAGACGCAAGTTGGGAGAGTGCTTGCTCCGGATGAGAATGATGAGTATTTTTTATATCAGACTTTGCTTGGGACATATCCATTTGAAGGGATGTCGTCAGATTATTTAGAGCGCATTAAAAGTTATTTTATTAAAGCGATTCGTGAGGCCAAACGTCATACCGCTTGGATTAAGCCAGCGGAACAATATGAGCAGGCCTGTTTGCAATTTATCGATAATCTTCTTAATTCAGAGCTGGATAATGAATTTTTGAAAGCGTTTTCACCGTTTCAAAGAAAAATCGCTGCGTACGGAGTATGGAATTCTCTTTCACAAACGGTTTTAAAAATGACAAGTCCGGGAGTTCCGGATACTTATCAGGGGACAGAATTTTGGGATTTGACAATGGTCGACCCTGATAATCGTCGCGCGGTTGATTATAGTCGTCGTGAGCGTCAATTGACGAATTTCATGACACAGGGTCAAGAAAGATTAAATGAGATTATTTCTGAGTTGCTTTTCAATCGAACCGATGATGGGATTAAATTGTTTCTAACAAATCGATTGCTGATGGCAATTCAAGAATATGAAGAAGTTTTCCGAAAAGGTGATTATGTTCCATTAATTGCCGAAGGCTGTTTGCATAATCATGTGATTGGTTTTATGCGTAGGTATTTGAATAAGAGTATTGTCGTCGCTGTCCCACGGTTTTTGTGCGAAGTTGTGACGATGGATCAATGTCCTTTGGGCAATACAATTTGGGGTGATACGGTGTTTGTTCTCCCCGCAGGGTGTGAAGGAAATTATCAGGACGTTATTACAAATCAAGAAGTCACTATTTCAAGTCGGATCTCGGTTGGTTTATTATTCGCAAATTTCCCAGCATCTGTGTGTATCGTCAAGAATCAATAGGAGTGATTATTTATGAAGAGTCTTTTTTTTAATTGGATTTTAGAAATTGGATGGAATGGTTTATTAGATATCGTTTTAATGGCGATTCTTATTTATTTTTTATTGATTTGGTTTAATAAAACACGAGCCGCTTTTATTCTTAAGGGTATTTTTATTACTTTATTCGTATATTTGATCGCGCGTATATTTAATTTGGTCATGATTTCGATGGTTTTTGAGAAATTTTTTGGAGTGATCTTTATTGCCTTTGTTGTTATTTTTCAGGAAGAAATTCGACGTTTTTTTGAGAGAATTGCGGCATGGGGAATCAACCGTAGGTTTGGGATCAAACTCGACAAAAAATATATTCTTCCACAAACAGATGTTTTAGTTAGGACTTTATTTGAATTAGCGAGAAAGAGGATCGGTGCTCTTGTTGTGATTAAAGGCAAGGACGTCATTGGTCGACAATTAGATGGAGGACATGTTCTTAATGGCGTGATCAGCTCCCAATTGATTGCGAGTCTCTTTGACCCGCATTCTGCTGGTCATGACGGGGCTATGATTATTGAAGGAAATAAAATTACTCTATTTTCTTGTCATCTTCCTTTGTCTAAGAATTTGAAAGCTTTGAAAAATCATGGGACTCGTCATGCCGCTGGTTTGGGGCTTGCGGAACTCAGCGATGCTTTGTGTTTGATTGTATCTGAAGAAAAGGGAACAATTTCAGTTGCGCATGAGGGTTCACTTAGAGAAGTTCGAGATCCGGATCATTTGACGGCCATTGTCGACGATTTTTACCAAATGAATCAACCTAAGCCTTTGGAAGCATTTTGGCAAAATCTTTTCAAGAAAACATCGCGCGAAAAATTTTATGCGCTGATCATTGCTATTGGGCTTTGGTTTGTTCTCGTTTTTGGAGCGGAAACGACTTATAAGAGCTTTACGATACCAGTTCAAAATCCAAATTTGCCGGGAGCGTGGATTGTTCAAAAATTGGAACCGAATGAATTAAGGATCACATTGCGAGGTACGCGAAGGGCGCTGTATTTAATGAAAGTACAAAATATTAAAGTTAACCTCGATTTAAAATTAACGAATATGGAACAAAATATTAAATTACATGCGGATAATTTGCGAATTCCGGAAGATATCGATTTGGAAAGTATTGAACCAACAAATTTGAATGTCACATTAAGCCATCCAGAAAGTCCTTAGTAGATTAATTCTTTTTAAAGATTGCTGGTTTTTGAGAAATTGTATTAAACTATTGACCAGCGTATGAACAAAGAGCTCATGCAATCTTCTACCCCGGAAATTCCAGTCAAAAAGGGTTATAACTTTGGGACTTTCCAAGGTGTTTTTATGCCCAGCGTTTTGACAATTCTGGGTGTTGTCATGTATTTGCGCTTGGGATGGGTTCTGGGAAACGTTGGATTATTTGAAACGATTTTGACGATCACCATCGCGACGGCCATTACTTTTATTACCGCGCTTTCAGTTTCAGAATTAGCAACGAATATGAGAATTGGCGGCGGTGGCGCGTATTATATTATTTCAAGATCTTTGGGACTCGAGGCCGGCGCGGCTATTGGTGTCCCTTTATTTTTTGCGCAAACATTAGGAATTTCGTTTTATATCGCTGGGTTTACGGAATCTTTAGCTCCTCTTTTGCCACAATATTCTCCGGTTATTATTGGTACAGCAACGTTAGTTGGAATGACCTTATTGGCGTCTTTATCCGCAGATTTGGCTCTAAAATTTCAATTTTTAATTTTTGCTTTAATTTTTACATCTTTATTTTCATTCTTTTTGGGGAGTGCTCCGACACCGACAGGATTGCCGGATATTATTCAAACAGCGATTCCGGCAAAACAATCTTTTTGGGTTGTTTTCGCGGTTTTCTTTCCAGCGGTGACGGGAATTGAGGCGGGGCTATCGATGTCCGGAGATTTAAAAAATCCGGAAAAATCGCTTCCCGCGGGGACGCTCATTGCGATTCTTTTTAGTTATGTCGTTTATTTGGGAATTCCCATTACTCTCGTTGTTCAGAAAATACCCGAAGAAATGTTATTGACGAATTCTTTTATCATGAAAGATGTCGCGCGATGGGGAAATGTCGTTTTATATGGTTTGTGGGGGGCGGCTTTATCAAGTGCTTTGGGAGCATTGCTGGGAGCTCCACGGACTTTGCAAGCTTTGGCAAAAGATAGGGTTATTCCCAATTGGATTGGCAAGGGCTTTGGTCGTAAGAATGATCCTTTGATTGCGACCGCATTTTCGTTTTGTATTGCTTTGGCGGGAATTGTTTTTGGAAATTTTAACGCGATTGCAACGCTTTTAACGATGTTCTTTTTAACTTCATATGGGTTGTTAAATTTATCCGCGGCTTTAGAAGGACTCATCAATAATCCTTCGTGGCGACCAAAGTTTAGAGTTCATTGGGTATTGCCTTTCATAGGATTTGTTGGATGTATTATTGTGATGTTGATGATTAATTCGGGCGCGACATTTATTGCGACGATTATTTCCGTAGGGGTTTATACTTTAGTGAAACGTCGTCGTTTGAATGCCTATTGGGGCGATATGCGCCATGGAATTTGGATGATGTTAATTCGACATGCCCTTTACAAATTGGAAAGTCGGCCGCCTCATGCTAAAACATGGCGACCCAATATTTTGGTATTAAGCGGAGCACCAGAAAAACGATGGTATTTAATTGCTTTAGCAGATGCGATTTCACATGGGAAAGGTTTTTTGACTGTCGCGGTGGTTCTTGCGAAAGAAACAGCTGATCCTGATCGGATTGCAAATTTACAAAAATCAGTTCGGCAATATTTGACGGATCGTTCGGTTCCGTCTATTGTAAAGATTATTGAGGCGGATGATGTTTTTGACGGCGCAAAAGAATTAGTTCAATCATATGGATTTGGTGCTTTGGTTCCCAATACCGTTTTGCTCGGTGATGAGGAAGAACAGGAAAATATTCAACATTATGTTCATTTAATCATGACAATGTATAAAAGTCGTCGTAACTTGATTATTGTTCGGGAGGGATCACGTCCGGGAGACAAGTTTGATTGGCAAAATACTCAGCAAATTGATTTGTGGTTTCGCCGGGTTGGTGAGAACGCGGGATTGATGTTAGCATTGGCGTATCTTTTAAAAACAAGCCCAGAATGGGCTGGTTCAAAGTTGGTTATCAAAACAATTGTTAATAATCAGGAAGAGGAAGCAGAGCAGGTTAAACATTTTGAAGATTTTGTTAATAAGGAAAATATTGATGCCGAGATTGAGATTGTTATTAAGGATCCAAAGTATCCGAATTCTTTCGCGTTAATGCGTGAATCTTCGCATGATGCGAGATTTGTTTTTGTTGGGATGAAACCACCAGAATTTGAAGAGACGACGGAGGAATATAGTAAATATTATAAAACATTAATGGAAAATACATCGGGATTTCCTGCTTTAGGAATTGTTTTAACTTCGGAGAAGATTGATTTTGATGCAATCTTTCAGTTAAGAGAAAATTAGTAGCAGGGCAGAGCCAATTTTAATTTTGGAAAAACATTAATTTTTAAAAACAAAGGATCATATGTCACAAGATTTATTTATAGGAATAGCGAGTATTCTCGTAGCTGGGGTTGGCGCGCAGTGGCTGGCGTGGCGGTTTAAATTGCCTTCGATCGTCTTATTGCTGGCGATAGGATTTATTGCGGGACCGGTTATGCTCTTAATTCGCCCTGATGAAGTTTTGGGGCCATTATTAATGCCATTGGTTTCAATTTCGGTTGCGATTATTCTTTTTGAAGGTGGATTGGGATTAAGGTTGCACGAATTATCCAAAATAGGTAAAGCTGTCTTTAATTTGGTTAGTGTTGGTGTTTTGATTAATGGAGTTTTAATTACGCTGGCGGCGCATTACATACTCGGTTTGAACCTTACAATTGCTATGCTTTTAGGGTCGATTTTGGTTGTGACCGGCCCTACTGTAATTATTCCGTTATTGCGTCATGTTCGTCCGACGGGAAAAGTTGGCAGTGTTATCAAATGGGAAGGGATTGTTATTGATCCGGTGGGCGCGGCTTTGGCGGTATTTGTTTATGAGTATATTGTTGTTGGTGAGATCTTTTCTGTAGGCGCGCTTATATTCTTTATTAAAAGTATTTTAATTGGATCCGCATTAGGGTTTGCCGGAGCGTGGATGCTCATATTGGCTCTTCGAAAATATTGGATTCCTGATTTTCTGCACGGTACGGTGACACTGATTTTGGTTGTGGCTATTTTTACACTTTCGAACATTATTCATCATGAAAGCGGTTTATTCGCTGTTATAGCGATGGGAATTGCTATGGGCAATCAGCGAAAAGTTGAAGTACAACAGATTGTGAGTTTTAAAGAAAATTTGGGAATCTTGATTATTTCAACACTATTTATTATATTGGCAGCGAGATTGAATCTTAAGGATTTAGCAATCTTGGATTGGCGTTTTATCGCGTTTCTTGCGGTTCTGGTTTTGATTGCGCGGCCATTATCTGTTTTTATATCCACAATAAAAAGTGGTCTTAGCACTCGGGAAAAGTTGTTTATTTCGTGGATGGCGCCTCGAGGGATTGTTGCTGCGGCGATTGTTTCGATTTTTGCGTTTCGCTTAGCTGAGAAAGGAATTCCGCAGGCAGAATATTTAGTTCCGGTGACCTTTTTAGTTATTATTGGAACAGTTTTGATTTATGGAACAACATCTTTGTGGGTTGCCACGAAGCTTGGTCTCGCGCAAAGTCATCCACAGGGTGTTTTAATTCTTGGGGCGCATAGTTGGGCGCGAAAGTTTGCAAAGTGTTTGCGAGATGTGGGAATTAAAGTCATTTTAATTGATTCCAACGCGATCAATATTGCGTTAGCGCGTGAAGATAATTTGGAAGCGTATGAGGAAAATATTTTTAATCAGGATATTGAAGAAAATATTGATTTTAGCGGAATCGGACGTTTGATGACGCTCACGGCAAATGATGAAGCGAATTCGTTGGCAGTTTTGCATTTTCGTGATATTTTTGGTCGCTCTGAAGTTTATCAGCTTTTCCCCGGACGGAAGATACAAAGTCAGGATATGGTCATCCCGCCTTCGTTGCGTGGCAGGTATATTTTTAATCGGGCTTCCGGCCATGATGTTTTGGTAGAGCAATTTAGACGTAAAGATGCTTTCAAGACTATTGTCGTAACTGAAGACTTAAATGAAGAAAGTTTTTCACGGCGCTATGGCAAGGGAATCAATGTCCTTTTTTCTGTTAATGAAAAAAAGGTTCTAAAGATTTTTACAGTTGACGAAAAATTCCAAGTTAAAAAAGGCGATACGGTTTTCGCGCTCTCGGATGGCAATTCCGGGGATGACCCACAAAATTCTTCCAATTAAAAATACTCCTCGGTTGATGTTGGTCCATTTATATAACTAAGAACTTTGTAAGGATTTGGATTTTACAAAGACTAATACCTATCTGACATATTGATTAATAGGTTTGATCTGATTGGAGTTTTCATGAAAGATAACATGAGGCAAGCGATGTTGCTTTTTGTTAAATACCCAGTTCCCGGTAAGGTCAAGACGCGTTTAGCAAAAACAATTGGCGATCAAAAAGCAGCACGTTTATATCAACAATTGGCTGAGCAGAATTATTCTGTTCTTCGAGAATGTCGAGAGGCTAATTTGATTGTTGTTTTTGATCCACCGGAGGTTCATGATAAGGTGCGGCAATGGTTTCCAGATGCCGATCAATATATCCCTCAGAGTGGTTTGGGGTTGGGTGATCGCTTGATAAATGCTTTTGATTGGGCATTTGAGCGGGATTATAAGCGAGTTGTTGTGTGCGGGAGTGATACTTTGAATTTGACGACAGCAATTGTTAAACAAAGTCTTATAGTACTCAAAGACGCAGATGTGGTTGTCGGGCCGGCTAAAGATGGAGGATATTATTTAATTGGATTGACTTCAAAGCAGTCTCAATTATTTGTCGGGATCAATTGGAGCACGAGTGAAGTTTTGTCACAGACGTATCAAGCCATAAAGAATTTGCGATTAAAATGTAAAGCATTGTCGATATTAGAAGATTTAGATGAAATCAAACTTACGGGAGCATCATGAATCGTTTTCAAGCAAAATTGGTTGAGCATTTTTATGATTTGAGAAAATCATCGATCGAGATTCTTCAGGTTAATGTCGGCAAATTGTGTAATTTGACATGCTCGCATTGTCATGTGGAGGCTGGGCCGACCAAAACAAAAGAAAACATGAATTGGAAAACAGCGGAAGCGATTGTCGCTTTGATGGATGATTTGAAACCCCAGACTTTAGATTTAACAGGTGGCGCGCCCGAGATGAATCCTCATTTTCGGTACTTGGTTGCTGAAGCTTTTACGAGAGACATTCACATTATTGATCGCTGCAATTTGACGATACTTTTTGAAAAAGGCATGGAAGGCTTAGGGGATTTTCTTGCACAACATCACGTTGAGATTATTGCATCATTACCCTGTTATTCCGAGAATAATGTCGATCAACAGCGAGGCAATGGGACGTTTAGTAAATCTGTAAAAGCATTACAAAAGTTAAACAACTTAGGTTATGGGCTGCCGGATGAAGAGTTGAATTTAAATCTCGTTTATAATCCCGTCGGAGCACATTTGCCGCCAGCACAGGAACAATTGGAAAATGATTATAAACAACGGTTAAAAAATGATTTTGGTATTGCCTTCCATAAACTTTACACCATTACCAATATGCCTATCA
The DNA here is from genome assembly GCA_020632535.1 of Candidatus Omnitrophota bacterium. Taxonomy (GTDB): domain Bacteria; phylum Omnitrophota; class Gorgyraeia; order Zapsychrales; family JANLHA01; genus JADLGJ01. The sequence continues at coordinate 30,208 of JACKFJ010000005.1, read as the reverse complement.
CTCGTTATGCCAAATATCTCAAGGCTTTTAATCAGCTTGAGAGTTACATGGAATTATTGATTAATAATTTTAATCCTCACACGTTAGACGGCTTGATGTGTCGCAATACTTTGAACGTTAGCTGGGACGGGAAATTATTTGACTGTGATTTTAATCAAATGTTGGGAATGGGAATGGGCAATCGTAAACCGTTTACGGTTTTTGATGTTACAAAGAAAGACTTGGAGAATTGGCAAGTTAGAACAGCCAATCATTGTTTTGGTTGCACCGCCGGAGCGGGATCAAGCTGTCAAGGAGCCTTGCGGTGATTTCTGTTATTATTCCTGTTTTAAATGAAGAAAGGGCGATCGAGAGAACGCTGGTTTCATTGCCGTATGGGGATGCAATTGAAGTCATTGTTATTGATAGTCAGAGTCATGATAGAACATTGGAGATTGTTCATAAATTTCCTGTTAAAACGATGATTTCCCCGCGGGGAAGAGCATTGCAAATGAATGCCGGGGCTGCTGCCGCGAAAGGGAATATCTTCCTTTTTTTGCATGCGGATTGCGTGATTGATACCAAAGGACTGCAAGCCGTAGAGAAGCAGGTTTCACTGAATCATGTTGGGGGGTGCTTTACTCATAAAATTGATTCGAACAAATGGTTGTATCGTTGTATTGAAATGTCCGGAACTTTACGGGCAAAATTATTCAAGATTTTTTATGGCGATCAGGCTATTTTTGTTCGGCGGGATATTTTTGAACAGATTGGCGGTTTTCAAGCGGTTTCTTTATTTGAAGATGTGATTTTTTCTAAAAAATTACGACGATTAGGAAGAACGATAGTTCTTCAAAATTCTGCAATTGTTTTGCCGCGGCGATGGGAACATGGTGGGGTGTTAAAAACAATGTTGTTAAATTGGTTTCTAACTTTTTGTTTCTTTGTCGGTATTTCACCAAAATATCTTGGGCAGTTATACCGTAATATTCGTTAAGTGAAAGGTTGGATTATGGCGGATTTTCAATACGATGTCATTGTGATCGGTGCAGGAGCGGCCGGTTTGACATCTTCCATATGGTCAGCACAACTTGGTTCCAAAACTTTGATTGTCGAGAAGGAAGAAAAATTAGGAGGTGATTGTCTCCACTTTGGTTGCGTGCCCTCAAAATCACTGATTAAAAGTGCGCACGTTTATCATTTAATAAAGCAGGCAGAACAATATGGTCTGCCTAAAGTAAATATTGCGCCGGTTGATTTTTCTAAAGTGAGGGATCGTATTCAAAGTATTATCGGAGGAATACAAAAGCATGATTCTCCCGAGACTTTTAAAAAGCAATACAATATCGACACAAAATTTGGATCACCAAAGTTTTTAGATCATCACACGATTGTGTTAAGCGGAATAAAGATCACCAGTAAAACGTTTATTTTAGCGACAGGGTCTTCTGCTCGTATCCTACCGATTGAAGGATTAAAAGATGTTTCTTATGTTACCAATGTTGAAATATTCTCACTTAATAAATTGCCTGCGTCTTTAATTGTCTTGGGTGGCGGTCCAATTGGTATCGAAATGGCACAATCTTTCTCGCGTTTGGGGTCAAAAGTTACTGTTGTTGAGTCCGCGGATTGTATTATGCCAAAAGAAGATTTGGATGTTTCACGTTATATTCATGATCTTCTTGCAAAAGAAGGAATTGAATTCTTGACCAAGGCTAAAGCTCAAAAAGTGGAAAAGGTTGGCGATTCGATCAAACTTACCGTTGATTATGATGGCACAGCAAAAAGCATAGAAGCTGAAACCCTTTTGGTAGCTACGGGTCGACAGCCGGGTGTCGGTGGCTTGGATTTAGAAAAAGCGGGTGTGGAGTATGCGCCGCAGGGAATTCAAGTTAATCGGTACTTGCAGACAACAGCTAAGAATATCTATGCGTGTGGAGATTGTAAGGGCGGATTTTTATTTACGCATGTCGCTGAATATGATGCGCGAATTGCGGCATTAAATGCCAAACTGCCATTCCCAATTTTAAAAACCGATTACTCCAATGTTCCATGGTGTACATTTACGGATCCGGAAGTCGCCTCCGTTGGGCTCAATGAAATGATGGCCAAGAAAGCTGGGATAGAATATAAAGTCTATAAATATGATTTTGCTTATCTGGATAGAGCATTGGCCGAGAGTGCAACAAATGGATTTGTTAAAATATTAACAGACGCAAAAAGGCGACTTATTGGAGCGCAAATTGTTGGTCTTCACGCCGGTGAATTGATTCATGAATGGGTCGCGGTGATTAACGCGAAGATTGATATTGGAAAAATCGAAAAAGCAATGCATGTTTATCCCACATTGGCACAAATCAACAAGAAAGTCAGTGGCATTTATCTGGCGGCACAAAATCCTTTGGTTAAGATTGCCACCTATTTAATAAAATAAATTTTGTATCTTAAAGGTGTTTCCTTGAAAAGAAATCCATTGTTAAAATTGTTAATAGGGATTGTTGTTCTCGTCGCAATATTTATGTTGGTGCGATCGTTGCATATTGATTTTTCCAACATCACGCCGGAGAAGTTTAAAGAAACGATTGAAGGATTCGGTATTTGGGGTCCGGTCATTTATATTGTGTTTTATATTCTTCGTCCGCTGATTTTTTTTCCAGCTGCTTTGCTTTCAGCATCCGCCGGTGTGATTTGGGGCGTTAAAGGTTTAATTTATTTATTGATCGCAGCCAATTTGTCAGCGGTTGGAGAGTTTTTGATTTCGCGGTATTTGGCACGCGGAGCTGTTGAAAAATTAATTAAAGGAAAAATGGGCAATATTGATGAAGCTATTGAAAGGCGTGGGTTTGTAACAGTGCTTCTGATCCGTCTGATTCCAAATCTTCCTTGGGATATCCAAAATCTTGGTCTTGGTTTAACAAAAGTAAAGTTTCGTGATTATTTCTGGGCGACATTTATCGGTATTGTCCCGGGCTCATTTGTTTTGGTATATTTTGGATCGTCCTTTATGAGTGTGTTGACAAATCCCAAGAATATCTGGAAGGTCGGCTTAGCAGTCTTATTGTTTGCTTTTGTTTATTGGCTACAAAAATTTCTAAAGGATAAAAGGAAAGAAATGGTATAAAAATGAGGTGCGAGCAACAGTGTCGATAAGTAGGAATATGGTGCATCTATTTGTTTTTCAAGTCCTCCTTTAAAGAAACTTGAAGAGCTCGTTTTGAATTTTCACTTGACTAATTAATTTAGTTATGCAAAATTGCTGTTAATGCGACGAATATATAAAAGAATTATCAGTTCATCTTTGCTTATTCCGCTTTTCTTTGTAATCACTTTTTGTTGTTGTTTGGAGAGAGGTTCTTTCGCGGATGAAGGTGTCGTAATAGAACATCATCATCAGGACGTAGGTGAAACCCAACATTCTACACATCAACACTCTAACGGTGATAAAGACTGTTCTTGCGCAAAACATTTTAGTTTTCTATCCGCACAATCTACCGACATAATTTTTGTCTCGACTTTTCGGCAAATGTTAGCCAAGGATTTCCTTGCTGACTTGCGTTCCAATAATACGCTTCTTATCGCTTCATTAGTAAATCAATCGCAGGGGCCTCCTTTGCGAGACTACTTACAGCATGCAGCAATTCCTATCTATTTAAAATTTTCAAATCTCAGACTTTAGATCAAATTTGATCAATTGACCTTAGATCTGAAAGGCCAGAGGTGTTTGATTTTGGCTGATTAGAATTTCTAGGTTTTTTTGTTCAACTTTAATAGGACAAAGTTGCAGAGGAAAAGCAAAGGATATGAAAATGAAAATAACAATTTTGATATTATTGGCTGGTTTAATAATGACAGATCTTACGCAGGCGTCTGATCAGAAGAATCAAGCAAAAGTTAAGAATTTGGTACAAGAACAAACTGGATATGAGGCAAAGGCTGCCGGCGATCAACAAGATGTTGAGAGTTTATTATCGCAATCGTTAAGTGAAGATGCGGCAGTGGCAATTGCGTTTTTAAATAGTTCTGTAATTAAAGCGCAATTATCGTCATTGGGTGTTTCTGAAGCAGATATGCGTGAAGCTGGTATTTTACGTAATCCCACATTGTCATTTAAAACACGTACCTCTAATGAAGGAGGGGTTAAGCGTAATAAGGAGTTTGAAATTAAACAGGATGTTTTTGATATTTTGTTTTGGCCGTTGCGTAAAAAGATAGCAGGGACACAATTTAAAGTCTCACAGTATGAAACGGCACATCAGATGACTGATTTTATTAAAGAGGTTCGATTATCATATTTAGAGTGGCTGACAGCTATGCATAAACAGGCATTGGCAGCAGATCATTTTAAGGCTCAAGAAGCTTCCCTAGAAATTGCCCGCCGACAGAAGGAGGCAGGGAACATTAATACCCTCAACATGGCTGAGGCTCAAGCCATTTTTCAGAAAGCAAAAATCGAACAGTTAAAAACTAAGCAGGAAACCCGAATGTTTACCGAGCGGTTAAGGACGATGTTAGGGTTAACGGTAAATCAGTTTTTTATGGAAGAAATGTTACAAATACCGGATTTGCCTAAAGAAGATCTGGTCGTCGAGGAGCTCGAAAAAAAGGCTCTTGATCGCCGTTTGGATTTATTGATGAAACGGCAGGAAATCAAGCATTTAGAGCAGTCGCAGAATTTGGCAGCTGCAGGTTTTTTACCGGATCTGGAAGTAGGCTATAACCAAGAAAAGGAAACTAGTGGCCATACGTTAAAAGGGGCTGTCGTTGAGGGTCAAGTACCTTTGTTTAATCGCAATCAAGCCCAGCGCGCGGGAATTAAAGCATCGATTGAAACAGCGAAACATCAATTAGATGTTATGGAACAGGAAGTATTGCTTGCAGTGCATCTAGGATATCTAAATTTGATGACAAATCGTCAAATAGTGGAAGCTTATCAGGAGGCAATGCCATTGTATCAGCAAATGATCAAAGAAACGTTATATCATTATAATTTTATGCTGACGGATGTCTTCCATTTGCTTGAATCTAAGCAAGCTGAGTTAGAAACCAAGAAAGAGTATGTGGACGCATTAAAGAATTATTGGATTTCACGTATTGAGCTTGAGAATGCAGTGGGCACTAAGCTGGATTATGAATTAGTCATAACGCCATTGAATAAAAAGGATCATCAACCTATTGATATGAATCACAAACATCATGGAGGATAAATATGTTTAGTAAGAAAAATATTTTTGTAATGATATTAATTTTAGTAGGTCTTGTTTTTAGTGTTGCGGTATACGCACAAGACAAGGTTCAGAAAAAATATACTGAAAAATTGCCGTATACTCCGGTTATTACGCCTAATGGTTCCACGATGCCGTGGACACGGGATAAAGATGGAGCCAAAGTCTTTCAAATAACAGTGGGAGCGTGTCAACATGAAGTTGCGTCGGGGATGATTATTAATGCTTGGTGCTATAACGGGCAGACTCCGGGTCCGACGATTGAAGTTGTCGAGGGAGATTTATTACGAATTTATGTGAAGAATGAATTACCGGAAGGGACTGCAGTTCATTGGCATGGAGTATTTCTCCCAAGTGGAATGGATGGGGTTTCGGGCTTAACGCAAAAATCTATTGAGCCGGGTCAAACGTTTAAGTATGAATTTCGTATGAAACAGCACGGAACGTTTATGTATCATTCACATGGTGATGAAATGGTGCAAATGGGTTTGGGAACAATGGGATTTCTAATTTCTCATCCTAAAAATCCGGTAGATCCCAAAATTGATCGTGATTTTGCTCTATTTTTAAATGAATGGTTTGTTGAGCCGGGAACAAAAACCCCTAATCCAAGCATTATGACGGATTTTAATATTTTTACGTTTAATAGTAGAGCTTTTCCTGGAACCGCTCCTTTGGTTGTCAAGTCTGGAGAACGCGTGCGGATTAGAATTGGTAATGTGGCTCAGGAGTCACATCCGATTCATTTGCATGGATATAGTTTTAAAGTTGTTGCGACTGATGGAGGGCAGATTCCTGCTTCTGCTCAATGGCCCGAAACAACTGTACTAGTTGCTCCGGGACAGACGCGTGATATTGAATTTGTTGCTGATGTCGCAGGTGACTGGGCGCTGCATTGTCATCGCCGTCATCATCCTATGAATGCGATGGGTCATGATGCCGCCAATGTTTTGGGTGTTAATCAGGATGATGTCAAAGACAAAGTCCGTGATCTGGTTCCCGGATACATGGCAATGGGCGAACATGGTATGGATGAAATGAATTATATGAAAATGAAGGGGCCGGAAAATACGCTTGCTATGATGGGTGGAGAAGGACAGTTTGGCCCAGTGGGTATGGGAGGGATGTTTACGGTACTTATGGTTCGAGATCATTTGAAAGATTACGATCAACCCGGCGACTACCCACATCCAAAAGGAACGGTTGCCGATGTCGTCGTTAAAAAGGCAACAAATTAGATTTAAGAATCGTAACAAGAAATTCTTGACATCGGCATAATATGTGTATATACTCTTATTGTGTTGATGTTAAGAAAGGTGGTAAATATGTTGTATGACAAAAAGGATAAAATAAAAAGGTTGGTCGAGGACAATCAGTGTTTGTGTTTTAATATTCGAAAAGCTTCACGAATGATAACACAGATCTACGATGAGGCTCTTCGAAGTCTTGGATATACACCAAGCCAAATCATGATTTTGTCAAATATTCAAGAATTGCATTCTGCTAATATTAATGAGTTAGCAGAGGCGGTGTCTACGGATCGTACAACGGTCAGTCGAAATTTGCTTCCCTTAAAGAAAGATGGTTTAATCAAACCTTGTGATTGTGCGGATCGCAGGGAAAAAGCCATCATGTTAACTGAAAAGGGTGGGAAGATTTTACAAAAAGCATCGCGCATTTGGCAAGAGAAACATCAAGAAGTCCTTAAAGCAGTGGGAGTAAAGCGTATGGCTGATTTTATTACAGATTTGAATGGGATTCTAAATGTGATGCAAAAGAGGTAAATTTTTTTAACTAATATGTGTATATACATATTATTCGGTTGATTGGGTTAAGTATAAAAAATCGTATAATATAAAAAGCAAAGGAGAAGGGATGGTTAAAGATCCAATTTGTGGAATGAATGTGGACGAAAAAAGTGCTTTGCATGTGTATCATGAAGGCAAAGATGTTTATTTTTGTAGTCAACGCTGCCAAGATAAATTCTTAAATCAAAAGGAATCAATTTTAAAGTCAGATCAGAAAAATTCTGGAAGTGGTTTGCATCATTGTTGTTCAACAGGAGCAAAAAAACAGGAAGAGAAGAAAGTCGTTTCGTCAAAGAGTGGTTATACTTGCCCAATGCATCCTGAAATTGAGCAGGATCAGCCCGGGGATTGCCCAAAATGTGGGATGGCTTTAGAGCCTAAGAATGTCAGCTTGGAGGATAATACTGAAGGAAATGAGATCAAGGCATTAGGGCGAAAATTTTGGGGAAGTTTGTCCTTCGGTTTACCGGTTGTTTTTTTAGCGTTGGAAGAAATGATTCCGGGGTTAAAATTTGAGTTTATAACTCACGATTTTTCCGTCTGGGCGCAGTTAATATTAGCTACACCTGTTATTTTCTGGGCGGGCGGGTTCTTTTTTACAAAAGCGTGGAAGTCGATTGTTCATCGCAGTCTTAATATGTTTACACTGATTGCAATGGGTGTTGGATCGGCTTACTTTTATAGTTTGGTAGCTGTTTTGTTCCCCCACCTGTTTCCTTCTTCATTTACAATGAACGGAATGCCAAGTCTGTATTTTGAAGCGGCTGTCGGTATCACTGTTTTAGTTATTCTTGGACAATATCTTGAAGCCAAAGCGCGGGCGCAAACTGGGCAGGCTATTAAAGCTTTATTGGGACTGGCGGCAAAGAGCGCGCATCACATTAAAAATGGCAAGGAAGAAAATGTCCCAGTTAATCAAATTCAAAAAGGCGATTTGCTGCGAGTGCGTCCGGGAGAGAAAGTCCCTCTTGATGGAATAATTACAGAAGGGAAAAGCACGATTGACGAATCAATGATTTCAGGAGAGCCTGTTCCAGTCGAAAAGCGAGTTGGTGATAAAGTTATTGGAGCTACTGTTAATCAGACAGGAACTTTTGTAATGAGAACAGAGAAGATTGGCTCTGAAACATTGTTGTCCCAAATCGTTCATATGGTCTCTGAGGCTCAGCGCAGTCGAGCGCCGATACAAGGATTAGCCGACAAGGTCGCTGGATACTTTGTGCCAGCAGTTATTTTGATTTCGATTGTGACTTTCATAGTTTGGTTTTTTTGGGGACCGCAACCATCAATTGCCTATGCCATTGTCAATGCCATTGCTGTTTTGATTATCGCCTGCCCTTGTGCATTAGGGCTGGCTACGCCAATGTCGATTATGGTAGGTGTTGGACGGGGGGCTCAATCTGGAATATTGATTAAGAACGCGGAAGCTATTGAAAGGGCAGAGAAAATTACGCATGTGTTTATTGATAAAACCGGAACGCTCACTGAAGGAAAGCCACGGGTTACTACTGTTATTCCAGCTCAAGGGATTAATGAAAAAGAGTTATTGATGACGGCTGGATCATTAGAACAATTCAGCGAACATCCACTAGCTCGGGCGGTTATTGATTATGCAAAAGAGCAGAGCATCGCGCTGATCAATGTTGTGGATTTTGAATCTGTAACTGGAGGTGGTGTTAAGGGCAAGCTCAATGGAAAGATGATCAGTTTGGGTAAAGGCAAGTTCATTGAGGAGATCAGCGGCAGTTTACCAGAGAATTTACAAAACAAATCTATTGAATTACAGCGGAAAGCTCAAACAGTCGTTTGGGTAGCGGTAGAGAAAAGTGTTATCGGAATTTTAGGGATTTCAGATCCTATTAAAAAAACAACTGCTCAAGCGATCGAGGCTTTGCATAAGAAAGGATGCAAGGTCATTATGCTTACTGGTGACAATAAGAAAACCGCACAGGCCATCGCCAAAGAGTTGAATATTGATGATGTTAGAGCAGAATTGGACCCGCAGGATAAGCAGAAAATTGTTAAAGAGTTTAAGCAGCAAGGTGCTTTAGTCATGATGGCGGGAGATGGGATCAATGATGCTCCAGCGCTGGCAGAAGCTCAAGTGGGTATTGCCATGGGAACAGGGACGGATGTCGCCATCGAAAGCGCGGGAATGACTTTGGTTAAAGGAGATCTAAGTGGAATCGTCAAAACGTTGACTTTGAGCCATTCTGTCATGTTAAATATTCGTCAGAATCTTTTCTTCGCGTTTATTTATAATGCTTTGGGTGTGCCAATTGCGGCTGGAATTCTATATCCGTTTTTCGGAATTCTCTTAAGCCCAATTATTGCTGGGTCGGCTATGGCGTTTAGCTCGGTTTCTGTGATTGGCAATTCATTAAGGTTAAGAAATTTGAGAATATAATAATTTAGAATTCTTTTAAACGACGAAGTTTACTGACGGTTAAGTACGTCATTGTAAAAATCCCTGCTTCGATAAATACCGTCGCTAAAGCGGCGCCGACATAATTGAGATATGCAATGAGCAGTAAAATAAGCGGCAAGCCGATCAATGCCATTGTGATGTGGATTTGAGAGTAAATATGTGTTTTATTTGAAACCAAAAGAAATTGCACACGAAAAGCATTGGCGCTGATAAAGAACACTGAGACTAAAAGCAATCGCAGGGACAATACGGTTTCAGGATAAATCCCTCCGCAGACTATTTCGACGATTTTCGGTACAAAAATAAAAGTTAAAGGTAGGCAAATTAAGGCGACAATAACAGTAATATGTTGGATTTGTTCCATGATGGCAAAAGCACGATCTTTACTTTTTTGGAATATTTTACTCAGGCGAGGAAAGATAGCTTGTGAAAATGATGAAAGTGGAAAGGTTTGTACGACATTCGCGATTTTTTCTGCAATGGAGTAATAGCCCGTTAAGGTATTGTTGGTCATAAGCCCGACGGCAAATATACGCGTGTTGGTGTAAGCATTGATCGCGACTACAGAAATAAAAATGTTCCATCCCGCCTGCAGTTGTTTGATGATTTCATGAAAAGAAGGGAATTCGTATCTTATCTCGAATTTTCGAAAGACGATATACTGCCCCAACAACCCTGTTGTTAAAAAAACACAAGATGTGATGACCGGTACCATTAAATAATCTTCCTGTTCACGAATAAAATAAAAGATGGTTAGGGCATAAACTACTTCTCCAACAATATTGAGATTGGCGATATATTTCATTTTTTCCATGCCTTGGAAAAACCAGCTTGGGAATAATGTGATACCGGCCACGGCGCCAAAACTAAAAATGTATATTAACCAATCTGTTTTAAATTTCGCAACAGACGAGATAATGAGGCAAAGGAGAAGATTGTTAAGAAAAGCCAAGACGATTTTAATCGTCATGACCGCCGAAAAGATTTTACGGATTTTAGCTGTATCTGTTCTAAACAGGGAGATTTCTTTTGTCGCCGAAATGTTGAATCCATAATCAGTAATGATTACAAAATACTGTGTGAATGCGAGCGCGAAGGCGATGAGTCCAAATTTTTCCGGTCCTAAAATCCGAAAAAGATATGGAAGGATCACTAATGGCAAGATATATGTGATGAATTGCAGCCACGAAAGTGAAACCACATTGTCCAAGACTACTTGGCTTTCCTTTGGTCCAGCCATTTGGTAAGTCTTTTTGATTAGGTTTATGACGCGTTTCATGCTTCTAATTTACACGGGAGTATGACTTGAACAAACATATTTTTAGAGGATTATTTGTGATGGGTGATGGTATAATTGAGGCCATGATCAAGTTTCCAAATGATTTTCTCTGGGGCGCCGCGACATCTGCGTATCAAGTTGAAGGAAATAATTCCAACGCGGATTGGTGGGTGTGGGAAAAAGCGGTCGGCAAAGAAAATTCTGGGGACGCCTGCCGTCATTATGAATTCTATGAACAGGATTTTGATTTAGCCAAAGGATTACACCACAATGCTCATCGTTTGTCTGTAGAGTGGAGTCGTGTTGAACCTGAGGAAGGAAAGTTTTCCCAGAAGGAATTGCAACATTATTGTGACGTTATACAATCTTTGCGTCGTCGTAAAATTGAGCCTTTAGTCACACTGCATCATTTTACCAATCCGATTTGGTTTAGTAAAAAAGGTGGTTGGGCAAAAAAGGAAAATCTTTCCTGTTTTGTCCGTTTTTGTGATGTGGTGACGAGAGCGCTCGCAAAAGATGTTCATTATTGGATCACCATCAATGAGCCGACGATTTATTTATTTCACTCGTATCTTTCCGGAACATGGCCACCACAATCCACATCACGGTGGATCGCCAAGATTGTCTATGATAATCTTGCGACGAGTCATCTTGAGGTATATCGCCGCATGCATGACATTTATAAAGAATTGAATTTGCTAAGGCCTTCGATTGGTATTGCGCAGCATGTTCAGGCCATGACACCTTCTACGAATAGTTTATTGAACCAATTTGCGATTTATTTACGACATAAAATTTGTAATTTCAACTTATTGGATCGTCTTAATAAGCATAAGGCTATGGATTTTATTGGTATTAACTATTATTCCCGTCAGATGGTAGATGTTAAAAAGATTGGGCTGTTTGATTTGCTCTTAAAGATGGGTAAGGACAATAGTCCGGAGATTCAAAAAAATTCATTGGGTTGGGACATTTATCCTAAGGGGCTTAGTCAATTGCTGTTGAAAGTTAAGAAATATAATTTGCCGGTTATTATTGCCGAGAACGGCATTTGCACATTAAACGATGAACAGCGTTGGGATTTTATTGATCAGCATTTAAAGAGCGTGCATCACGCGCTTGCGCAGGGTGTAGATGTGCGTGGATACTTGTATTGGTCTTTGTTGGATAATTTTGAGTGGCATCAAGGATTTGCCCCACGGTTTGGATTGATTGACGTGGACTATAAAACTTACGCCCGTGCGATTCGTAAGAGTGCCATCAAGTTTAGCGAAGTCTGCAAAACTGGTGTTTTAGTTTAATCGTCGTGGATGTTGAAAAAACGCTGTAAAAACGATAAAAAAAAGGTAAGATAGCCCTTACGTATGAAAAAGTTTTTCCAAATTATTGGTATTGTTATATCGGTTATTCTGATTTTAATGATCCTAGCTTTTATCGGTGGGATTATTTTCTTAAAGAATATTGATATTCAGAAGTATCGACCCCAAATAGTCGCGGCTGCTAGCAACGCGCTAGGTCGTAATGTTGATTTGAATGCCATTGATTTGACTGTTTCATTAGAAAAAGGTATTCGACTTCATATTGAAGATTTTGTCATCGCTGAAAATCCTGATTTTGGGACAAATTCGTTTGTTCATATTAAAGAAGTTAACGCTGGGGTCGATATTCTCGCGTTTATCCTTTCCCGCCAAATCACAGTTCCAAGCGTGCAAATTGTTGCTCCTCGCATTGCTATTATTCGCAATGCGTCTGGAATTTTAAATATTCAAACATTAGGACCGGTTGTGAATAAGTCTGCTGCAACAGGCAAACCACCGGCCGCGATGGTATTGCCCGCGATTCTGATCAATTCTTTTAAGATTGAGAATGCAGATGTGAGTTTGATTGATCAATCGGTGTCTCCTCAATTGCAGTTGGATATAAGCAAGATAACGGTGGATATTCAGCATTTTTCTTTTGTTAATTCTTTTGATATTGTGCTTGATGCGGCCATATTGACGGCAGAACAGAATTTTCATTTGCAGGGAAAAACACAATTGCGGCAAAACATTACTGAGTTAAAACTTTCAGATATGAATGTGGTTTTAGATTTGGGGCACTTGCCTTTGGAGCGAATGAAAAATTGGTCGATGCTTGCCGGTATTCCATTGCCTCAGGTTTTGGATGGGGAAGTTGAGTTAAAGATTAAAGAGGCAACGCTTTCTGATAAAGGTATTACTAAATTGGGAGGGGCGTTTTATCTTAATAATGTCAAGATTATCGCACCGAATATTGTTTCTGGTATTTCTTTAGACGTTCGAAAACTTGATGTGGATTTAGAAAATCTTTCTTCGGATAGTTCAGCAGTTGCGCAGATGAGTGTTAAAGCCGCGCTTTATCAAGACGAAACGAATATTGATTTTAAAGCTAACGTTGCCGTTGACCACAAGGTTCTTTCTGCCCATTTGACCGAAGGTCAATTTGTGACAGATCTGTCAATGTGGCCGATTCAATATATAAAATCACAAGTTGCCCTTTTGAAGGATGTTCTTTTGCCTGATAAATTGTCAGGCAAAGTTCAAGCGACCATTAAAGATACTGTTATCTCTACAAGTGGATTGCAGTCTATTTTATTAGATGCCAAAGTCAAGGGCGGATCGTTTTTGTTCAACAATATAATGCCTGGGATCGAGTTTGCTATTAATAAGACAGATTTGGAAATTAACAATTTTTCTTTAGGCAAGCAATTTGCTGTTTCCTTAAAAACATCTTATTTGAGTGAAATTCAGAATATTACTTTTGATGGCGCGGTTTCGTTTGATGAAAAAACACAGACAGTGACAGTTAAGAATGGGATGACAGGGATTAATTTGAACAGCTTTGCCCTTGATCCTTTTAAAGTATCAGGTTTGGTTCCAGATGGCACGCCATTTCCTCAATCTCTTGGTGGAAAATTCCAAGTACAAATTCGTGAGTTAAATGTTTCCCCCAACGGATTGGGGATTATGGACGTTGATTTACAATGGCAAAATGGAAAAATCGTTATGGTGGATGTTGTTCCTGGAGTCTCTTTTGAAGCGAATGCGATCAAGATTGATCTTAAGAAATTCTCATTGACCGAATCTTTTGCTATTTCCGCGTTACTTGGTTATGAAAGTGATCAACCAAATATTAAAGTTGACGGTAAAGTACAGTTGGATCTTCCGTCGCAGAAAGTCGTGGTGAACGATACAGCCATTAAAGTTGAATTAGCGAAAATTGCTTTGCCACAGATTAAAACAAAAATTGTTAGTCTAAAAGATGTTAGTTTGCCTGAAACTCTTAAGGGTCAACTTGACATTGATATTAAGGAGCTTTTTGCGGGAGTACAGGGATTGACGAGTTTGGACAGTGAAATTACTTTAAAAGATTGGGAAGTTAAACTTAAAGAATTAGCTGTTCCAGTCAGCGGAATGACCACAAATTTTAGGGTAACCGAAAATCAGTTGATCGCGGATGATTTAAAACTAAAGATTGGTCAAGGACAAGTTTTAGCCAAAGTGGGAGTCAGTGATTATCTCACGAGCCAAGCTTTTGATTTTACAACAGAAATCACGGGCTTAGATTTGGATGAGATTCTCAACCAGAACGATGCCCCTGTAAAAATTGCTGGGGTAGTTTCCGCCACGATTCGCGCAAAAGGACAGGGCACGGATTTAAATGCGATTAACAGTGATGGGAAGTTTGAAGTTACGAAAGCAAGGTTAAAGGATCTCAATGTGCTTAAAACGGTTTTTGACAAAATTACGTTTTTCCCGGATTTCGCGGCGCGTGTCGAAGCTAAGCTTCCGGAAAAATATAAATTGAAATTAGCGGATGCTGATACGCAAATCAATTCTATTTCAGGGACTTATGTGCTTACAAATAGTAATATTGAATTGAATCCGATCGCTGTGGAGGCAGATGAATTTGTTTTTAATGGAAAATGTGATGCAACTTTAGATCAAAAGTATGATTTGGACGGCGCATTTATAATCACATCGGAACTTTCAGAAATTATGGGGCAGAGTTCGCAAGAGTGGCAGTATTTGTATGATAAAGATAATAATGTTAGTTTGCCGGTTCATGTCAGCGGACAGGGAAATCAGATGCCTGTAATTTCTGTGACACAATCTGCTTTAGATCTTGGCAAGAATGCAGTTCGTCACGGAGCAAAGAAGGAGCTTGGTAATATTTTAGATAAGGCTTTAGGAATTAAAGTTGATTCAAAAGCTCAGGAGGAAGGTCAGGAGACACCATCACAAGGGCAGGAATCTTCTGGTTCACAAATCATCGGGGGCATTCTCGATAAAGTTTTTAAATGATTGCATATGGATCGTAAAGACATAATAGAAATTCTAAGAGTTGGCCTTAAGGCGGCATCGCCTTACAATGGGCAACCATGGCAATTTCAATTTAAAAATGATGTTCTTTATATTTTCGAAATATATAGCAGGGGTGGTTTTCTTGAAAATTTTAAAGAAGTCCCTTTTTATTCGCTAGGGCCTTTATTACAAAATCTCTCTGAGGGAGCGAAGCACTTTCAATATGAAATGACATATCGTTTGAAAACACGTGAAACTGATTTATACCAAGCTTTGTGTGAAGTAAGATTTCAAAAGTCTTCAACTCTTCCTCAGTATGACATTGCGCATGTGATGTCTCGTTACACGAACCGTAAAAAACATCGGGATGATTATTTGTCACCTAGTGTTTTCGAAAAGATTCGGAATCTCTTTGGTGGTGAAACCCGTGCGGTTTTGAATGTTACCAGTAGTGAGGCTATTATCAATAATTGTGCCGCGCTAGAGAGAATTCGTATGGGAAATTCAGGGCTGAACAAGGAAATTATTCATCAGTTATGTTATACCCCAGAAGAAGCAGAGAAAAGCCGTCGTGGATTAGATTTACGGGTTCTAGAAATCCCATCTTTTTCGCAGCAATTTTTACGATTTAGTCGAAATGAGATTTTTAGGAGGACGGTCGGTCAAAGTATTCTGGCTCAGAAGGTGGCTGAAAAATCGCATAGAAAATTACTGCGCGAAACAGCACTGCTTATTGCGTTTAAGGAATCAGATACTTCTGCGGAAGTTCTTGTTCGGGATTGGATGGATATTCAGAAAATTATCAATCTTTTAAATAAGGATGGATTAAGTTCTCATATCGTCGCGTCAAGCGTCGATATTACCAAAATCAGCCGCGATTTCTTTTCGAAGAAAGAAAGGGATACAATTGATCAAGTGGAAAGAAATGTTGAATATCATCTGGGGATTAAGCCTCAGGAAATTTTAACATTGTTGCGAGTCGGTTATGCCGATGAGTGCGCGGTTAAGTCTTTGCGTGTCTCGCCCGAAGATCTTCTTTTACCGGAAACAAGTTAAATCCTACCAACCAAGTTATAATCAGCATACATTCAGCGATCCCTGCAGTTCGAAAAATAAAATTTACTTGTGAAAAAAGCCCTCCTGAAATTAACACGCATAAAAGAAGTAGAATGTGCGACAGTTTTTTTCGTGACGCGATCATGTTTTGCAAAGTCCATAAGAAATAAAAGCATACGCATGACGATAAAACGAGCGCTGCGATTGTATCAATATATAAATTGATGCCAAGTACGACACTGAGTCCCAGCGTCAACGATAAGATTGTTATATACAGAAAACATAAATTGATTGTGGTATGCGCGTGAAAGAAAAAACGTGTGATCACTAAAAAAGTAAGGAGAAGTATCAGTAAAATGATTTTCCAAGACGCTTTTATCATTTCATTGATAATTGCCTCGGTACCTGCAGTTCCTCCCACAATTTTAAAGGATAATAGATTGTCTGGTGATTCAAAACTTTTAATTCCCTCATAAATTTGCGTAAGAACTTGTGGATTATGATTCTCGAGAAATATGGTTATTGGGAAAATTAATCCCGATTGATCGAGTAAGCCACTGCGTGAATCAAGGACGCTTGTACTTGCGATCAATGTTGCTTTTTCTCGTGGGACAGTGATCCACTTGAGATAATTTTCATGATAGAAGGCATTTATTTTCTTTACAGTATTCCCAAGGCTCCATATTGTACGGACGCCGGGAATATTTGACAAAGACCAGTGAAATTCTTCCGCGACACTAACGGTGGCTGGATCGGTACAACCTTTCTCGGGAGAAATTGCTAGAACTAATATTGAGTCGAGTGCAAACGCGAAGTTTTTGGTCATTGACAGTTGTTTTTCAAGATAAGGGCTATCATTTCTTAGCATGGAAGATCCAGCTCCGAGATTACCAATGACAATTTTGGACGCAAGTGTCAGTCCCGCAATTAATAGGGATAACATTATTATTTTTCGGATTACACGGGATAGTTTAAATCCAGAAGAAATTATTGAAATTTTGAATCCTTTTAGAGTTGTGGGAATCGAATTTAAAAAGAAATACCGTACAATAAATAAGGAAACAGTGCCGCTGATGGCAAGATAGAGAATTTGATAAGCCCAATCCGAACCCAGAAAACAAAGACTCATGGTCGGTAGTAATGTTAACCATATGGGTACGCGGGTATCAATTTTCGTCGTGTTTAAGGTGATCCATGCGATATCTGTAAAGGATAAAATAAAAGTTGTTATGATTACCGGAAAAACATAAGGGTGGATGGGGAAATTAAAAATGCCAAAGGGGACGCATTGTAGTGTAATGGTCAACAATGGCGCAATTATTAGGCAAAAGATACTGGAAGCTTTGCGTGTTATTAGACTAAAAAGAATAACGCTGATGAACCATGAGAAGATAAGGGCAAACATGGAATGTGAGAGTTGTTTCTTAATTTCGATCATAAAAGGTGTCATGCCCAGAAGCGAAGATTGAATATTCCCGCTGCTTGGCAAAAGTTGTTCAATTCGACGGGTCAATTCCAGGCCTTGTTCGGCACGATAGAAGGGGACAGAAATCAGAGCGCTGCGATAGTCATAAGAGACAAGTTTTCCGACGTAAAGAGATTTGGATAGATTGTTTTTAACCGCGTCAAATTCCGCTTGTGAATTTGAAAAATTCTCGGGAATTATCATTTTGCCGGCAAAACCGTCTTCAATGACTTCTCTGAAGCTCAAATTATTTGTAAATAATGAAAGTATGTTGGTGCGATCAACACCCGGTAGATAAAAGATTTCTTCTGCCAAATCTTTCAGCGTTTTAAAAAAAGTAGGATTAAAAATATCACCCTGTGTATTCGTTAAGATAACTGAAATTTGATTGCGTTGATCAAATTCCTTGTATTGTATGAAATTATTTTGAATTTCTCGTGATGATATCAATGGGGCAGATTCTGGAATAATATTGATTGGCTTAAAGCTTAGAAGCGTAAGACCTGCGACGAGTAATAATGGCGGAAGAATGTATTGCTTAAACATTTTATAACCCCAACTCTGACTTAAGTATACGGTAAATACCAGAATTTCCGACTATAATTAGAGAATTCGATGTTTCAATGAGAGAAGCAATATCTTCCTTAATAGGCGTTTTTAAAGAATGAAATAATTTACCATCTTTTTGACCGACTAAGATTTTGCCTCGTTGACCAGCTAGGACAATTCGCCCATCTTCAAGATGCGTGCCAGCCGAAAGGCTTTCGTCGCTTTCTGTTTTGCTTTCAACCAAACCTGAAGTTTTCCATGTGCAAACGCGGCCGCGTAATCCGAAAGTCAGTAGTTGATCAGACAGTGTAATTGAACCAAAAAATGAAGTTAGAAAGGGAGGTTTTAACTTTTTCCATGTTTTTCCTAAATCTTTGCTGAAATAAAGCGCTTGATTTTCGCCGCTGATCCAAACTGTTCCATCAGCCGTTTCCGATATTGAATATAAATGTGCTTGCATGTTAAGTTTTTGCGATTGCCAATGTGCCCCACCATCATTCGTACGATAAACCATGCTGTCAGCTCCAACAGCTAAGCCGACATTTTCATTTTTAAACCATATTGCAAAAAGCGGTTGTTCTGTGGTTGAGGGATTCTTGACAGATGTCCATGTCAAACCGCCATTTTCCGTTTTGAGTATTATGCCGTCATATCCTGTGATCCAGCCGAGATTGTCATTGAGAAGAAAAATACTTGTCAGAGATAAATTGGTCGGGCTAATTGCCGATATCCAACTTTTACCTTCATCGCAAGAGTATAAGATTCGTCCATGTTCACCGACGGCGATGACAATTTCTTTATATTTTGTAATATCAAAGAAAGCGCCGCGATTTGACTCATCAATTTTAGGAGGATGCTTGAAAGAAGGTTCCCAGAAAAGAAATGTTGCCGCCAAGAATATGACGACCCCGAGGGAAGAGATGTATGTAGATAGTTGCCGCATTAAGATATTTACTTGCCGCTTAGAGAGTTATCCTTTTTATTGATAATAATATCTACAACACAGCTAATCCGCCGTTGTCACCATTTTCTTATATTGATCGACCTATTCGCGATCCATCATGACAAGATCCATTTCCCGTTTCCGGGGGAGAGTTTGGCGGAGAAATCTTTGGTTTAATGCAAAGAAAATCTTTTTATGGGTTTGGGCAAGGCTCATAAATAGGATGTTTCGATATTCCTAGCGAATACCTTCCTGTCTGAGTGTTTCGGGAGTAAAGTCATCAACTTTTAAGTTTGTATTAAACTTTATAGGTTCGATTTGCCACTCCATGAGGTATTGACCGGATTTCAAATCGTAATGCATATCGGCTGTTGAGAGCAGGACAGGAATTTCATAATAATTAATGACATGAGCTTCTGAAAAACGCCACAGGTCTCCACGGCCATCGTATTGTTCACAGATAAGAATTTGCCAGCTGTCCTCATCGAGATAAAATACTCGTCGAGCATAAATATGATTTGTGTTCTCTTTGAGAACAGCGCTAACTTTCCAAACACGATGCAATTCATAACGAGTAAAATTTGAGTTAAGAAAATGAGCGTCCAAAATATCTTTTCTGTTTAGTTTTTTATTCGCAAGGCGGTAAGCATTGTAGGGAACAAATATTTCTTGTTTGCCTTCGAGTGTCCAATTATAGCGGTCGGTGGCTCCGTTAAACATGTCAAATTGATCGTAAGTGCGCAAGCCTTCGCTTGACTGTGCGTAAGTATCATAATTGATAAATGGCGCGCGGCTGACTCGGCGTTGTCCGGGGTTATATAGCCAAGAACGTCTTTTTTCTTTTACTTTATCGAGCATTTCATGAACTAAAAGTAAGGTTCCAGCTAAACGCGGCGGAGAAAATAATTTCTGTTTATAGTATGCGAGTGTGTCCTCCGGTGAGTCGAATGAACTTCCCGGCAAACTATATGGAAACAAAATCGAACTGTATCCAGACGCGACAATAAAATGATTTTTTGATGCGACTGCAACAGCTTCTTCTTTACGTACAAGTGACTGGCCGCGGTATCGAAGCAAATGATTCCAAATTGCTTCAAGGCCATTTGTTGGGACGGGAAAAGGGCTTGTGATTCTGCCACCGCTGATATCATTGCCATCAGATGTCAATTGCGCATTTTCGGCATTAAACTTGAGCGCTTCATAAACAAAATCAGGAGTAGAAGCGCTGCGACGGGTGGGGTAAACTGGGATTTGATAATCCGGATATGTTTCAAACATCATTTGATGCGCGGCCGATAGTTTGTCTTTGTATTGTGTCCAATTGGATGCGGTAATAGTAAATAGCGGTTTATCGTTGGCAAAAGGATCGGGGTGAAAGCCATTTGCTTTGTAGGACTGTGGTGGGGTTGTGATTCCGCCATTCCACTCCGGGATTGTGCCGTCACTGTTACCGGCTTTTTCAGCCCCAAAGTTTGTCATAGCTGGAGTTAATTTTTCACTAGCAAAAACGGGAAGAGAAAATACAAGCACGGCGGCCATTAACATAAGGGTACATTTTTTCACTGAAGTTCCTCCGTTAAAACATCTGTTTTATTTTGATAACATTCCGTGATCTTTATACCATGCATATGCACGATCGACCGCAGCCCACGCATCTCCCGGAACATATCCAAGTTCACGCTCAGCTTTTGCGGTTGAATAATGTTGGGAACCGTGAGTTTGTAATTCAATACCAATCAGAGGCACCATGGGCTTGTCTTGTTTCAGAATTAAATTGATGAGCTCGGAAGTAACTGCCGTGAGAATAGATAAGCTCAGGGGGATAGCAAATTTCGGCATTTTTTTCCCGCCGCATTTTTTAATACGAGCGATGAGTTCCTCATGTAAAATATTTCTCCCACCTAAAATATAGCGTTCTCCAACTCGGCCTTTTTCTAAAGCTAAGACTGTCCCGAGAGCCGCATCCGCAACATCAATAATATTTATTTTCTCGCCCTTAAGAATTATGAATGGAAACTTGTCCAGAAAGCGAAAGAATTCGCCTGTTGAAGGTTTTGTATCGTGCTCACCGATAAACATCGTCGGATTGACAATAACAATTTTAAGACCTTTTTTATAGTAATCCATGACCAGCTTTTCGATTTCAAATTTAAAAGCCAGCCCGGCCCAGCCTTGTCCTTTTTTAGCAATGCAGTTTTCATCAGCTGATCCGATGTCGATGGATCCGATGGTTCCACATGTGGAAATAAAAACAGATTTTTCAATTGGGTGTGCCGAGAGAACTTCTAGGATATTGTTAAGATTACTAAAGTCGCGGCCTTTGGCTTGCTTTTGTCCTAATGTTTGTTTCCCCGGAGGGACAGCAGAGAAAATCAAGAATTTCGCTTTCGCCATTAGTTCCGAGAGCAGTTGAGTATTTTCATATGGGCATACGACGGTGGTTACTTGTGGGTGAGGAAGAATATCTTTTAGATTTTCAAATTTTGGGGTACTCGTCGAGTGTAGCAAAACATTGTATCCGCGCTGAATAAGTACTCGGCAGACATGGCCGCCTATAAATGAACGTCCGCCGATCAAAAAAACCGTTTCCATTTACATTTCCTTTATTTTAAAACCAATGTTTGACAATAAGGCTGGCGAAATCTCTGTCATTAAGAGCGTTTCGAAACGAAGCACCGAAGTAGTTTGTATAACTGATTTCAGCAGACCATTGATTGAGGTAAAGCACATTAATCCCTATTGTTGCGCTCATGCGGTCAGCAACAAATTGACTTAATGGTGAAGGAGTGGTTCCTTCGACATTATGACTGAACGCTACGCGGGGTGTCAAATCAATATTTTTAATGACTTTTTGATACGTTGTAGAGGATGAAAGAACATATCCCCAAGACAGGCGATCTGCCCAGCCGGATGTTTGTAATGCCGGAGAACCCACGCCGCTGTAGGCCGCTAAATTTGTTGCTGGCCCGTCAAAACGAAGGTCTCGTTTATCTGGAAAATGTGAGACGTAGATTACCGCAGCTTCACCGGCGACTACCCACTCTTGAGCTTTAAATGGATTGTTATGACCAAATGCTTTGATCATGCTAGCCTGCAGTTGATTGACGGGTAGTTTACGATATCCGCGAATGATATTCCCAGGAGCTTTAGCAGCCGCAACTTGAGCTGAAGGAAAGTATTGTGCCGCGGCAAAAACTTCACCTGTTTCAATTTGCAATGGATAGTCAGGCCGGTAAGAATATTCTCCCTGGATGGCGACGCTTCCCACATTTGTGCTGGCTGTAAAACCATAGACTTGCAAGTTTTCTAAATATTGGAAGAAAAGAAATGGCTGCGCGCCCGGTGTGGACGAAACGCCCGAAACTACGGGAACATGATTGTGAAAGTTTTCAAAATAAATACCAAATTCTGAATCATTCAATTCAGGTGATAAATAGCGTAAAGCCGCGCCGTATTGTCCATGATTTGATGGCCGATCATCTTTAAGTCGACGGGTCAGTTGGCTAGAAGTCCCTTCGGCAACTTGACCATAGCCACCGGTTGAATTGCCAGTTCCGCCTTCACACCCAATATCTGTGGTCGAAAAAAATGTACCGCATTCTTCGAGCTTTGTACGATCGTATTTAAAAATATAATAATTTGAAAGGCTAAGACGTGGAGTCAATTGAAAAGAATCCGATATCATTGGGCTAGGAACAATGGCTTCGCGAAATTCTGCGCCGGGAACTTGTAATTTCCCAACATCGAGTGAGTTTAAAGAATTTAAACCGCCGGGGATAAATATACTTTCGCCCCAATTGAGGACTTGCTTTCCTACTCGAACATTGAGTTTTTTACCCCAAGGTTCAAATTTGCCTTCTACATATGCGTCGAGAAGATCGAATCCTTGGCCAGCGTTTTCGCGTTGATACGGAGTGAGTTCTTTTTTATAGCGATTAACGGGATCAAAAAAATAAGACAGACGAACGAAAGCACTGTAGTTCTGGTAAGAAAGACCCATGTCGTTGATCGCTTTATTTGTGTTTGAGATAAGAGTCCCTTTTGAAAAATTACGATTACCATTATCACCATCAACAGTGTAGGCGGTTCCGCCGTTAGCGCGACCGATTAACGCGGGATCGCGTTCTTGAAGACGCAGCGATGCACCTGACGATATTGTTGTGTCAATAAATCCGGAAACTTCGTTATGTTGGAATCGAAAAGCGTGGGCATCCGTGGTGAGTAAGAAAAAACCGACAGCAACCATGATGCAGGTATGGAGAAATTTTTGTTTGGATGAAAAAGTTAAATTCATGTAAAAGTATTCTAGAATAATAATCGCGAAATTGTAGTGAAATTGTAAATATTTTGTGTCGATTGCTGAATTTGACTTTCATGAGATTTGTGGTAAACTTCAAACATTATGATGATATCAGTTAATCAAACTATGCATGTCTCTTGTATCGCCCTTTTTCCAGTATGGAGAAAGCGTGCCGGAGGCGGTGTGTCTTGATTAACTAATTAAATAAATTCCAGAGCAATATCAAGCCACCACTCTTTTAGTTGAGCGGTGGCTTTTTTATTGCGGCGCGAATATGATTTGCCGCTTCGCAATAATGCTAAGCGAGGTATATTTCTCGCGAAGACAAAATGAAAAAGAAAGGAGGAGAAAATGGAAAACAACTTAACGATCAAAGGTCGTGAAAACGGCCAGTTAAATTCGAACGAAGTTCTAAAATTGACTTCTTTGATTTATTTAAAGGAGGCACTTTTGGCACAACGCTACGAGGATTGTGCGGAACTTATTCGTGACGCGAAAGGTTTTGGCGCCGAGCAGGTGGAAATCAGCGCTTTGCTTGTCGAAGTCTTTCGTGGGCGAAAAACAGACGCGGACAGTGAGGCAAAACAAATTAACGAAGGCCGTTCGCGGTTTTAAAGGAGGAAGTTAAAGTATGCCTCATGCGTCTGATCAAAGAGGACAGTTTCATTGTGTTCATATGGAGCTGTCCTCTTTGTATTGTGTTGATAAGGAGAGTATGGAAGATATTAGAACGCGACAAGAACTCCGACATAAACTTCTTTTGGTTTCCCGCGAGGCATGCGTAAATTCATTTTATTAGGGTAGTAGCCATCTTTATCTGCCGCAATTGAAACATCAAATCCGTCTGCGTTATCGCCTTGATAAACTTTGGGATCATGACGCAAGCCCGTCGGCCAGACAATGTGCATGTCGGGTGATGGGGTGATTGCGACGGGTGTTTCACCAGAAACTTTTTTTGTTTTTTCGGGATCATAAAAGAAAAAGAAACAAAATGATCTTTTGGGAGTTTTGATTCGCCCATGTTCAAGAGGTAGCGTGCTTCGCGGTTGGCCCGCTTGATCAACCCAACTGATAAAGTCACTTGCTGGTTTGTCATTGATTTGTTTTAGAAAATCGCTGGCCTTAGTCATATTCTTGACCATGATAGGTTGGTATTGATTGTTGCCGTACCAAGTTTCTTCTGCTAATTTCCAGTCCCCGTTTTCGCGCGTTAAAGATAAGATTCCCCAGAAGAGTTGTCCATGCATTTTCCCTCGGGCCACGACCCACGCAAGATCACCTTGTATTTTTGTCTGAATGATTTCAATTTCTTCGGGAATAGATGTCCTTAATAATTGTAAAACCAACATTTCCTTAGACCCTTCATTACGTTTGGCAATGAGATTTTGATAGGCATCATTAGAAATGAAAGGTCGTACGTCCTCAAAGCGAATGGCTGAGCGTAAAGCTTCGTGGGCGCGACGGCCGACTGTGAAAATGTTTTCGTCAATGGAAGTAAGAGACGCGTGAGCATCACTGACAAACAATGATTCAGGCAAAAGTTTGTATTTTTCTTCACTATCGAGTTTTAAATTTTTTATTGGTGAGTAAGTGGTGTTGACTTTTACGAGGCCATATTGAAAGCTATTGAGGTTTTCTTCAGCTTTGACTTGCTCTGTTTTAAGGGTCAGGCCGTTGGCTAATTCAATGGTATCTGCCGAAGCTCTGGGATTGGCAGAAAGCAAGGAAAAGAGGAGTACTAAGTATTTTCTTCCTATAACGTTTGTCATATCGTTTTATAGCCCTATAGGCTACTCCTTTTAAACCTGATTACGGACTGGTTTAAGTATGCCATACATTGCGTCTCCATAGGGCGTGATAAAATGATGAAAAGAAAGGGCTTTCTTGATGCGTATATGTTAGGGAGACAATGACTTAAGCTCGAGAGGTAGATAGAAATTTCTGCAATTCACAAGGTAATATATCCTTTTGTATGTTAAAATGCGTTTCAATATGAGAAAAATTTTCCATAAATATTTAGACTTTGGCATTTTGTTTGTTCTCGCATTGGTGGGCTGTTGCTATTTATGGCATATTTCCGCATCGCCGCCTTTTGGTACTTCATTGAATGAATTGAGTGATCATTATTGGGGTATTTTGATTGATATTGCCCGCCAGTGGAAAACTGGAGAATTTGCGTTTTGGACTCGTTCAATTGGTGGGGGGTTTTGCTTGTATTCTTCTGGGTTTTATCCGTTGTGGTCACCGGGTAATATTATTGCCAAATGGATTAGTTATGACCATTTCTATGTTTTTAAACTGATTGAACCGTATTTTATTGGTTTGTTTGCGATGGGTTTGCTCTTGCGGCGAAGTTTGCGATTAAGTTTTGCGCTGACGTGTTATGGCGCATTGGCATATATGGGGTTTGTTTTTACTCGCGATGTAGGGATATTACATCATCCATTCTTTCTTTGGGCATGCGCAGTCTTTCCATTAATGTTGTATTGTTATGCCAAATTATTTAAACGGCATCTCTATTTGCGTAGTGCGGTGATGGGTGCTCTTATGTCGCTGATTTTTATTGGTGGCGGCGCGGGGCAGTATGCACAAATGATCATTTGGAGCATGATTCTCATTGGGATGGACGCGATTTTATTTGTCGAGGAAAAATCATGGATTCGCAAGATAGTGCTTTGCGTTACGAGCTGTTTTGTGTTTCTCTTTTTTGCCGTCACGATTGCTGGCGTACAACTTTTGCCGACTTTGTCATTTACCTTCTTGGAATCCATTCGCACGCTCGGCGAATATCCGATTAATAATTTTCCGTTTTTTCGTAATGATTACAAAGGGCAAATGTCGATTGCGAAATTGTTGCATCTTTCTATATTTACTAATGGCGATCAGGGCGTGCGGGCATTTTGGGCTTTAATGTTTTTTGCTGTTGGAAAACTTATTGTCGATTGGAAGGCAATGCGGCAATGGGGCGCTCAACATCGGCCATTTGTTAATGTGGCTATGTCTACTTTGTTTTTCTTTTGTGTTCCGCCGATTGCGGAATTGTTAAGTAATGTTTTTCCGTTTTGCGCAAAACTATTTAATCCTCTGCGGATGATTACGTTTGGTTATTGCGGATTTATGATTGACATGTTGTTTGTTGTTTTTCTCGTTGTGGTTCTGGGGTTGAAACCTGCGGAGAGCAAAAATAGAAAAAACTATTTATTTATTTTATTGATTTTAGCGGAAATTTATTTATTTTCACCTCTTTGGCTTAATCAATTTTTTCCTCATCATGATTTTGGCAGTGTCCAAATTGCCTTTGACCAAAGGTATGTCGCGATGATGGCTTTGATGCTTTTCGTGATTCCGTGGCATAAGAATAAAACATTACAAAATTCTCTTTTATTAGCGTGTTTGATTTTTCTGGGTGGTCAATTGTTGCATACAAGCTATGTTTGGGGTGAAAAAGGTCAGCGTACCGCGCGCGCCCAATTTTATTTTGACACTCCGGAGCATGCGTATTATCAGAGTATGAAACGTCATTATTATATGGCTTACGTTGAGCCGCAAGGTCAGGCGTTTCAATACGAAACAATGATGCATAATTATGATTTGCTGTTTGATGTGGATGGCGTGAATGGATTTTTGAATATTCCACCGAAGAGGTTTAATAATTTCATGAATGCTTTTCATAAAAAAACAAATTGGTCCAAAAGCACGATTGATTACAAATACGATTTTGGCGCGACTCCCGCGAGCTTAACAACGTATTTCCCTGTTGAGTTTACGACGGTGGCCAAAGGTATGAATTTACCTTGGCCGGGATTCTCAAGGGTTGTCGACGGGACTAATCTTGATGTTTGGAGGCGAGATTTGCCTGTTGAACGTGTTAAGTTTAGTGATCAAATTCAAGTTGTTTCATTCCGTGAATTAATTGATTCATTTGATCGTCCATATCACGGCACAATTTATATGACTGCTGAAGATTGGAATCGATTTTCGCCGCGCGCTTTAGAAAATGTTGCGAATTTGAATAAGACGAAATATAGTAATTTTCTGGAAAAGCGTAAAGATTATTTGACGTTTGATGTTAGCGCTGCGAGTGATGTTTATGTTTTCGTTCCGGAAATGTACCAGGCAGGTTGGCAGTTGCGCGTCGATGATCGCGCTCAGCCATTGTTCCCTGCAAATAACATCTTTATGGGTTTTGCATTGGATAAAGGTGAACATACGATTGAACTAGAGTATCGACCGGTTTTGTGGCATCTGGGTTTGGTTGTTAGCTTTATTGGTACAGCAGTATTTTTAGGAATTCTTATTCGTTATCGACGAGCGAGAAGGTTATGAAAAAAAATAAATCAACAATTCTAAGCAATGTGCTTTTAGGTTTTATTGTTTTGTCTTTGGCGGGCAGTATTTTTTTGGATTATCGACAACATCAACAAACGCAAGCACGGCGCCTTGTGTCACAATTGAACTTTGCTGATTTATTGACTTTAGAAAATGAAAAGGGCCAAATACCTAGTGATAAAATTGAAGCATATTTGCAATATTTTCAATCGGTGATCAATACCGATAATTCACAGGCAGATGCGCACGCGATGGCGGGTTTTTGTTATTATCATTTAGGTCAAAAAGATAAGGCGTTGGCATCGTATGAACGCGCGGTGAGTTTGAATCCAAAGTTTTTATGGTTTCACTATAACCTGGCTGTGATCTATTTTGAACAGGGCCAATATCGAGAAGCGCTTGCGGGGTTTCAAAGGGCATTAATGACAAACCCTTCAGACAATGCTCTTTTTTTACGTAATTTTAAAATTTTCGTTTATATTATCTATAAAGCACAGCCTTTAAAATTGAGTTTTGGTGAACGGCTAAAAAGAGGTTATGGAGTAAGTGCTTATTTTGCCGCGCTGTGTGCTCAGAAACTTGGTGATGAGCAAATGGCCACCCTGTTGTACAAGCAAAGTCAGAGTGTGGGGATTAAAGATCAGGATATTCAACCAAGATTGTACGTGTTTTGAAATGTAAAGGTTTATATGTTTAAAAAACATTTTACTCTTGTGGAAGCTCGGCAACAATTGCCTTTAGTCAAAAGTATTGTTGCTGATATTTTGACGCGTGGTCAAATGATGAAGCATGTTATCGCGTCACATGGTGGAAAGGATTTGCCAATTGCGGCTCGTCGTATCATTGAAGAAATTGAAACCCTCATGGCGGAATTAGAGCGCATGGGTTGTTATTATAAGGATTGGAATTTTGAACATGGGCTGGTGGATTTCCCAGCTATCGTTGATGGGAAAGAGGTTTTGCTGTGTTGGCGTAGTGATGAAGGAGACATCAGTTGGTTTCACGGCGCAGAGGATGGATATGCTAGCCGGAAACCTTTGCCTGTTGAATGGTTAATTAGCTAAAAATTTAACAACAAGTAAAAATAAAAAGGAGAATGATTATGATGCGCTCAGGGAATCCGGTTTTAAACGATAATGCATTTAAAAATGTTGCAACGTATGATGTTGGCAATGCAATGACGGTACAGGGAACGACCAATAAAGCATTTTTGCTATTGGCGCTGATCCTTTTAAGCGCGTCATGGGTTTGGAGCGATCCGGTCCGTTTAATGCCATTTCTTATCCCCGCCGTGATTGTTGGGTTTATTATCGCTTTAGTGACGGTTTTTAATAAAAAATGGGCTATGTTTACATCTCCGATTTATGCTTTGGTGCAAGGCGTTATTTTGGGTGGCATATCCGCGATGTTTGAACGTTCGTATCCCGGAATTGTGATGCAAGCGGTTGGTTTGACATTTGGAACAATGTTCGCGCTTTTATTGGCTTACAAAACTGGCTTTATCACTGTCACCGATAATTTCCGTTTGGGAATTTTTGCGGCGACAGGTGGGATTGCGATTTTTTATCTCGTCAGTTTTATACTTGGTTTTTTTAATGTCAATATTCCGCTTATTAATAGCAGTGGCCCGTGGGGTATTGCGTTTAGTCTCTTCGTCGTTGTTATTGCGGCGTTAAACCTTGTACTTGATTTTGATTTTATTGAAAAGGGAGCGCAAGGCGGCGCGCCGAAATACATGGAATGGTATGGCGCTTTCGGGCTTATGGTCACATTGATTTGGTTATATATCGAAATTTTACGGTTACTTTCTAAACTTCGTAGCCGCAATTAAAGTTGGGAATAAAACGTGAGTAAAGTTAATAATTTGATTGAATGGGATTATTTGGGTTCACATTATAGCGTCTATATTAAGCATTTTATTGACGATGATGGTCGTAAAGGAATGACCATGATCTTTGAAGATGTGACGCATGAAAAAGTAACGGAGATGGTTGTCCCTTCGCGAAAGTTTCAGGCTTTTTTGCAGGTGGTCAACGGGCCACCTGACCGATATAAACCCAATTTATAATGCGTTTATTTCGAAAAATAATTTTCTTTTTGTTCTTAGCGGTTTATTGTGTTGTATGTCCATGGGTGATTTTGTATTCACTGGGCTACATTTACAATCCTTTGAATCAAAAGATGACGTCGACGGGTGTGATTTCGATTTCGACTATCCCTTCGGGGGCAGATGTCTATTTGGGCAATCGACACTATACGTATTATACTCCTACTCTGATCGATAAAATGCTTCCAGGCAATTATAATTTAGGCCTGAGATTGAAAGGTTACAAAAATTGGACACAAGAGATTTCGGTTGTCTCCGGCGAAGCATTGACTTTTGAAAATATTTTCTTGATCCCGCAGGAATGGTCCCGCCAAGTTCTTTTGCCAAAAGAAATCGACATGTTGTTATCCTTTAATCGCGATGATCTGTTAATTTTTAAAACAGGTTCACAGTTAAAGAATTATTTTTCGTATGAATTGAA
>JACKFJ010000004.1 GCA_020632535.1 Candidatus Omnitrophota bacterium | reverse complement strand
CATGCGTATGATTCAAGGGTTATTCGTTGTTCCTGTCATTTTTTTTGCTACTGCCGCGTATTCTGGCACGGATTTAACCAGCACCATCAAGGATCAGGAATCTGTTGAAGTGACGGTTTACAATTCCAATATCGGCCTTGTGAAGGACACGCGCAAAATAAAGCTCGCCAAAGGGGAAGGAGATATGCGTTTTATGGATGTCGCGGCATATATTCAGCCTTTTACGGTCGCGATTCGTTCTTTAGACGCTCCAAAAGATTTTTCAATTCTCGAGCAAAATTATGAATATGATTTGATGAATTCGACTAAGCTTTTGGATAAATATGTTGGTAAAAAGTTAAAATTGATTACCCGCAATCCATATCAGGATAAGTCCGAAGTCGTTGAAGCCGAGCTATTGAGTAATAATAATGGTCAGATTTATAAAATTGGTGACAATATTCACATCGGTTATCCGGGAGAAATTGTTTTGCCATCTTTACCGGAAGATTTGATCGCTAAGCCGACATTGACATGGGCGTATGAAAATCAATTTGCATCGCCCCAGCGCATCGAAGTGTCGTATTTGACGCAAAATATTTCGTGGAAAGCTGATTATATTGTTGTCATTAACAAGGATGACTCGATGTCGGATGTCAGCGGTTGGGTTACGCTAGACAATAAAAGCGGCACGACGTATCGTAACGCCAAATTAAAGCTTGTCGCCGGTGAAATCAATCGTGTAAATCAAAATGATGGGCGATACCGCGCGGAGATGAAACTGCTGGCTAAGGAGGGAATGGCTGATTCAGTTAGAGGTTTCGCCGAACAATCTTTTTTTGAATATCATCTCTATGATTTGCAGCACCCGACGACAATTAAAGATTTGCAGACCAAACAGATTCGTCTTTTGGAGGCGACGGGTGCGAAAATTTCCAAGATTTTTAAAGTACAAGGACAGAATAATTGGTGGTACGGTCGGTATAATAATACCGGTAAGATTCCGGTGGAAGTCATGCTCAAATTCAAGAACTCTAAAGAAAATAATATGGGCTTTCCATTACCGCAAGGAACAATGCGTCTTTATAAAGCGGATGCTAATGGCAGTTTGCAATTTATTGGCGAAGACGCAATCAAACATACGCCTAAAGATGAGGAAGTTGAACTCAAAATCGGTGAAGCTTTTGATATTGTGGCTGAGCGTGTACAAATGGATTATCAGAACATTAATAATGGCCATGAGTCTGAATGGGAAGTCACCCTCCGCAATCATAAGGAAGAAGCGATCGTTGTGCAGATTCTTGAAACTATTCCCGGAGATTGGACTGTTATGAGCAAATCTCATCCGTTTACTAAGGTCGACGCTTTTACCTCGCGATTTGATGCCACTGTTCCTAAGGATGGGGAAGTCAAAATTCGTTATCGTGTGCGGATTAAGTATTAAAAAGATGAATTTTGAGCGGCACTATTTTAGGGACGTGATATAAATGATATATGGATGTGGATCAAAGAAAGAAATATTTTGCTGAGATTGCGTTAATTAGAACACGAGGGTTTACTGTTCTTGAATTGATTATTGTTGTTGTCATTGTTGGCGTTTTGACAAGTTTAGCGATGCCGAAAATGTTTTTGATGATAGAGCGGACACGAATTGTTGAAGGCGTTGGTTTATTAATGGAGATGAGAAGTTATTTGGATCGCTGTTATTTGATGAATAATCAGGATTATGCTCCGTGTTCTAACGTAAGAACTACAAGTGATTTAACAGCTATGGCACAGACGCCTAATAGTCATTTTTTCTACGGTGGTTATGAAATTACTGTAGTTCCAACCTCGTCAGAGGCGTACGTTCTCACAGTTTTTCGCAATTCTTATGAGTTGGGAGTTCCTGACCCCGGAGGGTATTCGGGATGTACGGTGGTCACTAGCAGGCCTAATAGTTCGCTTACTTTATGTGTAAATCAGGTTGATGACAACAATATTTATATTAAAGGCGGAGGACTTTATAAAGGTTATACAACGGATGCGGGGCACTAGGATTTTGAGCGAGGTGAAGTCATAAAATGCCTGTGTTCGTTTCTTGGAAAGAAATAATAAAAAATGTCATGACCAGTCTGGGGTTAATTTTTCTTGGACTGGTTTTGACATTTGTTTTTTTTGAAGGGGCTTTTCGTTTTGGTGGTTTTATTTACAAGACGATTGCGCAGCAGCGAAATAACTTTGCTTTTGCCCAAAAAGACACCACGCGCATTCTCTGTCTTGGTGAATCCACGACAGAAATCGGCGGTGAGGATTCTTATCCTCGTCAACTGGAACGTATTCTTAATTCTCGTCAGAACAAAATCAAGTTTTCTGTTATCAATGGCGGTATTCCCGGTAGCAATACGACAGAAATCGCCAATCGTTTGGCACAATCACTTCAAACATATCAACCGCAAATCGTTATTCTTATGATGGGGATTAATGATCTTACCCCTTTTGGTAAAGAGAACCTGCAAAAGGCTTCGTTGAAAAAGAATCCTGTTGTAAATGTTTTAGAAAAGTCTCGTCTTGTTCGACTTTTTCGGTCGCTTTGGCAAGCCGCGTATTTAAAATCACATCCGCAAACTAGTCCTCCTTTTGATCAAGAAATTCCTAAATTTAAGTCGAGCGATAGGAAGTTTGCTTATGGCGCTGCAAAACTTGTTGCGCATGGCAGATATGAAGAAGCTTTAGGACTTTATTATGAATTGCTTACCCATGACTTGGATGATTGGCCGAAGCGATGGTGTTATCGTAAGATCGCGGATATTTATCTTAAAACTAAACAATATGAAAATTTTATGTTGATGATGACTCTTGTTCTTAAGAGTAATCCTCAAGATGTTTGGGCCAGTGAACGCATTGAAAGCATGTGTCGCTTTGATAAAGACAATACGTTTATTGTTCGATATCTGGAGGAAGCCATCGAGAATAATCCGGATGTTTGGGCGTATCATCAACTTTTGGCGAATTGTTATGTGGCGCGTGGGCAGGACATTCAAGCAGATCAGTTGTTTTCAAAGATTCAACATTTGCGTGGAATTGCCCCCAACCCTTTGACCAAGGAAAACTATCGCAAAGTTATTGAGACATTGCAGGACAATGATATTCAGGTCGTGATCGCCCAGTATCCGACGCGTCCTTTGGGTGAATTACGAAACCTATTAGAAGATATTGATGGTTTTGATCGGATAATTTTTGTCGATAATGAAAAAATATTTAAGAACGCGATTACAGATTCGAGTTATGATAAGTTATTTATTGATCGTTTCGCCGGAGATTTTGGACACTGCACTGTTTTAGGCAATTATTTGCTCGCAAGTAGTATTGGTGAATCGCTTTTGCGTAAAATCGATCTCAAAAACTAGATTTCCCTTTTAAAAGCCTAGACAGTAAGGTCTGTTTTTAGTACATTAGTGACGTATTAAGCAATATTTTTCCGCGTTCTGTCGAAATAATTTCAAAATACTTTGGTGATGTTCATCGTAAACATGATTACAGTCATTGTACTTCGGTATCATTGACGTGTTGCAGTCTTTTCTTAAAATGGTGCCCGTGAGTGTGGTTTATGAGGATTGTTGATTCGCTTTTTGCAAGTACTTTGTTCTTGACCGGTGTCGTGGTCTTTGGGATCGTGTCCAACGCTTCTGCTGAGAATCGTAATTATAATGTCCGTGGTCTTTTGACGACGACGTACGATGATAATGTTACGCTTACGCATGTGAATACAAAAGCGGATGTGATTGAGACGATTGGTGTCGGATTGGATATTAAGCGAGAAGGGACGCGGAATCATTTTCTTGGTCAGATTGATGTTTTTCGCAACTTTTTTGTTCACAACAGTGACTTTGACAATACAGCAATTATTTTAAGTGCTAAAGATGCTTTTGAAATTTCTAGCCGCATGCGGTTTAATGTGTCGGAAAGTTTTGAGCGTTCGCAGGAGCCGCGTAATTTTGAAGATGCCTTTGGACGCAACACCGGCCGGTATCAAACGAATCGCTATAAACTTTTTTTAACATACGAATTTGATATTAGCAATTACGCGTTATTTCAATGGACATATGGAAATGAAATGACGTCTTATTCGCGCGCGGATCTCAATGATTCGACGAGAAATGAAGCGGGGGCTCGGATACAATACGCGTTTGATCACGCGAATCGAGCTGGATTGAAATATGAATTTGCCATCCGCAGCTTTGAGTCGGACAATCAAATCGCGAATAATGCGCTGATTGTGGATTATGGTCATAATTTTACCAAGCAATTGCAGTTGGTTTTAAAGGTGGGTGCGGATTTTATTAATAGTGATATCAGTGGCAGCACAGTGCGGGGACGTTATGAAGTTGGTTTGTTAAATGATATTGATGAAATTACGCGCGCGGGGTTAAGTTATAAGCGTGGCTTAAATTCTGAATCAACTTCTCAAGATCTTTTTGATTCGTATCGCTTTACCGGGTCAGTGGGTCGTGAATTAATGCAACGGATTGCAGTTTTTGGCACGGCGTTCTACGGCAAGGGAGAATATCAGCAGAGTCAGGTGGAAAACAAGCTGGTTGGCGCGGGTGCAGGGGTCAATTATGAGCTCTTTCGTAATGCAATCGTCAAGCTGACTTATGATTATTCACAAACGATATCAAATCAGGTTAGTAGTTCTTATCATCGAAACGTTGTTGGTTTACAAACACAAGTGAAATTTTAATAATGCTTAGAAAACATTCTCAATTTTTTGCCCGTTTAATGATTGCGCTCGACGCATTGGTCATTGCCATCGCGGCCATTGGCGCGTATATTCTGCGAAATTCTGTTGAATTGCTTTTCCCTCCTGTCTACTATTTATGGCTGTTGCCGATTTTTGTTTTGATTTGGTCATGCCTGCTAATCTACTTAGGTATGTACGATTCCTTTCGCTTAAAATCATATAAACGAGTTGTATCGATTATTTTGACTGCG
This sequence comes from Candidatus Omnitrophota bacterium, assembly GCA_020632535.1. Classification (GTDB taxonomy): domain Bacteria; phylum Omnitrophota; class Gorgyraeia; order Zapsychrales; family JANLHA01; genus JADLGJ01. The sequence goes on along the minus strand of JACKFJ010000004.1, from coordinate 170,241 downwards.
GCAATCGTTGGATTTATCATTTTTGGGAATGTGTCTTATATTTGTCGGCTCACATATATTAGCCGATCGTTTATGCTGATGGCTTTTGTGCTAACAGCGCTGGTTTTGGCGGTGCAAAAGTTTGTCATTATTGCGGGCTTTCGTCATTTGCGCCGTGGGGGATTTAATTTTCGCAATGTTTTGATTGTGGGAACAGGTCAGCGCGCTAGTCAATTGATCGATCAAATCAATGAGCATCAGGAATTTGGTTTACGGATTGTTGGTTTGATTGACGACGATGTGACGATTCACGGTAAACAAATTTCTGGTCATACGGTTTTGGGTGGGTTGGCGGATATGCCTGAGATTTTGCGTTCGAATCCGGTTGATCGCGTTATTTTTGTTGTGCCGCGCGGCTGGTTAAGTTATATCGAAGAAGCTGTTTTGTATTGTGAAACATTGGGAGTTACCGTCAGTGTAGCTGTTGATCTTTTTAAGACTCGTTTTACTTTCGCGCGCGATGAGAATTTTATGGGTATTCCGATGATTTCGTTTGAGTCAACACCGGGCACTGTTGGTTCGCTTTTTGTGAAACGGATCATTGATATTGTCGCGACGGGTGTGGGAATTGTGATTTTGTCGCCGGTTTTATTGATTGTAGCGGCGCTCATCAAATTGACCTCACCGGGTCCTGTGTTTTTTAAGCAAGAACGGTGTTCGCTCAATGGCCGTACTTTCAAATTGTATAAATTTCGTACGATGGTTGTCGACGCTGAGAAAAAATTAGAAGATTTACTTCAACACAATGAAATGTCCGGTCCGGCTTTTAAAATGGCCAACGATCCCCGCGTCACGCCAATTGGAAAGTTTTTGCGAAAGACGAGTTTAGACGAATTGCCGCAGCTCTGGAATGTGTTTAAAGGGGAAATGAGTTTGGTTGGCCCGCGTCCGCCGCTTCCGCAGGAAGTCGCGCAGTACGATCATTGGCAGCGACGACGTTTGAGTATGCGGCCCGGCATTACGTGCTTATGGCAGGTGGGAGGCCGCAATAAGATTACCGATTTTAATGAATGGTCTAAGCTTGATCTTGAGTACATTGACAGTTGGTCTTTGGGGTTGGATTTAAAGATTTTGTTTAAGACGGTTCCAGTTGTTCTTTTGGGTGTTGGAGCCAAATAGACTATTGAAAGGGTGTGCGGGATGAAAGTTATTTCATTTTGTTTAAGTGTTTTAATATTCGGATGGTCGACAATGGCTAACGCGCAAGGTTCTCTGCCGGAGAAGCTTGGCATAAAGACTACGGCAATGACGGATGTTGTTTCTGATCCAGTAGTTGCCGCGAGTATGGATTACACTGTCGGGCCGGCAGATATTTTGGGCATTGACATTTTAGAACCTGACCAAATTTCGACACGCGCCGCTGTTTCGCCGGACGGGACGATTACCGCACCCTTTATTGGTCAAGTTCTTGTCGCGGGGTTAACCGCTAATCAAATTCGCGAAACCATCGAAAAACGTCTTGCGGATGGTTATCTCAAATTTCCGTCGGTTATGGTTTCTCTTCTTGAGTCACACAGTCGCAAATTCTTTGTTTATGGTGCTGTTCAGCGACCCGGTGCGTATGATCTTCCCGAAAAAGTAACCGTGTTGCGTGCCATTTCTATGGCGGGCGGGTTTACCAAGTTTGGATCGTCGAGTCGCGTAAAGGTTTTACGTGCTCGAACGGAGGGCGCGGGGTATGAAACTATCAAAATTAAAATCAGTGATGTTATGGATGGCGACGCGCAAGCGGACTTAGCTATTAATAACGGAGATATTATTGTCATCTCCGAAGGCGTTTTTTAACCTATTGAGGTCATGAAAATATGGAGAATCTCTCGCCCCGTCCTTTAAATGATGAACTTACTCTGCGCGATTATTTGCGCATTATTTTTCGCCATAAATGGATTGTCGTCGTCAGTATTTTGACCGTATCGGCTGTAGTGGCCTTTGCCCTCAAAATGCAGACCCCAGCATATGTGGCGAGTGTCAAGATGCTTGTTTCCGCCGTAAAAGAAACACAGGCTCCCAATTCCCGCGATATTACCGCCCGTAGCGAAGCGAATGTTACCCAAAGCGAAATTGTTAAATCCACGCCGGTTCTTGAGCGCGCCGTGCGAGCTGTGCATTTGGATAAACGACCACTCGACAATGAAAAGTCATACGCATCACCTTTACGTCGTAACAAAATCGAGAGTGAAGTTAAAAAAATCAATGAGCGATTGAACAAAATGTCAGCAGCACAAAAGGAATACGTTCTTTTTCGCCGCGCGGTTGATACATTGCAAAGAAATTTGACGGTTGAACCTATTCGCGGGACTAACCTTTTGTTGGTATCCGTTTCGGATTTTGACCCGCTTGTTGCCGCGACGCTCGCTAATGTTGTCAGCCGTTCATATGTGATTTTTGATCTCGAACAACAGTTAGCTGAAAGTGCAACCAAATACGGTGATCTTCACCCGACGGTGACTTTGCTTAAAGGCCACGTCGATCAAATGACCAAGACATTAAATGGCGAACCTCTCAATAATATCGAAGCAATCGGTCCGGCCACAGTCAAAATTATTAGTCAAGCATCCATACCGACGCGTCCCGAGGGTCGTTCAAAGAAAATTATCTTTGCCTTAGCCGGTTTTTTGAGTTTAATTCTTGGGATTGGTTTGGCTTTTGTATTTGAATATTTAGACCCCACAGTTCGCTCGCCGCTAGATTTAGGTAAGCTTGTGCAGGTTCCGTTGCTTGGCGTTATTCCGCGCGAATTTCGCCGGAAGAAAATTCTCGATGATGATGAAAAGACGTCTTCGGTGTCCTACATGAGCGCGTATCATGAACTCGCATGCCAAATCCGATATTTCGTGAATCAAAAGGGACTCAAAGTCTTTTTATTTACCGCTCCCGACGTTGGAGAGGGTAATACTTCGGTGGTTTCAAACTTGGGCGTGTGTCTTGCGAATGATTTTAAGAAAAAAGTTCTTATCATTGACGCCCATTATCATCAAGCCGGTGTGCACAAAAATTTTGATAATTCCGTTAGTCCCGGATTGGTTGATGTTTTGTCAGGCACTATCGCTTTATCGCAGGCGTGTAAGGAAGTTGTTTCTAATTTGTGGATTCTTGCCGCCGGTGATAAGCAGGTTGATCATGGGAGTTTGCTCGATTCACAAAGAATGGCGGATATGATTGCGGAAGCTCGCAAAGATTTTGAAATTATCTTCATTGATTCTGCGGACTTGCGCAATTATCGTGATACGGTTTCTATGGGACATTTTGCGGATGGAATTATCCTCGTTGTTTCGGAGGCCAAAACTCGTCGTCCCGCAGTTGTGGCCGCTCTCGGCCCATTGCAATCAAACAATTTTAATATTGTCGGCACAGTTCTAAATCGCCGCACCTTCGCTCTGCCAAAATTTATATATGACCGAGTGTAGCGATATCTATACGAGGGAATACCTTTTGGGATGACCGAGTGTGAGTATTGTCATCCCTGAAATATTTAATACCATTGCGAGGAGTCTCGCAGAGACGACGCGGCAATCTCAAAACAACCGTCATCCCCGAAATCTTTAATCGGGGATCCATTGATATTTAGCAGGAACCCTACCTGTCCCCATTACGAATGACCCCGTATTTTGGGAGGTAGTTGACTATGAAAGAAATTAAAAAAGGTATTCAAAAGATTTCTGCTAAAAGTTATGCAGTCTTTTTGTCCAACCTTAAAAAACGCATACAACAAGATCGTCTGCGCGTAGTTTTGGCCAGTAATGCCGCGTTGGTCAATTTGTATTGGGATATTGGTCAAGGGATTATCAAAAAACAGGAAGAAGAGGGATGGGGAGCAAAAGTTATTGACCGCCTTTCTATGGATTTAGGTCAATTGTTTCCGGATATGAAGGGTTTTTCACCCCGAAACCTTAAATATATGCGCGCTTTCGCATCTGCTTGGCCTAAGAGAGCAATTGTGCAAGAGGTGCTTGCACAAATCACTTGGTACCATAACGTAGCTTTACTTGACAAGTTAGATGATGCTAAGAATCGCATTTGGTATGCTCGTAAAACGGTAGAACATGGGTGGAGCAGAAATATCCTTGCAATACAGATTGATTTACAGCTGCATAAAAGGCAAGGTAAAGTGGTCAGTAATTTTTCCGCTGCCCTACCACCTGTTGACTCCGATATGGCGCAACAGATATTTAAAGATCCCTATGTTTTTGATTTTCTCGGGACAGGCGATTCGCGTAGAGAAGCAGAATTAGAGCAAGGGTTAATAAATCATATTCAAAAGTTTTTACTTGAATTGGGTTCCGGTTTTGCTTTTGTTGGGCGGCAGGTACATTTAGAATTGGGAGACAGCGATTTTTATATTGATTTATTATTTTACCACTTGAAACTGCGTTGCTATGTCGTCATTGAACTAAAGGCTGTTGAATTCGATCCGGGACATGTGGGGAAATTAAATATGTATCTTAGCGCGGTGGATGATATTCTTCGTCATACGGGTGACAAGCCTACCATCGGACTTCTTTTGGTGAGAAAGAAAAACAAGTTGGTTGCTGAATATGCGTTGCGAGGATTTAAGAAACCAATCGGCGTCGCCCAATGGGAGACACAAATTACCCGTGCTTTACCGAAAACACTAAAGACAATTTTGCCTACAATTGAGGAGATTGAAAAAGAATTTAGCAAATAACCATCATCTCCGAAATTTTTTTAAAACCATTGCGACCGAGCACGAAATGTGCGAGGGAGTGATGAGAGCTCCGCGCGAAGCCGAGGAGGGAGTGAAATACCATTGCGAGGAGTCTCGCAGAGACGACGCGGCAATCTCAAAACAACCGTTATCCCCGAAATCTTTAATCGGGGATCCAGTTAACATGTCATCCCCGAAATCTTTAATCGGGGATCTCAACAAAGAAAGTCATATGAAACTCATCCGACTCATCTGCCTGATCCTCTATTACGGCTTCGCCCAATATTTGCCGTCATCATATTTGCGCGGCTGTGCTATTTTTGGAAAGATCAGATCGATTATTTGCAAACCACTCTTTGGTTATTGCGGCAAAAATGTTCGAGTCGAACCGCTCGCGTTTTTTCATTCAGGACGCAATATTAGCATTGGTGATGATTCATCTATTGGCGAGCGTTCACGGATTTTAGGCAAAGTCACAATTGGCAAAGATGTCATGATGGGCGAAGAAGTTATTATTATGACCCAAAATCATAATTTTGAACGTCTCGATGTCGCGATGTGCCAACAGGGATTTCAAAAAGAAGAACCTGTTACAATCGCAGATGATGTCTGGATTGGCGCGCGGGTTATGATTTTGCCCGGTGTCAATGTGGGTAAAGGCGCTGTTTTGGCCGCCGGTGCCATCGTCACCAAAGATGTGCCCGAATACGCCATCGTCGGCGGCAATCCGGCCAAGTTAATCAAAATGAGAAAGTAATCAGATGAATGTACTCGTTGTTATCCCAGCACGCGGGGGCTCAAAAGGTATTCCGCGCAAAAATTTAAGAACATTGGCCGGCAAGCCACTGCTTTATTATTCCATCCAGACCGCTCTTAATTCTAAGTTTAAGCCGGATGTTTTTGTCTCCAGTGATGATGAAGAGATCCTTATGGTCGCGCGCAAATGCGGCGCAGAGACGCATCAACGCGACGTCAACTTGGCTGACGATAAAACGACTTTGGACCCAGTTATTTATGACGCGTCCAAAGCCATCAGCGCTAAATTGGGCAAGTCGTACGACTTTATTGTGACGATGCAGCCGACATCACCGTTGTTAAAGACAGCCAGCCTCGACGCCGCTTTTGAACAGTTTATTGCGCACCCGGAATGTGAGACCATGATCTCCGCCAAGAAAGAAGCGCATCTGTCTTGGAAAACCGAAAACGGCAAGTATGTCCCTAATTATAAGGAGCGCGTCAATCGACAGTATCTCGATCCATTTTTCCCCGAGACGGGTTCTTTTGTCATTTGCCGTAAAGATTTTCTTAAAGCACATAAGAAGCGCATTGGCAGCAAGGTTGATCTCTATGTTTTGCCCAATCACGAAGCCATTGACATCGATACATACGAAGACTGGAACCTTTGCGAATATCTTCTTAATCGCAAAACGATTTTGTTCGTTTCGTCGGGATATAATGAGATTGGGCTGGGGCATATTTACCGCAGTTTGATTCTGGCTAACAGCATTTTGAATCATCGCTTGGTCTTTTTAGTCGATAACAAAAGCCAGTTGGGCTTTGATAAGATTAAGGAGCACAATTACGACGTGCATATGCAAAAGTCCGCCAATATCCTTGAAGACATCAAGGCTATTAATCCCGATATTGTTATCAATGATATTTTAGACACAGATGTTTTGTATATGAATACTTTAAAAAATTGGGGAATGAAACTAATCAACTTCGAAGACCTTGGCCCCGGTGTCAAGCATGCGGATTTAGTCATCAATGCTCTTTATCCCGAAACCGAAACACAGCCGAACCATTATTTTGGTCATTTGTATTTTTGTCCGCGCGATGAGTTTTTGATCTCCGAATTTAAGGTTGTCACTAAGGATGTCCGTCGTGTGTTGATCACGATGGGTGGGGTTGATCCGAGCAATTTGACCGCTAAAGTTCTCAAAGCGATTTATGTTTTTTGTATTGAGCGCAAAATCGAGATCGATATTGTTCTCGGTCTTGGATATCAGAAAACGGAGACACTCAAAGATTTTCCGCAGGCGAAAATTTACCGTGATATCAAAACCATGTCGGACTTTATGCTGTCTGCTGATATTATTTTTACGTCCGCTGGCCGCACGGTTTATGAAGCCGCGACGATCGGCACCCCGACGATTGTGTTAGCGCAGAACGATCGCGAACTGACACATTTCTTTGCGTCACCCCAATACGGATTTAATAATTTGGGCTTAGGTCAAAATGTCACCGATACCCAAATCCTCAAAGCATTTGAGAATCTCGTTGATGATTTTGACTCTCGCTATCGTAGTCATGAGCTTATGCTGTCCGGCAATATTCGCGAAGGAAAGATTCGTGTTTTGAATTTGATTCAATCTTTAATTGGAGCCTAATGATGAAAATTATGGATCTCTTTAAGCAATACAAATCATCAGCCACCGCAATCATTCGGCCGTATATCATTGCCGAGGCCGGTGTCAATCATGAAGGACAAATGGATTTGGCCAAGCGCTTGATCGACGAGGCACAAGAGGGTGGAGCGCATGCGATTAAATTTCAGACGTATAAGGCTGACACGATCGCGTCTAAAGATTCGCCATATTATTGGGACATTACTAAAGAGCCTACCAAAAGTCAGCACGAGCTTTTTAAAAAGTATGATAAGTTTTGGAAGCCCGAATTCGAGAACTTAAAGAAATACTGCGATCAAGTCGGCATCGAATTCTTAAGCACGCCGTTTGATGTCGAATCCGCCAAATTTTTAAATGACCTTATGCCGGTTTTTAAGATTTCCTCATCCGATATCACCAATAAACCGTTTATTGAATTTATGTGCGGCTTTAAAAAGCCGATTATTTTGTCCACGGGTGCGTCGGATTTGAGCGAAATAAAGGACGCGGTCAGTTGGATTAAAGCGTGCGGCAATCCGCTGTCATTACTGCATTGTGTTCTTAATTATCCGACGGATGATTTCAATGCTAATCTAGGCATGATTGCGGGTCTAAAAAAAGAATTCCCCCAATATATGATCGGTTATTCGGATCATACTTTGCCTAAAGATATGCGCACGCTCGAAGTTGCGACACTCTTAGGCGCGGTGATCTTAGAAAAACATTTTACGCATGACAAGACATTGCCTGGCAATGATCATTATCACGCCATGGATCGCGAAGATTTAAAACTGTTGCACCGCAACTTGGATCGTGTCTTTGGATTGTTGGGATCATTTGATATTGCGGCATTAGCGTCCGAAGAACCCGCCCGCAAAAATGCGCGTCGCAGTCTCGTTGCCAGTCGGGATATCCCTAAAGGCAAGACCATTGATCGTGAGGACTTGACTTGGAAACGTCCGGCGCATGGCGTAAGTCCCAAAGACATTGATATCGTCGTCGGGAAAACCGCCAGCTGCGATATCAAAGAAGATGATGTGATTAAGCAGGATATGTTTTTATGAAAAACCAATATGTCGTCTTAACAGGCGGCAAGAATAATGCCGGAGATTATTTGATCAAGCATCGCGTGCGTGAACTTTTGACCGCGTTGCGACCGGATCGCGTTGTGATTGATTATGATGCGTGGAAGCCTTTAAATACTGAGCAACTGCAGATAATCAATGAATCAAGAGCTTTGATCCTCGCGGGAGGTCCAGCTTTGCAATATAAGATGCGCCCATCAATTTATCCTTTAACCGAAGATCTTAACGCCATCAAGGTGCCTATTATTTTGATGGGAGTAGGCTGGAAGTCGCTCGAGGGTTCGTGGGCCGCGACATATGATTATCCTTTAAGTGATGCGACTTTGGAGTTGTTAAAAAAGATTGATGCTTCAGGTCATGTTTCGAGTGTGCGCGATTATCACACGCTTAATTCGCTTTTGAATCACGGCATTAAGAACGTCGTCATGACAGGTTGTCCGGCTCTGTATAGTTTGAAACATATCAAAGCGCCTGTTGCGTATCCTGCAGAAGTGCAAAATGTTTCTTTTTCGATGGGTGTGTCCTTTGTTGAGAATAAAGGTATGGAAAAGAGCATGAAAGAGACGATTGTAAAATTAAGAGAGCTTTTTTGTGATAAGAATTTAAAAGTCGTGTTTCACCATTCGCTTAGCCTCAAACTTTTACAAAACGCTTACAAAGGCAAAGAAGACTTTGCGCACAAGCATCAGCAGTTTGCGGAATGGTTAAGGGTGCAGAATATTGATTTTGTAGATATCTCCGGTAGTGTCGAAAGCATGATCAATCACTATAAGGATTGTGATTTACACATCGGATATCGGGTGCACGCGCACATTTTGATGAACAGTTGGTCAAAGCCGAGCGTTCTTTTGAATGAAGATGGGCGAGGGAGAGCTCTAAAAGACGTCATTGGTGGGTTGATTGTGGATGGATACGCGTACAAAAGACCGTCGAAAAAGTTTTTGCCGCGCGTTCTGCGTAAGTTAAAATTAACTCAGTCTCAATCTTTTGTGGCCGATTCAGCCCTGCCGGAGAATTTGGTAGCAAACTTACAGTACGAAATTAAGAATCAGTACCCGCGGATTTCACAAACCCGCAATGCCATCGATTTGCACTTTAATCGCATGGAAGAATTTATCAAACAATTGCCATGAAACGTATAGAGGAATAGAGATGATTCAACGGATAATACAAAGAATAAAAAGAAATATACGTAACAAGAAATTTAGGGATTTTAAAAATCAACTTCATCCCACATGCAACTTCGGTGATCATGTAGATATTCAAGCTTCTATTTTCTCAGAAGAGGCAAGAGTTGCCCATCATGGATCAATTCGATCCAGTCTCGTTGGCAGATTTACTTCAATTGGTAGATATACAAAGATTACTCACTCTGAGATTGGTTCATTTTGCTCTATTTCTTGGGATGCCACTATTAATGCGGTAACGCATCCGTATAATCATCTTACAGTGAGTGCTTTTCCGTATGTCCCACATATGGGGCATTTCGTTAATGAGCGCAAGCAAACTCATCAAAAAGTGGTTATTGGACATGATGTTTGGATCGGGGCAAATGCTGTAATAATGCCGGGTATTAAAATTGGTCATGGAGCAATAATTGGTGCAAGTGCTGTCGTGACCAAAGACGTCCCTCCGTATGCTATTGTGGTCGGAGTCCCTGCTAAGATTATTAAATATCGATTTGAACCTAAGATTATCGAACGATTGTTAGAAATTAAATGGTGGGACTTAGATAAGAAAGTCATTAAAGATAATATCAGTTTATTCCAAGGTGAGTTTACGGAAGATAACCTTAAGAAACTTGAAAGTTTGAGAAATAATGCAATTTAAATCAAGACTTCTTGCGTCATCATCTGTGTACTTGGGTACAAGTATTCTTGATAAATTAATCCCGTTTTTGCTGTTACCAATTTTAACAAGATATCTTGAGCCTAGGGATTACGGAACTCTAGCAATTTTTACAGCTATTGTTACACTTCTAAATCCTGTTATTGGTGCTGGCCTGCCTATACATATTCAACGAAATTTCTTTAAGATTTCAAAGTTAGAATTAGCAAAGTTAATGAGTAACATGTTGGTTATTTTATCGTTCTCAACACTGTTAGGAAGTATTTGCTTAATAATTTATTCGTTTTTTGGTGCATCTATTGCTGGGATTCCTGTAAGTTGGGTTTTTGTGATCCTTTTTATGGCATCGCTAAGTATGATTTTTCAGCTTCATCAAACTCTGCTTCGTAATGAGCACAAAGTTTTCTTATTTGGTGCTTTTCAACTTAGCTACACGGCTACAAACTTGATTCTCTCCTTGATTTTAGTCGTACTATTTTTAATGAATTGGGAAGGCCGAGCTTTGGCAATGTTTGGCGCGGCTCTTATTTTTGGAGGAATAAGTTTTTGTGATATTAGTAGGAAAGGATATTTTGTTTTTGATTATGACAAAAAAAAGATTAAAGAAATCTTAAAAATCTCTCTTCCGCTAATACCTCACACATTAGGGATGATGATCATTTTTATTAGCGATAGGTTTTTTATCGATCAAATGGTAGGTAAAAGTGCAGTCGGAATTTATGCGGTAGGTTACTCATTTGGGATGATTGTTGGTATGGTTACAGATTCTTTTAACAAATCTTGGTCACCATGGATTCATGAAAAATTCCACAGTATTACAGATGAGATGAAGCTTAAAATTGTTAGGTTCACGTATTTATATCAGATAGGCATAGTTGTTTTTGCTTTAATTATGAGTGCTATTTCTATTTTTCTTTTAAGGTTCATGACAGCTGAAAGTTACCATGGAGCTGCAATATTTATTCCATGGATTGCGCTGGGTTATGCGATGGACGGCATGTACAAAATGGTGTCGCATTATTTAATTCATTTGGGTAAAACAAATTTCTTGGGATTTAGTACTTTTTTTGCTGCTAGTATTAATTTGATTTTGAACTATTTCTTAATTAAAGCAAACGGAGCTATTGGGGCGGCACAGGCTACTTTAATTGCATATGTATGCACTTTCTCAATAACTTGGTGGTATGCTCGCCGGATTTATCCTATGCCATGGTTTGAATTTAAAAAGATTCTAGGATTAACAAAAACATGAGTCACGTGCAGTCGGTCAAAGATATCTGCCAAAAGATATGGGAGCTGGAAAAGGAATTTGACCTGCTCGACTTCGAAATCCAAGGCGTAAAGATTTGGCAATTCTTACGCATGAATATTTATTACGAAATTGCTCAGAAGACCGGCGTCTTTTCACTTCATACCTCGCCAGAGAATCGACCAACACATTTAAGTTATAAACTGCAGCGTTTGTTTAATAGTTTGATAACTCTTAATCCGCTCTTGGATCACACGCAACGTGATGTTTTAGTCTTTCCGCATGTCCGTAAGGTTACAGTTGAAAATCAGACAGTAGATATTTATACCAGATATCTAATTGATGAGTTTAAAGCGCAAGGCGTCAATTATCAGGCTTATGAACGCACTTTTGAAAACAGACTTTTTACGCAGGAAGAGGGACCACGACGACATTTTGAGATTATTGAAATTGTTCTAAATTATTATCGAAAATTTTGCAAAGTTAATCTCAGCAGTGATGAGCTTGAGAAGATTCAGGGCATTAATGAAAGAATCAATAAAGATTTTAATGTCCGTATGGATTTGCGGCAAAAGTTTAGCGCCGAACTTCCGCGCTTTCAGATTAGTTCCTGGATTTTTAAGAGAGTTTTACAGAACAAGAAGCCTAAAAAGATTTTTTTGATCGTTAATTACGGTTGGATGGCACCCTTGATCAAGGCCGCCAAAGATTTAAAGATAGAGACTATCGAACTTCAGCACGGAACATTTAGTGATTATCACTTGGGATATAGTTTTCCAAACACGAATAAAGAGGTTGCGTATTTTCCGTCTCAATTTTGGGTGTGGAAAGATTTTTGGAAAGGTATGAGTAAACTGCCGATCAAAGATAGTGATATTGCGGATTATAGCTTTAAATATTTTGATCACGAGCGTCAAAAGTTTGTGGATTCTAAGAAAGCTTCGGATCAAATTGTTGTGATTTCGCAGGGGGCTATTGGTTACAAATTAGCAGAAGCTGTTTTAGCAAATATGGACAGATTGACCAGATATAAAGTGAAATATAAACTTCATCCCGGTGAATATGGAAGCTGGGAGCATAACCCGCATTTGGTCAAATTAAAGCAGTTGCCCAATGTCGAAATCTTAGCTGACAATAAAATTCCACTTTATCAATTATTGGCTGAGTCAAAATATCTTGTTGGTGTTTTTTCAACGGCTGTATTTGAAGGCTTAGATTTTGGATGTGAGTTGATTCTTATGGATTTGCCGGGGATTGAGTATATGAAAAACTTGATCGATCAGGGCAAAGCAAAGTTAATTAAAGATGGAGATTGGATCGCCAGTTGCGTGGCGTAATGGATTTATGAATTTACCAATGGTTTCAATAATAGCCCCAGTGTTTAACGACCAAAATAAAATTGGTTTATTGATTGATTCTTTATTGAATCAAGATTATCCAAAAGACCTTTATGAAGTCATTCTTGTGGATAATGGTTCAACAGATCAAAGCAAGGATGTTATTGCAAAGTATCCGGTTATTTTACTGCAGGAAGATAAAGTGCAGAGTTCTTATGCGGCGCGTAATATAGGTATTGGCCAAGCTAATGGTGATATCTTGGCTTTTATCGATTCAGACTGCATCGCGGATAAGCAATGGTTAAAGCAAGGTGTTGCTACTTTACAAAGTCAAGGTGCCGATATGGCGGGTGGAAAAGTGGAGTTCTTCTTTTCCCCTCAAAAAACAGCCGCAGAGATTTATGATTCGATGATGAGTATGCAAAATCAAGTTTCGATTCAAGAGATGGGCGCGTCTACAACCGCAAATCTTTTTGTTAAAGCCAAGCTTTTTAAAGATTTTGGCCTCTTTGCACCTGTTAAATCCGGTGGTGATATTCAGTGGACGTCAGATGCCTCAAAAAAAGGGGCACGCATCGTTTTTGCGGCCGACGCAATAGTCCGACATCCGACAAGAGATTTGAGGGAGTTGTTAAAGAAATCTTTACGTGTTGGCAAAGGTTATCCGCAGGTTTGGGATAAATTAAATAAATCTTTTGTTCAGCGTTTAGAAATATTAGTACGAAAACTTTTACCGCAAAAACCTTCGAGCATATTGAGATTGATCAACACCAGAGCGCCGGGACAAGGTTATGAAAAGAAGCTTTGGAAAATCTGGGCCGTCGCGTATTTGTGCAACATCACAAGTGTGTGGGGCACTCTTTTATTTAAATTAAATCGATAATAGTTATTACTTCATGAAAGAAAATACTTTAGGAAAGAACAAAATCCTCATGGTGTCGATGGCTTTTCCGCCGCGTTTTGGTGGTGCGGCGGTTCAAGCTGTGACTTTAGCTAAGGCTTTGCGTGCCCGAGGATATCAAATCGAGTTTTTGACGAATAATTTGAACGAAAAAACCACAATTGAAGATTATGACGGTTTTAAGGTTCATCGATTGCAAACATCGCAAAAGTTCGAGTCAAAGCGCAGTGAAGCACTTTTTGTTTTAAAGATTCTGCTACACGCAATTTCGCGAAATGATATTGATATTATCCATTTTCACTCGGTACGCGGGTTGGAAATGTTTATTTTTCCGATTCTGCGGTTATTCGGGAAAAAAATCGTGTTAAAGTTAACATTGATGGGTTCTGACGATCCTTTGACATTCAAGCGCCGCAAAAAATTGGGCTGGTTTTATTTTCGTGGTTTGCGATATGTTAACCGTTTTGCCGCCATCTCGCATGGCTTAAAGAATATGTCTCTCGAGGCTGGAATCCCAGAGGAAAAAGTCGCCTTGATTGATAACGGCTTGAATATTAAAAAATTCTTTGCTGTGCCTCTGGATGAAAAGATAAAAATACGTGAGACATTAGGCTTACAGAAGTTTAGCAAGGTTTTTATTTCAATCGGGCAGGTTGAGTCGCGTAAGGGCTATGATTTTCTTCTGCAGGCATGGGACATAATCAGTAAGCAAATTGATAATGCGGTTTTACTTATCGCGGGCCCGAACAATAATAATGACAATCCTTTTTATTGTGAACTGACGCGCTTTTTACAAGAGCGCAACCTGACTAATGTGCTTTTTTTGGGCAAAATTGATAATGCTCCCGAATACCTGCGTGCCAGTGATTGCTTTTTATTTTGTTCCAAAGCAGAAGGGTTTGGCACAGTTATGATTGAAGCGATGGCCTCTCAGATTCCCGTTGTCGCTTTAAGCATCGAGGGTGTTACAGATTTTATTTTACAAAACAAGGATATTTCTGACATCTGTAATACGCGGGATCCCAAAGACTTCGCGGACAAGGCTCTCAAAATATTACAAATTGATGAAGACCGGCTTCAAAAGGCTTCGTTTGGAGTGCGAGAGAAGTACGATATTGATCATATCGCTCAAAAGTACGAAGTTCTTTATGGAGAATTAAGCAAATGACCAAAAAAATAATTTGACAAAGAGCTCCGCGGGACGTATCCTTATGTATACATAGGTAAACACATATATACAAAGGTATACAAGAAGATATGAAAGTCAATAACCCCTTAAGTAGCATATTAAACAGCAAGGTCAAAGTAGAGTGCCTGCGGCATCTGTGCAGTTACTCGGCCGAATTAAACGGCAGACAATTATCAAAATTTTTAAAAATAACACCAAGATCGATTCATAAGGCCTTAAGCGCTTTGGTGGATGAAGGAGTGGTTACTGTCAATTCGCATGGCAATTCATTCGGGTATTCTATCAATAAGGAAAAATGGATTACCAAGCGCTTATTATTACCATTATTCCAAAATGAAAAGACCTTTTTGGAAGAGATCATTGAGCAAATAAAGACAGAAATCGAATCGTCGACTATTAAAAAGAACATTTTATCAGTTGTATTATTCGGGAGTGTTCAAGAAAAAGAAGATAGTAGTCGTAGTGATTTTGATATCTTTGTTTTGGTTGACAAAGAGGAGAATGTCAGTGTCGCTGAAGAAGAAATTGAAAAAGTTGGGACTAGGCTTATGAAAGTTTATGGGATTATGTTAGGGCCGTATGTAAAAAGTCTAGTTTCTTTTAAGAAAGATAAGTCTTTAACCGTCATAAAATCAATTTTGTCATCCCATCATCTTATTTATGGCCAGGAGTTAACAAAATATGTCCGCTAAATTCATCAAAACGGAACAAGTAGAAAAAAGTAACTATAAAGATTTTAAGTTAAAAGCTACAGACTTCTATTATGGAATAGAAGTCGCGCGGGAGGCAGGTCTTTGGCATACCATGGGAGTTGCAGCCGTTCATTCGACTATATCCATAGGGGATGCCTTGACTACCAATTATTTGGGTGTGAGATCCACTGCGGACGATCATCGATTAGCTAAAGAGATTCTTTTAAAAATACAAATTGATAGCATGGAGCAGTACTGTAATGTTTATGGGAGAATTGTAGCTAAAAAGAACGCCATAACCTATGAGCGGAGAAGTTTTACCGAAAAGGAATCTTTGGAAATAGCCAAGCAAGCACAGAGATTTTACGATTGGGCAATCAAACAACTGCCTTGATCCCGCCTTGAAGCGAATAGGAGTCGAGTATTGACAAATGAAAACCTAGGGAGTATATTTGTATTATTATTACGTAATTCGCCATATTAAGGAATTAACATAAAATAATACAATGGCAGCCAATTCATATCCCAACCTATCAAAAGATGAAGTGTACCTTATTTCTCGTGCAGAGTTTGAACAACAAAAAGTCATCACGAGCGCTTTTGCCAATCGATTATTTGTCAGCCCTAAAAGGTCAGCGGATGTTTTAGATACATTAACTCGCAAAGGGCGGCTTTTCCAGATCCAGCGCGGCAAGTATCTGGTTGTCCCTATGAAAGCCCCGAATCAACAATGGTCGCCTAACGAATTTGTGGTGGCCGCTTTGTGGATGGGGGAGACGCCATACTATATTGGGTATTATACGATGTATCAATATTGGGGATTTACGGAACAGATTCCGCAAACAATTTTTGTTCTTAATTTGCAGAAAAGCATAACCAAAAAAATTGGTGATGTCATGTATGAGGCATTAAAGATCGATCAGAAGAAGTATTTTGGTATCCAAAAAATTAAAATCGAAGATGTGGATATTTGTATTAGCGATAAGGAACGCACATTGGTCGATTTTGTCTACAACCCCATTGGATCTTTTAGTCGTATTGAGGATGTCTTTAAAGAAAATCTTGCCGAGATAGATCTTGATAAATTGATCCGGTATCTTATTAAATTTCCTGTTGTTTCTGTGCGTAAAAGGGCTGGGTATTTTTTGGAGACGATCGGATGCAAAAAAGTCATACTTGAAAAACTGCGAAAGAGTTTTGCTCGCGATGAGACCAATATTGTTTTGGACCCAACGAACAAATCACGCAAAGGCAAGATTAATAAGGAGTGGAAGATCATTGATAACCGATAACGAAAAATTAAAAAGTATTATTCCTGCAGTTGCGATGAAATTAAAATTTCGTCCCCTGATCGTGGAGAAGGATTATTATCTGACCATTATTCTTAATCGTATTCAAGAGCTGTTGAGCGATAAAATTGTTTTTAAAGGTGGAACATTGCTTAATAAGGCGCACCTTGATTATCATCGCTTGAGCGAAGATTTGGATTTTACGTATAGCGAGCCCTTAACAGTACGGTCGCAGCGTTCAAAAGCGATTACGCCGATTCGCGAAAAAATGCCGTTTTTTCTCAAGACTCTTGGATTAACGAGCGACAAGCCAGAAGGGGAGGGTTTTAATAATTCCACACAGTACGTGTTTAAAGTTAAATATCCATCCCTTCTAACCGGCAAAGACGACAGTGTTAAATTGGAAATATCTCTGCGTCAACCGCCGCTTGATAAACCTGTTTATATTGTGATCAAACATTTTTATCAGGACCCCTTTACCGGCGAAGATTTGTTCCCGGTGGGAAAAGTCTTGTCACTGTCTTTTAATGAGGCTGTCGCTGAAAAATTGAAAGCCGCCATATCGCGTAAGGATGCCGCGATCCGTGATTTTTATGATTTGGGACATATTGCGGGAACGGGATTTGATTTTTACGATAAGAAATTTGTTGAGCTGTTTAAACGTAAATTGCTCGATGATGGGTATCAAAATGATTATAAAAAAGATTTTGGCTTTAGCGCTGATAAACTTGCGCTTTTGTATCGGCAGGTCGATACGGATCTTATTCCTGTTATTCGTGCCAATGAACAATTTGAATTAGGAAAAGTTTTGGCTCAATTTAACAAGATATTTACAGACAATAGGTTTAATTGAAAATCAAAGTTCTACATATTATTAAAACCCTTAATCTCGGCGGCGCAGAGACCAATTTGCTTAATCTTCTGCAAGCCGCGGACAAAGAAAAGTTTGAGATGCATGTGGGTTATTCTTTTGGCGGGGAGTTGGAGCGCGAGTTTGTTCAAGCAGGCGCGCGCTTGTTCAAATATGCCGAAAAAAGCCATCGAGTAAAAAGTTTTGCTTCTTTACTGATTATCGTTCGTGTCTGGCGGTATCTCTTAAAGAATAAGATTGATATTGTTCATACTCATAATTTTAGCGGTCATATTTGGGGCGCGGTCGCGGCGAAGCTTGCTGGCAAAAAGAGTGTCGAGCATGTGCATGATTTTCGTTATTCTGATCCCGCCGATTTTGCCCGACGTCGTGGTTTTAATAATCAGTTTAAATTTATCAAGTATTTTAAGAATATTGCTGACAAGGTCATTGTCTTAACTAAGCAAAATGTCGCCTTTTTAAAGGCTAGCCGGTTTTATCCCGACGATAAAGTTATCGAATTGCAAAATGGCATTCCGATATTTCCTTTTGCTGTTACATCTGACGAAAGGATTACGATTACTGCGCGTTTGGGCATTCGGTCTGATGCCAAAATTATTTTTACGCCCGTCCGCGTTGCTCCCGAAAAGAATGTTGAGATCATTTTTCATATTGCGGCAAGAGTTATCAAAGAAAACCGACACGCCGTTTTTGTGATCGCCGGCGACGGGCCATTGCTTAAGGAGTATGAGGAGCATGTTGAGCGTCGGCATTTATCCGGTCATATCAAGTTTATTGGTTTTCATGCCGATATTCGCCGTCTTTTAGCGGTGAGCGATATTATGTTACTGCCTTCATTCTTAGAGCTTCATTCCATCGCGATTTTGGAAGCCATGAGTATGAAAGTTCCCGTTGTGATTTCTCAAGATGTTGGGTGTAATAGTGAGTTTATTAAAAACTGGGAGAACGGTGTGCTCTTGGATCCTTTTACAGAAGAGGGCTGGGGGGACGCGATTATCAAAATTTTAAAAGATCCGGCTTTAAAGCGCTCATTAGGTGAAGCGGGATATGAGACGTGCCGAGAAAAGTTTGATATTCAAAAAACAGTAAAGAACATTGAGACAATTTATGCCAATCTTGCCAAAGTTTGACATGCGTATCGTTTTGACTTTTTTGCTGAGTATTTGTGTTGGTTTTATTTTTGTCGATATTATTCCGCTCATAGCCTCGAATTCTCGCCTTTTAGTGTTATTTCCGATTGGATTATTATTTTTGGTGTATATGGTGATTAATCCGCGCAATGCTTTGGTGATTATTATCATCTTAAGGCCACTGCTCGATCAAATGTTGGAAAGTACCCGAATGGGTGGCTCGCAAGGCATGGGTTTTGGGGCGATTTTTAATTTAGCGATTATCTTTATTTTTGTTTTTTTGTATTTTCAAAATGCAACACAAATACCCGCGCCCAAAAACTTTTTGCGCTTATGGGTGATTTTTTTGATCGTGATTGTGCCGAGTATTTTCTATTCTCCTTTTGTTTTAAGAGCGATACGGCTGTACTTAAATCACATCAGCTATTTTGCGATGGCGATGTTGCCGTTTTTGTTGATTAAACGCAAAGAGGATTTTGTTTTTTGGCTTAAAGTTTTTATGGTTTCATTTATCCTGCCGATGATCGTCGCCAATATTGATATGGCCACAGGTGGACGGTATTACAATCCTGACTCTGGCCGTCGGATCATGGGGTCATTTACCCATCCTAATATTTTGGCTTTTTATTTATTACTAGGGGTGACAACATACTTTCTTGTTTTGCGATCAAAATTTATTGCAATTACTCCCAAAATCAAGTTTTGGTTATATGTCGGCATGGCTAATATGCTGGTCCTTATTGTCGCGGCTAAAACGCGCAGTGCTTGGTTGAGTGCTTTAATGGTTTTTTTCATTTATGGCTGGCTTAAGGAAAAGAAAATTATTGTTATTTTACTTTTGCTGTGTTCATTGGCGGCTTTGACTCCGGCAGTTCAGGATCGGGTAATGACGATGATGGGTTCCAAAGGCGTCGAGAACTATGAAGGCGAAAATTCGTTTTCGTGGCGACTACAGGCGTGGGGATCTGCTTTTCCGGCAATTTTTAAGCAGCCTTTACATGGATATGGTTTAACATCCTTTAGAATTTTGTCGGCGAATTTTTCGAATCAGGGTGAAGCATTTGGTGCCCACAATGTGTATGTGGAGACGTGGTTTGAGGCGGGAATATTCGCATTGATTAGTTACTGCATGCTTCTCTTTGCGCCATTCTGGATATTTTGGCAGAGGATGAAAGAAAGCACCGATCCAACAGTTTCGCGATTATCAGCTTTGCTTGCGAGCTATGTTGCCACATATATTCTTATTTGCATTTCGGATAATCTTGCCTACTATCTGGTTTTTAATTGGTACTATTGGTTCTTTGTTGGTTTAATTATGGTTGCCCTCAAATTAGAAAAGTAGAATTGAATCCCATTGCGAGGAGCGAACTAAATCTCATTGCGACTGAACTGAGTCCCATTGCGAGGAGCGAAGCGACGAAGCAATCCATTCTTGTCATCCCCGAATGTTTCACATTTGTCATCCCCGAATGCTTCACATTTGTCATCCCCGAATGCTTCACATTTGTCATCCCCGAATGCTTTTATCGGGGATCCATATTTAAAATTGTGGATTCCCGCCAAGAGATTGCACCCTCGTACCGGGTGCTTCCAAAGGTCGCGGGAATGACAAAACAGATTGCCGCGTCGTTCCTGCGGAACTCCTCGCAATGATAACTGCGCCCTTCGGGCTCGCAATGGTACAAGTATAAATATTGACAAAACGTCAACCCATTGATATATTTCATTTATTACGTTTCCTACCCCTAGCAGTATTTTGCCTTCTCAATATTTGACTAACTCCTTTAACCTAAGGAACTTTCATGTCGAACCAAAAAAACAAAACCCAGCCCATGCGCGCGCGTTTTTTCTTAATCAAGTCATTTACACTCCTAATTTATTTATTCTCCACTTTTTTCTCAGTCGGCAAAATCGGCGTCGGTTCGGCAGAAGCGTTTTCTTCCATCATTAACCCCCCAACAATTCTTTCCGTAATAGGCGGCTCCAATCAATTGCTTGTGACATGGATTCCAGTATCTGGTGCCAAGTCCTACAAAGTGTATTACGGCACATCATCAGGTGTTTACGGAGCTTCGATCAAGGTTGGGCAAGTACCTGTAGTTAATTTAACCGGCCTTAAGTCTGGGACGACTTATTATTTGGCTGTGACAGCTATCGATTCAAAACAAGAAAGTCCAAAATCTAAAGAAAAAAGTGGGACGACATTTCCTGACATTGCAACGGCTCCCGTTTTAAATACAGTCATCGGTGGAAATCATCAAGCCACATTAAATTGGAGCGCGGTCACAGGCGCAAAGTGGTATAAAATTTATCTTCGATCAGCGCAAGGCCGCTTTGGGCGCATTGTACTTGTCAACAATGTCACAACGCACACCGTCAGAGGGCTAAAGAGCGGGACAACGTATTATTTTAAAGTATCAGCTATCAATTTGGGTGGAGTAAGTCCTAAATCCAATGAAAAAAGTGCGCTCACTTTGCCGAGACGTCCGCACATCCATTCGGCGGTTGGCGAAATTAATCAAGTCAAATTAATATGGGATGCTGTGCCCAGCGCGACGTCATACAAAATTTATTATGGCACATCACCGAATGTTTTTGGAACACCCGTTGTTGTCGATAATGTAACGCAATATATTGTTGCGGGTCTTGAGGGAGACACTCAGTATTATTTTGCGGTAGCGGCCGTCAATTCAACCGGCGAAGGCAAAAAGTCGCACGTCACAAAGGCAACAACTTTATCGGATTCTCAAGTTTCCGTACCGACGGCAAGTATTATGATAGATCCGACGTCGATTTCTCAAGGCCAAACAGCTACTTTAAGTTGGCAATGCACCGATGCCGATACCTGTACAATTACACCGGACATTGGTAGTGTTGTATCAATTGGCAATATCTCAGTTTCCCCGACAACGACAACAACATATACAGTTACCGCGATCGGACAGGGTGGTACGGACACCAAGAGTGTGACATTATCTGTTTTAGAAATAAAACCGGCCGTGACCATTTTCGCCAACCCACAGACAATTCAAAGCGACGCATCAACGAACTTGAGCTGGACATCCACGAACGCGTCCTCCCTATATGTAGACAATGGGATCGGCTTAGTTGCCAATAGCGGAACTTTGACTATTTCGCCAAAAGTTACAACGACCTATACGATCACCGCGACGGGATCTTTGGGTTCTGTTAATGAAAAGGTGACAGTTTATGTCACGGGGGCTCCGATTACACCGCCGGAAGGAACATTTGGCGCGCAGTATAAGGAGATTATTCCAACTGATTCAACAGTCAAAGAATACGATATCAAGCGCTTTGCGGTCGTTCGCGGAGAAGTTAAGGATAAAAATAACGCGCCGCTTCCCGATGTCGCAATTGTCGTAGATCGTAATTCAAAGTTCGGTACTGCGAAGACGGATTCAAAAGGTCAATTTTCTTTACCCGTTGACAGCAACGGGACATTAAATATTGTTTTCACAAAACAAGGCTATATCGATAGTCATCGGCAGGTTCATGTTGCCCCTAATGACATCGCTATTGTCGAAACAGTTACGATGCTCGTCGAAGATGCAAAGGCTACAACAGTTACGCTCAATGGTGATGCCACCAGTGTCATTGTCCACCAGAGCACTCCCGTGACAGATGTTTCTGGTATCCGTCAGGCAAACGTTGTTATTGTCGGCGACAATAAGGCGTACGCCGTTGATGAAAACGGCAATGACATGCTTGAGTTGACAAAGTTGAGCATACGCGCCACGGAGTTTACGACGCCTGCGTCTATGCCGGCTGTCCTGCCGCCCACATCTGCTTTTACATATTGTGTCGAGCTTAAAGCCGATGGTGTCGATCGGGTAAGATTTAAAGATCCTGTTGTTTTTTATGTTGATAATTTTCTTGGGTTTGACGTAGGTGAGATTGTGCCCGTCGGATATTATGACCGCGATCGCGGTCAATGGGTTGCGTCGGATAATGGCCGTGTGGTTAAGCTTTTGGACACGAACAGCGACGGCATCGTGGATGCGCTTGATTCTGACAATGATGGCTTGCCGAATGATCTTAACAGTAACGGGGATTTTACCGACGAAGTTAAGGGCTTGGATGATCCCGCCAAGTATGCATCCGGCAAAACGTTTTGGCGGGCAAGTATTACGCATTTTACGCCGTGGGATCTCAATTGGCCGATCTTTGTTTCGGCGGATGCGATCGCGCCCAACGCGACTGGGACACCCAATGTGGATCAACAAAAGAAAAAAGACGAAGATTGTGACAAGTCAGTCAATTCGTATGTCAATTGCCGCAGCCGAATTTACCATGAAGATATTGCTATCCCCGGTACGGGTCTAACTCTTCATTTCGCCAGCAACCGCGTTCCTGACTACAAAACAATCATTACGGTTCCTGCAAGCGGCGCAACGGTTCCGCCTTCCCTCAAAAGGATCGTTGTTAGAGTAGATATCGCTGGCCGGACATTTGAGAAGATCTTACCGGCATCAGCGAATCAAATTGCGGAATTCAGCTGGGATGGTTTAGATCATTTAGGCCACCGAGTGAACTCTGCCACTGCGTATATCACGACCGAATTTGTATACAATATGATGTATTCGGCATTCGGTGGGGGCGTTAGACCAGCAGTATTCGGTCTCCCCGGAGTCTCGCAATCAGCTGTTCCTGCTCGGGATGAGTATATGTATTCTAAAAAACAGAGTTTTCTCGTATACAACCAAGCGCAAGCACGTGAAGGTTTAGCCGAAGGGTGGACACTATCCAATCACCATTATATGAGCGCGCGAGATATAAGTACCCTTTACAAGGGAAATGGCGATGTTGTGAACAACAATGGTGTGTACATAATTTCAACTGTCGCGGGAACAGGTGTAGGTGGATACAGTGAAGATGGTGTCCCAGCCGATAAGGCGAATTTAAATTACCCTGTATATATGGCGGTTGATCAGAACGGGAATATTTATATTTCGGAAAATAATCGTATTCGTAAAATTGATTTAAGTGGAATTATTCAGACTTTTGCTGGGACAGGTGCGGGAGGATACAGCGGAGATGGCGGCCCAGCCACTGCAGCTCAATTAAATAATCCCTCGGGAATTACGGTTGATCAATATGGAAATATTTTGATTGCCGATTCTGGCAATCATCGTATACGCAAAGTAGATGTAAGTGGTGTTATTAAAACAATTGCTGGAACAGGATTTATTGGGGCTTACGGCAGTGGAGGATACAGCGGAGATGGCGGTCCGGCGATAGCGGCGAAGTTAAATTCTCCCACTAGTGTGGCGGTTGATCAAAACGGGAATATTTATTTTCTCGATAAGGAGAATTTCCGAATTCGTAAAATTGATACCGATGGTGTGATCAAAACTATTGCTGGAAAGGGGTCTTGGGGTTATCCAGGAAGTGGGGTATTAGCTGTAAATACTCCAATAACCTATCCCTCTGGATTGGCGACTGATGAAAATGGGAATATTTATTTTGCGGATACAATAAGTGATCGCATCTTTAAAATAGACTCAGAAGGAATTCTTAGGTTGATTGCAGGAACTGGCAGGCGAGAATATAGCGGAGATGGCGGCCTAGCCGCAGAGGCAGGAATTTCCCACCCTAGCGGACTCGAACTTGATAAACTTGGGAATATTTATTTTTCTGATTCAGAAAATAGTCGGATTCGTAAAATTGATGCTACTGGCATCATTACGACAATCGCAGGAAACGGTGTTTTTGGATATAATGGAGATAATTATCCTGCGATTATAGCGCAGATCGCTAATCCACAGGAGTTAACACTTGATAATCTTGGGAATGTTTATTTTGCGGATTCACATAATCACCGTATCCGTAAAATTACTGCCACAATATCCTTGACCCCCGCCGACCCCGGGGATATGACATTCGCTGAAGAAGGCGTTGGCTATGTATTCTCGCTTGATGGAAAACACAAACAAACGGTCGATCTGGACACTCAAAAAGTTCTTGAACAATTTGATTACGATGCTTCAGGTCGATTAGTATCATCGACGGATCTTTTTAATAATAAAATAACGGTTGAGCGCAACGGTGCTGGGGTTCCGACTGCGATCGTTTCCCCCGATGGTGTACGGACGAATCTCACGATCGACTCTAGCAAGCATTTAACACGGATAACCTATCCGGACGGACAATTCTATAAGTTTGAGTACTCTGCCGGGGGTCTTTTAACCAAAGAGACGGAACCCAAAGGCAATTTTTTCACCCACACTTTCAATTCGAACGGCCGTATCACCGATGTTCAGGACCAAGAAGGCGGGCATGAAAAGTTTGCTCAGCAGATTCAAAGCAATAGCGGCGATGTAACAACAACCGTGACCAGCGCCGAAGGCAACATCGTCACTTACGTGGATCAGATTTCGGCCGACGGCACATGGACGGCGACAAGTTCAGTGTCCGGCGTGACAAAGCCGACGATTTTTACGCGGACTGCCAATGAATTGATTGCCAAAGTAACCTCTCCGGACTTGACCGTTCAAGATTTTAATTTTGATATTGATCCAAAATACAAGTTCAAATATCTTAAAACGTCTACCATAACAACCCCCGCCGGATTAAAGGCACAGGTTGTTTATAATCGAACCTATACCGACACAAACAATGATCAAAAGATTGATCGCATTGTTCGCACCGCGTCGTTAAATAATAAGACGTCCACGGTGACGCATGACACCATAACATCGACTTTTACTGCCATGTCTCCGCTTGGCCGGAAAGTCACTGCGGTTTATGATCCCACGACACTTTTGACGTCCAAGGTCAGTGTGCCCGGGTTAGTCGATACGTCGTATACCTATGACTTTAAGGGCCGAGTTAACACTGTGGTCGCTGGGACACGGACAACGTCTTTGATTTATGATTTGGCTGGGAATGTGCAATCGGTGACTGACCCTAGAGGCAATCGCACAAGTTACACTTATGATGCCGTCGGCCGTCTCAAAGCCATTAATCGTCCGGATACGACCAATGTCCGTTTTGATTATGACGCAAACGGCAATATGACAGTGCTGACAAATCCGTCGAGTCAGAATCACGGATATATTTACAATAATGTGAACTTACCGACGAGTTATGCTCCGCCGATTTCATTGTCAACGCAGTATGTTTATGATAAAGAGCGGCGTTTAAAGGAAGTTAATTTCCCATCAGGCAAAAAGATTAAGAACATTTATACCGGCGTGCAGTTGACACAGGTGCAGACGCCGGAGGGGAATGTTGATCCGACATATTTACCTTCAGGGCAATTGGCATCGATCACCAAAAGCGGCGAGTCGATCGCTTACACTTACGACGGCAGTCTGCCAAAAACAGTCGTGTCCACCGGAACGCTGGCACAGACGCTTGCCTTTACGTTTAATAATGATCTTAAAATTGCCGGTTTTACTTACGCTGGGGCAACGAATAGTTTTGGATATGACAATGACGGGCTATTGACGTCATCGGGTATATTTTCGATTACTCGTAACGCGCAAAATGGTTTACCGACGGCCGTGATCGGTGGGGCTTTGAACTTGGGCCGGACGTTTAATGGTTTTGGTGAGGTGACAACTCAATCGCAAACCGTCAATAGCGCCGCCGCTGGTTCGTGGACTCTGACATACAATAATAATGGTCAGATCGCAACCAAGAGTGAAACCGTCGCGGGGATTACGTCCAATTATGTTTATACTTACGACTCTTTGGGTCGTCTGACAAAAGTTGAAAAAGACAATACTCTCGTTGAGGAGTATCGATATACTGGTTCTAATCCGTTAGGCACGCGCACTTATGAAATGAACTCTCTGCGCGGCATTGCCGGGCGTTCTTTGGCATACAATGCGGAAGATCAGCTTTTAAGCGTTGGCAGTGTGACGTATCAATATGATGCTGACGGATTCTTGTCGCGTAAAACTGACGGTTCGTCTATAACGACGTACAATTATTCGTCCCGTGGAGAATTGTTGCAGGTTTCTTTACCCGACGGACGGACAATCGAATATATTCATGATCCTCTGGGTCGTCGTATCGCCAAAAAGATTAACGGTTCGGTCGTTGAGAAATATCTCTGGGCGGGATTAACTCAGCTCTTAGCTGTTTATGACGGATCAAATAATCTTTTGATGCGCTTTGAGTACTCGGATAGTCGTATGCCGAGTGTGATGACCAAGGACAGCGCGACGTATTATTTGAGCTATGATCAAGTTGGATCATTGCGTGCTGTGATGAGTTCAACTGGCGCAATCGTTAAACGAATTGATTATGACTCATTTGGAAACATTCTCGCTGACACCGCTCCGGCATTTAGTGTTCCGTTTGGTTTTGCGGGAGGTTTACATGATCGGGATGTTGGTTTAGTCAGGTTTGGTTTTCGTGACTATGACCCCGCAACCGGCCGCTGGACCGCCAAAGACCCGATCGGGTTTGATGGGGGAGATGTTGATCTATACGGTTATGTCGAAAGCGATCCGATCAATTTTGTTGATCCGTATGGGTTAATCGTTGAAACACCTTCCGATTATGTTACTTGGCAGTTGAGTTTATACTATTTTTTAACTGAACCCGGTCTATTGACGGGAGCATCACTGGCATATGATTCTGTCGCGTTAGGTACTCCATTTTTGCCTGGAGGGGCAGGTTATGTACAAGGGGGAGGAAAAGTTGCGAAGGGTATATGTAATTTAACAAAATCTACAGCCCATGATAGTGTCTACTTGTATCAAAAACTAGATAAAGCTGGGAAGCACTTAAAATATGGTATATCAAAGAATCCTGCAAGTCGATACACTGCTAAGGAACTAGATGGAGGAAAATTAAAAATATTAACATCTGGGAATAAGAAGGATATGTTGAGTTTGGAAAGTGACCTGCATAAGTATTTGCCAATAGGGCCTGAAGAAGGACAAAGCGTGTATATTGAATTTCAAAAAAGAATTGGGTATAAAGTTCCACCATACTAATCACGATGGGAGACAATATGAAATATCAATTTGTTGTTCAGTTTCCTGAGTCAGAAATTTGTTTTAAAAAATTGGGTGAAATTGAAAATGATTTGAATAAGATGCTTTGTGATGAGGATGTTGATGGGCATGATATAGGTTCAGGAGAAATTAATTACTTTATACTAACTGATAACCCGTTGGGAACTTTTAGAAAGATTGAAGAATATTTGATAAGTAAAGATTTGCTAAAACTAGCAAAGATTGCATATCGAGGGGTTAATGAGAATATCTATATAATTGTATATCCCAAAACATTAATTAATTTTGAAATAAAATAAAAGTATGGGGAGGGGAGAAGTAGTGACGTCGCCTACTTTCTTATAGTTGTTTAGTGAAGTAATTGCCGACGAGAGTCGGTTTGTTTTTTGTCATTTTGTTCTTTGATATTTTCTAATACTTAGCAAATGGATCCCCGATAAGAGATTTCGGGGATGACAAACTTGGAATAGATTGCCGCGCCCTTCGGGCTCGCAATGGGTTTTTTAGTTTGCCGCGTCGGCCTAAAGGCCTCCTCGCAATGGTGCCTACTAACAAGGCACGCGCACTTATGAAATGAACTCTCTGCGCGGCATTGCCGGGCGTTCTCTGACATACAATGCGGAAGATCAGCTTTTAAGCGTTGGCAGTGTGACGTATCAATATGATGCTGACGGATTCTTGTCGCGTAAAACTGACGGTTCGTCTATAACGACGTACAATTATTCGTCCCGTGGAGAATTGTTGCAGGTTTCTTTACCCGACGGACGGACGATCGAATATATTCATGATCCTCTGGGTCGTCGTATCGCTAAAAAGATTAACGGTTCCGTTGTTGAAAAATATCTCTGGGCCGGATTAACTCAGCTCTTAGCTGTTTACGATGGATCAAATAATCTTTTGATGCGTTTTGAGTACTCGGATAGTCGTATGCCGAGTGTGATGACCAAGGACAGCGCGACGTATTATTTGAGCTATGATCAAGTTGGATCATTGCGTGCTGTGATGAGTTCAACTGGCGCAACCGTTAAACGAATTGATTATGACTCATTTGGAAACATCCTTGTCGATACTGCCCCGACATTTAGTGTTCCGTTTGGTTTTGCCGGTGGTTTACATGATCGGGATGTTGGTTTAGTCAGGTTTGGTTTTCGTGACTATGACCCCGCAACCGGCCGCTGGACCGCCAAAGACCCAATCGGCTTTGATGGGGGAGATGTTGATCTGTATGGCTATGTTGATAGTGTCGGAAAACTTATCTCCGAAACCAACCTTTACGCTTACACCGGCAACGATCCTATTAATAGAATAGATCCGCTTGGATTGTATTGGGGGGAAGATCAATTTAATTGGTGGTTTTATGAAAGCGCATTACCGGGTCCATACGGCCAACCGATGTCGGAGTGGGGATCAAATGGTCCGACAGGTTGGGGCGATCCGATGAAGTATACGGAAGGATCATGCGGATGGGAAAAAACGGGTGAAAGAATTGCCGTCGGGACAGCAGCAGGAGCAACAGCAGTAGCAATTGCGGCTGACTATGCAGGAATTGAAATAGGTAAACAAGGTAATAATATTTTTAGGATATTAAGTAAACGATTTAAATGGGGATTTAGATTGGATAAAGCTCATCACGGAAAGCCTTGGGGACATCCCCACTGGTGGACGTGGTAAAAGAAAGGGAAAGAAATGTCAGAATTTAGAAAACCTGATTTTAAGGATAAAACTTTAGAGTTGAGATTTGAGAATAATGAGGTTTGTGTTTATGGAACAAAAGAAGGTCTTCAAAAGCTCTCAGATTTGATTCTAAAACTTATTGCAAAGCCCAATCAAGGACACGTTCATTTAGAGGATTATAATTTGTTAACCAAGGATTCTCTAATTGGTGTAGTAGGTATATTTGAAAGAAATCAGCAAACAAAATAATTCACAAAATGCCTATTTGTCGACGGAGAATGAGTTATAATGGAGCTAATAAACAACCGCAAAGGAGACTTCAGAATGCTCAAAAATCCCCAACGACAAGCTTCGTTTTATGATGCCGAGTATCTCTGCGAAGAACTGATTCCTGCCGAAAGTTATTACCGTAAGTTCAAAGAAATTGTCTCCCCTCTGATGGATGAATTAGATTTTGAAACGATGTATTGTCAGGACAATGGGCGTCCGCCGATCTCGCCGAAATTATTAGCAATGGTTTTGCTGTTGCAATTTCATAAAAATCTTTCTGATCGCGAGATGGAACGGGCTTGTATGTACGATATTGAAATCAAATACGCGCTTGGATTAAAACTTAACGAGCGCCCATTCGACCATTCAAGTTTGGGAGATTTTAGGAAACGCTTATTGGACAATGGCCAGAGCAAGATGATCTTTGATAAAGTTTTAAATCGATTAATTGATTTAGAGTTAATCAAGCGCGATGAGATTCAGCGGATTGATGCGACCCACATGATCGCAGATATTGCGATTCCGACGGTGGTTGCGCTGGTTAAGAAAGGTGTCCGTGAGATATTAAAACCGCTTAAAGGGCAGAAGCCAAAAGTTTACGAAAAGATTCTTGGAAAGATTGATATGGCAGAATATACACGGGAAAAAGTAAATCAGGCCGATGAGGGGCGATTAGATATTGAAAAGCGCAAAGTAAAACTGGTAAAAGTAGTGATGGACGCGCGATGTGTTTTGGAAGAAATAGAAGGTGCAAATGTTGGCCGTGATTTGAGAAAACGGATCGAGATGTTAAAGCGAATTTTACAGGAAAACGTCAAAGAATCACAAGAAAAGATTGAAGAGCGGGAATATAAAGACAAGCCGAAGGATTTATTGGTAAGTCCAATCGACGAGGATGCCCGCTATGGATGTAAGTCAGACACAAAACGATTTGTGGGGTATAAGGCGAATGTGACGGAGGCTGTCGAGAATCATTTTATAACCAACATTAATGTTATGCGCGGTAACCGCCCTGATGGTGAGCCGACAGTACAAATGATAGTGGAACAAAAGAAGAGCGGCCTTGTACCGCAGAAATTAATCGGTGACACGGCTTACGCGAATGGGGTGCATCGAAAACTGTTAAATGATAATGCGACAATGATGGTTGCGCCGTTGCGGAATGCAAATCAATCTACTCAAAAAGTTTATCCGAAAAGCTTGTTTCATTATGATGAAAAAACGCTGACGTTAACATGTCCGCAGGGTGTGAAGACAAATACCTATTTTGAAGATCATCAGCATGGGTTGAAACAATTTCATTTTCCAATGAGCGTGTGCAGGAAGTGTCCGGTGAGAAAAGAATGTACCAAAGCTGAGGAAGGGCGACGGACAGTAGGAATAAGCATGTTTAATAAGGAGTTGCGGGAGGCCGAAATCTACAACAAAACGGATGAATTTAAAAAAGATATGAAATTACGTCCGCCGATCGAAGGAAAGTTATCAGAATTGACACGATATCACGGTCTAAGACGGGCGAAGTATCGAGGATTACCAAAAGTACAATTGCAGGCATTATTCACTGCCGCTGCCGTGAATATTAAGCGGTGGATTAAGTTAGTTTTGGAAGGATTTGCAGGACAAGCGGAGGTGGTGATGGGATTTTAGGAGATTAAAAGACACGGTATAGCTGTGTCGTGATAAATTTGCTCTTTTAAAAAGGACGGAAAGTCCGTCCACTTGGAAATGCAGGGTTCTTCGACGGTATCATGTTCTCAATGATCCGGTAAACGGGGTGGATCCAGAGGGGCTAGTCTTCGAGACGCCTTCCGATTATATTACTTGGCAGTTAAGTTTTTATTATTTTACAACTGCACCAGGTTTGTTGACTGGGGCGTCGTTAGCTTATGACTCAGTAGCGTTAGGCCTTCCTTTTCTGCCCGGTGGGGGAGGGTATGCCCAAGGTGCAAGTAAAATTTGTTTACTTACCGCTCCTAAAATGGCAAAACACCACATATTCCCGCAAAGATTTAAACCATTCTTTAACTCGAAGGGTATAGATATTGACAAATTTACTGTATCTATTCCGCAGAATACAGCACATCTTAAGGGTGTTCACGGGAATGGACTAAATAATATGCCCGGCAAATGGAACGAACGATGGGAGAACTTTATAAAGAGTAACCCGAACGCCACCCCTCAGGATATTTACCAATTTGGTGGAAAATTAATGGACGAATATGGTTTAAGTGGCTTGCCTATACAATCATATAAATAAGAGGAGAACTATATATGAAAGTACTTCCCGAGTTTAAAATTAATTTGGTGCCAAATAGTACTGAGGCAAAATCGATAAAACCATTTGATTGGAGTATAGAAAATCCAATACAAGGGAAACGGCATAAGATTGGTGGGAAACCTGAATTTATTCAAGAAAGTGATGTCCCGATTTGTGATTCTTGTAAGCACGATATGAGTTTTTATGCACAACTTGATACTATCGGTCCAGAATATTCTCTTGCGGATTGTGGATTGATTTATGTCTTTATTTGCTTCGATTGTTATGAAACAAAATCCTTAATACAGTCGTACTAAAATAATTCCAAAGAAAAGAAAAAGGGGTCACACCTAATTTAGTTCGTCAAATACCGTTTACACGTACGATGCCACTGGCCGTCTGACACACGTTGAAAAAGACAATGCTCTCGTTGAGGAGTATCGATATACTGGTTCTAATCCGTTAGGCACGCGCACTTATGAAATGAACTCTCTGCGCGGCATTGCCGGGCGTTCTTTGACATACAATGCGGAAGATCAGCTCTTAAGCGTTGGCAGTGTGACGTATCAATATGATGCCGATGGATTCTTATCGCGTAAAACTGATGGTTCGTCTATAACGACGTACAATTATTCATCTCGCGGTGAGTTGTTAAATGTTTCTTTGCCCGACGGACGGACGATTGAATATGTCCATGATCCTTTGGGTCGTCGTATCGCCAAGAAGATTAACGGTTCGGTCATTGAAAAATATCTCTGGGCGGGATTAACACAGCTCTTAGCTGTTTATGACGGATCAGATAATCTTTTGATGCGCTTTGAGTACTCGGATAGTCGTATGCCGAGTGTGATGACCAAGGACAGCGCGACGTATTATTTGAGCTATGATCAAGTTGGATCATTGCGTGCTGTGATGAGTTCAACTGGCGCAATCGTTAAACGAATTGATTATGACTCATTTGGAAACATTCTCGCTGACACCGCCCCGACATTTACTGTCCCGTTTGGTTTTGCGGGAGGTTTACATGATCGGGATATTGGTTTAGTCCGATTTGGTTTTCGTGACTACGACCCCGCAACCGGCCGCTGGACCGCCAAAGACCCGATTGGGTTTGATGGGGGAGATGTTGATCTATACGGTTATGTTGATAGTGTCGGAAAACTTATCTCCGAAACCAACCTTTACGCTTACACCGGCAACGATCCTATTAATAGAATAGATCCGCTTGGATTGTATTGGGGGGAAGATCAATTTAATTGGTGGTTTTATGAAAGCGCATTACCGGGTCCATACGGCCAACCGATGTCGGAGTGGGGATCAAATGGTCCGACAGGTTGGGGCGATCCGATGAAGTATACGGAAGGATCATGCGGATGGGAAAAAACGGGTGAAAGAATTGCCGTCGGGACAGCAGCAGGAGCAACAGCAGTAGCAATTGCGGCTGACTATGCAGGAATTGAAATAGGTAAACAAGGTAATAATATTTTTAGGATATTAAGTAAACGATTTAAATGGGGATTTAGATTGGATAAAGCTCATCACGGAAAGCCTTGGGGACATCCCCACTGGTGGACGTGGTAAAAGAAAGGGAAAGAAATGTCAGAATTTAGAAAACCTGATTTTAAGGATAAAACTTTAGAGTTGAGATTTGAGAATAATGAGGTTTGTGTTTATGGAACAAAAGAAGGTCTTCAAAAGCTCTCAGATTTGATTCTAAAACTTATTGCAAAGCCCAATCAAGGACACGTTCATTTAGAGGATTATAATTTGTTAACCAAGGATTCTCTAATTGGTGTAGTAGGTATATTTGAAAGAAATCAGCAAACAAAATAATTCACAAAATGCCTATTTGTCGACGGAGAATGAGTTATAATGGAGCTAATAAACAACCGCAAAGGAGACTTCAGAATGCTCAAAAATCCCCAACGACAAGCTTCGTTTTATGATGCCGAGTATCTCTGCGAAGAACTGATTCCTGCCGAAAGTTATTACCGTAAGTTCAAAGAAATTGTCTCCCCTCTGATGGATGAATTAGATTTTGAAACGATGTATTGTCAGGACAATGGGCGTCCGCCGATCTCGCCGAAATTATTAGCAATGGTTTTGCTGTTGCAATTTCATAAAAATCTTTCTGATCGCGAGATGGAACGGGCTTGTATGTACGATATTGAAATCAAATACGCGCTTGGATTAAAACTTAACGAGCGCCCATTCGACCATTCAAGTTTGGGAGATTTTAGGAAACGCTTATTGGACAATGGCCAGAGCAAGATGATCTTTGATAAAGTTTTA
Organism: Candidatus Omnitrophota bacterium; assembly: GCA_020632535.1. Taxonomy (GTDB): domain Bacteria; phylum Omnitrophota; class Gorgyraeia; order Zapsychrales; family JANLHA01; genus JADLGJ01. Next base: position 136,072 of record JACKFJ010000004.1, on the reverse strand, counting down.
AATCGATTAATTGATTTAGAGTTAATCAAGCGCGATGAGATTCAGCGGATTGATGCGACCCACATGATCGCAGATATTGCGATTCCGACGGTGGTTGCGCTGGTTAAGAAAGGTGTCCGTGAGATATTAAAACCGCTTAAAGGGCAGAAGCCAAAAGTTTACGAAAAGATTCTTGGAAAGATTGATATGGCAGAATATACACGGGAAAAAGTAAATCAGGCCGATGAGGGGCGATTAGATATTGAAAAGCGCAAAGTAAAACTGGTAAAAGTAGTGATGGACGCGCGATGTGTTTTGGAAGAAATAGAAGGTGCAAATGTTGGCCGTGATTTGAGAAAACGGATCGAGATGTTAAAGCGAATTTTACAGGAAAACGTCAAAGAATCACAAGAAAAGATTGAAGAGCGGGAATATAAAGACAAGCCGAAGGATTTATTGGTAAGTCCAATCGACGAGGATGCCCGCTATGGATGTAAGTCAGACACAAAACGATTTGTGGGGTATAAGGCGAATGTGACGGAGGCTGTCGAGAATCATTTTATAACCAACATTAATGTTATGCGCGGTAACCGCCCTGATGGTGAGCCGACAGTACAAATGATAGTGGAACAAAAGAAGAGCGGCCTTGTACCGCAGAAATTAATCGGTGACACGGCTTACGCGAATGGGGTGCATCGAAAACTGTTAAATGATAATGCGACAATGATGGTTGCGCCGTTGCGGAATGCAAATCAATCTACTCAAAAAGTTTATCCGAAAAGCTTGTTTCATTATGATGAAAAAACGCTGACGTTAACATGTCCGCAGGGTGTGAAGACAAATACCTATTTTGAAGATCATCAGCATGGGTTGAAACAATTTCATTTTCCAATGAGCGTGTGCAGGAAGTGTCCGGTGAGAAAAGAATGTACCAAAGCTGAGGAAGGGCGACGGACAGTAGGAATAAGCATGTTTAATAAGGAGTTGCGGGAGGCCGAAATCTACAACAAAACGGATGAATTTAAAAAAGATATGAAATTACGTCCGCCGATCGAAGGAAAGTTATCAGAATTGACACGATATCACGGTCTAAGACGGGCGAAGTATCGAGGATTACCAAAAGTACAATTGCAGGCATTATTCACTGCCGCTGCCGTGAATATTAAGCGGTGGATTAAGTTAGTTTTGGAAGGATTTGCAGGACAAGCGGAGGTGGTGATGGGATTTTAGGAGATTAAAAGACACGGTATAGCTGTGTCGTGATAAATTTGCTCTTTTAAAAAGGACGGAAAGTCCGTCCACTTGGAAATGCAGGGTTCTTCGACGGTATCATGTCGAAAGCGATCCGATCAATTTTGTTGATCCGTATGGGTTAATCGTTGAAACACCTTCCGATTATGTTACTTGGCAGTTGAGTTTATACTATTTTTTAACTGAACCCGGTCTATTGACGGGAGCATCACTGGCATATGATTCTGTCGCGTTAGGTACTCCATTTTTGCCTGGAGGGGCAGGTTATGTACAAGGGGGAGGAAAAGTTGCGAAGGGTATATGTAAGATTTCCGGTCGTACAGGCAAACAACAAAAATTGAAAAGTTTATTAACTGATAAAAATGTTTCTAAATCTGACAAAGGATGGATAAAACAAGATATTAATAGTATCGAGAGAGGACAAAGATCAAAAATTAGAGTTCCTCCGACAAAACAATTAGCTCATCGACGAGGGAAAGAAGCCAAACAAGGATATGGATATGAACATAGTGATTTGCAAGATATAGATTTACATAAACTGCAACATAAAGTTGAGGGATATTAGATGGCTATTCTCAGTATTCATGAAATTCAATCTGTTGTTAATTTAGCTGGGGCAGAAAGATATTCTTATTTTATTAAAAGGGTTGCGGATTCGGAAAAGGTATGGGCGTTAAGAAATAAAGATGGTTGGGTTTCAGCTTTGGATGCTAATGGGAATGAAGTTATCCCAGTTTGGTCGCATAGCGAATATGCAAAATTATGTGCGAACGATGAATGGAAAGATTGTGCTCCTCGATTTATTATTTTGCAAGATTGGTTAGATAGATGGATTCCTGGAATGATTAAAGACAAAAGGAGAGTTGGCGTTTTCCCAACTGTTGTGTCAAAAGGTGTCGTTGTGGATCCAGAGAGGTTATGCACTGATTTGAATAATGAATTATCTAAATTTGAAGAATAATTGGGCGCAAGAAGGGGACAGACCCTTTTGCGAAGTATGGAAGTATGAGAGGCGTTACTGTCAGTGCCATGGATTCCCGCCAAGAGATTGCGGGAATGACAAAACAGATTGCCGCGTCGTTCCTGCGGAACTCCTCGCAATGATAACTGCGCCCTTCGGGCTCGCAATGGGTTTTTTAGTTTGCCGCGTCGGCCTAAAGGCCTCCTCGCAATGGCAGTACCGATTGTACGGTACGGAAAAGCCAAGACACATTGATATCTACGAATCCTACTAATTGCATGAATCCTAAATTAATAAACTTGCATTTTAAGCCCAAATATTTTATACTTCAAACAGGGAGATAAAAGAAAATGAAGGCTTTAAAAGAGTTAAAACAACATTTAAAACCGGGTCAAGTTTATCGAAGGGGTGACCTCAATCAATGGTCGACTGCGATTGATCGACATCTAAAAGAACTTGTAGATGATGGGACTTTGCAAAAAATGTCACAAGGGTTGTACTATTGCCCTGCAAAAGCATCTTTTGGAGTTGTTCCCCCCGAAGATGAAAAGCTTGTGCGCGCTTTCTTAAAAAGTGATGAGTTTCTTTTGACGTCTCCTAACTTTTATAATTCATTAGAGGTCGGAACAACACAGCTTTACAATAAAACCGTTGTTTATAATCATAAGCGACATGGAGAATTTGTGCTGGGAGGTAAGGTTTTTGATTTTTGTTTAAAACATAAATTCCCTCGGGAACTTTCAAAAGAGTTTTTGTTTGTTGATTTGTTGAATAATTTGAATGAATTAGCAGAAGATAGGGACAATCTTTTAAAAAGTGTTAAAGAAAAAATATTAGCAGAGTATAAGCCGCAGATGAAGCGTGCAGTCAATGCCTATGCGGGTGAGAGGACAAAAAGTTTATTTAATAGCTGGATGCAAGAGGAAGTTTTAGTACATGCTTGATTATTTACACAATCACCCTGAGTTTAAAGAGCTTTTGCGAGCCGTAGAGCGTCAAAAGAATATAAATAGCAGTTTGGTGGAAAAAGATTATTGGATCATGCATGTTTTATACGGTCTGCATCTCGATGGGTTTGAATTCGAATTAAAGGGAGGTACATCACTTTCCAAAGGATATAATATTATTCATCGTTTTTCAGAGGATATAGATATTCGTATCAAACCACCTGCTAAAATGGATGTAAAAACAAAAAAGAATCAAATAAAACCTGCTCAGTGCCAGAGCCGTAAGCAATATTATGATTGGTTGGCAGAAAACATTAAGATTAATGGGATCAATCGGGTTGTCCGTGATCATGAATTTGATAATGATAAGTATTTTAGTGGTGGTATTCGACTTTATTACAAGCCAACTTTTACCGTTGTCGAGGGAATCAAGGAGGGCGTTTTATTAGAAGTTGGCTTTGATGATGTGACACCTAATGCTTTTGTGGATATCAGTTCTTGGGCGCTTGAGTTTGCGCAGGAAAGAGGGTTGGATGTCAAAGACAATAAAGCATATCAGGTAAAATGCTATCATCCGGGATATACACTCGTAGAAAAACTACAAACTATTGTAACCAAATTCCGTCAGCAACACGAAACGGGAAGAATCCCCGCTAATTTTATTAGACATTATTATGATGTTGCTTGCCTTTTGGAGAATCAGACGGTTCAAGAATTTATTGGAACGCAAGAATATATTGAGCATAAGAAGAAAAGATTCCCCGCCGCAGACCAAAAACTTTCTATTGCTGAACATGATGCTTTTGTGCTCAAAGATATGAAGACAAGAGATCAATTTAAGAAGGAATACCTAAAAACTGCAACATTGTATTATCAGGGGCAAATATCATTTGATGAAATTTTAAATACAATTTCGCAATATTTAGAGCAATTATAAGGTTGTGGTGCCCAATTTTTGATACGCTTGACAATCGATGTGTAAGTGTATAAATTGACCCCATGGTTTCTTTTATCATCCCGTCTTATAATTCTCTAAAAACACTGCCGCGAACAATTGAGAGTTTGCGTGCGCAGTCTGTCGATGCATTTGAGATTATTATTGTTGATTCTTCCGACGATGAAATGGCTAAGAAATATTTGAGTGTTATCGCTTTGGATGGCATTCGCGTGATTTCTTTGGAAAATAAAACTTCCCCAGCGCAAGGCCGCAATATTGGCGCGCAAGAGGCTAAGGGAGAGATATTGTGCTTTATTGACGCTGATATTGTATTGGCTCCCGATTGGTTGGAAAAAGTTTTGGCAGCCTATGGTGATGGCTGTCGCGTCGGAGGCGGATCCGTCGACATTCATCAAACACAAGCTAAGCATAATTTGGCGTGGGCGCAATTATTATTGCAGTTTAATGAATCTTTGCCGTTTGGACAACGCAGGGAAATCGGACTTTTACCGGCGTGCAATATGTTTTGCGAGCGCAAACTCTTTTTTGAAGCCAAAGGTTTTCCCGCACTGCGCGCGTCTGAAGATGTTGTCCTTTGCTTGCGATTGCGTGAAAAGAATTCCATCTGGTTTGTTCCTGAGGCGCGCGCGTATCACATTTTTCGTGAGTCGATAAGCGCGTATCGTAATAATCAAATCATGTTAGGTCAATATATTTTGCATTACCGTCGGGAGTATTTGCCAAGATGGTATTATCAGGGAGTGTTGCCGCTTGTTTTTTTGCCGATGTTTGTTTTGATCAAGTTTTATCGGATGTCGTCGCGCATCCTTAGAAATGGCGTTTTGTATCAGCAAAAGTTTTTGCGTGTTCTCCCACTCTTTTTGTTTGGCCTCTGGTTTTGGACGGAAGGTTTTGCTGGCGCGATATTCCAAAAAGGAACAAAGTCATGAGCGCTCGCATTGATATCGGTGGTGTGCCGATTGATAATGTAACGCTTGCGGAATTTTTGACGCGCTGTGAAGAATTGATCGCCAAGCGTGAACCGACGTATATTATTACTCCAAATGTTGATCATATTGTTCAATTGCAAAAAAACAGCGAATTCCGTCGGACTTATGATGAATCGGTTTTAAATGTGGCGGATGGTGTTCCGTTATTGTGGGCGGCTAAGTTTTTGGGGACGCCGCTAAAGGAAAAAATTTCTGGCTCGGATCTTTTGCCGATTCTTTGTCGTGTCGCCAGTCAAAAAGGTTTTCGTTTGTTCTTTATGGGAGGGCGTCCCGGCGCGGCCGAACTCTCAGCAATAAATCTGTGTGAAAAATATCACGGCTTACAGGTCGTCGGTACGTATTGCCCGCCTTTTGGTTTCGAAAAAGATGATGTGGAAAATGAAAAGATCATCAACCTGATTCAGGAAGCAAAGCCGGATATTCTTTTTGTCGGTCTTGGCGCGCCAAAGCAGGAAAATTGGATTTATCGTTTTCGTCATCGCTATAATGTGCCAATCTCGATTGGCATCGGCGCGTCTTTTGAGTTTGCGGCCGGTATGGTCAAGCGTGCGCCAAGGTGGATGCAAAAAATTGGCCTCGAATGGTTTTGGCGTGTTCTCATGGAACCCGGACGTTTGTGGCGACGGTATTTGGTCGATGATATGCAATTCTTCCCGATTGTTTTTAAACAAAAACTAGCCCAAAAAAAGCATTCATGAAGATTTTTCTTTCATTGCTGTTGAGTTTCTTAATCTCAACGACTGTTTTTGCGCAAACGCAAAAAACGAGTCATTGGGAATTCGCTGGTTGGTATGGCGGTGGGTGTTTCCCCAATATTGAGATTGATCGTAATGTTCGCGATCGTGTTTATTTGACATCTGATGTCGCCGGAATTTGGCGCAGTGATGATCTTGGCGAAAATTGGTATTTTGTCACGCAAGGTCTCGGCAATTTGATGGTAGCAGCGGTGGCGATAGCTCCATCGGATTCGAATGTGCTTTATGCCGCGACAGGCGGGGGTATTTATATTTCGCGGGATGCCGGCGCGTCATGGTCAGCGACGGAGAATACTAGAAAAATTAAATTCAAGCGTCCGCAAAGTTATCGGCCTCTGGCAGTTTCGGTATTAAATCCTTTGCACATTTGCGCGGGGACTAGTCAGGGCGAATTGATGTGTTCGGACAATGGCGGGAAAAATTGGAATGTTTTTGAGAAGAGTCAACAGAAGAGTTTTTCGGTCATTATGTTTGATAACACGATGACAAAAGTTTTTGCCGGTGGCTCGTCGGGTTTGCAGGTATATGATTTGACCACTCAGACGTGGTCTGCGGTCAACGCGGATTTGGAAGATGTGACTGACTTGGCGATTTCGATAATGGATCCGAGGAATATGTATGTTGCCGCGCATGGCGAAATGTTTTTATCGACGGATAAAGGTCAGTCATGGCAAAAAGCAAAAGGACAGCATTCGGGAAAGATTTTTCGATTAAACTTAAGCGAGGGAAAAACAACGCAAATTTTTGCGGCTGAGAATAAGAGCTGGAATGGAAAGATTCTAGTTTCGAATGATGAGGGGGCAACGTGGGACAATGTGGTTGCGACACTTACGACGGATCAATTGTCTAATCCAACGCGGGCGTGGGCCAACCGCAGTGGTAAACTCACGGCTTTGAGGGGTTATCATTTTGGATCGGATGTGATGTTTCGCAGTGACTGGTGGGGGGTTTTTCGCAGTGATGATGGGGGAAAGACGTGGAATGAAAAGATTATTGGCGCGCCAAACACCGTCGGTTCTGATATTAATGTTACAGAAAATTCGTTGTTGGTTGCGACCATGGACAATGGTCTTTTAAAAAGTTCCGACAATGGAAAGAGTTATCACGCGCTTTTCCCGTCGGATAAATATGATGATGCACAAGCGGGGCATGTGTGGCGTGTCATTGTGCCTACGGCAAAAAAAATTATCGCGACGTCATCCCTTTGGGGCAAGCAAGTGAATCAGGTTATTGTGAGCGATGATGACGGCGAGCATTTTAAAATTGTGCGTGATGGCTTACCGGAAAAACGTCCTAAAAAGAATACGATGTGGGGCGAAGGTCTTCCTCGAGCTTTGGCAGTTGACACCCAAAATCCAGACATGATGTATTTGGGAATCGATGGTGATGATGGCGGGGGACTTTTTATTTCTAAAAATGGTGGTTATAAATGGGAACGCTCATCCGGTCAGCCTGATTCTTTGCGAATTTATAATGGTCTTGTCGTTGATGTGAAGGATTCGAATACGTTGTATTGGGCTGCGTGTGGAAAAAAGGGTGGCATTTATCGGACAAATGATCGTGGGTTGACTTGGAAGAAAGTATTTTCGAGAAGTGATTGGGTTTTTGATCTTCACATGAGTTCTGATGGGACTTTGTACGCGGCGGCTGCGAGCAAAGGGCCGGCGGTATATGTTTCGAAAAACCAAGGCGACAGTTGGAAAAAGGCTGGCGACTTTTTGCCGAGTGATTCTGCCGCGACGGACGCGATTGTAACATCCCCCAAAGAACCTAACATTGTTGTTGTGAGTACGGTGCATTGGGGCAATGCCGCGCCGCAAAAAATCTACTTAAGTCGCAATGCGGGTAAATCATGGGAAGATATTTCTGGTGATCTCCCGCCGGGCGCGGGCACGGCGGCTGTGGCTTTTGATTCTGAAGGTGAATATTTATATATTTCTCGCTACGCTGGATCTGTATATCGTATCCGCATATAGTTGTCCCATTAAGTTGACGACTTTAGATCATATTAAATCTAATAAGTTGTCTACAAGTTGTTCATAAGTTTCCCACTCCGATTAGAGACGACTTGTTGACGACTTTATAAATCTAATATATACTTAAGTTGTCAACATGAGGAGGGTTTGTGAATATTCCAGAAATGATTTTAAGTAAAATACAAAAAAACGGACATGTGACCGTGCGCGAGATTGCTCTCAAAACCGGCCTGAGCCGTACTTATCTGAATCGGATGTTTAGGCAATTAGTTGACGAGGGTAAGATCATTCTGGTTGGAAAAGCCAACAAATCTCAGTATGTTCCTGCGACATTGGATGCGATCAATAAGGTGAATAAAGGTGTCTTGGAAGTCCACTTTTTATTAAAGAATGAGAAATTGGAAGAGGACAAGATTTTAGATCGGGTCAAAAGTTCTACGGGGATTTTGCTTGGCTTACCTGCGAATATTACAAAGATTTTTAACTATGCTTTTACGGAAATGTTGAATAATGCGATCGAACATTCGTTGTCGAAAACGGTAGATGTGAAGGTTGAGCGTCTGCCCCAGAGTTTGCATTTTACCGTTGGAGATCAGGGGATTGGGATTTTTAATAATATTATGAGACAGCGAAAACTTGCTACGGCTTTAGATGCAATCGGTGAGCTTTTAAAAGGTAAGCAGACGACTGCACCTGAAGCGCACAGTGGGGAAGGGATTTTTTTTACATCCAAGGTGGCAGACCGTCTAATTATTAAAAGTTCACAAAAACGTGTGCTTTTTGATAATGTTCTTGACGATGTGGTCGTTAGTGATTGTGCTCAAGTCAAAGGGACAAAAGTCATGTTTGCCCTTTCTCTTGAATCAAAGCGGCATTTAGAAGATATTTTTCGGAGTTTTTCAAATGACGCGTTTGAATTTAGTAAGACACAGGTTAATGTTCGTTTGTTTAAGATGGGACAGGATTATGTGTCTCGGTCTCAAGCGCGACGAATTTTGAGTGGTTTGGAATCTTTTGAAACATTGATCTTAGATTTTACTGAGATAAATGGCATTGGGCAGGCCTTTGCTGATGAGATTTTTAGAGTTTGGCAGAAAAAATTTCCGCAGAAAAATATCATTGTTCGGAATTCAAATGAAAATATTGATTTTATGATTAAGCGGGCAAAGCAATAAAATTACCTACCAAACATCCACTCTTGCTTTTCGTTCGACAAATTCTTCGTTAAATCTTTAATAAATTTTTGTCCAAGTGTGACAGCGTCGTCAATTTTGTTTTCGGAGACAGGAATGTCTAACCGTGTCATCAGGCCAACTTGTTTTTTGTTAAACAGCGAATGCCACAATTGCGCAAATTTTTGCTCGGTCCAATCCACTTTTTGTTTATTGATGACCATCCAATACATCACGACAATTGTTTCTCCCGAATCTTTTTTGGCTAAGAATGTGCGGACTTTGACTGCTTTGTTTTGTGTTGTCAATTCGGTAAGCGATAATTCTTTGGTTTTAAATCCTGAACCGCCATAACATAGTTGAGGATGATGGAAGTTGCCAGCGTCGAGAATAAGAAACAATAGGCTTTTGCCGTCTTGTGTGCCGTAAATGCGGGCAAAGGCGCCGCTTAGAAAATTGAATCGGTCATCTTTGGTTGTACTCAAATTGTTGGTGTAATCCACACTTTGCCATTGATTGCCAAGTGTAAATGGCATATTAAGATCTTGTAGAATCGATGTCCCTTGATATTTGGGCTTGGGCAAAGTAAAGGCAACGATGATCGTCACGATCAAAATGAGCGATGCGATATGGAAGCGTAAATTTTTCATATAAGTGGTGTCATACTATTGATTTTGTCATCCCCGAAATCTTCTGTCGGGAATCTATTATTTTTTTCGTATTAGTTTTTCTAATCCCATGAGGCCGATAATCATGATTAGAAAAACCAGCATGCCGCTAAAATCATGTAAAAATCCTTGTCCGACTTTCTCGCCAAAATAATATGTTAGAAGACATATTGCGATGACGCGGATGATGTTTCCGATGAGCGCAAGCGGGATAATGGCCAAAATCAGAATCAAATTTTTGGTCCATGCTCCTTTATTAAAATAAACGTAAATAAGTCCGAGTGAAAACATGGTAATCAGTGAACGAAAGCCGCTGCAGGGCGCGCCGAGAAAGATTTCGTGGTCGCCTAAATAGAGGAGCAGTCCGGTTCGTGAAACGGGGTATTGAAAGATTTGCAGAATCACTTCGGTCGCGGCGGATGCAAAATGCCGCATTGGGAGCGTGATGCTATCTAAAATGCCGATTGGTGGTGGTACAAGAAGAAACAGGTAGAGAATTGGAAAAATCAACGGCCGTATCATTTTGGGTCCGTAAAGAAAACTGATGAGTCCTGCGAGAAGCGGAATGAGTGAAATTGTTTGAATCAAAAGATAATCCCAGCGCCAGCCGAACGTAAAGAGAAATGAGCTGAAAATAATCAGGACAAATCCGGGAATGTAAAAATTGGGCTGTGAGTTTTGGGCGATTGTGGCGAGTTGTTTTCTTTTGAGCCAAACGATAAAAAGTGCGAGCGGTAAAATAAATGGAGCGTGTCCGTAATCCACCATTTCCCAGCGTTCTTGATAGAGCACAAGAAAGACCGGCGCGTAAAGCCCTGCGACTAGAACCCAAGGCAAAATAGTAGGAAAGTGTTTGAAATATTTTGTGAACATAATGAGTGTTATCCCAATTTCAACTAAGGGGCACGTCCTTGGGGACATGCCCCTTATCTTAGTTGTTAACGCTTCAAAATTAAACTGTTTTTTGCTTTTTGCGAATTGCCGCGAGAAGCGGGACGCCGCCAAGCAAAAAGAGTGTGGTGCTTAAAGGTTCAGGGGTCACAACCGGGCCAACTGGTCCGCAAGGTGCGACTCTGCCGGCGATTCCACCGCTTGGGCAAGATGTGAAATTGGCTGAACTGATTCCATTTGTTCCGTGAACATTAAACCAATTGACATCTACGTGCCATTGTCCGGGTCCGCCGTTATTATTCCACCACGGTTGCGGAGCTGAGCTCCAAAGTTCTTTGTCAGTGTTGAGGCTTGAAAGTGAAAAACTTTGTACTTTGGATTCAGTGATATCGGGATCATCGTTAGAGGACCAAACCCAAAGCATGTGCAATGGGGAGTCAATCGCTAGATCGGCAAGCTGGAATTTAATATAGACCCAAGGTGTTTCGCCAGCGTTATAGCTGTAATCACCGGCGGCATCAAGGCTGAGAATGCGGCTGTTATTATCTCTGACCATGTACGCTGTTTCATAATTGAGGGCGTGAGCTTTTGCTGAAATAAGCAAAAATGTGCAGATGGTTAAAATACTGAGTTTTACGATGGTTTTGCGCATTGTGATTCTCCTTTGTTGTGGTTTTTTTAGACAAATAAAAGAGGGTGCCTGTTTTTGACAAGCACCCTTTTAAATACGAGAACAAATTTTTTTTTATACTGTTTTCTTTTTGCGTAACAATGCGGCTGCTAACGGAACACCGCCGAATAATAATAATGCGCTGCTGAGGGGTTCAGGAGTGACATTAAAATTTGCTGTGCTGGTTCCGTAGGCGCCATGTGCGTTAAGCCAGGCAACATCGACGGTCCATTTGCCGGTTCCGCCATTGGCTGACCACCACGGTTCTGGAGCGGCACTCCAAACTTCTTTGTCTGTGCTTAATCCGGCAAGACTAATGTGTTCGAGTTTGGTTTCGTTGATAGAAGTGTTAGAAAAGCTCGACCAGCTCCACAAAACATTTAGCGGCGCGGTTAAGTTAAGCTCGCTGAGTTTGAGTTTTAAATAAACCCATGGTGTTTGATTTGTTGTGTAGGAATAATCACCGGATCCGTCGACGCTCAATGTGAGGCTGTTATTATCAGTGACCATGTATGCGGTGTTGTAATCCAACGCTTCGGCTTTTGCGACGACAAACGATAGAACGACAAACGGTAGAACAAATACCAAAAGGATTTTTTTCATGACGCGAACCTTTATGAATGTTGGTTAATATAAAGCAAAAGCAAGGGAATTATATATATTAGGTGCTTTTTGTCAAGAAACTGTTTTAAAAATGCTGTTGACAAAATAAATCCTCACGCTAATATTAAAAGCGTTACAAGAAGTTTGTAGAAAAAACATTGAAGTTTTTTCAGCTGCGGATGTCGCGGCCAGATTGGGCAAAGTCGCCCTTGATCGAATATTTTCGGTCGAGGGCTTTTTTATTTTTTAAAACAGGAAAGGAGAAAAAATGACCGACACTCGCTCTGTAAAATCAATTAATATTCAACATCAAGGAGGTTTAGTCATGTTTAGAGTTAATTTTACAAAATTGGCAAGTTTTCTTTTCTTGTGTACCATCATTTTAGGTGTGACCACAAAAAGTTTTGCTCAGGACGCTGAATCAAAAACTCTTTTCGGGGATTTTTTAAAGGAAAAGGGAATTGAGATTACGTCTAGTGCGACTTTGGATTTTTACGATAAATACGTTTGGCGTGGGCAGTATTTGGACACTGACCCTGTTGTCCAGCCGGGGATCAGCTTTTCCTCTTACGGCGTTACTGTTGGGTATTGGGGCAGTTTACCGATGGGTTCAACATCAGATACATTAAATTCACAGGAAAGTGATTATTATATTTCTTATTCACACACTTTTGAACCTGTTACAATTTCTGCTGGTCATACGTGGTACGAATTTCCCGGTGGAAGTACATCATCTAAGGAATTTTCTGTAAGTTTAGCTTTAGCAACACTTTTGAGTCCAAGTGTGACTTTTTTCCATGATTATGAAGATGGAAAGACCCTTAATACTGATAAAAGCGGCAATTATTGGGCATTTAGCATTGCTCACAGCGTGCCTTTGCTTCCAGAATATGATGTCAGTTTGGAACTAGGCGCGACATACGGTTATATTGATGGGCAGTGGCTTTCCGGCCAAGGCTCACATTTGACGCCAACTCTTGGTGTTAATCTTCCACTTACCTCAAGTATAACTGTCACCCCAACAATAGGTTACAACATCACAATGGGTGACTTGGAGGACAAAAATATTGGTAATCAAGAATCCAAGTTCTTTGGTGGTGTTAAGAGTAGTTTTTCGTTCTAACATTATAATTAGCAATAGCTTATGAAATAATAAGCCCTTTGTCTCTAAACAGGCAAGGGGCTTTTATTTTAATAATCAAGCAACTAAATTGGTCTTTGCCTTGCAAATATGGTATAGTTCAATCAGGTTTTATAGGGTAAGTTGCAGAAGCACGCAAAGCCCGACTTAGGGGGCGCAGGTAGGCTCCGGTTCATTTGAAAAATTTACAAGGATTCTAAGTCCAGATTGGCTTTGTATAGAAGCGGATCTGGACTTTTTTGTTGTAGCTGTAGAAGTAAATGCGATTAGAAAGGAGGGGAAAAAAATGAATACTCTCGATATGTATATCTTCACACCATTAAAGGAGATGTTTTCGACAGTGTTGAGTTTTGTCCCCACCATACTCTGTGTTTTCATTGTCCTTTTCCTAGGATACATGATTACAAAACTTCTTCATGAAGTTTTAACGCGTTTGTTTAAGCAAATGCATATAGATAAAGTTGCGGACAAGCTTGAAATGTCGAAGCTGTTTCACGTCGGGAAAACCAAACATAGCATCAGTCATATGATTGTTGCTGTGGTTGGGATTGTCGTGTCGTTGATGTTCGTGATTGTGACGATGGGGATCGTCGGCGTCACTACGATACCAGATGTGATCGGCGAAGTGGTTGCATATATCAGTCCCGTCTTAGTGGCGGTTATGGTATTAGTTGTGGGGATGATTCTTGCCAAAGTTGTCGGCTTGACCGTGCATATGGTCGTTGCCGCTTTTGGTTTGCCTAACCCAAAACTATTAGAACGGATTAGCCGTTGGGCTGTCCTTCTTTATGCGGCTAAAGTAGCCTTAAGTGAATTGGGCTTCGGATTCTTATTATCCGGCACCGTGTTTCATATTTGGTTTACCGGTGTTGTCTTGGCTCTTGCTTTGGCTTTTGGCCTTGGCGGCCGGGATATAGCAGCTAAGTATCTTGCCAAGAAATAAGGTCTGTGATCCTTGAAATTGAGACGTCCCGAGGAGAAATTTTCGGGACGTTCTCTTTTGTGACAGTTCACTATAAAAGTATTGTTTAGTATTTGATATTATTATATACTTTGCCTATGTTATTCTCGCCAAAACTAAAATCACACCGAGGACAATCCGGCCTTGAATATATGGCTTTGGCTGTTTTTGTCATGACGGGAATCCTCATCGGTGGTCCATATGTTGTTCGCGGGATCAATTCCAATTTTAAAGTCATTGAAGAAGGCGCGGTTGATGCCCAGCGCGAAGATATTCGTCAAGCTCCTGACGTCCCTTTGAATTTACCTGTGTGTGATTGTACGGATTTGATTGATTCTGGTTGTGGTGATGGGAGCGCTTTTCCGGGATGTGCTAAGACACAAAAAGTTTTTCGGCGCAGTTGCGCGCCACTTGGATGCGAAGTTGATATGATTAACATGCATGTTTTTGCGGCCATGTCAGAATGCCGTGATGATCCAAGCCCGACAAGTGTGTGTTGTGAAGCGCCGCAGTCGACCGGACAATGCGGAATTTTAGGAATAAATGCGCCCGGTGGCCGTTGTCCCGATGGACAAATGCAAATGCGAAAGATGTGCGGATCCCCAGTGCCGATTGCGCAATATTATTGTGAACCCAACCCGATTTGTGTTTTTGACTGCGAAACGCCCAGCGCGAATAGTTCATGGTGCGATCCTGCCAACTATAATAAAAATCTTACTGGTGTAACTCCTGTTGCATATACCGCCACGGGGCAATGTGATGCTTTTCCAGATAAACGATGTCGCGTACAATGCGATCCGAATTATGATGTTGTCGGTGCTAGCTGTTTGTATGTTGACCCATGTGAGCCTAAGGATATCGCCTATTATTCGAATAGCGCTGTCAACGCCGGCGGATCAGCGACATATTCATCAAATTACTATATCCCGCCAGCTCAATTTCGAGTTACCGTGTGGACTGAGGATTTGAATTTTCAGTTTAAAGTTGATAATGGCCCTGTTCAGGGGCAATGTTGCGGTTATAAGGATAGTAATGGTGATATCAATTATGCCTCGTTTAATGTTTCTGGAAGCCATCTCTGGGTGCAAGTTATCGAGGGGGGACATTCTGGGTCGGGTTCCATTGGATATGATGTGAAAGTTACAACAAATTGTGGTGATTTTGACGCTATTCCTCCGCAATGTCCAGACTGGGTATGTAATGGGACAGAAACATGTACGACTTGCCCTACGGATTGTGGATGGTGTCCTATTGATTGTGTCGCTAATCCTGATCAGCCCGGCTGCCCAGGTTGGAGTGGAGGAGGAGGGGGTTGATCGCGATAAGTTTTCATTGTTTTAAATGATCTTCCTTTTATAATTCAACTATGTCTTTCCTGCTAAAATCAAAATCCCACCGAGGACAATCCGGCCTTGAATATATGGCTTTGGCTGTTTTTGTCATGACGGGAATCCTCATCGGTGGTCCATATGTTGTTCGCGGGATCAATTCCAATTTTAAAGTCATTGAAGAAGGCGCGGTTGATGCCCAGCGCGAAGATATTCGTCAAGCTCCTGACGTCCCTTTGAATTTACCTGTGTGTGATTGTACGGATTTGATTGATTCTGGTTGTGGTGATGGGAGCGCTTTTCCGGGATGTGCTAAGACACAAAAAGTTTTTCGGCGCAGTTGCGCGCCACTTGGATGTGAAGTTGATATGATTAACATGCATGTCTTTGCGTCCATGTCAGAGTGTCGTGATGATCCAAGCCCGACAAGTGTGTGTTGTGAAGCGCCGCAGTCAACCGGACAATGCGGAATTTTAGGAATAAATGCGCCCGGTGGCCGTTGTCCCGATGGACAAATGCAAATGCGAAAGATGTGCGGATCCCCAGTGCCGATTGCGCAATATTATTGTGAACCCAACCCGATTTGTGTTTTTGACTGTGAAACGCCCAGCGCGAATAGTTCATGGTGCGATCCCGCCAACTATAATAAAGACCTTACTGGATTAACTCCTGTTGCGTATACCGCCACGGGGCAATGTGACGCTTTTCCTGATAAACGTTGTCGCGTACAATGCGATCCGAATTATGATGTTGTCGGTGCCAGTTGTTTGTATGTTGACCCATGTGAGCCTACGGAGGACAGCAAAAACTATTCAACTTTCACCAAACCTGTTGGTGGAGTGGTAACATATTCATCAAATTATTATTTACCACCAGCACAATTTCAGGTTACGGTGTGGGCTGAGGATTTGAATTTTCAATATAAGGTTGATAATGGTCCCGTTCATGGGCAATGTTGTGGCTATGGTGATGATACTGGAGATACTAATTATGCGTCTTTTATTGTGGTTGCTCATCATCTTTGGGTACAAGTTAGTGATGGTGGAAAATTATTTGATAATGATCCCATCGGATATGATGTGAAAATCACAAAAAATTGTGCTGAAGTGGATAATATTCCCCCGCGATGTCCGGACTGGGTGTGTAATGGGGCAGAAACATGTGCGACTTGCCCTACAGATTGTGGATGGTGTCCTATTGATTGTGTCGCTAATCCTGATCAGCCTGGCTGCCCAGGTTGGAGTGGAGGAGGGGATGGCCCGGGATAATGGAGCTATTTCATTAGGAATGTTGGAAAAATAAAAATATTTAAGTTTTTTTAGATCATGACCTTTATTATACTGCGCGGTAAACCAATTAATGGATATAGCACAAAATTATTAATCGGTGTCGAAGATTTTTGTAGTAAAGATCTTCATTATAATATTTTTAGAACAAATGATTGGATCATTAAAGAACCAAAGCGAAATGAATTGTATGTTTATGAAAATATTCCTCATTCCAAATTCAATCAGTGAACAATACGATCAGCTGCTGTCGGCTGCGGCGTTGGGTATTGAGCATTTGAACGTTTTTTTCGTTGAGGAAATCAAATCTGCTCGGCGATTGCTTAAGAAAATTAATCCATCGATGCAAATTGATGAATGTGTTTTTTTTGCGCTTAATGAACATACACCTTTGGAAGAAACACGGAAAAATTTTATGAAGGTCGTTGATCAAGATATTGGCGTTATTTCTGAATCTGGGTGCCCCTGCGTTGCGGATCCTGGTGCAGATGTCGTTCTCTTGGCTCATCAGCAGGGCTGTGAAATCATTGCTCTTGTCGGGCCATCATCAATTTTGTTGGCGCTTATGGCATCAGGTTTGAGCGGTCAAAATTTTGCCTTTAATGGTTATTTGCCCAAGGATCGAGGAGAGCGGATCAGGAAGATCAAGGATCTTGAAAAACGCTCGACATCTGAGAAGCAAACTCAGATTTTTATGGAAGCACCGTATCGAAATCAGAATGTGCTCGAGGATATTTTGCAAAATTGTCAGGGATCCACATTGCTTTGTCTCGCGGTTGACCTGACAACTCCGACGCAAATGATTAAGACTTGCACGATATCCGAGTGGAAAAAACAGAAAATAGACATTAATAAAAAACCTGCCCTATTTTTGTTGTATTGCGAATCCTGATGTCTCCCTCTTGACATATTAATTAGCATATGCTAAACATTAGCATATGCAAATTATAAAAGGGGAGCGCTTAAGTGTCACCCGTTAGCCGTAGAGATCTAAGTCTTGCCATTGCTCAACTGATGCCTCGTATTATTCAGGGTGTTCAGCTCGAATTTCTCGTCAAGCGTACTTTGACTCAAACTCAATTCTTACTTTTAGTTGCCATTCATTCGCGGGGAGCCTGCTCGATGAATACTTTGGCTCAGAATATGCGTGTTAGCATGCCGACGATTTCTGGTATTGTGGATCGTTTGGTCAAAAGAGGTTATGTGACGCGCTTGGCAAATGTTGAAGATCGACGCCAAGTTGTTGTTGATCTTTCTTCCAAGGGGCGGATGATGATTTCACAGTTTCAGGGAGCAATGAGCCAAAGGTGGGAAGAAGTTCTTAAAGTTCTCGAGCAAAATGATGTCGAAGATTTTTTCCGTTTGGTTGTAAAATTAACTACATATTTAAAGGGCGAGAAATGAAACTGCTTTTTAGAGTATTGATTTTATTTTATTTAATATATTTTTATGCGGGAATGCAAAGTTATGCTCAAGAGAATACGAGATATTTAAATTTATCTGAGGCCCTCGAATTAGCTTTAACACAAAACGTCGACGTGATCATCGCCAATGAACGGGTTAATCAAGCTTTGGCACGCATTAAAGAAAATGCCGCGCCACTGTTGCCGCAGTTAAAAGGTATGGTGTCTGAAACTCGTCAGACTCGTGATTTGCGGTCATCGGGGATCGCTTTGCCCGGCGATCCGCTTGTCGGTCCGTTTAATGTCTATGACGCTCGCGTTCGTTTGACTCAGACTATTTTTGATCCGGCGGCAATGAGTCGCTTTCAATCCAGTAAAGAGGGGCATTTGTTGTCGATAGCCCAGCAGAAAAAAATCAAGGAAGATGCTTTGATTCTTGTTGCGGCACTTTTTATTGAAGCGAAACGAGCACAGGATAGTTTGGGTGTTTATCAGGCCGCGCTCAATCAGGATAAAAAAGCAATGGGTATTATTTTTTCACGCTTGAATTTGGGGACAAGTTCGTCTTTGGAAATGAAAAAAGCTCGACTGCAGTATAGCCGCAGTTTATACAATTGGCAGACAGCTAAAAAAGAGGCATTAGAACGTCGTCTTGATTTGGCCGCGGTATTGGCTTTGCCGCAGGATGAGAATTTGCTCTTGGTGTGGGATGAACAAGTGCTTTTAAAAAATACCTTTGATGCTAAAAAGCCAATTGTTGTCGCGTATGATCAGCCGGATGTTGTCGTGGCTCGTCAAACATTGAAAGTTAAGGAAGCGGATCGTTCAATTGACAAATGGGACGCGTGGCCCAAAGTTGCTGTCTCGGGAGATTATGGTCCTAGTGGTGTAAGTCCATCGAATTCGAGCGAAACGTATACACTTGGTGTGGCCGCGTCGATTCCGTTTTTTGAAGGCGGCATAAGGCAAGCAAAATTAAAGCAAAGTGAAAGCGAAGTTAAAATTTCACAAGCGCAATTAGAAAATATTGAGAGACAAGTGCGGGCACAGCTTGCCAGTCAATATGCGATTCTGTCGCAGGCAGAAGTGTTTTTAAAACAAAATGAAAATGAAATGTCTGTCGCGCAAGAGGAGTTTCAGTTAGCTCAGAAAAGATTTTATAGTGGTAGCGGCAACAACTTGGATTTGTCAGCGGCGCGAGTGAACGTGATTTTTGCCAGAGATCAGAGAGATGAAGCCATTGCTTATTATTTTATGGCGCAATTAAATATTGCTCGTTCTTTGGGCCGCGTGGAAGAATTTGCATTAATTGAACAAGAGGGTAAGTAAGCAAGGCAATAGGGCTCAAAAATCAGGAGGCAAACGTGAAGTCTTTATTTGTGTTATCAATTGCAATTTTTTTGATGATTGCTGGCTGTGGCAATAATAATGGAGAAATGAAGTTTTCTGGAACTTTGGAAGTGACAGAACATGCTCTAGGTGCCAAGGTCGCCGGCCGCTTAATAACTCTTCATACGGATGAGGGAAAAGCAGTGCGTCAGGGTGACGAAATTGGTGTATTGGATCGCTATGAACAGAATAAGCGTGATTATGAACGTGTAAAACAATTATTTAAACAGGGTGGAGCAAGTCAGCAGGATTTGGAACATGCGGCTTTGGCGATGGATGATCAGCGGATTGTTTCTCCAATTGACGGTGTTGTTCTTGTGAAAGTTCATGAGGTCGGCGAAATGGTTCCGGCGGGTTCGCCGGTTATTGTCATCGGGGATCGCAGCAATCTTTGGGTTAAGATTTACGTGCCAGAAGGAGTAATCAACACAATAAAGTTAAACCAGCCCGCGCGGGTTTCTTTTGATGGTTTGGCAAAACCTTTTGACGGATATGTGAGTTTTATTGCTTCGCGCGCGGAGTTTACGCCACGCAATGTTCAAACCGCAGAAGAACGGATTACCCAAACATTTGCCGTAAAAGTGACAATCAATGAGCCGCCGGAATATTTGCGTCCGGGCGTTGCGGCCGATATTGTGCTTAATACTCAAGGGAAAAAATGAATCATGATTGCGCGATAGAGGTTAATGACCTAACTCGTAATTTCGGAAAATTTGTGGCGGTTGATCATATCAATTTTTCGATTAAGTACGGGGAGATTTTTGGTTTTTTGGGAGCAAATGGATCGGGGAAAACAACAACGATTCGTATGTTATGTGGTATCCTTGCTCCGTCGAGCGGGGACGCTATTGTCGCTGGGTTTGATGTGAGTCATCATTCTGAAGATATCAAGCGCTCAATCGGTTATGTTTCGCAGAAATTCAGCTTGTATACGGATTTGAATGTGCAGGAAAATTTGCAATTTTATGGACGGATTTACGGTATTAATGAAAGTGATGCCAAAAAACGTATTGAGGAGATTTTAAAAATCACCGGTTTAACACCTTGGCGCAATAAATTGGCGGGCGAATTATCCGGCGGGTGGAAGCAAAAACTGGGATTGGCCAATGCTATTTTGCATCGTCCCAAAGTTTTGTTTCTTGATGAACCAACTGCGGGGATTGATCCAGTTTCTCGACGATCGGTATGGGAAATTTTGTATCAGTTGGCGGACGAAGGGGTAGCGCTTTTTGTGACAACACATTATATGGAAGAAGCTGAACGCTGTAACCAGATTGGTTTTATTAGCAAAGGACGACTTTTAAAAATAGGTCAACCTGAAAAACTTAAGAATCAAATCAGTGCCAATTTATTTGAAGTTGAATGCCATCCGCTTATGAAAGCGTCGCAAGTTTTTGGGCAATTGCCACAGGTTATTGGTTTGACCGCTTATGGTACGACTTTGCATTTGAATTTTGCGGATGCCGCGGGTGTCGAACCAGTCATCAGGCAGGCCGCCCAAAGGGAAGGTGTAGAAATCAAGTCGATTAAAGCCATCACCGCCTCGTTGGAAGATGTTTTTGCGACGCTCGCGGGAGGTGAGAATGAATAATATTAAAGCAATCGCTATTAAGGAATTTATTCATATTATCCGCGACCGCCGTATGCTGGGGATGATTATTCTTATGCCTTTGATTCAGCTTTTGATTTATGGATATGCGATCAATATGGATGTTAAGCATTTGGCAACTGTCGTGCTGGATCAAGATCAAACATATTTAAGCCGTCGATTGATTTCGTCTTTTGAGCAATCTTCGTATTTTGATATTAAGGAAAATGTTGTGAGCGCGCCGCAGCTTTATCAAGCGCTGGATCGCGGCAAGGCTAAGGCGGGGTTACTTATTCCCTCAGGATTTACCAAGGATGTTCTTTCGAGTCGCGGTGTGAATTTGCAGCTTTTGATCGATGGGACGGATTCCAATCCCGCCAATGTCGCGTTAAGCTCAAGTCAGGCGATTGTTGCGTCTTTTATGCAAAGAGAGGGGTTGACGACTGCGCAGGTTGCGCCGATCGATTTTCGCCCACGGCTTTGGTACAATCCTGATTTGAAAAGTTCGTATTTTATGATTCCGGGACTTGTCGGGTTGGTGCTGCAGTTATTTATTCCAATGATCACGGCGACGGCAATTGTTCGTGAGAAGGAGCGAGGCAATATTGAGCAATTACTTGTTACGCCAATAAAGCCATATCAGTTGATTCTAGGGAAATTGATTCCCTATGTGTGTGTTGGGATTGTGATGTATTTTTTGATTATGGGTGCGGCTCAGCTATTATTTGGTGTACCAATTCGCGGAAATTCGCTTACACTTTTTGCATTAACCATGTTATTTCTTACGGTTTGTTTAGGCATTGGACTTTTGGCATCAACGATTGCCGAAAATCAACAACAGGCCTCACAGATTGTTATGTTTTTTGCATCACCGTCGATACTTTTGTCAGGATTTATTTTTCCGCGTGAAACGATGCCGGCTTTCGTTTATTACATTAGTAATTTTATTCCGTTGACATACTTTGTCCAAATTATTCGTGGTGTGACGCTTAAAGGGGTAGGTCTTTTTGACCTTTGGGGTCAAGTCGTTCCACTGATGATCATGGCGGTGGTCATTTTGTGGTTTAGCATCAGCCGTTTTGAAAAGCGATTAACATAAGTTATAATCACTGCAATATTTATGACAAAGACGACATTTAAGCAAAAAATTGGGCTTTTTTTCTTCGCAATCGGAGTGACACTGCTGCTTTTAGAAGTTGGATTGCGTTTTGGTGGCTGGTTGTTTTTAACTTTGCAGGAAAATGCGAACCTCAAGAGCATTGAACCCGGTCGTGAGTATCGTATCATTTGTCTCGGGGAATCCACAACCGCGCTTGGGGGAGCCAATTCGTATCCGAGTCAATTGGAACGAATTCTAAATTCTCGTCAGAATCAAATCAAATTCAAA
This sequence comes from Candidatus Omnitrophota bacterium, assembly GCA_020632535.1. Taxonomy (GTDB): domain Bacteria; phylum Omnitrophota; class Gorgyraeia; order Zapsychrales; family JANLHA01; genus JADLGJ01. The sequence goes on along the minus strand of JACKFJ010000004.1, from coordinate 113,769 downwards.
GTGATCAATAAAGGCGTTCCCGCGACGACGACCGATCAGATTGTGGCGCGATTGGAAAATTATTTTAATGATTATCATCCGCAAATGATCGTTGCAATGATGGGGATCAATGATCCTCAAGACCCAGCGCAACGGAATTGGCGAGAAAGTTTTAGTCGATATTCGAAGGCTTTTAAGCTTTTCGATATGATCGTGCGACATTTGACCGCTAAGAAATCGAATCAGTCAGACGATTTTCTGCGCAAACAAATTGCGAAATTAGAAAAAAGAGTTGAGTCTAATTTGGCTTCGCGAATCAAAATCGAGTTGATGAAAGCCAATCTCTATCGAAGTGCCAATCATCCTCAAGAAGAAAAAGATAGCATTATGAAAGTTTTGAAGATGGACAGTCAGAACGCGTCGGCATGGTTTCTTCTTGGGATTTATTATCAGCGTCAGGCAGAGCATCAAAAAGCTTTAGAATCTTTTCAGAAATCATATGTTTTTAATTCTACGCCGGAAAAAATTCGCGCTTTAGAGCATATCGCGCAATGTTTTAAGTTGTTAAATGATGACAACTCTGCGGAAAAAATTTATCGTGATATTTTAACGTACTTGCCTATGTATCCTGAAGCTAATGGCGCTTTAGGAGGCATTCTTCTTGAGAAAAAGAATTATGTTGAAGCGATTAAATACTTATCCAAGCAGCGGGATATCGATCCAAAGTTTAAGGATCTCTATGTTCAGCTGGCGTATTGTTATCGTCGTATTGGTCAGAATGAAATGGCCGACAAGGTTTTTAGTGAAGGGGTCAAAATTATCGCTGATGATCCACAGATTTATTATGAATGGGGCTATGCGTTGATGGAGGACAAGAAATATTCGCAAGCACAGAGTGCTTTTGAGGAGGCGATACGACTTAATCGTGAAGATTTACATAGCGTCAATGATCGAATGTATGATCAATTGTTGAAATGCTACGAAGCGCAAGGAAAAGCAGATAAAGTTGCTGAAATAAAGAAAATAATTCAAGAACGTTCTGAATATTACAATCCGCAAACACAGAAAAATTATCTAAAACTTGTGAAGTTTGCCCGTCAGCGTCGTATTCCGTTAGTCGCGGTGCAATATCCTTATCGCCCTCTTGCACCGCTTGTTGGCATGTTGTCATCGGAGATTGGCATTGCTTTTGTGGATAATCAAAAAATTTTTGTCGATGCTTTGACCAGAAACAGATATGATGATTTGTTTTCCGATCGTTTTGCCGGCGATTTTGGACATTGCACGCCTAGCGGGAACGCTTTACTCGCCAATAATGTTGCGGATCAGATTTTAGAAATGGTTTTAAAAATCAAGTAAAAGAGGTTAGGTGATTTAGTTTCTCCGGCGTGATAAGTTTAAAAGGGTAACTTTATTAAAGATTTTGTCGGCTTTTTTGTAGGCCGTGATAAACTAACGTTGTGTTTTGCTGATTTTGAATTTAATGCGAAGAGGAGGCACATTATGAAAACTTTTTCGGCTGGGCTTTTATTTTTGGCGATGATTTTAGTTGCTTGCGTTTCTCTTTTTGCTCAGGAAAATCCCCCGTCGGTGCAAATCCCTCTTGAGGTTATCGTAAATCAAGCGGTTGAATCTGGCGCGGAAGACCCAATGGATGAATGGATTCCGGGAATTGAATTAGAACCAGAATTTATAAAGCACGATGAAATGATGCCAACAGGTGTTAACGCGGAAATTTTGCCGGACAATCACGTTGATGTGGAAGTTGCTCCGATGACATCCGGGGAATCGTCTATTAAAATTACTGATCATGTGGCGTTTAATCGTATTAAGCAGTTGGCTGGCCGGTGGGAAGGCGTTGGGAAGAATGGCTCAGGTGAAAAGCAGGATAAAATTGTCGTAGCTTATGAAGTTACGGCGGGAGGTAGTGCGGTTTTGGAGAGGATTTTTCCTGATAGTCCGCAGGAAATGATTACGGTGTATTATGAAGAAAAGAATCGATTGCATCTGACGCATTTTTGTATGATTGGGACGCGCTCCTTGATGGCACTTGATCATCCACAAGGCAATGTTTATGAATTTAGCCTTTTGGAAAGCCCTGCTCTTGATCCAGCCGTGGATACTCATATGCATTCGTTAAAAATATCTTTTATCGATGAGAATCACATGAATCAAGAATGGACTATGTTCGAAGCTGGAAAGCCTTCAGGTGATTATTCTTTTATGCTCACCCGCATTATTCCAAGTCCGTAAAAGGACCAGTTAACTTAGATGGAAAATGAATTCAATGAATTATCTTAGTGAAGAAAATATATTTTTATTTTTGATTCAAGTTTTTTTGCTTTTGGGGCTTTCTAGGGTTTTGGGAGATGTTTTTCGTCGGTGGCAGCAGCCAGCTCTACCCGCTGAAATTGCGGTTGGTATTTTTTTGGGCCCGACAATTTTGGGTCGTTTCTTCCCGCAAGTTCATACTGCAATTTTTCCTCATAATGCTGTTCAAATGACCATGTTTGATACGGTCGCTTGGTTCGGTGTGTTTTATCTTTTACTTGAAACCGGACTTGAAATTGATTTGTTAAGCGCTTGGCGTCAACGTGCTGAAGTTCTCAAGATCGCTATATCTGATATTGTGATTCCGATTGCCATTTCGTTTGTAGTATTTTCATTTCTCCCGGATCATTATTTCCCAGATTCGAATAACAAATTCCTTTTTCTTTTGTTTTTAGCGAGCGTAGTTTCGATTAGCGCGATGCCCATTGCTGCGCGAGCTTTGGCTGAATTAAAAATGAGTAAAACTGACCTTGGCTCTTTGATTATGTCGGCATTGTCGGTGAATGACATTCTTGGTTGGTTGATTTTTGCGATTGTTTTGGGATTGTCGGTTCAAGGTGAAATTAATTTGCTCAATCTTTCTATGTTATTCGGCGCGACATTAGGATTTACTGCGGTTGCTTTAACGATTGGGCGTAAATTTGCGCATTCTATTGTCGAGAAAATAAGAGCTCAAAAAATGCCTGAGCCGGGAAGTTCTTTGACTTTTATTTCTCTTTTGGCATTGTTGTGTGGAGCGTTGACGCATAAATTAGGAATTCACGCGATTTTTGGGTTTTTTCTTGCTGGTATTATGGTTGGTGACGCGCGATCTCTTCCCGAAAAAAGTCGTCAGGTGATTTCGCAAATGGTTTATGCGATCTTTGTTCCGTTATTTTTTGCGGGGATCGGATTAAAAATTGATTTTTTACAGAATTTTGACTTTTTATTAGTAGGGATTTTTACGGGTTTAGGGATTTTTGGTAAATTTATTGGAGCGTGGATTGGTGTTTCGCTGACGGCTGTTTCTCGCAGTAATCGTTTGCCTGTCGCGATTGCTCATACGACAGGCGGCATGATGGAAATTGTTGTTGGCCTTGTCGCTTTAGAAAACAAGTTGATCAGCGAACCGATTTTTACCGCGATTGTCTGTGGAGCTGTGATTTCATCAATCACATTGGGCCCATGGCTTCATTTTGCAATTAACAATCGTAAAAAAGTTAGTTTTCTGGAATTTTTTAATCGCCGTGGGATTATTGCTAATCTCAAATCTAATGATAAAAATGGTGCGATTGTCGAGCTTTGTGAAATGGCGGCTGAGCAGGAAGGACGTTTATACGCCGAAGACGTTTTGCAAGCTGTTATAACACGTGAAAATATTGTTGGGACGGGTGTTGAGGCGGGAATTGCTTTGCCGCACGCGCGTATGCCTAATTTGCAGCGACCAATTATTCTTTTAGGCCGTTCTTTGGTTGGTATTGATTGGAATTCACCGGATGGAGAAAAAACACATTTTGTTTTTTTGATTTTAACGCCGGCAAATGATGATGATGTGCAGGTTCAGATTTTACGTGCCATTAGTCGCGTTATTAGCAAAGAAGATGTTCGGAGTGAACTTTTAGAATCACAAGATAATCAAGGTTTATGGACAATTGTTGATCGGGAGTTTACTGTTTTTCAAATTGTGAAACGGTAGTTTGTTAAGTTATTGAAATTTGAAAGTGAGGATTTTATTGGAAAATCGTAATCCGCCCACATTGCTTATTCTTATTGTTCTTGGTGTCGTAGCGTTTAAGACGTTTGGCTCCATGGTATTTGATCCGAGCATTTATCGCGGGGAATCTTTTAAGGTCAAAAAGCCGGAGGGCTGGACCATGAAGAAGGAGAAGCATCAAGTCACTTTTACTTCTCCTGATGCGGATGTTTTTACTGATATGCCGCATGCGATTTTTACGATTTATGCTGAAAAGCAAAAAGGCGCCCTTTTTATGGAGGACCTTTTTCCTGAGCTTTTGGACATGTTAAAAAAAGAGGATGGTGATATTTTAAACACAGGTTTTGAACAGGTCGATGGACTTGAGGCGAGGTGGGTGCTTTTTCGTTACAATAGACCCGATATTGCTGTGATGAGTCTGTATATTGCCGATGACTATAATCGGTTGACGCGCATTCAGTTTATTGGGGCATTGAAGAAATTTAAGGAGTATGGAAAGCAGTTTGAGGAATTTAAGGCGAGCATAAAGCTTAAACGAGCCATGTAGTCACAACGAGTTTCGCCCATTGACAGAGATACTTTAGGGTGGTATATTCAAAGCGCTGAGAAATAAGCTTTTTGATTTGAAAATTTGCAACGAAAAGGTAAACTATCCGAAAGGATAGGGCACAAAACTCAAGAGCCTAACTCCCTCACGGGACATGGTAGTCAGTTGCCGAAAGCGAAGTTTATGAAAAAAACACACCCTATTTGCCTGTCCCAATTAAGTGGATGGGCTTTTTTTGTACCAATCAACCAAAGGAGAGTAGCATGAAAGTATCAAAAGGAGCAGTTGAAATGAAGTTGGCCACAATCTTTGTATTTGTGGCAGCAGCGTTGTTTTTAGGTTCAGGGATTTCGTCCCATACGCTTAGCAGTGTTTTGCCGAGTGTAACAGCCGTGCACGCTGAAGAAGATATGGAAGAACCAGCTGGTAATGAAGAAGAAATGACGAATGAAGAAACGTCACCTGAAGTAACGCAGGAATCTGGCATTTCTGGCGATATGCAGCTATAAGATAATTGTAGCTTGTAAAAGGCCTCGTTGAGCAATCAGCGAGGCCTTTTTTTGTTACCTTATTTTTTTTAAGGTAATTCGCCATGAAAATGATTTACTTTTTATAACGCTTTATATATGATGAAAACCATGTCGGATTTAACCCTTGTGATAGGCAATAAAAACTATTCTTCATGGTCTTTGCGGCCATGGGTATTATTAAGATATTTTGAAATTCCATTTAAGGAAATTCTGATTCCTCTTCGCCAAGCTGATTCGCGAGAGAAGGTTTTGCAATATTCTCGTCTTGGAAAAGTGCCTGTTTTGTTAGATGGCAAGATCACTGTTTGGGAATCTTTGGCGATTTGTGAATATGTTGCCGAGATTTTTCCGCAAAAAGCTTTATGGCCAAAAGATTCCGCTTCAAGAGCGCGCGCACGGGTGGTTTCGGGTGAAATGTACAGTGGTTTTCTTGGCTTGCGAAAACAGTTTCCGCAAAATATTTCCGCGGATCTAAGCGGCAAGCCCAGCAATGAGGACGCAGATCGCGATATTCAACGTGTTGTCGAAATATGGGAAGATTGTCGACGGGATTTCCAAAACGAAGGTCCGTTTTTGTTTGGTGCTTTTTCGATCGCGGATGCAATGTATGCACCGGTTGTTTATCGTTTTAAAACTTATGGGATCCAATTAACAGGATTAGCTTCTGAGTACAAAGAAATGATGTTGTCTTTGCCAGCGATGAAGGAATGGCATGTCGCAGCGGCGAAGGAAGAATTTTCTTGGTAGGATTTCCTAGTAAACTAATGAGAGTGAGGGCAAAATGAAAAAGATTATTGTATTGGTTTTAGCGGGGATGCTTTATACGACGGTCGGCTATACCGAAATGTCTAAAAAATCTGCGGGTGTCTTGCCGGCAGGGAAAAAGATGGCTGCTCTCATTGAGCGTTCTGAAGGCAAGATTGATTTAGTAAAAGAAGTTAAGGATGTTAAAGGTGTTAAGGGAACCATCTCGCTTATTTCTTCCGACGGAAGTAAAAAGGAATTTGAAGTCATTGCCAAAGCAAACGTGTATTCTGCCAAGTCCGCGCCGCTGAAATTTGCAGATCTTAAAAAAGGCGATCAAGTCATTGTCCTTTATGTTGTGACTCTCAAAGGGACTAATCAAGCTATTACTGTCACGCAATTCAAATAAGATGTTGCAAAGACAAATGACTAAATGCCTTTTTGTTTTTGTCGGCTTGTGGATTGTTTTTATTGCGGATACTTTAGCCGCGGAAAAATTTCCGCCCTTGCAAGATTCTGATCGGATTTTGGTTTTAGCTCCGCATCCCGATGACGAGGCGATCGGCGCCAGCGGCATATTGCAAGAAGCGGTTAGCCGTAATTTGCCCGCTAAAGTTGTTTACCTAACCAATGGGGACAGTAATGAGTGGGCTTTTATTGTTTATGAAAAGCGATTAGTTTTTAAGCAGGCGGGTGTTATTTATTTAGGGGAAGTCCGACGTAAAGAGGCTATTGCGGCGATGGAGTCTTTAGGATTATCAGCCAGTGATCTTGTTTTTTTAGGTTATCCGGATGCCGGCACATTGAACATTTTTATGCAATATTGGAGTGCGGCGACAATCCCGTATAAAAGTTTGTTGACGCGGGTGCGAAATGTTCCGTATGATGATGCTTTTTCCGTCGGGGCGCCTTATGTTGGTGAAAGTATCCTGCGGGATCTTAAGAAAATTATTTGGGAATTTAAGCCGACACGTATAGTGGTTTCTCATCCTCTGGATAATAACCCTGATCATCGCGCGTTTTATCTTTTCTTGAAAGTTGCCCTGTGGGATCTAGGACAGCGAATCCCAACTCCCGAGATTTATTCTTATCTAATCCATGAGTCTGGGTGGCCGACTCCGCGTGGTTTTCATCCGGATCTTCGATTAGCGCCGTCGGATCAACATCAAAATGCGGATTTGCGCTGGTTTGACTTTGATTTGACGGCCGAGCAAGTTGAAAAAAAACGTGAAGCAATTTCATTTTACCGAAGTCAGATTGAATATAACCCGCCATATCTGTTTACATTCGCGCGTAAGAATGAACTTTTTAGTGATTATCCGCCGATTATTATTAAAGACAATCGTGACGGTAAAATTGATTGGCAAAATAGTGAAGAAGTACAAAAAATCGGTGTCGCGCCCATTGAGCAAGAAAATCACATCGAGCCCATTCTTGATTCTTTGGTCTATGCTCGCGAAGGGGGATATTTGTACATCAAGCTTAAGGCTCGTTCATGGAATGACAAACTTTTGGGTGTTAATGTCAGTCTTCTTGGTTATCGACGAGGTTTGCCGTTTTCGTATATGCCAAAATATCATTTGAAAGTCACATTTTCTAAATATGTTTCGGTATTTGAAAAAGGGCGAAGGGTTTTTATTAAAGATATGCATGTGCAGAGAAATGGCAAGGAAATGACGATCAAATTCCCTTTATCGAGCATGGAAAATCCCCACTTTATTTTAAGTTCTGCGTGGTCAAATTTAAGCAAAATGACTGTTGATCGAACAGCGTGGCGAGTGTTACTTTTGGAGTAAAAGTGAGCCCGATTCGAGAAAATATTAGTGTTCGTCCATATACGCCGCAAGACCGCAATGCTTTGCGCAAGATTAGCTATGATACGTCCTTTCTTGAGAAGGCGGATGATTTGTTTGATGAGCCCGAGATCGTGGCAGACGCGTTGACGTTATATTTTACTGATAGTGAACCTGAATCTTGTTTTGTCGCGGTCAATGATGAAAAAGTTGTCGGATATTTGATTGGAGCCAAGAATGAAAAGGAAATGGACAAGGTTGCGTGGTTTAAAATTTATCCGCGTCTTTTGTGGGCTCTTTTGGTGCGCGGACTTTTTTTGAAGAGAAAGACGTTTCGGTTTCTGCAGGGCGTATTAGTAAGTCATTTTAAGGGAGAATTTAACGCGCCCGACTTTTCGCATGAGTATCCGGCGATTTTGCATATTAATATCGCGCGGGATTTTCGTGGGTGTGGTGTTGGGCAAAAATTGATTCAATCTTATTGTGAATATTTGCAAAAAAATGGCGTTGCGGCTGTTCGTGCGGCAACAATGACCGAAACAGCAAAGAGCTTTTTTGAGAAGTGCGGGTTTGTGGTGTTGTTTAAAACACAGCGCTCCTATTTGCGGTATTACTTTCGTAACGACACTTTTGTCTATGTTTTAGGAAAGAAAATCCATACACAGTAAGTTTTATTCATAGTGCATACGTAATGTGTATATCATAAAAAGTGTACAGTCATAAAGCATTATATTTCAAATACTTGCAATATTGATATTTTTGATAATTTTATAGTAATCTCTTGCCGCCCATAGTCTTTTGTGGTATTATTTACGCAGTTGTGACAAACACACATTTCGCTCTAAACTTACCTCTATATATAACAACACCATAATGACGAAGGAGTTTTTCCTATGTACGAGACTTTCTATCAAAAAAAGACAGCAATATTGCGTAAATCCCTTTGCAGTTTTGTTGCATTTGCCTTTTCCTTAAGTCTTGTTATCGCTCCCGTTTCTCGCGCGGACGCACAATATATCACCAATCTCCCCAAACCCGGGGAAATGGTTCTTTTAAGCCCGACATTTCAGCCGCCAGTTCTCAAAGGTATGACGCTTCATCCAGAAAATCCTCTGCAATTTGATTTTATCGTTGATCGCGGACAGGATAAGCTTACCGGAGATGCCTTAAAAGAGGAAACGCAAAAACTTTTGAAGTATTTTCTCGCTGCCATGACGATTCCAGACGATGATTCGTGGGTTAACCTTTCTCCGTATGAAGGCGATCGCATTATTCCGGATATGCTCGGTTCAACGGACATGGGTAAGCATATGCTTGAGCAAGATTATCTTTTGAAACAACTTTCTGCCTCACTTACTAATCCGCAAGAAGAAATCGGCAAAAAGTTCTGGGACACGGTTTACAAAAAGGCTTATGAAAAGTTTGGCACAACATCAATCCCGATTAATACCTTTAATAAGGTGTGGATCATGCCGGATCGCGCTGAGATTCTTGAAGAGCAGGGGTATGTCTTTATCGGGGATAGTCATTTGAAGATCATGCTTGATGAGGATTATACGTCAATTAAAGAAAATCTTAAGAATGAAAAATTGGGGATGAATAAAATCTCTAAAGATAAAGTCGAAGATGTGAGCAGTGTCTCGTCGGAAGTCGTCCGCCAGATCATCCTTCCTGAACTCGAAAAGGAAATCAATGAAGGCAAAAATTTTGCTTCTGTCCGTCAAATCTATCATTCTGTTATTTTGGCGGCTTGGTATAAGCAGAATTTGAAGAATTCTCTTTTGGGTAAAGTTTACGTCGACAAAAGTAAGATCAATGGTGTAGACATTTCTGAAAAAGATTTGAAACAAAAGATTTATGAGCAGTATTTGGCCGCCTTTCGTAAGGGTGTCTATAACATGATCAAAGAAGATTACGATCTTGCGAGTAAGGAAGCTTTGCCGCGCAAATATTTTTCTGGTGGGGTGCTTTTTGGAAAAGCGGCAAGTAGCGCGATTCAAAGATTAGCGCCTAATGATCCTCGTGCAGAACGGTTAATACAATATATTCGTACTGACATGGCGACAAATACTGGTGGAAACGGCGTCGGACAATATACCACGGCTTTTGTTCAGTTTGAGGAACAGCAAGCTCTCCAATCCGTCTTAGAAGGTTTGCGTGCCGCAAGGGCACAAGGAGCGCAAATCGCCAATCCTGCTGGGTTGACAGAGTCAGAAGCGAGTTGGCAAGTCGCTCGTTTTGTTGAAAAATATTTGGACAAATTTAATGCTGAATTTGAAGCTAAGGGCATTGCCCAACCAGCATCAGCGACAGCAGATTTAAAGATTTCTCCTGAGGCTATTCTTGCCACGGAACGGTTGTTATTAGAACTCAGTTATCAAGGGCATCAAACCAATTGGAATGGTGATGATGATCGAGTGATTGTTTTTGGAACAAAAGGATTAGATTTTAAGGGACAATCTAACTCAGGCGGAATTGATGCGCGTCGAATCGATACAAATCTGGAGCTCGGAATTGATTTAGTAAATCTTACTCCAGAGGGAGCTGATTTATTTATCGCGATTGTCGCGGATAGATTACAAAATCCTTTTTCGGGTCAAGAACTTGCTTTGTACAATGAGTATTGGAACAGATTAGTTGCGGCTAATAAAGTATCATCAAGCGCGGCACTCGATTCTACGAGAGAATATACATTAGCTGAAATTAGGAATAATGTTATGCCCATTACATTTTCTAAATTTCAAGATCCTTTAGTCCGTAAAGTCTTTGGGAGATTAATTCGGGATATTGTTGAGCAGGCGACGGATGATTCTGTTAAAGAGCTCTACGTGAATCAAAATGATTATATAGCGGATCAGCAATCGACGGAAGTTTTTATTAATTGGATTTTAAATGATGTTGGAAAGAGAATTGATGTCTTGCGACTTGCCGGTAAAATAAATCCACAAAAGGCTGATTGGGTGACTTGGGATAGATACCATACCGGTCAAGTTCCTGAGGGGAAAGAAAAAGAAAAGGTTAAAGTAACTTTTTTTGCTACAAGCGGGAATCCAATTCAACTTGCGCATATTGGTCAAATGTTAAATGATATTGCTAACAATGAGACTGATTTCGCGCTTATTGTATTGCAAGGATCGGATACTCGTAAACCGGATCTTTCACCGATGGAAGTACGTGTTCACATTTTACAGCAAAGTGTGCTTAAGTCTTTAGCACCATTTATTCAGCTTAGCCAAATTAATGAAGATAATTTGAGTATTGATGGTGAAGAAAACGTGCTCCGAATTGCTCGGATGAATCCGGGGCTGAATTTACAATTAAATTATTTGTTTGGCTTAGACCATTTCTTGCGAACGACATGGCTGCGAAAAGGGTTAGCTGCATTGCCTGAAATTGTTTTTCAGAAAGATGAAATTAGATCTGCTTTACGTCTTTCAGAACTATTCACTAAACCCGGAACTATAACTCCAGATGAAAATAGCATTAATAAGGTTACGGATGCATTAGTAAAACTGTCCACAGGTAAAAATGCTGAAGAAACTTTTGATAGTCCGACTAGTCTTGCGGATGCTTTAGTTCTTGCAGGTGTTTCTCTTGAAGACAGTGATATTATCAAGGCAAATTATGCGAAAATTTTTGGAAAAATTGATTTGCCGATGCTTTTATCAAAACTTAAAGGGCAAGAATCAGCTGTTGATCTTGAGCTTTTATTAGCGCGGGATACTGTTTATACTCCTACACAAATAAGAGATATTGCTGCCGCGATTGCAAGTTTATCTCCGGAAGCATTTGTCACTTTGCAGGATTTTAAAACGGCATTAAGTAAGACAGCTTTGCGTCCGGAACTTGTTGACTCGATTGCAGAGAAAAAGGTTTTAGAAAGATTCTTTAATGCGGTGCCTATTTTAGATACAATTTCCAGATTTGAAAATGCAAAGGCAAATGAAATTACAATAAAAGGTGAAAGTGAAACCTTCAAATATCCCAATACGCTTAACATTAAACTAGTAGCATTAGATCGTGCTGGTGAAACTAACAGTAAAGAGGTTCAAGGCATGATTCCTGGAACATTTGAAGTTATTGGGGTGACACCGGGGTTTGGTGACGCTGCAGCGACAGGAATAAGAGAAAAAGGTCGCTTTCTTTGGGCGACACAAGGCGTTCTTTTTGCCTTAGCAGAAGAAACAGTAAATAGTAAGAATTCGATTATCCCATCTTTATCGCTTGCAAAGGCTGAACCATATTTAGGCCGAATTAAGCGCAGAAACTATGGAGATGAATTAATAGAGCGTATTTCGCGCAATGAAACAAGTTTTAAAGTTTCGACTGAAATTACTAATACGATTGCTTTAGGTTTAACTCAGGAGGACATTACACAGGTCTTTGAAACTGTAGGTCTGAGTGTTTCTGCTGAAGACAGCAATGTGTGGGAGATTGTTTCTAATGCCGCCAGCTCGGCGGTACGTGTTCTTCTCGCTGAAGATTCTCCGAAAACGGCTTTTCTTGAAAAGAGAATTTTAGAGCGTTTGGGATATGCTGTCACTCAAGTTGCGACTGCAGAAGAAGCTCGCGCGGAAATTGCAAAAGCTAAAGAGCAGGGTCAGCCATTTGAGATTTTAGTGCTTGATAATCATTTTGATGGTTCTCCGATCAGTGGAGAGCAGTTGGTTGATGAAATGATTGAGGCTAAAGATCTGACGGATCCTCGAGTTATTTTCGCAAGCGATGATGATGGTACTACCGAGAACACGGTGGTCACCAGAGTTGAAGAAAAGCGAAGAAATAACCCTGCATATGCAGCGCTTGTTGTGCGTGTTGGTGGAAAGATTTACGACGATGCGGCAGTTATAAATCTTGTCACTCAAAAAGTAATCCCACCAGCCACAAGTTCTGCCGCGGTCACAGTGGATGCAGCACCCGTCGGTGGTATCGACTTTGATCCGTCATTGCTTAATTTGCAAATCAAGCGTAACGGTAAGGGTGTGCCTCTTCCTTTGCCGCAGCAGAATATTGAGAATATTCATATTGATGGTCTTTTCCCGGTTATTATCAACATGCAGCCGGCGACGATACAAAGCTTTCCGTTTTTGTTGAGTTCTGAAAAGCAGGAAAAGGTACCAGAGTTGTCAATGCGGTAAAGTTGAATTTATAGATCCTCAATAGGAGATTTTTGGGGATCACAAAAAGAGGGGATAAGAAAATTATTCCCTCTTTTTTAATGTGTGGTATAATCCAGCCTTTACTAATATTTAACCCATTTAATTTATGCTATCCGTCGAAAACGTATCACTCCAATTTGGTAAGCGGCGTCTTTTTGAAGGCGCTAATGTTGTCTTTAAACCCGGCAACTGTTATGGCTTAATCGGCGCTAATGGTTCGGGTAAGTCCACATTTCTCAAGATCCTTTCCGGCGAAATTGAACCTACCACTGGCAATGTTAGCATCACCAAGGGCGAGCGTTTGTCCATCTTAAAGCAGGATCAGTATGCTTATGATGAATATCCTGTTTTATTGACGGTTATTATGGGTCATAAAAAGCTTTTTGAAATCATGACGGAAAAAGACGCGATTTATGCCAAGGCAGATTTTTCGGATGCTGACGGGATTCGTGCTTCAGAATTGGAAGGGTTATTTGGAGAAATGAACGGTTGGGACGCTGAGTCCGAAGCGGCGCGTCTTTTGAGCGATTTGGGTGTTAAGGAAGAGTTGCATGGATTAAATATGAAACAACTCGAGGGTAGTCAGAAAGTGCGTGTGCTTTTGGCGCAGGCGCTTTTTGGTAATCCTGACATTTTGCTCTTGGACGAACCAACTAATCAACTCGACGTAGAAACCGCCTTGTGGCTTGAAGAATTTTTGTGTAATTTTCAAAATACCGCGATTGTTGTCTCCCATGATCGCCATTTTCTTGATCAGGTGTGTACGCATATCGCGGACATCGATTACGGTAAGGTTCAGCTTTATACCGGTAATTATACGTTCTGGCTTGAAGCCAGCCAGTTGGCTCTGCGACAAAAGCAGGAAACCAACCGTAAATCAGAAGAAAAGCGCAAAGAGTTGCAGGATTTTATCGCGCGTTTTAGCGCGAATGCTTCCAAGTCTAAGCAGGCGACGTCACGTAAAAAGGTTTTGGAAAAACTCACATTCGAAGAAATCCGTCCGTCCTCGCGCAAGTATCCGTTTATTTCCTTTAAGCCTGAACGTGAAGCGGGGAATGATATTTTGGATATTCAGGAATTAAATAAATCGATTGATGGGAAGGTCATGTTTAAGGATTTTTCTTTGCATGTCAGCAAAGAGGATAAAATTGCTTTTATTGGACGCAATGATTCGGCGGTGACCGCTTTATTTCAGATTCTTGCTGGAGAGATGGAAGCAGATAGCGGAACTTTTAAATGGGGTTCAACAATTTCGACAGCGTATTTTCCTAAAGATAATTCAAAGTATTTTGGTTCGGATTTGAATTTGATCGATTGGTTAAGACAGTACTCAAAGGAAAAGGATGAGAATTTTATTCGTGGGTTTTTGGGTAAAATGCTTTTTTCCGGCGAGGAAACGCTTAAAATTGTCCGTGTTTTGTCCGGTGGCGAAAAAGTCCGTTGTATGTTTTCGCGCATGATGTTAGCCAGCGCTAATGCTTTGATTTTTGATGATCCAACGAATCATCTTGACCTAGAATCGATTATTTCTTTGAATAATGGGCTTATGAAATGCGAGAACGCGATCCTTTTTTCTTCACACGATCATCAGTTTATTCAAACCGTCGCCAACCGCATCATTGAGCTTACCCCCAATGGGTATATTGACCGCATGAGTACCACGTTAGATGAATATCTTGCCGATCCCGAAATTCACAAACGCCGCGAAGAACTCTACGAAGAAAGATTAAAAGTATAATAGATTGCAACGTCGGCCTTTGGCCTCCTCGCAATGGCATGCCCCATTGCGTGGAGTGTAGTGAAAAACTCTCATTGCGCGGAACGAAGTGACGAAGCAATCTATTCTTTACCAAGAATTTCACGTGCGCGATTTAGTGCATCGTCAATTTCCGATAAAATATTATTTTCTCCGATGCGTTGCGTGATTCCACTATTGTTAAACTTTCGAAGAAGACGTGCATTTGGTCCCGAGAGGAGAACTGTGATGCCATCTTTTTTGGCTTTTTCAAGTGTATCCTCAAGGGCTCGTAAACCAGTCGCATCAATAGTCGGAACATTGCGCATTCGCAAAATAAGAATTTGAGGCGGTTTTTGAATTCCACGCATTGTGTCGCGAAACTTATCGGTTGCACCAAAGAAGAAAGGTCCATTGATTTCAAAAATTTCTACCCCTTTGGGAATTTTTCGCGCGGCGATTGTGTGTGGGTCATCGGCAGGATTGTCTGATAAATCAGTCCGAACATCTTCGTTAATAAATTGTGTGATTGATTTAATTTCGGTAACATCTACCATGCGCTTCATAAAGAGAAATGACGCCATAACTACGCCGACTTCGATGGCGACAATTAAATCGATGAAGATTGTCAAAAAAAAGGTGATCAACAAAACCATAATGTCACTTTTAGGACTTCGCAGAAGTTTGACAAAAAGTCGCCATTCGCTCATATTGTAAGCAATTATAATTAAAATCCCTGCGAGTGTGGCCATAGGAATTAATTCCGCCCATTTCCCCAGATAGATAAAAAGAAGTAGAATCGTTAAGGCATGGATTATTCCTGCGATTGGAGTTTGACCGCCGCTTTTGATGTTTGTGGCGGTGCGCGCGATCGCACCTGTCGCTGGTAAACCAGAGAAAAGCGGGCTGATAATATTTGCGACGCCTTGTCCGATCAATTCCATATTTGAGCGATGTTTTCGTCCCGTCATGCCGTCTGCCACTACTGCCGATAAGAGTGACTCAATGCCGGCAAGTAATGCAATGGCTAAAGCGGCGGGAGAAAGTTGTGTTATAAGATCAATGCTCAAAGGAGGTAAGGTGGGCATTTGAAAGTGATTTGGAACACTACCAAAACGACTGCCGATTGTCGCAACGGATAGGTTAAAGAAATGGACAATGCCTGTTGTCGCAAAGATCGCAATAAGAGGGGCAGGAAATTTACGTGTGATTTTTGGCGCAACGATGAGAATAAAAATAGTCAATATTCCCAGCGCAAGACTGGGAGTGTCTAGTAACGGTAAATTTTGAAAGTATACAATCCATTTTTCGGCAAAATGTGTGGGGGTTTGTATATTAAGACCGAGGAATTCTTTAACCTGTGAAGTGAAGATAATAATTGCGATTCCACTGGTGAATCCAACTGTTACAGGATATGGAATATATTTGATAACATCGCCAAGGCGGGCAATTCCCATAAGAATGAGTAAAAATCCAGCCATGATGGTAGCGAGTGCAAGGCCTTCATAACCAAATTTTTGTACGATGCTAAAAATGATGACGATAAAAGCGCCAGTTGGTCCACCGATTTGGACACGGCTGCCGCTTAATAGCGAAATAAGAAAGCCGGCGATTACGGCGGTATAAAGACCTTGTTCTGGTTTGACGCCAGAAGCAATAGCAAAGGCAATGGAAAGAGGGAGAGCGACAATTCCGACAATAACTCCAGCGATACAGTCTTTATAGAAAGTCTTAAATGAATAACCTTCTTTAAGAACGGTAATAAGTTTTGGTTCAAATTCATGGGATGGCATGCGTTTCCTTCGTTAAAATTAAATGTAAAATTTTACCGCTGATTAAGAACCTTTGCTATGAAAATCTTTATTTAAACTAAAAACGAATTTTGTTTTATCATGTTGTTTGCTAGAATAACTTAACTTTTAACGAGTCTTAGTGGGGGAAGATATGTTTACCGAATTCTTGCTCGCGTTTATTCCGATTTTTGTTGCGGTCGATGCGGTAGGTTTGTTACCCATCTTTGTTTCTCTTACCAGCGAAATTGATCGTAAGGCCAAGAATAAAATTATTGTTCAGTCATTGATAACTGCTACGTGTTTGGCGGTTGGTTTTATTATCATGGGTCGGTGGGTTTTTAAATTCTTAGGGATTACCATCGCGGATTTTATGATCGCCGGAGGCGCGATCCTATTTTGTATCGCGATGTTGGACTTGTTGACACAAAATAAATTACAGCGTTTGCCGGATCAAGAAGTTGGCGCTGTGCCAATTGGAACACCACTTTTGGTTGGGCCGGCAGTTTTGACAACGTCATTGATTATAGTAGATCAACATGGAAGTTTTCTTGCGATTATTGCTGTTGTGCTTAATATCATTTTGGCAGGCTTAGTATTTGCTTTTTCTGATGTATTTATTCGTATTTTGGGCAAGTCGGGGGCCAATGCATTGTCAAAAGTTCTCTCTTTATTTTTGGCCGCGATCGCGATTATGATGATGCGTCGGGGAGTCTTAGAAATTATTCTTACAAATATCACGCCGGGCAGCACGATCGCACCGGGTTAGCTTTCTTCTTATGTTCGATAATCCAATTTTTACTTCACCGATGTTTCAATATGTGGTGATACCGTTGCTCATTTTTTGCGCGCGTGTCTGCGATGTTTCTATTGGCACGGTGCGTTTGATTTTACTGTATCGGGGTCGGCGGATTTTGGCGCCAATCTTGGGGTTTTTTGAAGTTTTGATTTGGCTTTTAGCTATTCGGCAAATTATGGCAAATTTGTCAAATCCGTTTGTTTACATTGCTTTCGCTGGTGGATTCGCGATGGGCAATTATGTGGGGATTATCCTAGAAGAAAAACTCGCTGTTGGTCTAGAAATTATTCGTATCATTACCAAAACCGAAGCGCTCGAGCTTATTAATTCGTTGACCGCGGAAGGGTATGGTACAACGAGTGTGGACGCGCATGGGTCAACAGGAAAAGTCCAAATCATCTTTACGATTGTCCCGCGTCGACATCATTTGCGGGTGATAAAAATTATTAAGAAATTCAACCCACGCGCGTTTTATACCGTTGAAGATGTTAAATCCGCAAGTGAAGGTATTTTCCCGCTTCGTTCCAGCATGATTCGTAAATCGTATTAATTGCTAATAATCTTCAGGTTTGATCACTTCTTCTTTGACTTTGAGCAGTTCTTTAGCAATTTCAACCAGGGTTTCCTTTTTAAACGGTTTTTGCAAATAATCTTTAATTCCCAATGCTTCCGCGGCTTCGTTTGCTTTAGTTTTATCAGCTATGACATCAGGTAATTCTCCGCGGTTTTTTGTCGCGGGATTATTGGGAAGCCACTTCCACTGATCTTTGGCTTTGGAATAAATCATTTCGCCCAAACCGCTCATAAGAACAATCGGAGTTTTTGCGATTGCAGGATCAGCTTTAATGCCGGCAATGACTTTGTCACCACCAGCTTTTGGCATAACGAAATCAACAAAGATTAAGGCTGGAACAACTTGTTTGATCAGTGCTAATCCCGCTTCGCCGTCATGTGCCGTCGAGACTTCATAAAGGCCGGTTCCTTCTAGGATTGTCTTAATAAGTAAACACAAATCTTGTTCATCATCAATAACTACGATTTTCTTTTTTTCCATGAGTAGCCTCCATTACTAATTAGTTGTTTTTGTGACCAAAGGAAGTGTAATTGTAAACGTTGTTCCAACGCCGAGCGTGCTCGTTACATTGATTGTGCCATGATGTCGTTTGAGTAGAGTGTAGACGGTGCTCAAACCAAGCCCGGTCCCTTTGCCTTGATCTTTCGTTGTAAAGAAAGGTTCAAAAATTCGTGGAAGAACTTCTGGTGCAATGCCGCTCCCGTTATCTGAAACTTCAATAATGATTTCTTCGTGTTCTGAAAAACTTGAAAAAGGTTTTTGTAAATATGTGGTAACCGTAATTGTGCCGCCGCGTTCCGTCGAGTCCGTCGCATTGATTAAAAGGTTAAAGAGAACCTGCTCAAGGAGGATGCGGTCGCCGGGGACATGGATGTTTTTATCAGTGTACTTGTGTTCAAGCGTAATGCCCTTAAATTTTGTACTATTGTTGATAAGTATAAATGTTCCTTCGATCAAATCATATAAATTAATAGATTCAACTTTGAGATCGGAAACACGGGCGAAACGCAAAAGCTCAATAATGACATTGTTGGCGCGGGTCGCCGCGCTTTTGATCATTTTAATATAAGCCTTGCTTTGGTCATCGAGTTTTTCTGACAGACCTTCAAATTCTTCAATACTTAAACTGATAATAGCCAGCGGATTTTTGATTTCATGCGCAATTCCCGACGAGAGAACGCCGATCGCGGCGAGCTTTTCATTCTGAATCAATTGATTTTGTGCTTCCTGTAATTCCTTATTCTTGACAGCCATTTCCTGAAGAGTCCGTTCTAGTTTGCGTCCATTGGCTTCAAGTTTAATGTTGGCTTGTTCTAGTCCTTGCTGTAAGCTTTTGCGCTCGGTGACATCATGCTTGATGGCGATAAAATGCTGAATGTCTCCGACTCGGTTTCGGACAGGAGTAATTGTCATTTCTTCCGTGTAGAGACGGTCGTCTTTGCGACGATTAATAATTTCTCCATGCCAGATTTTTCCCGCCAAAATTGTTTGCCATAAATTTTCATAAAAACGCTCATTGTGTAGCCCTGATTTAAAAATATTCAAATTCTTCCCAAGAACTTCATCCAATTGATAACCACTGATTTCTGTAAGAGCATGATTAGCCCAAACAATTTTGCCAGCTTTATTCGTAATGACGATTGCGTTAGCGGCAGCTTCAAGAGCAGTGCTTTGCAAATGCAGTTGATTTTCAATCGATTGTTGATCAGTAATATCTTGCCCGGAACCTAATGTCCCAACGATATTATTATTTTCGTCACGGATTAAAGTGTTGTGCCAAGAAAGCAAGCGTTTTGTGCCATTTTTGGTAACAACGCTATATTCCAAATAGGGCGGCAGTTTGTCTTGACCAGATAGCATGCGATTAAAGATAATTCTTACTTCTTGTTCTTCATCAGCAGACAAAAATTTCTTAAACCAATCTTGGCCGACAATTTCTTTTTCTTCATAACCTAATAATTCACATCCCTTTTTGTTGATTAAGGTCACGAGGCCGTTTTTGTTTAACGTTAAAATTATAACACCGGCAATATTGAGATAATTTTGGGCATTATTTCTTTCTTGACGCAGAGTTTCTTCAACTTTTTTACGGGCGGTAATATCCCGAAGGGTAACGTGGACAATTGTTTTGCCAGAAACGTCCTTTGTTCGTCGGGCATTGGCTTCGCTGATCCAAAGGTTGCCATTTTTGTTTAATATGGAAAGTTCGAAAGGCGGGCGGGTTTTTTGTTGAAGAATATGAATGAATTCTTTTGCGGCAACACGTATGGAATTGCCGACTAAAATATTAACTTTAAGAAAATGGCGATTAATAAGTTCTTCGGGGCGATAACCCGACATCTTTTCTACTGCAGAATTGGCTGAAAGAATTATCCCCGTGTGATCCAAAATAATAATAGGATCTGCGGCATGTTGGATTAAATCACGATATTGTTGTTCGGTTTCTCGTAGATCTTGTTCTCGGTGAGTTTGGGCGCGACTGGTAATCAAAATAATAAGGGTCATGATTAAAAGAAAAACAATAGAGATAAGATATAGTTCGCCGACAAACGGGTAGAGTGTATGAGCGGATTCGTTTAAAGCAAAGAAGATGCTAGAGTAGCAGATGATGGCTAATAAAGCTAAAAGCGCGCCTGCCCAGAAATGCTTGTGGTTGGGCAGTGGTTTATGCATTAGATGTAATCCATTGATACATAATAAGTAATGACAATTTTGATGGCATTTTAAATTAAAACATTAAATTTTTTATAACAGTGATAAAGTTAAAAGTCAATGAGAAAGCCGGATATTACAAAAGTAAAAATAAAGATTTAGTATTTTTTGAAAACTGATATAAAATAATACTCATGTCTGCTAAGAATATACGTATAAACGGTTTAGAATCAGAAAGCAATAAAGACGTATCCGCTATTGATGATTCGCTTTTGGCTGCTGCTGTTTATTCTTCAGAAGATGCCATCGTTATTGCAAGTTCAGATATGACAGATGGTGGTCCTTATATTATTTATGTTAATCCTGCATTTACCCGTATGACGGGTTATCAGCCACAAGAAGTTATTGGGAAAACATTTAATATTTTGCATGGCCCAAAAACAGATAAAAACATTTTAGCGACAATGCGTTTAAAACTTTCTCGAGGGGAAGTTTTTCGGGGTTGGGCTATTCATTATCGTAAAGATGGTCGGGAATTTGTTAATGAATGGCACATTGAACCGATTAAAAATATGGATGGTCGAACGACTCATTATTTGGCGATTCAGCGTGATATCAGTGAACGCAAAAGAATGGAAGAAGAGTTATTGGAACAAAAAAATATTTTGGAACAAAAAAATGCCTCTTTGCGGGAAATTCTTGAACTGATCGAAATTGAAAAAAAGAAAATTAAGGAAAATGTTAGTAATAATGTGGAAGTCATTGTTTTGCCCGCTTTAAATCGTTTGGGACGAACCCGAACTCACCATGAAAAAAAATATATTGGTATTATCGAAGAACATTTAAAAGATTTGACATCGACATTTGGTTCGCAGGTTTCGCGGCCGAATCATCGCCTTTCACCGCGTGAGGTTGAAATTGCTAATTTTGTCAAATCGGGATTAAGCAGTAAAGATATTGCTTCTACTTTGAATATTTCTATAAAAACTGTTGAAACAATCCGCAACAAAATTCGTCGTAAGTTGGGCCTTGTGAATCGTAGTGTAAACCTAACTTCTTATTTTAGAAATAGTTAGGGGTTTCCTTGCCCTGTATTTACGTATAACACGATTCGTCAGTTTATCTTTAGTTTGACTCCATCCTTAAAAATCTCTTAGATTAAAATCGGTAAATCTGGTATCCTAGTACCGGCTTTTAAACCTTTGGGAGTCCTTTTATGCGTGCTGCAGTTTTAGATATCGGTTCAAATTCAATTAAGCTTGTCATTGGCGAAAAATCAGGGGATGAGATGAAAATTCTTGAATCCCTGAAAAATGTGGTTCCGATCGGGCGAAATACGTTTTTTCGTGGTCGCATCGCGCAGGAAACGATCAATCAAACCATTTCTTTCCTCGAAAAGTATCAACAACGTCTTGCGGAATATGATGTAAAAGAGGTGATGATTATAGCCACGACCGCGGTTCGTGAAGCTGCAAATCGTGACATGTTCGTGGATACAGTTATGCGTAAAACCGGCCTGAAGGTCGAAGTTTTAAACGTCGGGGATGTGGTTTATTACATTGATGCTTATCTGACCCATAAGCTCAAGAAAAAATATCCAATTCATCAAAAGAATTTGCTCATCGTTGAATTGGGCGCGGGCAGTGTGGATATTTCGGTGCTTGAAAAGGGTTTTACTCAGATGAGTGTGGGCATTCCTGTAGGCACATTGCGCTTGAAGAATTTTATGAATAGTTTAGATGGCAGTTTGCAGGAGATTTATGAGGCGGTTGAAGAGTATATTACCAATGAAATTCTCTATGTTAAAAAAAGCATTCCTCACCTTAAATTGGACGACATTATCGTCGTAGATGAAAATTATTCTGGATATTTGAGTCATTTCCTTTCTGGTCGTCGTCGTCAGTCAGAGTTTTTTGAATTTAAAATTAAAGAATCTGAAGAGTTGCTGGCAAAATTGACTGAGAGCTATCCTGAAACCGTTGCGGTAACACACAAAGTTCCGGCCGAAGTCGTTGAGACGATGACGGGGTATGCGATCATTGTTAATAAGATTTTTCGTCTAACAAAAAATAAATATATTTATATTCTTGAGACATCGTTGGCTGAGGCTGTTTTGGCGAATATGGTTTTTAAGCTGGATTTGGTCCAGGAAAATAATAAAACCAATCAGCTCATCGCCGTCGCGCAGAATCTTTGTGGTAAATTTAAACTGGATTTGAATCATTGCCGTCATGTCGCGGAGCTCTCATCATCATTGTTTCAGCAATTAAAAGATACTTTGGGATTGAATGATGAGGATTTGCTTTATTTGACCCTTGCCGCGTATCTGCATGATATCGGTATGTTCATTAACAATCGTACGCATCATAAGCACAGTGAATATGTCATTGGCGCGTTGAATCTTTTTCGCTTACGAGAAGAGGAAATGAATATCATTGCCTGTATTGCCCGTTACCATCGTAAGGGCGCGCCGTCGTCGTCGCATTTGCTTTATAATACTTTAGCGTCCGAGCATCAGATTTTGGTGCAGAAACTGAGTGCTTTATTGCGTATTGCCAATTCGCTTGATCGTTCGCATAAGCAAAAAATAAAGAAAATTGAAGTGGTTTTAAATTCTAAGGGGGACGTAAATTTGATCGCGCATGCGACTGGAAATTTGCTTTTGGAACGAGCCTTTTTTAAAGACAAAAAAGAACTTTTTGAAGAAATCACGGGGAATCGTTTGACATTGACATTAAAAAACAGGGAAGCGCAAGAGAAAACTAATGACACCGCTGGATCTTAAAGAAAAATTTATTGCTCGTGATTTGAGCTGGCTTATGTTTAATGAACGTGTGTTAGAAGAGGCTGCGGACACGAGTAATCCACTTTTGGAACGCGTCAAGTTTCTTGCGATTTTTACTAGCAATCTCGATGAGTTTTATATGGTGCGCTTGGCGGGGCTTAAGCGCTTGATTGATTCAGGATATAATCATAAGGATAAGTTTGGATATTTTCCGGAAGAAATTTTTGCTGAGGTTAAGAAACAGGCGGATGTGGTGACTAAGAAATTTTATGAAATTTATCAGAATAAGGTCAAAAAGGATCTTGAGAAGAATAAAATTCATTTTAAGAGCTATGAGAATTTGACGCCGGAGTCAGAGAAGGAAGTACGAAAATATTTTGAATCGACTTTGTTTCCTATTATTACTCCAATGGCTGTGGATCAGGGGCATCCTTTCCCAATTTTGCCTTCGAAAACAATCGCTTTTGCCGTCAATGTGCTGCGAGAAGGCAAGCCACATTTAGCGATTATTCCAATTCCTAAAAATGTTCCGCGCTTTATGCGTTTACCGTCGGAATCAGGGGAAGCAAATTTTATTCTGATCGAAGAAATTTTGCGATTTAATCTAAAAAATTTCTTCCGTGGATATAAGTTGCAGGAACATACTTTGTTTCGCGTTATGCGTGATAGTGAATTGTATGTGGCGGAAGAATTCACTGATGATCTTTTGGTTGCCATAGAAGAAGAAGTCAAAAATCGGATGCGGGCTAAAGTTGTTCATCTTGAAATCGAAAAGTCCTGCGCGTCGGAATTTCTTGATATTCTTTGCCAAGGATTGGATTTTCCAAAGGAGGAAGTTGTCAGTATCGGAAGTACGCTTGATTTAACATGCCTTTTTGAATTGATTCGTTGGGCTGATAATCCTGTCCTTTCTTATCGGGAATATAAACCGGCAAAGATTGAATATGAAAATATTTTTGAGCGAATCAGTCAGGGTGATTTTTTGGTACATTTGCCATTCCAGTCATTTTACCCGACGATTGATTTGATTAAGACCGCGGCACAGGACCCCAATGTTTTGGCTATTAAAATGACTTTGTATCGCACGAATGAAGATTCCGCGATTGTTAAAGCTTTGATTGAAGCCGCTGAAAATAAAAAGCAGGTGACTGTTCTCGTTGAGATTAAAGCGCGTTTTGACGAAGAGAAGAATATTCAATGGGCCAAAGAATTGGAAGACGCCGGCTGTCATGTGATTTATGGTATTGCCAATATTAAGATTCATTCAAAAATGACTTTGATTGTGCGCAAGGAAGAGGAACGTATTCGTCGATATGTGCATTTGTCGACGGGAAATTATAATGAAAAAACAGCTCGTGTTTATACCGACATTGGTTATTTCACGGCTAATGATGACTTTGCGCGCGACATCTCAGATGTTTTTAATGTTATTACGGGTTATTCTTTGCCGAGTCCGTGGAAGCGCATTGTGTCGTCACCGTATGACATGCGTAAATATTTTCTTGATCTTATCGATCGTGAAATTGAGAATCAGAAACGTTTTAAGAATGGTTTTATTCGTATCAAAATGAATTCTCTTGAAGATGTGACGATTATCGAAAAACTTTATGAAGCGTCAAATGCTGGTGTGAAAATCAAGCTTGTGATTCGTGGAATTTGTTGTTTAATTCCGGGTGTAGTGGGGTTAAGTGAGAATATTGAGGTCAAGAGTATTGTTGGCCGATTTCTTGAGCATACGCGTATTATGATATTTAATAATAATGGTAGTCCGCGCGTGTTTATGTCCTCGGCAGATTGGATGAGTCGCAATTTTGATAGCCGTATTGAATTATTGTTTGAGATTTATAAGGACGATATGCGGGATCATCTACAATATATTCACGATATGTGCTGGAAAGATAATCTCAAATCACGGTTTCTTACAGTAGATAGAAAGTATGTTCGGCAGAAGGACAGCGAGGATAAATTTAATTTTCAGGAACGCATGATTAGCTATTACGGTAAATTATTTTGAGTTTTTTGCGAGTGCCGCAGCCCCGAGGATAACCGCATCGTCGCCTAATGTTGAAGCGACGATTTTGCATTTATCGATTTTGGCAAAGAAGGGGTCGGCATGAAAGGTTTTATTGATGATGGGCATAAGAAATTCATCGCAAGCTTCGATGACCCCGCCACCTAAGATGATCAGTTCTGGATTTAAAATATGACGGAGATTAATGCAAGCTTGCCCGAGCGTGCGCGCGGTTTTGGTCATGATTTCAACAGTTAGAGGATCTTTTGCTTTGAGTCCGGCTTTGAGAAAGCGACTTTTGATGGGAGACAATTTCCCATCGGTTAATGTGGTGAGAATTGTTTTTCGGCCTTGCTTAATATGTTGGCGGATATCGCGTTCAATTGCCCAGCGTCCGGTGTAAGCTTCCAGACAGCCAAAATTTCCACAACTGCATAGGGGGCCGTCTTGTTGCATACTCATGTGGCCTAATTCCGCAGCTGCGCCCTGTGTTCCGATCAATATCTTTCCGTCGATAATAATCGCTCCACCCACACCGGTGCCGGGAAAAACACCAACAATGTTTTGTGATTTTTTGCCGACGCCTAACCAATGTTCGCCTAATAATCCTAAGTTAACATCGTTGCCTGCTGTAACTTTGACTCGATATTTTTTGTTGATCTTTGCGCAGAGAGGAAAGTTGGCCAAATTGATATTTGGCGTCGCAAGAATGTGATTGTGTTTATTTACAATGCCGGGA
This sequence comes from Candidatus Omnitrophota bacterium, assembly GCA_020632535.1. GTDB lineage: Bacteria > Omnitrophota > Gorgyraeia > Zapsychrales > JANLHA01 > JADLGJ01. Next base: position 87,908 of record JACKFJ010000004.1, on the reverse strand, counting down.
ATTCCTATACCGATGGCACGGATATTCTTGCGTGACAATTGCTCTTCGCGAAGTACTTGTTCAATGATTTCAAAAATAACTTTAAGAATAGCCGTCGGTTTGGATTTTGGCGGCGTGGATGTTTTTGCGCGTGAAAGGATTTTTCCATTTGGGAGAATAGCCGCGGCCGCGATTTTGGTGCCGCCGACATCAATACCGATAAGAAATTTTTGTTTCATGAAAAAATTATACCTTATTTTATGAATTTTGTAGCTTTAAAATATTGCTTTTCAACATCGGGGCAAAATGATATAAGATGAATATCGATGTGAAAGTACCATCAAAGGAGATTGTATGAAAATTGCAAGTGTGTTCGTAAGTATGTTTTTAATATTGAGTTTTGTCCCCGCAACTATTGCCGCGCCTGCAAGCAATTCCCCAGTTACACAGTCTTCCGATGTTTTATCCGAAGTTGAATTAAGCCAATTTATTTATTCTTATGGAACGGTTCTTAAAGTTAGCCCCACAGAGATTGTTTTGCAAGAATATGATTATGATTCTGATGTCGAAAAGGAAGTGATTTATCAGGTCGATCCGGCGGTTAAGTTTGATGGTTTTGCGACGATTTTGAATTTAGTGGCTCAGGACGTTGTTGAAGTCTATTATTTAGAGCAAGATGGTAAGAAAATTGCCAAAATTATTCGTCAGGAAGCGATCGAAGAAGATCCTTTAGACACAGCTTCGGAAGATGATTAAAATTAAAAATGCAAGGATGGATTCTTAATCGTTTTTCGCAACATGCTTTACGGCCGGACTCTCACGGGATTCACAGGCTTTTGGCGGAAGCCCAACAGGAAAATATCACGGTTCGTATTGTTTCTCCCGGTGAACTTGATATCGTTGTTGAAAATGATGGTCGTCATCGTTTTCTTCTCAATGGACAGGAAGTTCTTCGTCCAGATTTTCTTTTAAACAGAATGGGGTCAGCGACGACGTACTTTGCTTTGGCGATTATGCGCCAAATGGAAAATGCGGGTGTGTATGTCCCCAATCGCAGTCAGAGCATTGCTTTGGTTCGTGACAAGTTGCATACCTTGCAGGTTTTAGCACAAAACAATTTACCAATCGCAAAATCAATGCTGGCGAAATATCCCATTGATGTCGACCTTGTGGAACGTGAATTATGTTTTCCGGTTATTGTTAAAACTTTGGCTGGGTCGCAGGGTCGTGGTGTTTTTTTGTGTGAGACTCGTCATAAATTTGAAGATTTGATCGCGATGATTACCACGAGTCAGGGCAATCCGAATTTTGTGATTCAGGAATTTATTGGGACAAGTGTCGGGCGTGATTTGCGTGTTTTTGTTATTGGTAAGAGTGTTGTAGGATGCATGAAAAGGATAGCGAGTCCGGGGTCGTTTAAAGCTAATTATTCTCGAGGAGGAACTGTGGAAGCTTATCCTGTGACGCCTCTTATTCAACAGCTTGCTGTCAAGGCGGCGCAGGTCTTGGATTTGGAAATTGCGGGGGTGGATCTTTTATTTGACGACCGCGGATTTAAGATTTGTGAAGCAAATTCTTCGCCTGGCTTTCGTGGTTTGGAGCAGTGCCTTGGCATAAATATTCCAAAAGAAATATATCGTTATATTGCAACACGATTGGGTGAAGAAAAATCTTTATTACACATTAATGATCTCGGCACACCTTTGTTCGCTTAAGCGAAAATTATCTCCATCGTTACGTAATTGACACTTTTATTTCACAAAATTGTATTAATTTTTATGAAGGAGGTTTCCAATGAAGAAAATGATTGTGCTGTTTTTATTTTTATTTTTGTCTAATTCAGCGCAGGCTGCGGTACAAACTAGAGTTTTTGAATATCAGGAAGGTGAAACGGTTTTGCAAGGGTATATTGCTTTTGATGATGCGATTGCCGGTAAACGTCCCGGTATTCTCGTCGTGCATGATTGGATGGGCTTTGGGCCTTTTGCGAATCATAAGGCGGATGATTTGGCAAAATTAGGTTATACGGCATTGGCGGTAGATATTTATGGTAAAGGTATTCGCCCCAAGGATGCCGGTGAGGCTGGTAAGCTCTCTGGAATGTATAAGGGTGATCGAGCTTTGTTACGTAAGCGGATTCTTGCGGGATATGAAGCACTCAAGAATGAAGATACGGTTGATGAAAGTAAGGTAGCCGTAATTGGATTTTGCTTTGGCGGCACGACGGCTTTGGAATTGGCGAGAAGTGGCGCGCCAATCAAAGGTGTTGTGAGTTTTCATGGGGGTTTGAATACGCCAACACCGATGGACGCGAAAAATATTAAAGCCAAAGTTTTGGCTTTGCATGGCGCTGATGATCCGCACGTTTCGCAGGAGGAAGTTAAGGCGTTTGAAAATGAAATGAACAATGGGGGAGTGGATTGGCAGTTTGTAAAATACAGTGGGGCGGTACATTCGTTTACTAATCCAGCTGCGGGCAATGATAATAGTAAAGGTGTTGCTTATAATGAACGCGCAGATAAGCGTTCATGGATTGCGATGAAAGATTTCTTTCAGGAAATTTTTAAATAATATTTTATGGCACAAGAATCAATTCTTATTGTTGAAGATGACCAGAATATAGCGAAGCTGGTTCGTTATAACTTTGAAAAAGCAGGTTATCGTGTTTTTGTGACGATCACAGGCGAAGATGCTTTGGATCATTTGTCTCGTCACATGGTTGATCTTATTATTCTTGATTTGATGCTGCCTAAAATGGATGGATTTGAAACATGTCGCCGGCTTAAGGATACCACACGATTGTCGTCGATTCCTGTTATGATTTTGACGGCACGGGGTGAAGAAGTTGACCGCGTCGTTGGGTTTGAATTGGGTGCGGATGATTATGTCGTCAAACCGTTTAGCCCGCGGGAGTTGGTTTTACGTGCTAAGACGATTTTGCGTCGTGGACAAGCGAGACAAAAGCCGAAGGAAAATTTGAGTTATGGTGATATTACGATTGATATTCCACGGCATCGTATTAGCGTCAAAGGCAAAGAAATTATTGTCACGCCGATGGAATTTAAATTATTGATCATTCTTGTTGAACGTCGTGGCCGAGTACAGTCACGTGAACAGCTTTTAAGTGATGTTTGGAATATTGAAGCGGATGTCACAACGCGCACTGTTGACACACACGTTAAGCGCTTGCGGCAAAAATTAGGGAAAGCTGGTAATGTGATTGAAACGATACGCGGCTTGGGGTATCGTTTGAGCGATGATGAGGAATAGGTGCAGTTAAAAAGCCATCAGAAAATTACTCTTGCCCTCGGCACAGTCGTGGCCGTGATTTTGGTTGGTCTTTATTTTTACCTCGATAATACTCTTAAGACTTATACGTATAATCGGATTCGTACAGATTTGATTCAAGAGCTTACTTTGGTCAAAGTTTATCTTGAACAAATATCCGGTTCTGTGGATTTTGATCGGATCGCGGATGATTTGGGAAATCGTATTCTTGATCGTGTTACGATTATATCTTCGACGGGTGTGGTTTTGGGTGATTCGATGTTTGATGGTGAAAAATTGCGTACTCTTGAAAATCACCTGACCCGCCCGGAAATTGAAGATGCTCTTAAAAATGGGCAAGGAGAAAATCGAAGATTTAGCAGTTCAATGAAAGAAGAGATGTTGTATGTTGCGGTCCCTTTTGGTTCAATGAAACCTCCGAGTATTGTCCGTATTTCAGTTCCTTTGGCGGAAATCACAGTCATTTCAAAACATTTACAAAAACTTTTATGGTTTGCTTTGGTTTTGTTCTTTCTTTCGGCGGTTTTCGTCGGTCATTTTGCTTCGCTTATGATTACGCGACCAATTGCGCGGATTTCAGCGATTGCTCAAGCAATCGCTGCCGGAGACTTTTCTAAAAAAGCGACTTTGACACAAAACGATGAAATTGCGGATCTGGCGAAGGCTATTAATTTTATGTCGGAGGAAATTCGTGGGCATATCGCGGAAGTGACAGCAAGCAGAAGTCGGTTAGAGGCGGTTTTCTTAAGCATGATCGAAGGCGTTATGGTTGTTGATAGCGATGGAAAGATTTTATTAATCAATGAAACTTTAAGAAAGATTCTTCGTGTTGAACACGAGACGGTTGGGCGTATTCCACTGGAGATTATTCGTAATATTGAAGTTCAAGATATTGTTGATGCGATTCTCAAGCGACATGAAAATGTTCAAGCGCGGGAAATGTCGTTTTTGCTTCCGGAAGAAAAGATTTTGCGCGTTCATGCGGCACCGATCATTCGTGATAAAAAGATTGATGGTGTGGTTCTAGTTTTCCATGACATCACCGATTTTCGTCATCTTGAAACAGTGCGACGGGATTTTGTTGCAAATGTTTCGCACGAATTGCGTACACCGGTTGCTAATATTAAAGGTTATTCTGAGACGTTGTTAGAAGGCGCTATTGATGATAAAGCAAACGCGCAGGATTTTTTGAAGATTATTTATTCTGAGTCGGATCGTCTAGCTAAACTTATTGATGATTTGTTGGAATTAGCCAAATATGAATCTGACCGATCCGCTTTAAATTTGCAGCCGTGTCATATAAGGAAAGTTTTTGAGTGGGTTTTGGGAGGAGTCAATATTCAAGCTAAGCAGCGCGATATTGCAATTATTTCCGCAATTCCATTGGAACTTAGTCAGGTTAAGGCTGATGATTCGGCGGTTGCGCAAATCCTTTTCAATCTAATAGAGAATGCCATTAAATATAGTAATAAGGGTGGTAGGGTAACGGTTTCGGCGCGGGAACGGGACGATTGTGTCGAGGTCAGTGTTGCAGATACGGGTTTGGGTATTCCGAGTGAAGATTTGCCGCGTATTTTTGAGCGTTTTTATCGTGTTGATAAGGCTCATTCCCGCGAAATTGGTGGGACAGGTTTGGGTCTTTCGATTGTTAAGCATATTGTCCAAGCTCACAATGGTCAAGTTAGCGTCGAGAGTGAGTTGGGTAAGGGCTCTGTTTTCTATTTTACTCTTCCTAAAGCGTAATTTTATAAGTTCACAGATTGTTCACATTCCCGCCATTTTATCTTCAAAATTCTGTTTTACATTAACGACATGAAAAGAAGAGATTCTAAGGTTGATCGAAAATCGTTTGCGGTCGATCAGTCGTTCGTTAAATAGTTATAATTGAAGAAGGAGAAGAGATGAAAAAGATTTTTGTTTCGATGTTTACAGCTTTGTGTTTGACATTTGGCATTTTAATGTCAGCAAACGCGGGAGAGGTCAGTGTTTTACTTGAAAAACTTGTTGATAAAGGTGTTTTAACGTCCAATGAAGCTAAAATTATTGAGCAAGAAACTAAAACACAGGTTAGCAAAGATATTGTTGAAAAGAATTCTTATGCTCTCCCTTCTTGGGTACAAAGTATGAAACTCAAAGGTGATATCCGTCTTCGCTATCAATATGAGAAGAAAGATGCTGATGCGGCTTCTCGTAGTCGGGCGAGGACGCGTTTTCGGTTGGGTTTAGATTTTAATCCTCTCAAGGATGTTAAAGTTGGCGCGGGACTTTCGTCAGGGGCAACGGATCCAAGATCTACGAATACGACATGGGAGAACACATTTGAACGTGGAGATGTTCGTCTTGATTATGCTTCGATTGAGTATTCTGCGGCACCATGGGCGACTCTGGTCGGTGGTAAATTCCTTTTTTCAAATTACTTGTGGCAAACAACGGATATGCTTTGGGATACTGATATCAATCCTTATGGTTTTGCGGCACACTTTGATCATTCGATTACGGATAATATGGAAGGATTTGTTAATGCTGGATGGTGGTTGTTCGATGAAAACGGTGCTAGCAAAAATCCGGATCCCAATATGATCTATTTTCAGGGTGGTACAAAGTATAGTGTTGAAAAACTTGATGCCAAAGTTGCTGGAACATATTACATATTCAATGGCGTCAAAGGATATGATCTTGATAATGAACTTAACACCAATACCCAAGTCGGGAATGTTGCTGACGCGGGGTTAAAATATGATTATGATTCTTTCGCATTATCCGCAGAGTTTGGCTCCAATAGTATTCTTGGTGGATTGCCGTACGGTATTGATGAACGGATTGCAGTTTTCGGTGATTACATCATAAACCCCGACCCAAGTGAGCAAAACAAAGGGTGGGCCGCTGGGTTCGTTTTTGGTAACAAAAAAGTGAGTGCATACAAACAATGGCAAATGAAGTATCAATATGTTTACTTAGGAAAGGATGCTTTTCCTGATACTTTCCCAGATTCTGATCGCTTTGGCGGACGTACGGATGTCAAAAGTCATGAAGCCATTTTGACTTTAGGTCTTATGAAAAATGTTACGCTAGGTGTCGATTATTATATGTCCAATAGAATTAAAGAGGCACATAATACAGAACATGTTGTTCAGGGTGATATTGTCGTTAAATTTTAATTAATTAGGAGAGAGAAATGAGAAATTTTAGTATAGTATTTGCTGTAATCTCAGGGTTGCTTTTAAGTAGTGTTAGTTACGCGGATGTTTTACAAGTTAAAGGTTCTGATACTTTAATTAATTTGGTTCAAAGAATTGCAGAAGAGTATATGAAAGTTAATCCAGACAAAATGGTTTCGGTCACTGGGGGTGGTTCGGGGACAGGGATTGCGGCATTGATCAATAAAAAATGTGATCTTGCCAATGCTTCCCGCTTAATGAGAGGAAAAGAAATTGAATTAGCAAATAGTCGCGGTGCTTCACCAGTACGCGTCGTCGTTGCTTTGGATAGTTTAAGCATTATTGTTAATCCCAATAATCCGATAGCAGTTCTAACAGTCGATCAAGTCGGGAAAATCTATAAGGGCGAGATTAAGAATTGGAAAGAAGTTGGTGGCGAAAACATGCCGATTTCGCTTTATGGTCGTCAATCCAATTCCGGAACATATGATTTTATGATTGAAGATATTATGAAAGGTGATTATTCGCCATCGATGCGCCAGATGAATGGGAATGCGCAGATTGTTGAAGGAATCAAGTCTGATCCATCAGCTGTTGGTTATGTTGGTGTGGGTTACGCAAAGAATGCGCAAGGTATTAAAGTTCTTAAAATTGCTTCTAAGGCTGGAGCTAAAGCATATGATCCTTTGGACACGGTGAATGTTAGAAATGGTAATTATCCAATTACTCGTCCATTAAATCAATATGTTGAAGGTTCATTGACAGGCGCGGCCAAAGATTTTGTGGCGTTTGAATTGAGTCCCGCGGGTCAAAAGATTGTTGAAGAAGAGGGATTTTTTGAGATTTCACAAGAGTATAAGGATTTTAATAAAAACGCTGGTCTATAATTTGGGATTTGAATGTTTCGATTAAAAGAAAAAATTATACGTACAGCATTTTTGATCAATGGTGTTTTAGTCATTATGATTTTGGCGGGTATTTTCTTGTTGTTGGTCTTAAATGCAATGCCGACGTTTAAGGAAGTTCCGTGGAAAGAATTCTTAACCGGAAAGAACTGGAATCCAAGTTCAGACTATAATCCGGGCTATGGTATTGTCTCGATGATTGTCAGTACTTTCATGGTTACGCTTGGTTCATTAGTTCTTGCGGTGCCGATCGGCATCGGTACTGCGGCGTATCTTTCGGATGTGGCAAGTCCCAAAGTCCGTGAAATCGCTAAACCTGTTGTTGAAATCTTGGCTGGTATCCCGTCGGTGGTTATCGGATTTCTGGGGATTGTGATGGTTGGGCCGTTTATCGCGAAGATGACCGGAACATATAGCGGGCTTAATGCCCTTAATGGTTCTGTGCTTCTTGCGGTAATGGCCTTGCCAACCATTGTGAGTCTTTGTGAAGATGCATTAGCCAATGTCCCTAAATCTTTTCAAGAGGCATCATTGGCTTTGGGAGCAAGTCATTGGCAAACATTAGTTAAAGTGAAGTTGCAAGCGGCTAGTTCGGGAATTATTGCGGCTTGTATGTTGGGTATGGGGCGCGCGATTGGTGAAACGATGACCGTTCTCATGGCTACCGGTAATGCGCCAGCTTTCCCATCGGGATTTTTAAATTCAGTGCGGCCTATGACATCGACAATTGCAATTGAACTTGGGGAAGTCCCCTACTTTACAACACATTATCATGCTTTGTTTGCCGTTGGACTTGTTCTTTTTTTGATTACTTTTGTTATTAATATGATAGCTGATATTGTTCTACACCGTTACGAAAGCAAGTTACGTTAAAATGAAATCTTATAAAAAAGCACAAACAAAATTTTTAGAGCAAGTTGTCGGTTTTGGCTTCTTGCGGTTGTGTATGCTCATAATTCTTGGGATTCTGAGTGTAATTTTCTTCGATATTATTTCTAAATCGTGGGGTGTCATTACATGGGAATTTCTCACTCAATCGCCGCGTAACGGGATGGCCGAAGGCGGAATTTTGCCCACGATTGTTGGTACGGTTTTGATTACTATTATTACCGCAATTTTTTCTGTACCGCTTGGTATGGGCTGTGCCATTTATTTAAATGAATATGCTGGTACTGGTAAGCTCACACGTTTGATTCGGATTTCGATTCGTAATTTATCTGGTGTTCCGTCGATTGTTTATGGGCTTTTTGGTGTGGCACTTTTTGTGGAAGCGATGCATTTTGGAACATGTATTTTATCGGCAGGTTTAACGTTGGGGTTAATGACTTTACCGTGGACGATTACCGCGTCAGAGGAAGCATTAAAAGGTGTGCCGATGTCGTACCGTGAAGGCTCGCTTGCATTAGGGGCGACGCAATGGCAATCGATACGGACAAATGTTCTTCCGTATGCGATTCCCGGGATGTTGACGGGGACTATTTTGGGTTTGGCGCGTGCGGCGGGTGAGACAGCGCCGATTCTTTTTACCGGCGCGGCTTTTGCGTTGCCTGGACTTCCAAAATCACTGTTTGACCAATTTATGGCTATGCCATATCATCTTTATATTATGTCAACGCAGCATCATGCGATTGAAATCGTCAGGCCGATTGCTTACGGTACGGCTTTGGTTTTGATTTTGGTGGTTTTTTTAATGAATTTGAGCGCGATTGTTTTGCGTTATCACTTGCGAAAATCGCGTCAGGAGTAAATATGAGTCAAAATTTTATTGCTATTGATGGTTTTAATTTTTATTATGGCCAGAGCAAATGCCTTAAAAATATCACTCTGGGTATTGCGCCTAAGGAAGTGACGAGTATTATTGGCCCGTCGGGATGTGGTAAGTCTACGCTGTTGCGCTGTTTTAATCGTATGAATGATTTGATTCCAAACACCCGCATTGAAGGAACGATTCATATTGATGGCCAGAATATATATACTCCTGATGTCGACGTGGTGGATTTGCGACGCAAGGTTGGTATGGTTTTTCAGCGTCCTAATCCTTTTCCTAAATCGATTTTTGAAAATGTTGCGTATGGTTTACGGATCAATGGTGTAAAAAACAAGGAATTTATTGCCGAAAAGATTGAGCAAGGTCTGATCAACGCAGGATTGTGGAATGAAGTTAAGGATCGTTTGCATGAAAATGCTTTGCGTTTGTCCGGTGGGCAGCAACAGCGGTTATGTGTGGCGCGCGCCTTAGCCATTGAACCGGAAGTTGTATTGATGGATGAGCCAGCTTCCGCTTTGGATCCGATCGCGACCGCAAAACTTGAAGAGCTTATCGTTGAGCTTAAGAAAAAGTATACAATTGTTATTGTTACTCACAATATGCAACAGGCAGCACGGATATCTGATATTACAGTCTTTTTGATGCAAGGGGAACTCATCGAGCGAGGGAAGACCAGCGAAATTTTTACCCGTCCGACGAAGAAAATTACTGAAGAGTATATTACCGGTCGTTTTGGTTAACATAGGAGAGGTCAGCATGGAAAGACATTTGGATGACGAATTGCAGAAGTTAAAGGGGAATCTTTTGAAAATGGCTTCGTTGACCGAGCGGGCCATTCATGATTCTTTTGAAGCTTTAAAGAGTGTGAATAAGGAATTAGCCGAAGAAGTCATTGAGCGTGATGAACAGGTTGATGATTTGGAAATCGATAATGAAGAACACGCAATTGAATTGTTAGCACTGTTTCAGCCAATGGCCAAAGATTTACGCTTTATTGTTACAGCCATGCATATTAATTCTGAGTTGGAACTCATCGCGGATTTGACAGTCAATATTTGTCAAAGAGTTCTCGAGCTTTCCGAAAAGGGCGGCGCGCTTTTGACTCCAATCAATGATTTGCCGCCTTTAGCCGACAATGCAAAGTGGATGGTGAAGAATGCCATTGATGCTTTTGTAAGTCACGATGAGCCTTTAGCTGAGAAGGTTATTCTGTTTGATGAAAAGTCCAATAAGTTTCGTAATTCTGTTATGGAATGTCTTGTTCAGGATTTTATGGTAAAAGATGGAAAAACTGCTCCACGCGCCGTGCCGCTTATTCTGGTCGCGCGTGATCTTGAGCGTATCTGCGATCGTGCCACGTATATCGCGGAAGAGGTCATTTATATGATTCAGGCGAGGATGATTCGCCATCATCGCGAAATTTTGAATCAAGACCCTCCAGCAGAAAGTCTGTAGAATATGAAAGAATATTTTAGAGTTTAGCGTACAGCTATAACGCGTTGTTGCAACCAACTGTAGAACATTTCTAATTTGAATAGTAAGATGTCTATCCGACAATCGATGGACATACGTCACCGCTGCCGAAACCAGAATAATATTGGCAATAGACATTGGGTTGGTCATAAACGCCGACAATGGGAAATTGTAGGTAGCAATGATATTTTCCATCAACTCTAATGACCGACATATCCCAAGGGCTTCCTGCAGGTATGAAATAATTATGTAGTGGATCATCCGCAATTGATAGGCCAAGGGTAGCGTTGATAGCGGCTAAGTTTGCTGATCCGGGGTATGAGTTTGTTGGATTTCTCATTCTAAAAAGTTTTACAGCTTGATAGATGACAATCATATTCGTTTCGACGCTACGACATTCGCCCTGAATAACCATGTTGTTATATTTGGGCAGCGCAAGGCTGGCAAGAACTCCTAGAATTACGACAACGATTATGACTTCGAGGAGAGTAAAGCCTTTTCGAGGTGTATGACCATTAGAGAAGGATGATAGAAATATACTTTTCATGGTATCGAAAGTATACAACATTTTATAAGTATTAGCTAGGGGACTGTTTTACAAATAAAACTCGTTAAAATTTTGGAAACACAGTATAATGAGTACATTATTTTAAATTAAACGAAGGAGAATTGAGTTATGGATGACAAAAAATGTGAATGTAATTGTAAATGCGGCTGTGGTTCTAAAGATAAATCGGCTAGACTTTTATTGGTTTTCTTTTTATTTGTCATTGTTATCCTTTTGTCTGGGATTTTTTATTCTATGCAAGGGATGATGTCGATGTGCTCGTCTTCGAGCAAGGCTCCTATGTGCCCGATTATGTTTAAATCCGGCGGCCAGACAGCGAAATAATTTATTGAGATATGATGAGAACAGGACAGGTTGCCGGTGCGATCTGTCCTGTTTTTTTGCTAGGATAAATTTGATATGATTTTTGGTTATATTGATCCGGGTACGGGGTTTACCGTTGCAAGTGCAAGTGGTGCGCTGTTAGCATTTTTGCTGGGGGCATTGAGCACGTGTGTAGTATTTTTTAAGAAAATATTTAATTTTCTCAAACGCAATAAGGGATGGGCTACAATTATATTTATCGGTATTGTCATTGTTGTCATTTTTGGAGTCGTTGTTATGCAAAAATCGTCATCGACATTTGATAAAAAAGTGATCGTCATCGGATTTGACGCTTTAAGTCCCAAGATTATGGAGCCCATGATGGCTCACGGGAAATTGAAGAACTTTGCTCGTCTTAAGGCGCAGGGCGGATACAGCCGCTTAGCGACGACAAATCCCCCTGAGTCTCCTGTTGCGTGGAGCGCATTTTCAACTGGAAAGAATTCTGGCAAGAATGGCATCTTTGATTTTATTACGCGGGACGCTAAGGATTATTCTTTGTCCTTGTCATTGTCTAATACCGAAGGGGGTGTGGCTAAACCTGTCATAAAAGCCAAGCGTTTTTGGCAATACACATCCGAGAAAAAGATTCCGACAGTGATTCTGGGATGTCCGGTGACATTCCCTCCGGATCAAGTTTACGGAAAAATGCTTTCGGGTATGGGCGTGCCGGATGTCCTTGGAACCGAAGGGACATTTTCGTTTTATACGTCATTGCCGGATGAAAATTTGGATACGACTGGCGGGAAAGTCTTTTTTGTTAAAAAGTCGCATTTGATGATTAGCGATTTTTGGGGGCCGCGCGTTAAAGAAATTAATGGTTCAGTCAAGAATGTACAAGTTCCTTTTAAAATGACATTTCCAACAACGGGGACAGTTGAAATTGAATATCAAAAAAAGAAAGTTGTTCTGCGGGAAGGGCAGTGGAGTGATTGGCAGGAAATTGTTTTTGATTTAGGGCTTTTTCGTAAATCCAGAGCTATCTTTAAATTTTTTGTTGTTGCCACTGAGCCACATTTAAAGTTATATGTCAGTCCTTTTAATATTGATCCTCGCGATCCGTTTTTTCCAATCACTCATCCGGCGGAATTTGCTAAAACGTTGAGTGAGGAAATTGGTCTTTTTCATACGCAAGGCATGCCCTTTGATACGTGGTCGCTTAATGAAAAGCGTCTCGATGAAAAAGTTTTTCTTCAACAGGTCGATGATGTCTTGCAGGAGCGGGAAAAAATGCTGGCTGTAGAATTAAAGAAATTTAAAAAGGGTGTTTTTTCTTTTTACTTTGAGGATCCGGATATTATTCAACATATGTTCTGGCGATATATCGATTCTCAGCATCCGCTTTATGAAGCTAACGCGCCGGCGGAATATAAAAATATTATTTATGACTGGTACGAAAAGATGGATGTGATTCTTGGGAAAGTGATGGTGCAATTGGGGCCGGAGGACACATTGCTGGTTTTATCTGATCACGGTTTTGATACTTATCGACGGACTGTGCATGTAAACAGTTGGTTGCGTGAACAAGGTTTGTTAGAATTAAAAGATGCTGGCGCTTTGATGGGAGAACCACTTTTAAAAGATATTGATTGGACAAAAACAAAAGCATATGCGATTGGTTTTGGTTCGATTTATATCAATGAAAAAGGTCGTGAGAGTCAAGGTATTGTTGACAGTGTTAAGAAAGCTCAGATTAAAGATCAAATTGCTAAAGGTTTAAAATCGTGGGTTGACGCTAAATTTAATGAGCACGTCGTGAATAAGGTTTATTTTTCTGAAAATGTCTATAGTGGCCCGTATACTGTAAAGCAGGGGCCAGATTTAGTTGTGGGATTTAATATTGGTTATGGTGCTTCGTGGCAAACGGCTTTAGGCGCGGTTCCGGCTGAATTAATTGAAGATAATTTGCGAAAATGGTCTGGCACGCATCTTTTTGATCCTCTTCTTGTCGACGGTGTTCTATTTTCAAATCGGCCTATTGTGAAAAAAACCCCCTCAATTATGGATTTAAGTCCGACTATTTTACATGTCGTCGGTTTCTCGGATGAGGAAATAAAATCTTTCGATTTTGATGGTCAGCCGCTCTTTTAAAATCATAGTAAGTATTCCATGCGAGTTTGGCGATCCTCGAGAGGCGAGTCCGTTTTAGGACGAGCCGATAGAGCGCGAGACATTGTCTGAGCAGGGAATGCTTACTGTGATTTTAGCCAAGAGGACGTATAGCTAGAGTCGAAGCGATACATAACAAAAATTGTTGCGATCAAATCATTATCTTTGCCGGTTTTATTAGGATTAAGAAATTCCCAAACTATTTTTTTGTCTCTTGTGATTTCAAACGCGCGGCCTTTATTTGCTTCAATAATTAATGTATTACCATTCGGCAGTCTTTCCTGTGATCCGTGAGTATCGCTATAAAAATCCTTATCAGTATATTCCCAAATGGATATTCTTTCGAATGGATTGAATTCTAAAATGCGCGATTGTTTCGTTCCTTGATAGTGATTATCAAATGTGAGCATATGGCCATTTTCAAGTAATTGCACATTATGCTGTCCCTCGGACCATAATCGTGGCCCACCTACCCAGACAATGTCTTCCAAATCAGGATCGATGATTGCAATCGTGCTAAGAGTCAGCATCGAAATCAGAATGTTGCCCTTTTTAAAAATTGCGGGTTGTCGTGATGAAGATTGGCCGTTAAAAACTTTGAGTGTGTTGGTGTGATACACATCATGCATACCGTTGAGAGCCATGCCGACGACCCTTTTTAACAACGGCTCAATGTGAGTATTCTTGGATTTATGCATCATTTGTAAAAAAGAAATTTTCTTAAGGAATTTTCCTTCTGGCGAAAGTATTAAGATTGAGTTATCGGTAATGTGGACATTTTTCTTAAGTTTAACCCAATCATTGGTTAGAGTATAAATCCTGCCTTGATTATCAACGGTAAGATCATGATGAGCATTGCAATCGTATGACCAGAGCAACTTTGAATCTTTGTCAATTTTAATTACACCACCATTGTGATAAATAGCGAGCAAATCGCCGTTAGGATAAAGATAAACATTTTCCCAGAATGGTGAAGTTTCATTGAGTGATTGGTTCGGCCAGATTTTGTGTAAATCATACGACCATTGATGAAGGACATGACCCTTCATGTCAATCAGGTAAGCAATGGCAGATTCACCCGATGAGTATAAAGAGTTGCCCTTATATGCTAGTTCGCGATTATATAAAGTGACGTTGGTTTTCTGTGGTGCTTTGAAATAGCCTTGCAAGTATGGAAGAGACATCATGGTCTTGAATTTTTCGGAATCAGCAACTGTCGGCGAAGGTTTAGCAGCTTGTGCCGAAAGCGAACAATTCAAAAGTATGATAAGGCAAAGCGAAAGTCGTGTTTTGCTTAAATATTGCATTTTAGTTTTGTCTGACGGCTAGAATAGTTCCGGCTCCTAAAAGGCCGTCATTATCTTCAATCGTATAGCGACCTAATTCCGGAATGTCCGTGTGTTTTTCAACAATGGCAGACGATAACATCGTGAATTCAATCAGTGCTGCTTGGTTTTTTGTAATGCTAAGAACATTGTCTTTAGAAATATTTAAATCTTTAGGATCAATTGCTTCTAGAATTTGTATGACTTTGCAGTGAAAAGTTTGCGTCGCGCATTGGATCTGCAAGGTTTGTCCTTGTTGCAGCTTTGTTGAACTTAGCCAAATAATATTGCTACGAAAGTTTCGTTGTGTTTGCGGTGTGAATTCATCGGCGCAGAGAATATCGCCACGTCGAATGGGGAAGTTATCGGTTAATGTCAGGCCAATACATTCGCCAGCATGTGCGCTCTGCTTTCCCTTTCCAAAAACTTTTATGGTTTTAATAGTCGTAAATGTTGCTTGTGGATAAATAAAAACTTTTTGCTTTTTATTAAGTGCTCCGGAAGCAATTCTTCCGACGATAATGTCTTCGTGGTCATGCTGATAAACGTCTTGGACAGGAAGACGTAAAGATTGCTTTAATGTACCTTCGAATGTGTTTGGGATGTTATCAATAGCGTTAATGACATGTGGTCCGTGAAACCAAGACATGCGCCGGGACGTTTTTTTGATATTTTCGCCCTGCTTGGCGCTGATGGGAATAATATGTAGTGGTTTTAAATCAAGTTCGTTAAACAAAGAGCGTAATTCGTTCTCGATTTGTCTAAATTTTTTTTCCGCATAGTTAACCAAATCCATCTTATTAACGAGGACAATAATGTTTGGTAATGCAAGAAATTTGAGAAGATATGCGTGGCGTCGCGTCTGATCAGCAATACCTTCCTCAATATCAACAAGAACAAGTGCTGCGTCGGCTTGACTAGCTCCGGTGAGCATGTTTTTAATAAATTCCAAATGCCCCGGTGTGTCGATTAAGCAATACGGTCGTTTATGAGTTTTAAGAAATATTTGTGTTGTTTCGATTGTAATATTGCGTTCGCGCTCTTCCTTGAGCTGATCTGAAAGATATGCCAGTTGAGTTTCTTCGCCGAATTCTTTTGCAATCTTTTTCAATTCATTTGTTTTCTCGTCGGGCAGAGAGCTGGTATCTAAAAGTAGGCGGCCGATGAGTGTAGATTTGCCGTGATCAATATGACCGCATACGGCAATTTTGAGTTGTTCTGTATTAATGGTCATCTCTACATGTATCCAAGACTGCGCAGTTTTTGCATATTGTACGAGTCTTCTTTGTCTTGACTGCGGCCACTGCGTTCAGCAATTTTTGTTGTCTTTAATTCTGCGATAATTTTTGCAAGTGAATTTGCTTTCGAAGGGATTGGGCTGCAGCACGGTTCGCATCCGATGGAACGAAAGCGCTGGCCATTTTTAGAAAAATAAAGATCAGCGACGGGAATTTTTTCTTGTTGAATATAATTCCAGACATCTATTTCACGCCAGCCAAGTAAAGGATGAACGCGTAAGTGTTGATCTTTTTCTAAGTGGGCTTGATAGAGATCCCAAAGTTCAGGTGCTTGATTGCCGTAATCCCAGCGATGATCACTGTTGCGTGTGGAAAAGAATCTTTCTTTGGCGCGAATGCCGTGTTCGTCGCGGCGTATGCCGAGAATGATGGCTTTGAAATGATGTTTTTCGACTGCCCTTTTGAGGGTTTGTGTTTTTAAACTATCGCAGCATTCGAATTTCCCAAGCGAGTTGTTCATGCCATTTGCTAAAGCACGTTCGTTCTTTTCTATAATGAGTTGTAGATTCCAGTCTTTGGCATATTTCTTGCGAAAGTCATATATCGCTTGGAATTTGTAACTGGTATCGATATGTAAAATTGGGAAAGGGATTTTTCCAAAGAACGCTTTACGGCAAAGCCATAAAAGAGTTGTTGAGTCTTTTCCGATAGACCATAAAAGAGCGATATTGCGAAAGCGGCTGTAAGCTTCGCGAATAATGTAAATTGAGTTGTTTTCAAGTTTTTCGAGGGAATTCATAGCGGTATTTTTATTTACAATAGGTGAAAAGTTGGTCTTGTTCAATAAAAAAGTTTATTACTCGTTTTAGGTCGTGATCTTGACAATCGTGAAAACGCATGGAATACTTTGACAGTCTTAAAAGACATTATTGAAAAGGGTAAACTACTCGCAAGGGTAGGGCACAAAACTATAGGGCCCCGGTGTTAGGGGCAGCCAGTTGCCAATAACGGAAAATGTGATGCGCCTGTTTCCGTTATCCGGAAATGGGCGCTTTTATTTTTCGGCTAAGTTTATCGTAAGGAGTCATATGTCGTACCAAAAACCAAGCAAACCGTTTACCGTTTTTGATTTGATTCTTGCTATTTTTATTGGTGAAGTTAAAGAATAGATACGTTCGAAACTCTTGATTTTTGAACAGTTTGTGCTTAGAATACAATCATGAAGAAAATCCTGTCAGCGTTATTTAATCATCGTGGGGCAGTTGGTATGGCAAAGGTGAGTAAAGAGGCATTGCTTAAAGACCCGCGTGTCGTTGAAGAGATTAAAAGACACTTATGGATTGAAAGTGAAAAAGCTGGTCACAGTATCGGTTTTGATAAAGCAGCAGATGATTGGATTACAAAGTTCTCCGCAGGTTGGGTCAAGCATTATATGTCAGATAAAAGTAATAAAAGCTCCGCTTTTAAGAAAAACTCCAAGTAAGTTTCTCCTTACCCTCAGCCTTGACAATAGGTATCTTTTCCAATATATTAACTCGATTAGCTTTCGGGAAATCCGGCTTTCATGTGCGGATATGGGTGTAAGTCCCAGCTGGTAGTAATCCCTAAATATAATTTTAGGAGAGCCTACGAGCGTCGCGGATGTGTTGCGATGCAGATCGGGTGTGATTCCCGGGCCAATAGTCCCTCGTTTCTTGAGGTGCGTAAAGAGCCTAGATGGGAGAAAGCAACGGATTTTTTTTATTCAGCAGTGGAAGTGTCTTCCATCGTAGAATAGGCCGTTGTATTTTTATCCCGAAAGCAAATCGGGATTTTTCTTTTTATAGGATTTAAATAAAAGATAAAACAAAAGGTGAATGCATGTTTAATTCGATCGCGGAAGTATTAAAGGACTTACAGACAGGGAAAATGGTCGTTGTCATGGATGATGAAGGTCGTGAGAATGAGGGTGATCTTCTTGTCGCCGCTCAGTTTATTACGCCGGAACTCATCAATTTTATGGCGAAGAATGCGCGTGGTTTGATATGTGTTCCAATGGAAGAAAGTCGTTTAGACGAATTAGGACTTCACCCAATGAAAGATCTTTTTTCAGCGCAAAGTGTTCACAAATTGAGTAATACTGGCTGGGCAATTTCGGTTGATGCGGCTCACGGAATTACGACAGGGATTTCTGCTTTTGATCGTGCTTATACTGTCAAAGTTCTTCTGGATCCGCAAGCTAAGCCCAGTGATTTAGAAGCTCCGGGGCATTTGTTTCCGTTGCGCGCAAAAAAAGGTGGTGTTTTGGTTCGGGCGGGACATACTGAAGCCTCTGTCGATTTGATGAAACTTTCCGGACTTTATCCCGCAGGTGTTATTTGTGAAATTATGAATGAAGACGGGACTATGGCTCGTACGGAAGATATTATTGAGTTTGCGAAAAAGTTTAGTTTAAAAATTTGTTCCATTGCCAGTCTTATTGAACATCGTCGTAAATCCGAAAAATTGGTTGAGCGTGTTGTTGAAACACGTTTACCAACGGATTTTGGCGAATTTACAATGTATGGTTATCAATCCAAGGTGGAAGAGACGATTCATATTGCGTTAGTTAAGGGTAAAATCGACGGCACGGTACCTGAGTTGGTGCGTGTGCAATCGGAATGTTTAACCGGCGATGTTTTTCGTTCACAACGATGTGATTGCAACGCGCAGCTGAATGCCTCTTTAAAGGCGGTCGCGGAGGCTGGATCCGGCGTGGTTTTGTATATGCGTCAGGAAGGTCGCGGCATTGGACTTGTTAATAAATTGAAAGCCTATAATTTGCAGGATAAAGGTATGGATACTGTTGAGGCGAATGAGGCTTTAGGTTTTTCTGCGGATTTGCGACACTATGGGATTGGCGCGCAGATTCTTGTTGATTTAGGTATCAAGCAGATTCGTCTTTTGACAAATAATCCACGAAAAATTGTCGGTCTTGAAGGTTATGGTTTAACCGTTGTGGAGAGAATGCCACTACAAATTCCGCATAATGCGCACAATAAGAATTATCTTAAAACCAAAAAAGAGAAAATGGGTCATATTTTGTAACTTGGTTCTCTGACTTGCTTTAGCGATTTTTATCGGGTATATTCTATCGTGGTGGGACGACATTATGGCAGTAAAGAAAAGTAAAAAAGCACCGCGTCAAAATAAAAAATTTGGTGTCGTTGTTTCACGATTTAATGAATTTATCACTTTGCGATTATTGGCGGGGTGTCTACGTGAATTTAAAAAGCTTGGAGTTGTTTCAGAAGATTTGACCATTGTGTGGGTGCCGGGCGCGTTTGAAATTCCGATGGCGGCGTTGGCCTTGGCGCGGAGAAAGGATATTGCCGCAGTTGTTTGTTTAGGTGCGGTTATTCGAGGAGACACATTTCATTTTGAACTTGTTGCAAAGGAAGCTGCTTCTGGGATAATGCGTGTTTCCTTAGATACGGCAAAACCGGTTATTTTTGGAGTCCTGACGACAGATACAATTGATCAGGCAAATCGACGTTCGGAAGAAAAAGGCGATAATAAAGGTTGTGATGCCGCGCGAACCGCGGTAGAGATGACAAATATATTGAAGTCAACTTGATCTTTGTTTTTGGGTTGGCGTCGATGTTTGAATCTTAAGCCAATACCCTCTATGAGAAAACGTAGTGTTGCGAGAGAATGTGCTTTAAAAATCCTATATCAAAAGGACGCGACGGCACGCTCTGTTGACGCGACCATCGAAGATTTTTGGAGTTCGGACTTGGTCAGTGATGAGGATGATCCTTTTGAGATCGATTCTGAAATCAAAGAATTTGCTACTCGTTTAGTTTATGGTGTGTCGCTTGAAATTGAGTCAATTGACGCCAAGATTTCTTCTTATGCGACAAATTGGCAGTTAAAGCGTATGGCGATTATTGACCGCAACATTTTGCGTATGAGTTGTTTTGAATTTTTTTATTGCCCAGATATCCCACCCAAAGTTAGTATTAACGAAGCGGTTGAATTAGCCAAGAAATATGGCGACTTGGAATCCAGCAAATTCGTTAATGGTATTTTAGACAAAATCCACAAAACAGAAGTTATTTCATTAAGACAGAAATTGTGAACCACTTCGCAGACTTGCATATGCACACCATTTATTCCGACGGCAGTGAAGCGCCGGAAGCGGTTGTGGAAGAGGCTTGTCATGCTGGATTATCATGTATTTCGATTACTGATCATGACACGATGGGCGCGGTCAAAATGGCACAGGCTGCCGCGGTTGAGTGGGGGATTGAAGTAATTTCGGGAATTGAACTCTCGGCGGAAGTCAATGGCAAAGACATTCATATTTTAGGATATTTTCTGGATTTGGAAAATGCTTTGTTGAAACAGAAATTGGAAGAATTCCGCACAACTCGTTTTTCTCGCATTGCTCAGATGATTGAGAATTTAAAAAAGCAAGGCATTGATAATCTTTCTTTTGAAGATATTAAGGCCGAGTCCCAGTCGGACGCTTTAGGTCGTCCGCATTTAGCTGCAGCTTTGGTTAAAAAAGGTTGGGCTACGAATTCGTGGCAAGCGTTTGATAAGTTTATTGGCGACAAGTGTACGGCCTACGTGCCAAAGCATCAGCAATCACCGAAAGAAGCAATTGCATTAATCCGTCAAGCTGGTGGAGTTGCTGTTTTGGCTCATCCCATGGTGACAAATCGAGATGAATTGATTGCGAGTTTTGTGGATGTCGGTTTGGGAGGTCTGGAGGTATATTATCCGAATTGTCCCGACGCCGTAGTTTTATATTATGAAGGTCTTGCGCGTAAGTATAAGCTGACAATGACTGGTGGTTCTGATGCGCACGGCAAGCATAAAACGAATACATGGATAGGCAAAAGACGTATTCCCTGTGAATTTGTTGAACAATTACGTGCGCGTTCAAAAAGACCAGAACATTTTTCTTAAAAATCCCTAATGATATGAACGATATTGATTTCATGAAAATGGCAAAACAGCTTGCCCTCAAAGGTAAGACTACGACTTCACCCAATCCTATGGTTGGCGCGGTGATTGTGAAGAAAAATAAAGTTGTCGCGCATGGTTTTCATCATCATCGTGGTGGTTCGCATGCAGAAGTTGTTGCGTTAAAAAAAGCAACAAGCAATCTTCGTGGCGCAAAACTTTATGTTACGTTAGAACCATGTTTTCATTATGGACGTACACCACCGTGCGTGGATGCAATTTTGAAAAGCGGAATTAAAAATATTATCGTCGGGATGACGGATCCGAATCCTTTAACAAATGGCAAATCAATTGCGAAATTGCGCAAGGCTGGCGTTAAAGTTAAGGTGGGGGTTTTGCGGGATGAACTTATGAAGATGAATGAATCCTTTGTGAAATATATTGTTAAGAAAACACCTTTTATTGTAGCGAAAACCGCGCAAACGCTTGATGGTAAGATTGCGACACGGGCAGGTGAATCCAAATGGATAACGTCACCTGCCGCGCGAACGTATGCGCATAATTTGCGAAATGAATTTGATGCCATTCTCGTTGGAATTAATACGATATTAAAGGACAATCCTAGTTTAAACGCACCTTTGAAACCTTTGAAAAAGATTGTTCTGGATTCTTCACTGCGTATTCCGCTGAATGCCAAGATTTTTATGAATACGAAGGCGCAAGACTGTTTTATCGCGACGACAAAAAAAGCCAACAAGAAAAAAGTTAGTGTTTTAGAAAAGCGTGGTGTGAATGTTGTGATTTGTCCGGTTAAAAAAGAGCAAGTTGATATAAAATGGTTGCTAAAGAAGTTAGCTCGACAGGAAATTGCGCGGATTTTGATTGAAGGCGGTGGGCAAGTGATTGGATCAGCTTTAAAAGAAAAGTTAGTTGATAAAATGTTAATTTTTATTGCTCCAAAGATCTTGGGTGATCAAGGGGCTCACAATTCTATTGACGGATTAAATGTATTGCGTTTGGTGCAAGCCGTTGGACTGCGTGATATGCATGTGCGGCAAATAGGTGAGGATTCTTTATTTGAAGGTTATATTAAGTAAGGTTAAAGCTATGTTTACTGGCATAATTGAAGAGATGGGGATTGTTGAAAAGCTTGATAAGCAAAAGAATTTATGTGTTCTTAATATCCGAGTGAACAGGGTTTTAGTAGGAACAAAGAATGGTGATAGTATTTCGATCAACGGTGTTTGTTTAACCGTTACGGGCCGCAAAGGTAAAGTATTGAGTTTTGACTTGATGCGTGAAACGTTGTTTGCGACGACACTGCGTGATCTTAAGCCCGGTGATGCGGTAAATTTAGAGCGCGCCATGAAAGCCGATGGACGTTTTGGAGGACATTTTGTTACGGGACACATTGACGGTATCGGTACGATTAAGAATATTGTGAAGCTTCCCAATTATGTGGCTTTTGAAGTCACACTGGATAAAAAATTTATGCGCTATCTTGTTGCTAAAGGTTCAGTAACTCTCGATGGTATTAGTCTTACTGTCGGACAAGTTAAAAAAGAAACTTTTATCGTTCATTTGATTCCCATGACATTGAGATTGACAAATTTTGGCCAAAAGAAGAAAGCCGATTGTTTAAATGTTGAAACAGATATTTTGGCGCGCTATCTTTTGCGAAAATAGGTTATAATACGTCGCTATGTCAAAACGAGTTGTCATTACGGGTTTAGGGATTCTTAACGGCGTCGGAAAAAGTCGTGAAGATTACTGGCAAGGCCTCAAAGAAGGCAGGATTGGTTATCGACCAATCACGCTTTTTGATACAACCAAATTTAATGTTAAGATTGCCGGTGAAATCAGTGATTTTGACGCGACAATCTATATGGGCAAAAAGGGTTTGCGCACCCTTGATCGTAGTACTAAACTCATGGTTTCGTCTGCAAAATTGGCCATCGACGATAGTGGTTTTACAATTTCGGAAGAAAATACTGATGATGTGGGTGTTTCTGTTGGGACAACATTGGGCAGTCTGAAAAGTATTGCAGAGTTCGATGAAGTGACACTTCGTGAAGGTCCTCGGTATGTTAATCCGTCGTTATTTCCGAATACTGTTATCAATTCTCCTGCAAGTCAGGTTTCCATTTGGCATAAAATTAAAGGCTTTAATACGACAATCTCGACCGGTTTTACAGCCACGCTCGACGCTATGAGTTATGCTTATAACTTCTTGCAATGGGATCGCGCTAAAGTAATTTATGCTGGTGGCGTCGAAGAGCTGTGTTGGCATACGTATTTTGGCTTTCATACATTGCAGTTTCTTTCTGGCTCAAAAGAAGGAACTGAGTTTATCAATTGCCCTTTTGACAAAAGACGCAACGGGATTACATTCGGTGAAGGCGCGGTTTTATTTTGTATGGAAGATTATGAGCATGCTAAAGCCCGAGGGGCCAGAATTTTGGGTGAAGTCGCGTCATTTGGCTACAGCTTTGATCCATTCCGTTTGCATAAATATAATCCGCGCGCAACTGGTTTGAAAATCGCGATAAGAGAAGCCTTGGATAAGGCTGGATTGATGTCGACCGATATTGATTATATTTGTGCTAATGCCAACTCCACACAGGCCGCTGATAAAATTGAATGTGCCGCGATCAAAGATATATTCGGCAGTCACGCAAAGAAAATTCCTGTCAGTTCTATTAAATCTATGGTCGGGGAATGTTATAGTGTAACAGCTGGATTTTCAGCGGCGGCGGCGTTGGGTGCTTTGTATGACGGTTTTATTCCGCCGACGATAAATTATCAAGTGCCCGATCCGGATTGTGATTTGAATATCATTGCCAACACAAGTGTCAAAGCGGATTTGAAAAATGTTCTTGTTGTTGGTTTTGCACCTAGTGGGGCAAATTCATGTATGGTGCTAAGAAAATATGAAAGTTGAGAATAGATGACAAAATTATTAAAAGATAAGGTCGCAATCGTTACCGGCGGGGCGCGAGGCATTGGGCGGGAAATTGTTCTTATGCTTGCGTGCGAAGGCTGCGATGTCGCATTTAATTTTCAAAAAAGTCAGGATTTGGCTATCGCTCTTGAGAAAGAAGTTCAGGCTCTGGGAGTTCGTTGTTGTGCGACATGTGTGGATATTAAAGACAGCGCTGCGGTTAAATCGTGGATCGCAAAAACAAAGGAAGAATTTGGGCGTTTGGATATTCTAATAAACAATGCCGGCGTTGTTCGTGACAAAGCCTTGATGATGATGAGTGATGAAGATTGGAAGGATGTGACAAATACGAATCTCGACGGTATGTTCTACGCGACGAGGGCTTGCATTGTGACATTTCTTAAACAGCGGCATGGGGATATTGTAAATATTTCTTCTGTTAGTGGTGTGACGGGTTTGCCACGGCAAGTCAATTATTCAGCGAGCAAAGGCGCTATGAATGCATTTACCAAGGCATTAGCCAAGGAAGTTTCGCCCTATGGCGTACGCGTGAATGCTATTGCTCCCGGTTTGATTAGAACAGATATTACTGACGGGATGGAAGAGAAACGCAAAGAGGAAATTTTAAAAAGCATTCCCCTTGGTCGCATTGGTGAAGCCGAAGATGTGGCCAACTGTGTAAAGTTTTTGTTAAGTCCGGCTGCCGCGTATATGACAGGACAGATTATTACCGTTGATGGCGGTCTAACGATGAAGTAATAAAGTGTTAGAATCCGCGAAAACTATGAAAGGGTTTTATTTATGGAAATGAATATTTTAGAAATTCAGAAAGTGATTCCTCATCGTTTTCCATTTCTTTTGATTGATCGAATTTTAGATTTGCGACCTAATGAGAAATTGGTCGCGCTTAAGAATGTTTCGATTAATGAGCCTTTTTTTGTTGGCCATTTCCCGGGAGAAAAAGTCATGCCCGGTGTTTTGATCGTCGAAGCCATGGCGCAGGCGTGCTGTGTATATTTTTATTACAGCAAAAATCTTCAAGGCAAGGATTTGATTTATTATCTCGCCCGTGTGGAAGCCAAATTCACAACTCCTGTTGTTCCCGGTGATCAATTAAGAATTGAAGTGACAACTGTAAAATTGCTTGCGCGGGCTGGTTTTTTGAAAGCACAGGCATTTGTCAAAGATAAAGTGGTTGCTGAAGCGGAGATCGGGTTTGGTGTTAAGGAAGTTTGAAAGTGATAAAAAAGCTTCTGTTAATCATTGTTTTTATTTTGATCAGTTGCCCAGTTTTTGCGGGGCAAGGTTCTGCAAGGTTTCTTCCTCCAGATAAGAAAATTCTCCTTTTTGTTGGTCAAGACCGTGAATCGATAAATGCGTATAGCCGTGAACTTAATGTTGTGCCGGCAGGGGTGATGTTTTACACTTCAATCGAAATTTTAAGTGGAGTTGAAGAACCGGCGGATCACGGTGCAGGTTTTCAGGACGCGAATTATCTTTTAAAGGAATATCCGGATTCGGTTTTGCAAATTGGATTATACATGGTTGGAACTTTACAGGATGTTATTGATGGGAAATATGATGATAATATTGAGCGATTTGGGGAATGGTTAAAATCAACGCGCCGTCCGGTTTTTTTACGTATTGGTTATGAATTTGATTTACCACAAAACGGATATGAATCGAAAGTTTATGTAAAAGCGTATCGATATCTTGTTGATCATTGGCGCGCTCAAGGAGTAAATAATGTCGCATATATTTGGCATTCTTACGGTGTTATAAATTCTTTAAAGCCGTTTTTAAATTGGTATCCGGGTGACGATTATGTTGACTGGTTTGGGGTTAGTTTTTTTACATTGTACAATCGAAAAGACGCAGCTGTGTTTGCTGATTTAGCTCGTAAGCATCATAAGCCCTTGATTATTGCTGAGGCTTCTCCCAATTTGGATGTGCCTGTTGATTCACAAAGACGTTGGGATCGTTGGTATAAGAGTTTGTTTGCGTTTATTCGCGAGAATGATGTGCGCGCGGTGAGTTATATTAACTGCAATTGGGATAAATTCCCGATGTGGAAGGGACAAGGTTGGGGTGATAGTCGTGTTGAAATCGATCCCTTTTTTAAGGAAAAGTGGCTAAAGGAGATCAGTAGTGACCAATATGTTCGTTCTTCTTCGCGTTTATTTAAGCAATTAGGGTTGAAATAACAAGCCATTGACGGGTATTTGGGTCGATGGTACAATACGGATTCGTTTTATTGTTAACTTCAATTTTTAAAGAGAATTTTTAACGGGAAGTAGCGCAGGTGGCTAGCGCGCAACGTTCGGGACGTTGAGGTCGTGGGTTCAAATCCCACCTTCCCGACCAAGTATTGATTTCTATTCATAAATTCCCTCCCATTTCAGAAACGTCTTTACTCCATGAAAGGAGCTGGCATGACTGAAGTTACAATTGAACCAAATTTGGAAATTGAGCGCAATTGGGCCATGTTATCGCATTTATTGGCTTTGGTTCCGATTCCACTGGTTCCGGTCTTGGGTCCGCTTTTGATTTGGCTAATCAAAAGAGGGGAGTCGCCGTTTGTTGAAGCTCATGCCAAAGAATCAGCAAGCTTTCAAATGACCGTTTTGCTTGCTTTGCTCATTTCAGGATGGTTGTGTCTTTTTATAATCGGATTTCTTTTAATTATCGGTGTTTTAATTGCGGACGTTGTCCTGATTATCACCGCGGCATTTAAAGCTAAAAAGGGTGAGCATTTTCGTTATCCCTTTACGTTAAGATTTTTTTAAAAATGAACGTTCGCGCGAATATTTTTTATATTGGAATAGTCCAAGGTGTGGGTTTTCGTTATACAACACAGCATTTTTCAATGGATTTGGGATTAACGGGTTGGGTCAAAAATCTCACCGATGGCCGAGTTGAAATTATGGTCGAAGGTGAAAAAAGCAAGATTATTGCCTTGATGGAAAAACTCGAAAATCACTTTTCCGGTTCTATTCAAGACAAAGACATTAATTATCTCTCTGGTATCGGTACATTTAAAGATTTTCGTGTGATTTAAGTTTTTCTTATGAATAAAAAACAAGCTGCAAAAGAAATTACCAAACTCACCGCAGAGATCGAAAATCACAATGATCGGTATTATAACCTCGCACAACCCACAATCAGCGATAGCGAGTACGATGCGCTTCTAAAGAAGCTCATGACGCTTGAAGCGCAATTTCCTCAACTCAAAAATATCAATTCTCCCACGGAACGTATTGGCGCGGTTATTGCCAAAGCAGGGCAAGCGGTAACTCATCGGACGAAAATGTTTTCTTTGGATAATACTTATTCTGTCGATGAGTTAAAGGATTGGTTTAAACGTGTTGAAAAGGGTTTAGCTGGTCAAAACGTTGAATTTGTGGCGGAATTAAAAATTGACGGTGTGAGCGCTTCGTTGAGTTATGAAAAAGGTGATTTTATTCTTGGGGCTACGCGCGGCGACGGTGTGACAGGAGAAAATATTACGAATAATTTAAAAACGATTCGGTCTGTTCCACTGCGACTTCGTAAAGAACCAAAGCATGAATTTCCAAAAGTGCTTGAGGTGCGTGGTGAAATTTATATGAAGCGTATTGATTTTGATGCGATGAATCAACGGCGAGAACGTGATGGCGAAGTGGCTTTTGTGAATCCTCGTAATGCGACGGCCGGTTCGGTGAAATTATTGGATTCCCGTGAGACAGCAAAAAGAAATTTGCACTGTTTTATTCATTCTTTCGGAACGATTCAAGGTGTTGGTCATTTGGCGACGCAGTGGCAATTTTTGTCGGCGGTTAAGTCATATGGTTTTCAGATCAATCCTGAAAGTCTTTTATGTAAGAATGTCGATGATGTTATTGCGTTTTGTCAGAAATGGCAGGCCAAGCGCGATACGTTGCCATATGAAGTTGACGGAATCGTGATCAAGGTCAATGATCTTAAGCAGCAAGAAACGTTGGGCACGACTTTAAAAAGCCCGCGTTGGGCGGTGGCCTATAAGTTTCCTGCTCAGCAAGCAACAACGCGAATTCTTGACATTGAAGTTCAGGTGGGCCGTACTGGTGTTTTGACTCCGGTCGCAAAGCTTGAACCTGTGGAATGTGGAGGTGTGACGATATCGAATGCCACATTGCATAATTTTGATGAAATTAAGCGTTTGGGTGTCAATGTCGGGGCTCGCGTTTTAATCGAGCGTGCAGGTGATGTTATTCCTAAAATTGTAAAGGTTGTTGAATTATCTAAGGAACATAAGGATTTTGTGGTGCCTACAGTTTGTCCTGCTTGTGGTGGCCCGGTGACAAAACCGCAATCTCAAGAGGTGGCATATTATTGTCGCAATGCGTCTTGTCCAAAACAGCTTGAGCGTGGCCTTTTGCATTTTGCGTCGCGTAAGGCGATGAATATCGAAGGTCTGGGCGAAGTGGTCGTTAATCAAATATTAGCTAAAGGTTGGATTAAAGATTTTGCCGATGTGTATTTTCTAAAACAAGAGCAACTTCTTGAGCTCGACTTGTTCAAAAACAAAAAGGCAGATAAATTACTTGCGGAAATTGAAAAAAGTAAACAACATGGTTTATCGCGGTTGTTGTATGCTTTAGGTATTAACAATATTGGTGAGAAAGCCGCGCATGTGATTGCGCAGCGCTTTATCACCATAGAAAATTTGCAAAAAGCTACCTTGGAAGATATTGACGAAATTCCGGAGGTGGGAGGAATCATGGCGGAATCAGTTTATCGCTTTATTCATCATTCGTCGACGGTAAAGCTTTTTAATCGTTTACAAAAAGCTGGAGTGATTTTAAAGGAAGTTGTTAGTAAGAAATCAGGAAAGTTGAGTGGGAAAAAGATCGTTTTTACTGGGGAGCTAGTAGGGTTTTCTCGTTTACAGGCAGCGGAAATGGCTAGAAATTTGGGCGCTGATGTTGTGGAATCTGTGAGTAAAAATACTGATTTTGTCGTTGTTGGAGAAAAGCCGGGATCCAAATATAATAAAGCTCTAAGTTTGGGGATAGAGATTTTGAATATTCAACAATTTAAGGAGTTGGTCAATGGATAAATTCTTTCGGTATCGTATGCGAATTGGTATGATTTTTTTTCTGGTTTTTGTTATGACGGTCACTTGTGGTTGTGAACCGTTGCGCAAGAAATTTACGCGGAAGAAAAAGATGGCTGTTGATAATCAAGCTGTCGCGATTTTGGACCCCATTGATTATCCGGACAAAATTAGATCTACAGCCGAATCTTATAAAGAACATTACGATTTGTGGAGAGTTTGGCATAGCGATCTTGCCACGATTATTGAAGATAATGCCAATGAGAAAAAGATTCGATACACGTTAGGACAAATGTGGGAGCAGCTGACGGCGATGAAAAAGTTATTAACACTTGAGTCACAAAAAAGCATGAGTGTGTATATCAATGATGTCGAGGCGCTTGCTCAGGAATATGAAAAGCCGCCAGCGTTTCGTAATAAAAATGCCATTTCGTCAAAGGTGCGAGCCTTAGGGCGTAATGTTAAAGAGCATTTTGCGCCAAATAAAGTTCACGATCTCTTAATCGCTTTATAATATTTGTAATGACAAATTTAATCGAAAATTTTATAAATTATTTATCTGTTGAGCGTGGGCTGGCAGATAATACTTTGATTGCGTATCGTCGGGATTTGGATAAATATATTACGAATCTCGAAGAGCGTGGAATTAAAAAGATTGAGCAGGCTCAGCGCGAACAAATCACGGAGTTTATTTTAAAACAAAAAGATGATGGTTTGTCGACTACTTCGATTTGTCGAAGTTTGGCCGCGATCAAAATGTTTCATCGTTTTTTGGTGCGTGAGCGCTTGGCGCCTATGGATCCTACGAGTCTTGTCGAGACGCCAAAGATATGGAAACGTGTGCCGGATGTTTTGTCGCAGTCAGAAGTTGATGCTATCATCAATGCCTCGTTAGGTAGGAAACCGCAGTTGATTCGTGATCATGCGATTTTAGAATTGTTTTATGCTAGTGGTATGAGGGTTTCTGAACTTATTGGTTTGAAAGTTGAGAACGTGAATTTTGAAGTTGGCTATGTTCGTTGTTTAGGTAAGGGACGTAAAGAACGCGTGATTCCGATTGGTAAACGTTCGCGAGACGCCATTCAAAAATATTGTGATCATGTCCGGCCAAAATTCTTAAAGAATCGGATGTCGTCTGATCTTTTTTTAAGCCGTTTGGGGAAGAAAGTCACGCGACAATGTGTTTGGAAATTGATCAAGTTATATGCGAAGAAGGCGAATATTCAAAAAGTGATTAAACCGCATACGTTGCGACATACGTTTGCCACCCATCTTTTGCAGCATGGCGCGGATTTGCGTTCGGTGCAAGAAATGCTTGGGCATGCCGATATTTCAACGACACAAATTTATACACATGTGGATCGCGATCGATTAAAAACAGTTCATAAACAATTTCACCCTCGTGGATAAATAATGAAAATTGATTTAACAGTTTTAAATAAGAAAACCCTTTCTGATTTGACAATGGTTAGTGTTCAGGCGAAGCATTTAGGTTTAAAGGCATATCTTGTTGGTGGTGTGGTTCGGGATATGCTTCTTGGACGTGCGAGTTCGGATTTGGATATTGTTGTTGAGGGCAATGCGATTGAATTGGCAAAGGCCATTGCTAGTTGTGCGAAGGCACATATTACAGTGTACAAGCAATTTGGTACGGCGACAGTCGTTTTTGATAATGGTGTGATTATGGATTTTGCCACGGCCCGTAGCGAGAGCTATTTAAATTCAGGAGCTTTGCCGATTGTTAAGCCGGGGTCAATTAAGGAAGATCTTTTTCGTCGCGATTTTACTATTAATGCTTTGGCGGTTGCTTTATGTGCAGATAATTTTGGCGAATTACAGGATTTTTATGGTGCATATCAGGATTTACAGAGAAAAAAGATATCCGTTTTGCATGAGAAAAGTTTTCTTGATGATCCGACTCGTATTTTGCGTGCGGTGCGGTTTGAAGCGCGCCTAGGTTTTCAAATTGAATTCAAAACTTTGTCTTTGTTGAAGAAAGCTCTTGAGGCTCATGTCGAGAAGACTGTTAAGGCGCCACGGTACTTTGCGGAGTTTCGAAAATTCTTTATGGAAGCGCATCCTACAACTGGTTTAAGGCGATTGGCGTCATTGAAGGGAATGAATTTTATCAAATTTGGGTTTAATCCAGACTGGAGAACCCTTAGTCAGGTTGAGAAAGTGCTCAAAAAGCTTAAAAGAGATGATTTTTATTCTTCGAAAGATTGGTCAACGACATTTTTGCTCGCTTTCTTTAGCAGGGCGACTTTAACGCAAATATCTTCTTATGCCAAGCATTTTCATTTGACTAAGTCTGAGCTCATGAGTTTGATCAATTTGCCAGGGAGCAAAAAAATTCTCAAGGCCTTGCAAACAAAACACTTAAGACCGAGTGAAATTTATGAGATTCTTGATCCTGTCGATTTGGAAATAATTTACTTTATTCGCGCCACAACTTCGGTTAATATGGTAGCTCGCCGATTGGATCAATTTTTAAAAAAATGGCGAATGGTAAGTTTGGCGATTAATGGTGAAGATCTTAAGGATTTGGGTTGTAAGCCCGGACGTAAAATGGGCGCGCTGTTGCATCGTTTGCTTTTAAATAAAATTGACGGCAAAATTAAGAGTCATCGTGATGAAATTGATTTTGCGAAGCGATTTGGTGCTGTGCTTTTTAAGAATTAGCATAGTCCCGTAGCACGCTTTAGGTTGAGTTTATTGGTGTAAGGGTTTTTAATATTAAGGAGTTAGGCATGGACCGAATTAAGAGAATCAATGAAATGATAAAGCGCGAGATCAGTACGATGCTTATTGAAGAAATTCGAGATCCGCGGCTTAAGTTTGTGACTATAACTGGTGTTGAGACCAGCAAGGATTTGCAGCATGCGAAAGTTTTTTATAGTTTTTTAGGCCAGGATCGTGCAGGGGTTGAAGAAGCTTTAGAAAAGGCGCGAGGTTTTGTTCGTCGCTTGGTTGGTCAGCGTGTGGTTATGCGTTATACGCCAGAAATTCAGTTTTATTATGATAAAACGATTGAATACAGTGATCGTATTGAACAGACTTTGGAAGAAATCAAGCGCCGCGCAGCTGGCGAAAATGTTGGTTAACAGTTTGGAGTCCAATGAGCTTCGCACCAATTTTACAAGCTTTTCGTAAGTATAAAGTTTTTATTATTGCGACGCATGTCAATTCAGATCCCGATGCATTGTCGTCGCAATTAGCCATTGCTTTATATTTAAAATCTAGGGGGAAGAAAGTTTTTGTTTTGTCCGAAGATATTGTTCCTGCTCGCTACGCGTTTTTACCTGAATCAAAATTGATCAAGAAGGTCAATACTAGCAAAGCTGTGCATTATGATGCCGCCATAGTTGTGGATTGTGGCGATTTGGCGCGCGTAGGGCCGATTCAGAAAATTTTAGATCCCAAAAAACCATTAATCAACATTGATCACCATATTACGAATGATTCTTTTGGAACGATCAATCATGTTGTTCCAAAGGCTTCTTCAACGGCAGAGGTTATTTTTGATCTTTTTGAAGCGGCGCATTTTAAAATCAATAAGAAAATCGCGGCTTTGCTTTATTTGGGAATTATGACGGATACAGGCTCATTTCGGTATGAAAACACGACCAGTCGCACACATGAAGTTGTTAGTCGTCTTCTTAAGTTTGACATTCCTGTTAACACTTATTATCAGCGTCTCTATGAAACAGTTCCACTTACCGACCTAATGTACTTTACAAAGATTGTTAGTAGTTTCCATTCTTATTTTGGTGGCGAAGTGATTTATATTGCTTTACAGAACAATTTGATGAAGAAATTTTCTGAAGAGTTTGATTTGCGTGATAAAATTTTTCGTTATTTGCGGGCTATCAAAGGTGCGGAAGTTATCATTATTTTAACGGAGCATGGAAAAAATAAAACTCGAGCTAATTTTCGATCGCAGGGCAGAGTTAATGTGGCTCGTTTGGCCGCGATTTTTGACGGCGGCGGGCATACGCGAGCTAGCGGCTGTGTGATTGATGGGAATATTGTTAAAGCCAAGGAAAGTATTTTAAGCCAACTTAAGAAAGTTTTAAATAAAAAGCCATGATTATGACTGATAAAAGAGAAGCTGTCCGTAAAGAGGAGCGAGTGGGGATTGTCGTTTTAAATAAGCCATCTGGGATGACTTCACATGACGTGGTTGCCCGTGTGCGTCGGATTTTTAAGATGAAGCGTGTTGGACATTCTGGAACCCTTGACCCTTTGGCGACGGGTGTGCTGGTTATTCTTTTGGGTAAATCTACGAAGCTTTTTGGAAAATTTGAAGCGTTTGATAAAGCTTATAAAGCTACGATGATTTTTGGAACAAAAACGACGACAGCTGACATTCAAGGAAAGGTCACGCAAGAATTGCCGTTTCAACATTTAACACAACAACAAATACAGGATATTTTAAAGGAATTTGTTGGTGATACCGAACAGATTCCGCCTATGGTTTCTGCGGTGAAAATGGGTGGTAAAAGACTTTATGAATTGGCTCGCAAGGGAATTGAGGTCGCGCGCGAACCTCGTAAGATTCGAATTGATAAGCTTGACCTTATTGATTTTGCAATGCCACGGGTTAAATTTTATCTTGAATGTTCAAAAGGCACATATGTTCGTAAGCTCGCGGAGGACATTGCGGAGCGTTTGGGCTCTGTGGCCTGCATTGCGCAAATTGAACGTACAAAGGTCGGGCCGTTTACGATAGAACAATCTGTTAATCTTGAAGATTTAAGTGAAAAGCATATTCGTAATTGGACGGGATAATTGACGTCTCATAAAGTGATGAAAATTTTTAGTGGCATTAAGGCCGTTGTCGGAAAATTTCCAAACCCAGTAATTGCTATCGGTGTTTTTGATGGTTTGCATTATGGTCATCAGGCCTTGATTCGTAAAGCGGTTGAACGAGCGAAAAGAATTCGTGGTACCGCGATTGTGATGACATTTGATCCGCATCCTGTTCGTGTTCTTCGTCCTGAGAATCGACTTCCTCTTTTAGTATCGTTGCCATTTCGCTTGAAATTAATTGCGGCAATGGGTGTTGATGTAACGGTGGTTGTCCGTTTCACAAGGGCATTTTCGCGTTTAGCACCTAAACAGTTTATTGCAAAATATCTTTTGCGTCCTTTTTCTCCTCGTGAAATTATAGTGGGCGATGATTTTCGTTTTGGTCAGGATCGGGCGGGAACCATTGCATTTTTTGAGCAAGCCGGCAAAAGAAATGATTTTAAGGTTTTGAGTTTAAAAACCAAAGAGAGAGGACGTAAAAAGTTTAGTAGTACCATGGCTCGTGATTTTGTTGTTAATGGCCAGTTGAGAAAAGCTGCGGATATTTTGGGTCGACCAGTTTCGTTGTGGGGTCGAGTTGTTTTCGGAGACAAGAGAGGGAAAACGTTAGGATATCCGACGGCGAATATTGTCCCAACGGGAGAAGTTCTTCCACCACGGGGAGTGTATGTGGTTCGGGTGCGTTATAAAAATAAAATTTTAGAAGGCATGTGTAATGTTGGTGTTCGTCCATCATTTCATAATAAAGATTGTTTGAATGTTGAAGTTCACATTTTTAATTTCAATCAAAATCTTTATGGGGAAGACATCGTTGTTGAGTTTCTTCAAAAAATCCGCAATGAACTTTATTTTCCTTCTCGCGAAGCTCTCGTCACACAATTAAAAAAGGACGAGTCTTTTTCTCGCAAATGGTTTATTAAAAATAAAAAGTAGCCGTAGTGCGTTGCCATTATTTTGTGTGAATTGGCAGAGTGAGTTCCATGATTTGGGACGAATTTGCCATTGTTTGAGCGCAGATATCGTGTTGATGCCCCTGCGTATTGCCCCATAATGTCTTTGTGCCACAACCTATTGTGGGTGTTGAAAATATGTAAAATTTCCTGTTGACAGCGTGGAGCGCTGTGACTAGAATGTTGCATGTAGTGGAGTAGAGTGGTTTGAAGTGGAGCAAATACTTTTTTGAGGGAACTGCATGTTTTACGGTGAATACAATCATGGCATTGATCGAAAGGGGCGGCTAATCCTTCCGGCGCGTTTTCGTGAAATTTGTAAGGAATCAGGTATTGATAAGTTCTTTATTACACGTGGATTAGATAAATGTCTTTTTATGTTTACCGAGGAGGAATGGCGTTTGCAGGAACAGAAATTTAAAAATCTTCCGTTTACAAAACAAGAATCTCGAAGCTTTAATCGTCTGTTTTTTTCCGGAGCTATTTCTGTTGCGCCTGATAAGCAGGGGCGCTTTATTATTCCGCAATATTTAAAAGATTACGCGAATGTTAAGAAAGATGCCATTGTTATTGGAATTTCCAATCGTATTGAAATTTGGGACACAAAGAGTTGGCAGGCTTTTTATGCTACGTCGAGTGAAACGTTTGAACAGATCGCTGAAAACATGATTTCGTAATACGTATAATGCTAAAGGTAGAAAAATATGGTTCAATTTGCGTGGGAAGAGATTAAAAAAAGTATGGAAGAACAAGCCGCACATATTCCAGTTATGCATAAAGAAATTACCGAATATATGCGTTTACCGGCAGGCGGATGCTGTGTTGATGGCACTCTCGGTATGGGCGGACATACTCGTTTATTGGCAGAGCAAGTCGGACCGACGGGAAAAATCATTGCGATTGATCGCGATCGCCAGTCTCTTGAGACAGCAAAGAAAAATTTGTCTAGTGTTGAGGGACGTGTTATTTTTGTTCAAGACGATTTTCGTAATATTGATCGCGTTCTTGAGGGACTTAATATCCAAAGTGTCGACGGGATCTTGCTTGATCTTGGAATTTCAAGTTTCCAACTTGACAATGAACAGCGTGGATTTAGTATAAAAGCTAATGGTCCTTTAGATATGCGTATGGATCAAGACAGTTGGCTTTCCGCGTATGATTTAATTAATTCTCTCTCGGAAAAAGAGCTGTCATTGATTTTGAAAGATTATGGTGAGGAGCGATGGCATAATCGCATTGCTCGTCGTCTCGTGCAAGAGCGTTCTATTCGTCCTATTGAAACGACGAAGGATTTATCAGATATAGTCCTGAAATCGATTCCCTCGGGTCAAAAGTGGCAAAAAATTCATCCAGCGACGAGGACTTTTCAAGCGTTCCGGATTGCCGTTAACCGAGAATTGGAATCGTTAGATATAGCTTTAAGCAAGATCGTTCCATATTTAAAACCACAGGGTCGTATCTGCATTATTTCCTTTCATTCTCTGGAAGATCGGATCGTTAAGAATAAGTTTCGTGTTTTAGCTCAGTCTGGTGAGCTTCAACTCGTTTTGAAAAAGCCTTTGTCTGTGAGTTTGGAAGAAGAGCATGTTAATCCGCGTAGCCGCAGTGCGCGTTTACGGGTCGCTGAGAAATTGTGATTTGTACGACGGCGGCCGCGAGGGTCGGCTACCGTTTAATGAAAAACAAAAATTTGGTGGGGGGGGGGGAGCAATGAAACTTATGAAATCAATTCGCGTTATGATCGTCCTTACAGGTTTGGCGCTCATTTACGTTTATATGCAAATGGAGATTGTCAGCTTAGCCTATGAGGGTAAGCGCAAGGAACGCCAAATTATTGAGCTCAATGAGAGCACGGGTGCTGTTGCTTACAAAATTTTGCAATTAAAGTCTTCAAATCACTTGGGGGGAAATCTTTTGAGTGAAAATTCACCGTTACATTTTCAAGATAACCGCAGTGTTGTTGAGCTTGTCAGTAAAGAGTCATTCCCGTCGGAAGAATCAGCGGCTTTGGCAGTCTCATCGCATAAATCAAATCCAATTGTAGGGTTTTTCTTTAAGGCACCACCGGAAGCACGTGCCGAAGAGCAATCTGATGTTATAAAACCTTGGCGAAGATCCCGTTAAGAAGGTTATTGGGGTGGCCTGTTAAGTGTATATCCAAAAGCGTTCTCTGCGATTTGTCCTTGTCTTTTCATTGCTGTTTGTAGGCCTTTCTTATTTTTCCTTTAAATTGTTAATGATTCAATTCTTTCGGTCTGACCATTTGTCGGCTCTTGCTGAGAAACAGCAGAATTATTATGTACCTCTTGAGCCGATTCGTGGAACGATTTATGACCGTCAGTTGCGGCCATTAGCAGTCAATATCACGGCTTATTCGGTTTATGCTAATCCTCGTCGGATGAAGGCTGTTGAGAAGGATAATGCGGCTCGCCAATTGGGCGCGATTCTCAATGTTAACTCCAGTGAAATTCGCGAAAAACTAAATCGAGATAAATATTTTGTTTGGATTATGCGCAAAGTTCCATTTGAACTTACGGAACGAATTCGTCACGCAAAAATTAAGGGCGTTGGTTTACTCAAGGATAGCAAACGTTATTATCCCAATCAATCTTTGGCTAGCCATGTGATTGGTTTTGCCGGTATGGACAATAAAGGACTTGAGGGATTGGAGTTGATGTTTGATAAGTATTTAAAAGGTGAACCGGGATATTCGCAAATTCTTCGTGACGCAAAACAACGGGAGCTTTTGATTGAAAAAGGTTTTTTGCCGCCAAAGGATGGATTTAATTTAGTTCTTACTATTGATGAAACAATTCAATATATTACGGAACGCGCGCTGGATAAAGCATTTCCCAAAAGTAATGCGATTGCTGCGACTGTCATTGTTATGGATCCCAAAACAGGTGAGATTCTTGCGCTTGTAAATCGTCCGACGTATGATTTGACAAAGGTGGATAGTTCGCCTATCGAAAATCGTATTAATCGTGCGATTTCACTTGTTTATGAGCCGGGATCAATTTTCAAAATTGTTGCGGCGGCGGCTGCGTTGGAGGAAAACATTTTTCAAGAGAGTGATAAGATTTTTTGTGAAAACGGGAGTTACAGAATTGGGGGACATATTTTGCATGATCATCATGGCAGCGGATGGTTGACGTTTAGCAGTGTTATTGAGCAGTCGAGTAATATTGGAACAGCCAAAATTGCGCAGAAAATGGGACCGGCTACATGGTATAAATACGCTAAGCTTTTTCATTTTGGTGAGAAAACTGGTATTGATCTTTTAGGAGAAGTTGACGGATGGGTTAAAAAACCTTCGCAGTGGTCCAAAACTTCAATTGGTGCCTTACCAATTGGTCAGGAGGTCACAGCGACACCTTTGCAATTAGTGGCTGCCTTGTCTGCGATTGCGAACGACGGGATATATATGAAACCGCATATTGTTAAGTACGTTAAAGATAATAATGACGAGCTTATTGAGGCGGTGGAATCACGGGCAGTAAGTCGTGTCTTAAGTGTGCCTACGGCTCAACGTTTGCAAGCAATTCTTAAAGCAGTTGTTGACCGCGGGACGGCGAAGAAAGCGCAAATTGAAGGGATTACCGTCGCTGGAAAAACAGGGACGGCACAAAAAGTCATTAACGGTCGATATTCCAAAAATCAATTCTTCGCGTCCTTTATGGGATTTGCTCCTGTTGACGAACCGCGATTGAGTATTATTGTGATGTTTGATGATCCTCACCCAGATCATTTTGGTGGTACTGTAGCCGCACCGGTCTTTCGTGATATTGTTGTTGATAGTTTAAAATATTTAGATTCTCAGGAAGCTGGCCTATAATGATGTATTTAAAAGATATTATTAGAAATATGGCAATCGCGGATGTACCAACCGATATTGCTATGACAAATATTTCGTCGGTGTGCGTGGATTCACGTAAGGTTGAAAAGGGAAGTCTCTTTGTCGCTTTAGCTGGGGCAAAAACACATGGCGCTAAGTTTATTAGTGATGCGGTCAGTGCTGGAGCTAAAATTATTGTGTGTGAAAAGGGTTTGAATATCGAGAATATTTCCAGGGATGTTTATGTTCTTATTGTTGAAAATTCTTATGATTTTTTGAGTTCTGCGCTCAAGATTTTTTATAGTAATCCCAGCGCTGATGTGCGGTTGATCGGTATTACCGGCACCAATGGCAAGACAACTATTACCTATCTTTTGGAATCACTTTTTTCTAACGTTAGAAAGAATTGTGGAGTTGTTGGCACCATTAATCATCGCTATGGGGGAAGGATTCTTAAGGCGGGAAACACGACCCCGGGACTTGTGGATAATTATGATCTTTTGGCGCGTATGGTTTCTGCAAAAGTTGATTATTGCGCGATGGAAGTGTCGTCGCATGCTCTTGACCAGCGACGAGTGCAAGGACTAGACTTCCATTATGCTATTTTTACCAATTTAACTAGTGATCACCTTGATTACCATAAGGACCATGAATCTTATTTTCTTGCTAAGGCTAAACTTTTTACTTCTTTAGCTCAGGAAAAACACGCAATTATTAACATTGATGACGAATATGGTTTGCGTTTGCAGGAAATGACTTGTGCGAAAGTTTTGACGTATGGGATAAAAAACAGTGCTGATTTTTGTGCGCAACGAATTGAGTTGGGATTTGCTGGAACTCGCTTTGATTTGGCTACTCCTTGTGGAGTTATTAAAATCCAAACACCATTGATCGGGTTGCACAATATTTATAATATTCTATCGGTCGCTGCTGTGGGTATTGGTGAAGGGATGATTTTAGAGGAGATTAAAAAGGGAATTGAAGCATTGTCGCAGGTTCCCGGACGGCTGGAAAGGATAGAAGCGGGACAAAATTTTCATGTTTTTGTTGATTATGCTCACACGGAAGATGCTTTACGTAATGTTTTATCCAGTATCCGCGCGGTTAAAAAAGCTCGCGTGATTGTTGTTTTTGGTTGTGGTGGCGATCGGGATAAGACAAAGAGACCACGCATGGCGAATGCCGTCGAAGAGTTATCGGATTTTGCCATTGTGACAACCGATAATCCACGAACTGAAGATCCAAAACAGATCATTGATGAGATTTGTGCTGGATTTAAGAAAAAAGATTATCTGGTTATTGTTGATCGTGAACAAGCGATTATCGAATCTTTGCATTATGCTAAAGGAGGCGATGTTGTTCTTATCGCGGGGAAAGGACATGAAGATTATCAGATTTTTAAAAATAAAACGATCAATTTTGATGAACGTCAGATTGTGATGAAGAATCTTCTTAATTTAAAGCACACATAAATAACTATGCCCCTATTGAAGGTTTCTGAAATTATTTCCGCAACGGACGGTACGTTGACGTCAGGTCGAGCGACTGCTGCGATACGACAAGTGATTACTGACTCTCGGTTAATTAAAAAGGGAGATTTATTTGTCGCGATCGTCGGCAAGAAATATGATGCACATGATTTTATTGCTGATGTCATCAAAAAGGGAGCTGCCGCGGTTGTTGTTTCAAAGAATTTTAAGCCTCATTTTCCCGAAGTAGCTGTGATTAAAGTCGCTGATACGACCAAAGCATTGGGGGACATTGCGCGTTATCATCGCTTACGATTTTCAATTCCGATTGTTGCGATCACGGGATCAGCTGGAAAAACGACGACGAAAGAAATGATCTCGGGAGTTTTGAGTCGCAAATATAAAGTTTTAAAAAATATCGGCACAGAAAACAATCAATTTGGTGTCCCGTTAACGATTTTAAAATTAAAGCCTTCTCATCAAATTGCAGTTTTGGAAGTCGGAACGAATCAGCCGGGTGATATTCAATGGCTTGCGTCTATTGTCCGTCCGACGGTGGCAATTATAACAAATATCGGTGAATCACATCTCGAACTGTTAAAAACGCCCAAAGATGTTTTTAAGGAAAAATTTAATCTTGTTAAAGCTCTAAGTAAAAATGGTACGGTTATCATTAATAATGACGACCCGTTCTTGCAAGCTGTTCCAGGCTTGGTTAAGCAGAAAGTTTTAACTGTTGGGATAAGGAATAAAAGTCAATTGCAAGCATTCGACATTGCTTTTCAAAGCGATAGAATTCAATTTTATCTCCAGAGAGCCGGTGTTTTTACAATCTTAGGGACAGCGACGGCAAATGTTACG
The DNA here is from genome assembly GCA_020632535.1 of Candidatus Omnitrophota bacterium. GTDB lineage: Bacteria > Omnitrophota > Gorgyraeia > Zapsychrales > JANLHA01 > JADLGJ01. Next base: position 46,860 of record JACKFJ010000004.1, on the reverse strand, counting down.
AATGCATTAACCGCAATTTGTTGTGGTCGATTGTTTAAGATTGGCTATAATGATATCAAAAATAGCCTCAAAAGTTTTTCTCTCAAATCTGGCCGTCAAACATGTGTTAAGGTGGGAAATATTTCTGTTATCGACGACACATACAATGCGAATCCTGTTTCTTTTCGGAGTGCTTTAGAATCGCTTTCACATGTTGCGACTTCGGGGCGCCGCGTTCTTATTTGCGCAGACATGTTAGAATTGGGACGTGAAGCTCCGCGTTTACATCGTGAAATTGGTGAACGAGCGGCAGATAGTGGATTAAATTATATTTTTTCATTCGGGAAGTTTTCCGAATTGATCGGAGCTCAAGCACGTAAGAGAAATCCTGAGTTAAAAACTTTTCATAGTGTGAAAGCAGAGCAGATCGAAAAGCAGATTAAGAAATATTTGCGCTCTGGTGACATTGTTTTGATCAAAGGGTCGCGTGGCATGCGCGCAGAGCGCTTTGTGAGCTTTATTAAGAAAAACTTCAATTAAGACGGGAGATCATCATGTTTTATTGGCTTTCGGATTTACGGTCTGTCTTTTTTGAGTTTAATATATTTAAGTACATTACTTTTCGTGCGGCGATGGCCGCGATTACAACTTTTGTACTGTGTTTGGTTCTTGGGCCGATTTTTATAAAATATTCTAAAGAGCGCGCGATCCGCGAACGGGCCAAAAGAGACGATTGTCCGGCATTAGATCAATTTCAAGTCGCTAAAGAAGGCGTGCCGACGATGGGTGGGATCTTTATGATCGGCAGTATTTTGGTTTCTGTTCTCTTGTGGGCGGATCTTTCCAATCGTTACATTATTCTGACACTTTTAACATGTCTTTTTTTTGCTATTCTCGGTGGGGTTGATGATTATATTAAACTTACCAAAAAAGGTAAACATCGTGGTTTGCGCGCCCGCACGAAGTTTTTGCTTGAAGTTCTTTGGGGTTGTTCAGTTGGGGCGTATCTTTATTTGGATCCCGGGATTAATACACAAATTGATGTCCCATTTTTAAAAACATTACTTCTTGATCTTGGTATTTTATATGTGCCATTTGTGGCGCTTGTTATTGTTGGAGCGACAAACGCGGTTAATCTCACTGATGGTATGGATGGGCTTGCGATTGGTTGTGTTATGATTGTTAGCGCGACCTTATCGGTTCTTTGCTATATTTCCGGTCATTTAAAGTTTAGTGAGTATCTTTTGATTCCGTATCTTGCTGGGACAGGTGAGTTAACGATTTTTTGTTTTGCAATTCTCGGTGCGAGTTTAGGGTTTTTGTGGTTTAATTGCCATCCAGCCTCCGTTTTTATGGGTGATGTTGGATCACTGCCTCTCGGTGGAACTTTGGGGGTTATGGTTATTTTTATTAAGAAGGAGCTTCTGTTGGTTATTCTCGGGGGTGTTTTTGTTGTGGAAGCATTGTCTGTTATTCTGCAAGTTGCGTCATTTAAGACTCGTCGGAAAAGAATTTTTAAGATGTCACCGTTTCACCATCATCTGCAACTTAGCGGTTGGCCCGAGTCAAAAATCACGATACGTTTTTGGATTATCGCAATTATTTTAGCACTGCTGACACTGACCACGTTAAAGATAAGATAATGGATTTACAAAATAAAATCGTCGTTGTCATAGGCGCGGCTAAGAGTGGTCAATCCGCCGCTCGACTTCTTCATCAGCTTAAAGCGCGTGTTAAAATTTCTGAAGCAGGGACTGAATTAATCCTTGATGATCAATTTCGTCTTTGGATTCAGGCGAATCGTATTGAATGTCAATTCGAGGGTCATACCCAAGATTTTATTGAGCAAAGTGATCTTGTTGTTTTGAGTCCGGGTGTTCGTATTGATGCTTTGCCCGTGCAGTGGGCGCGTGCAAAAGGAGTTCCGATTTGGAGCGAAATTGAGTTAGCCAGTCGTTTTTGTCAGAAACCAATTATTGCGATTACGGGTTCTAACGGAAAAACAACTGTCTCTACGCTGATTAAGATGATGCTTGATGCGTGTGGTAAAAGAGCGTGTCTTTGCGGGAATGTTGGAAATCCTTTTACTGAATTTGTTTTGAAGAACGACGCGTACGATTATTTTGTAACTGAGATCAGTTCTTTTCAGCTGGAAACAATTGAGACCTTTAAGCCTCATATCGCGCTTTTTTTGAACTTTAGTCAAAACCATCTTGATCGACACAAAAATATTGAAGAATATTTTGCGGCAAAGACACGAATTTTTCTGAATCAAGATCAAGGCGATTTTGCGGTTTTAAATGCTAAAGACGAATGGGTAAAAAGATTGGCAACACAGCTTAAAGCGCACGTTTCTTTTTTTAATGATGATGAGCCGTATGTCGCAGAAATAAATAATCCGAATCATTTGGCGGTTCTTGCGGTTGCGCATATCCTAAGATTGCCGATGAATATTTGTCGTCGAGAAATTGATGCATTTAAAGGTGTTGAGCACAGAATGGAAAAAATTCGTAATCTTAATGGAGTTGAATATATCAATGATTCAAAAGCGACAACTGTTGAAGCCGGACGCTGGGCTCTTGAAAGTATTTCGCGACCGATTGTGATGCTGTGCGGCGGACGAGATAAAAATTTGGATTTTTCAGTTATTCGCTCGCTTGTCGCTAAGAAGGTAAAAACAATGATTGTTTTTGGTGAAGCGCGGGCAAAATTACGAGAAGCCTTTGATGGTGTAGTGCCGTTGTTAGAATGCACAACGCTGGAAGATGCGGTTAATGGCGCGCGACAAGTTGCGCAGCCCGGTGATGTTGCGATGTTGGTACCAATGTGCACAAGTTATGATATGTTTAAGAATTTTGAAGAACGCGGCCACGCGTTTAAAACCATCGTACAGAATTTGAAGTAGGTATATCCATTTCAAGGTGCGGTAGTGACGCAGCAATCTTACTTAAAAATGAAACATAAACAATCTTAGTAAAATATGCGTGAATTACGAATTTCCATTGCCACAATTTGTTTAGCTCTAATTTGCCTAGGTGTCATTATGGTTTTTAGCACCAGTGGGATTTATGCTTTGCAGGGGCAGGGAGATAGTTTTTATTATTTAAAGCGTCATTTAATATTTCTAATACTTGGTTTCGCGGCTGCGTGCGGAATTATGGCCGCGGATTATCGGGATCTTCGTAAGATTGCCAAACCCATGATGGTGATAACAATTATTTTGTTGGTTTTGGTATTAATTCCGCACATTGGAAAATCAAGTTATGGTGCGCGGCGATGGTTTAAGCTTGGGTTTTTTAATTTTCAGCCAACGGAATTTGCCAAAATTGCGATGATTGTTTATGTTGCTGATTTCTTAGCACGGAAACCGTATGATATAAAGAGTTTTCGTCGAGGATTTGTCCCCTTGATGATTGCCCTTGGGTTGACATGTGTATTGATTCTGAAACAGCCGGACTTGGGAAGTGCTTTTTTAATCGGAATTACCGTGCTCGCAATGTTTTTTATTGCTGGCGGACAAATAGGATATTTGGGCCTGTTGGGATTGATGGCCATTCCGGGTTTTTATTTCTTGGTTGTACAGGTTCCTTATCGTTGGGCTCGTATTGCGACTTTTTTAGATCCTTGGCAAGATCGACAGGGCGCCGGTTTTCAGCTGACACAATCACAGATTGCTTTTGGATCGGGGGGGCTTTTTGGTGTTGGTCTTGGACACAGTATTCAAAAACTTTTTTATCTCCCAGCCGCGCATACGGATTTTGTTTTATCGATTATTGGTGAAGAAATGGGCTTTGTGGGTGCGTTTACTGTGATTTTGCTTTTTGGCTTTTTTATTTGGCAAGGCGCGCGCGTCGCAAAAAGGACCAAGGATCCATTTGGATATTATTTGGTATGTGGAATTGTGATTATTATCGGCTTGCAGGCAGTCATTAATATTGGCGTTACAATTGGTGCTTTGCCGACGAAAGGTTTGCCGCTGCCATTTATCAGTTACGGTGGTTCAGCGTTAGTCGTTGATATGATGTTAATTGGTTTGTTGCTTAATGTGTCACGAATTGAAGATTGCACGTAAAAATGAAAATTTTATTAGCCACAGGGGGAAGCGGCGGCCACATTTTTCCAGCTTTAGTCACGGCGCAAGAATTAAGATCTCGTGGCCATGAAATTGTTTTTGCTGGCGCTTTTCGTCAATCTGGTTCCACAATCAAAGCGGCAGGCTTTCGATATTTTGAAATCAGTGCCAAAGGTTTTTCACCTGCTAACAGCATCGCCTTTTTTTTCGCAACCATAAAATCTTTTTTTGAGTCAGTAAGTATTTTAAAGCAGATACGTCCTGACATTGTCGTTGGATTTGGTGGTTATGGCGCTTTTCCGGTTGTGATGGCAGGAGCTTTGCAAGGCATCCCGACGATGATTCAAGAACAGAATGTTGTGCCCGGTAAAGCCAATAAAGTGCTCTCAGTTTTTGTAAAAAGAATTGCTGTTGGTTTTGAACAGGCGCTGAAATATTTTCCTTCGGAAAAGGCTGTTTTGACTGGTTGTCCTTGTCGACCAATTGCGGATCATCTTGATCGTTTGGCAAATTTGAAAAGTTTTGGGCTTCCCGAAGGTGTTCCTGTCATTTTGGTTTTAGGCGGAAGTCAGGGAAGTCAGCGTATTAATGCGGAATTTATTCGTGTGATTAAAGAACTTAAAGACAAATTGACTCTTGGTATCATTCATATTTGTGGTGATAAAGACGCGAAGGACTGTAAAATCACTTATGAGGGAATGAGTATCGCACATTGTGTGTTTAGTTTTACCGATGAGATTGATAAGGCTTATAGTGTCGCGGATCTTGTCATTAGTCGCGCTGGCGCCATGACGGTGACGGAATTAGCGGCTTTTGCTTTGCCGGCAATTCTTATTCCGTATCCTTATGCGGGTGGCCATCAGCGCGAAAATGCTTTGGTGCTTACGCAAGGTCATGTCAGTCACCTTGTTGATGAAAAAGACCTCACCTCGGCATTATTGACGAGTACAGTTCTTGAAATGATGAATCGCAAGATGACAAAGGATGAAATTGCAAAATTATACAGTGGCATATATCGACCTGATGCCGCCAAACGATTGTCTGACGAAATTGAGAATTTGAAGAAATGAAAAAGTGTGTTTTAATCGTGGCTTTACTTTTCTTGTTTGCGAGTTATGTATCCGCAGATACAGATCGATGGAGTAAGTATGATTCGCGTCATTTCATTATATATTACAAAAATGCGCCTCTGAATTTTGTGAAGAATGTCTCTGAGACTGCTGAAGAATATTATGATGAAATTCCGCGTAATTTGGGTTTTATTCGCTATCAGGGTTGGACATATGAAAACCGAGCGGTAATTTATATTTATGACGATCAGGATGAATATCGTATTCACGCCAAGAATATGGAATGGTCGGGAGGTATGGCCAACGTTTTACAAAAAGAAATACGCACCTTTCCGGCAGCCGCGGGATTTTTTGATTCCACACTTCCGCATGAATTGGCGCATCTTATTTTTCGTGAATTTATTGGTAATAGTCACATTCCTTTGTGGCTAGACGAAGGGGTCGCCATGTATCAAGAAAAAGCTAAACGTTGGGGCGCGAATAAGGTGGTCAAAGACGCGATCAAGAGGGGTAAGTTTATTCCTTTGTCTGAATTGACTGCTCATCGCTTAAGCAGAGAAAAAACTGAAGAAATCATCAATATTTTCTATGCGGAAGCCGCTAGTATTGTGTATTATATGATAGTTGAGTTAGGCGAATCACGTTTTGAGAATTTTTGTCGAAAACTCAGTGCTGGTATTTCCTTTGAGGAAGCATTGCAAAAGAATTATGGCCGTTTTAGAAATATGGAAGATCTCAATAATCGCTGGGTGGATTATCTTAAATCACAATGAAATATCATTTTATAGGTATTGGTGGTGTTGGCGTCGGGACTTTGGCTTCGCTCATTCTTGATAAGGGTCATGTTGTGAGTGGATCGGATTTAAAAGACAGCGCATTGTCTTTGTCGCTACGGAAAAGGGGCGCGGAAATTTTTCTGGGGCATCAAGCGAGTCATGTTAAAGATGCGGATTATGTCGTGTATTCCTCCGCGATTCATTCTGATAATCCTGAATTAAAACTTGCCCGTGAAAAATGTATTCCGGTTCTAAAGCGTGCGGAATTGTTGGCGCAAATTATGGAAAATCATATCGGCATTACGGTTGCCGGCGCGCATGGCAAAACCACAACGACGTCGATGATTTCGCATCTTTTGCTTGATGCGGGACTCAATCCCACAACCGCGGTCGGGGGCATTATCAATGGCGCATCGTATGGCGCGAATTTGGGTGGTGGCAAATATTTTGTCGCGGAAGTAGATGAAAGTGATGGTTCATTTCTTTATTTTGCGCCGCAATATTCGATTGTGACCAATATTGATTTTGAGCATTTGGATTATTATCATACATGGGAAAATATTGTTGAAGCTTATGAAAAGTTTGTGAGACAAACTCAAAAAGATGGACTTTTGATTGGCTGTGGAGATGACACGCGATTAAAGGAATTGCTCTTAAAAAGTAAGCATGAATATTTGACATATGGTTTTTCATCGGTCAATGATCTTCATACTGAAACGATGAATTTTGTCAATAATGAGCAGTGCTATTGGGAATTTGATTGTCTTTATAAAAATAAAAAATTGCCGCGCTTTCAACTGACAATTCCGGGTCAGCATAATATTCTCAATGGCATGGCATGTATTATGCTGGGATTGCGGTTGGGTATTGATCCGGAAATGATTCAGAAGAGTTTGAAGAGTTTTAGCGGTGTTAATCGACGTTTCCAGCGCAAAGGGATATTTAATGACATTCAAATTGTTGATGATTATGGGCATCATCCGACGGAAATCATTGCGACTTTGAAAGCAGCCCATTCTGTTAAGAAAAAGCGCGTGATTACGGTTTTTCAGCCACATCGCTACAGCCGAACAAAATTTTTGATGGATGATTTTGTGAAAGCATTGAGCCAAACTGATTTTTTGATTTTAACTGACATTTATGCGGCGAGTGAAGAACCGATTCCGGGGATTACTTCACAAATCCTTTTGGAAAGAATTCATAGCGCTGGTAAAAAAGATGCGGTTTATTTGAAAAAAGATGAAATTACCGCTTATTTAACTAAAATGGTGCGGTCAGGCGATTTGGTTTTGACGCTTGGCGCAGGTGATATTTATAAAATTGGTGAAGATGTTCTTAGAGAAATTCAGGGGCAGCCATTATTAAAATGAAGATTCCAGTTCAACAATTAGGTCGTGTCGGTGTTGTGATGGGTGGTTGCTCGTCGGAGCGGGAAATTTCTTTGAAATCTGGTAAAGCGGTTTTGCACGCTTTGCAGGACGCTGGCTGCGATGTTGTGGCAGTGGAATTGAATACAATTGATGAAAATGAAATTTTAACACAACTTGCTCAGTTGAAAGTTGATATCGTTTTTTTAGCGCTTCATGGAAAGTTTGGCGAAGATGGTACGATTCAAGCTATCTTTGAGAAAGCTGGCATTGTTTATACAGGTTCGGGGTCGCAGCCTAGTCGTTTGGCTATGGATAAGGCTGAAACACAAATTCTTTTAAAGAAGAATGGTGTTTCGGTCCCAGAATTTTTTATTTTAGACAGAAAGAACGAATCGCAATCTTTAGCCCTTTTAGAAAAATTCGGAGGTTGTCCTGTCGTTGTTAAACCAGCGTGTGAAGGTTCGAGTATTGGTATTACGATCGTGCGGCGGCCGGAAGATTTTGAAGCTGCCGTTGTGAATGCTTTTGAATTTGGCCCGCGAATTTTAGTTGATCGTTATTTAAGCGGTAAGGAAATTACATCGGGAATTTTGGGAGGCGAAGCTTTGGCGTTGATCGAAATTCGTTCGAAGAATAAGTTTTTTGATTTCACGGCGAAATACCAAAAAGGAATGAGTGATTATATTGTTCCGGCGGAGATCAGTCCCGAGCAGGCTCGACGTATTCAAGAGATGTCACAAATCGCTTTTAAAGTGATAGGTTGTCGGGATATGGCCAGATCGGATTTTATTCTTGATGAAATGGGGAATGTGTATTTCCTCGAAATTAATACGATTCCGGGTTTTACCGCGACAAGTCTTTTACCAATGGCGGCGCAGAATAAGGGATTAAATTTCACGGAACTTTGTTTGACGATCGCGGGTTTTGCCGCGGCACGCAAGCGGGAATTACAATATATTCAGAAAGTGGTTTGAAAAATGGCACGGAAAGATCAGGCGAAAACAAAAGTTGCTGTGCGAATTTTGCAGTATTTCATTATTGTTGTATGTGTGATGTTTGTGGTTTTCTGTTTGTGGCAGGGAGTCGGGTCGTATTTAAGGACATCATCGATGTTTAAAATTCGTGAAGTGGTTTCACAGCAATCATTGCAGTTTATTCGTAGTCATACTCTTGACCGTTTGATTGGACAAAATATTTTTGATGTGGACCTTTATGTTGTACAGCGTCGTTTGCAAATTGAGTATCCTCAAATCGATCATTTGCGGATTTATCGCCAGTTCCCAAATCGGATTTATGTGGACGCCATACGTCGTGACCCATTTGCTGTTATCACAACAAAAAGACAGGCAATTCTTATTGATAAAGATGGTATGGTTTTGAGTTTGGCGATTCCCGCGAATACACGATTGCCGATGATAAAAGGTTTGAATATGGAACAAAACGCGGTGATTGGAAAACCGTTGCGTCATTCAGAGTTGGAATTAGCGACGGGTATCATTAAAAATGTGAAGGAAAATCCGCGTTTAGAATCGATGCCTGTTGTGAGTTTGGATATGACAAATCTTTCTGAAATTCAATGTGTTTTGGCCAATCAGATGAAAATTATACTTGCTCAGGATAAAATTCAGCAGAAGATTATGATGTTGGGATTTTTGATGGCGCAGGGCGCAATTAAAGCGGACGCGGTTAATTACATCGATTTGCGTTTTAAGGAACCGATTATTAATAAGAAACAATAGGATTATTCGCGAGAGATCCAAATACTTGGTGAGGTCGTTATGTGGAAAAAGTTAGTTTCTCAAAAATATTTTTGTGGATTTGATTTGGGGGCGTTAACTGTTAAAGCCGCGTTGATTAAAGATGTCGACAATCAATCACCCGAATTGATTGGAGTGTATGAATTAAAGACAGCGGGCTTTAAGAATGGCGTGTTGACTGATCTTAGTGAGTTGGCTGAATGTGTTCATTTTGCTGTCGCTGGTCTCATCGGTAAAACCGGCATTAAGCTTAAAGATATTCAGCTGGGTGTCGGCGGTGAAATGATTGAAAAGCAGTATTCAAACGCGGTCATTCCTCTTTTGGAACGAGGCAGTAAAGTGATTTCGCCTAATGATATTCGTAAAGTTAAAGATCAGGCTAAAATTCTTGGCGCGAGTATGGATGAATATGTTTTGCATAATTTCCCGCAGTATTACAAAGTGGATGATGTGAATACGGCGTTAAATCCGCTTGGACTTTATGGCCGCAAAATGGAAATTCACACGTTATTGATTCTCGTCAAGAATATTTTATTGCAAAATCTTGTAAAGTCTGTCAATCAGGCGGGTTATGATGTCGCGAATACTTTTTATACATCTTATGCATCGGCGGAAGCCAGTTTAAGTGAATATCACCGTCGTCAGGGTTGCGTTTTGTTGGATGTGGGTTCGCTGATGACGGACATTTTGATTTTTAAAGACGGCTTTCTTAAGTATGTTGTGAACATTCCTTTGGGTGGTGAACATTTGACGCAAAGTATCGCTAATCGTTTGAGTATACATTTTGATCTCGCGGAAGATATTAAGAAATCATACGCGTTTGCTTTAAGTTCCGAAATCCGCAATGATGAGGAAATTTTGATTAAGAGCGCGGACGGTTATACGCCGATTAAGAAAGAAATTATTGCGCAAGCGCTTGAACCGGCGGTTGCGCGTTTTGTTGATATGGTGCTGCAGGCCATTCGGAATTCTAATTTTGTTGATGACATTAAGTCAGGGATTATTATGACCGGAGGCGGATCGCTATTGCCGGGATTAGAAGAGCGTATTGAGCTTGTCGCGTCGATGCCTGTCAAGATGGGCAAGTTGAATATGACTTCAAAGCGTTTACCGTATGCCGCTAAATATTGTGGAGCTGTTGGTTTGGCGCAGTCGGGGTTGACGCGGGCACGCGGCAATTCATCCCTTCAAGAAGGGAATATGGGAATAAAACAAAGACTTTCGAATAAAGTTGTTGAATTATATCAGGAATATTTCTAGACTCGAGAAGTGGGATTAACTATTGGGTTTGCGGCGAGATTGGTAAAAGCTGATATCTTTGAGAATTGTCCGCAGACGTCCGATTTCATTAAACATATAGAGTAGCCAGAACGAATTTAATAACATCAAAATGATAATAATATGTGTGCTGGTCGCTTGCTGAACAAGCAATTGTTCCATCACATTGTCCTTAACGGCATCATGAGCCACGTCAATGGTTCGAAATGTGCTAAAAAGAAAAACAAAGAAGATAATAACGAGAACAAATTCAAAGAAGAGAATGTAAAAATGCCGCATCATCCACCGCGCGGCTTGCATGTCCCAATGTCTTACCTTATTCATAAAATCTGAAAACGCCATAAATCCCTCCGCAAATTTTGTATAAAACTATCTTAGTCAAAATTTTGTGTAGTTCAATCGGTATTCTATTATTTTGCTTTAATACGCTGGGGGGGTGTATGTGCAGCGAAAACCTATGTCACTAAAATTTGAAGATCGTGATTGTGTAACCCATGCGGAATAGAGTCCTCCGACGCGTTCTCCCAGTCCCGTAAGCGGTAGATTATAAACACCACCACGATAAATCGCTCGGTCACTGAAGAATGCAAATCCTCCGGAAAGCCAAGTGATCATTCCAAATCCACGTTGATCGTAAGGTGTTGCGCCATAATTGATTCCTGTCACCCAGTCGGCGTCATTGGCCGGGAGAAAACCAAATTTATTTGTTGAAGCTTGTGCATTTGGTGGAAACATAGTGGGTGCAAGTATAGAAATATATTTACCTGCTGGAAGCGGAAGAACTGGATCAGTGTTGTATGGATCGTTGAGTTGTTTGGTGCAAGGTGCGACATTACATGATGTTCTAATATAAGAAAAAGAATCGCCATTAGTATTGGTCGATACCCAAGAGTGGATATTGCCCGCCATATCCCAAATGACTTCGTCATTCGAAAGAACAAATGTCCGCTTTTGCCAAAAGTCATTATTTGCTTGAATTAAACAATTGTTATTGTTGGTACCGGTACAGCCTAGGGTATCGGTATTGTTGGCTTCTAAATAATTATTGGGATTGGCATCGCTGTGGCCTGTTGGAATGTGACCACTTCCAACTGCATTGCCAGACCAGTTCACACGGTTGTTTTCAATACTTTTTGCGATTGCCATCCATTCTGGGTTTGTAATCAAATGATAACCTGTTCCTAAACTTTGACATTCATTGAAAGCGTCATTAAAACTTAGATTACTCCAAGGGGTATCAGTTGCTCTTGATTCAGGATAATGGCCAGCCGCGTTACCGAGATTGATGCCGTTGGCAACTGGTGCGCCCGCGTTGGTCGTGGCTTTCATATGATATTTCGCCACACAAAAATCCGTGTTTACTCCGACTGTGCTATCGGCGGCAACAGGAATAAAACCATCAGGACAGCATGGAAATCCGGCAACATTGCCGAGATTGACCCAGTTTGTGGAATTACAGTATTGCATAACATTAAGGGTAGTATTGTACCTTTGCGTTCCCGCCTGTATTGCTGTACATGTATCAGTGGCATTGATGCGGCAGTTTAATTTATAGCTATTGTTATTGTTGCTGCAGAAATCCATACGATTGTTAAAGGTGCTATAGCCTTGAAGACCCGGTTGGGCACAAGCCGCGAGGGGAGATTGGGCTTCTTTGGCAAGGCCTAAGAGTTTCCAGTTGGAGCCATCGCAAAATTCTAAATTCCCACTTGTATAACGTTGTACACCGGGGGTTGAGCACGCGACCGCCCAAGCATTTTTTGCGGAAAGCGTGAAAAGGACTAGAAGAATGAAAACAGCTTTTTTCATGAGATTCTTATGGAGTTAATAGGGGTTCTCTAGTTTCAAGTGAGCTTTGTAAAGATTTTATTTTTTGCTGTTGTTCGTGAATTTGTATGGATTGGTTTTGAAGTTCACGGCTTAGAATTTCATTTTTTGTTTTTAATTCTTTGACTGCTTCAATCAATGGCGCGATCAGAGATGGATAATTCACGCCTTTTTCACCGTTTTTGCCATAAACCGCTTCAGGAAATATTTTTTCAACATCTTGCGCAACGACACCCATGTTTTTCCCTTTTCCTAATGATTCATCTTTCCATTCAAAGGAAACACCATGAAGTCGCGAAATTTTATCTAAAGCATTGTTGACAGGGGTAATATCTTTTTTTAATCCAGCGTCGGATGTAAGGATTAAGTTGGTTGCCTTAATATTACCTTCGACTTCCAATCTTTCCGTGAGGGCCGTCGTTCTGTTGATTCCAACTCTGCCGAAACTGTCGACAATTAAGACATCACCGCCCGTTGAAGAATTTGTATTTAACGCTAAATAGGGTACCGCGCCAGCAGCGGCTCCAGTTATTCCTTTTGCCGACATGCAAAGAAGAGATCCTGTAGTGCAAAGACCCATCGCTAAGCGTCCTTGTCCAGAAAAGACGAATTGTTCAGTAAGGGTATTATTATTTGCGGTAATGCCGTCTCTTAACCAAATACTTAAATGTGAATTTGGATTGACCATCGCGTTTTCGTAATCGGCATTGATTTTCGCAACCTCAGCTAATGTCGCGCCCGCGGTGTTTGCCGCAAAGGATTTGAGTAGAATTCCGACAGAAGGATCAGTAACGGAAGTATTTTCGAGGATAAGCGTTGGCGGACCATCCCAGCCATTGGTATTTCTTGTGACATGGAGAGGCGCTAAGGGAAGCCGAGTTCCAACACCAACCTGAGGTCTATTTACGGTTAAGTCGGCATATGTTTTGTATAAGTAATATCGATCAATGGAAACGCCGCCATCTGTAAATGCTGCAGGTTCAGTGCTCCAATATCCACCAGCTAAAGGAACCCAAGCGTTACTGACACATTGATTTATGGCTTTTGATACTGATTCAATGTATAAAGTTCCTTCTGTTGCGGCTGTGCAGGTTCCAGCTCCGAGTGCGGTTTGGGGGACTAGTCTTAACCGATCATAGGCGCCAAATGGTGCCGGGTAATATGTTGTGAGTGTAACTTTATTGGCTTGGGCGTTGGCTAAGGTAGGAAAACTAAGTAAGAATACTGTCATTGCCACATAGAGACTTCGCATCATTGAGCACCCCTTTTATGATTTAAAATATTACAACTTGTATAGTATTTAATATAATATATCCTTTGTCAAGTACGCACAAAATATGAAAAAAGACATCCGTAATCTGCTTATTCTTGGGTTGATTTTATCTGCAGTTTTTGCTGCATTTTGGCCGTCCCTTTTTAACGGTTTTACATCTTGGGACGACAATATTTATGTCGTCGAAAATGAGATGATCCGTGATCTCTCGTGGCCGACTGTCAAAGCCATTTTTACCAGTGAAGTTTCCCTCAATTACACGCCTTTGACGATATTGTCTTTTGCCATAGAATACCATTTTTTTGGCTATAAACCGTTTTTCTTTCATTTACACAATTTGTTGTTACATCTGTTGGTTACGGCTTTGGTTTTTGTTTTTGCGATTCGTTTATCAAAGTCTTTGACTGTGGCTGCGATTGCGGCACTGTTGTTTGGCATACATCCAATGCATGTCGAATCGGTAGCATGGGTGACGGAACGAAAAGATGTTCTTTATGGCGCGTTTTACATGTTGTCTTTGATTTGTTATTGGCGCTACTTGACGGAAAAACGTAAAATTTTTTTTGTTGTGAGTTTAATGTGTGGATTTTTAAGTATTCTGGCTAAGCCGATGGCGTTGAGTTTGCCATTTATATTGCTTCTTTTGGATTGGTTTTCGCGCCGTAAATTTCAGTTAAGAATTTTTGCTGAGAAGTTTCTTTTTGCGATTGTGATGTTCCCAATTGCGTGGCTGACGTATACATTAAATTCGCGTGTCATTGCTTTTCATTTTTCGGACGCATTGTTGACGTGGTTGTGGACATTGATTTTTTATATTAAGAAATTTCTTTTGCCTTTGAATCTTTTGCCGCTGTATCAATTGCCTGATCCTGTAAAAATTACGAATCCGGAATTTGCGTTTGCAATAATAGCGACAATGGTGATTATATTTTTTTTAATTCATTGGCGAAAGAATCGTTGGTTTATTTTTGCTTTCTTATTTTATTTCTTTTCAATTTTCTTTTTATTGCGATTTGATTCCAGTGTGGATTTATGTATTGTCGCGGATCGCTTTATGTATTTGCCCAGCGTCGGAATTTGTATTTTGCTGGCTGTTTACTTTCGGCGTTTGCAGCAGTGGGCTAAAGTGCAAAAGAGGATTTACTATGTGAGTTTTATTGGTGTATCTTTAGGTTGTTTCATTCTTTTAGGAGTTGGGACGTTTAATCAGGCGAAAATCTGGGGCGATGGGATTGCTTTTTGGAATGGTGTTATAAAACAATATCCTGATGCGGCGATGGCTTATAATCAGCGAGCTTTGGCTTATAAAGATAAGGGAGATTTAAAGACGGCCTTGAGGGATTATACAAAAGCTATTATTATTTTGCCGAATTATGATTTTGCGTTGACCAATCGCGGTATTGTCCACAAGGAATTGGGAATGTTTGAAGAAGCGTGGAACGATCATTCTCAAGCGATTGCTGTAAATCCGGGCTTTAGCGAAGCATATCTTAATCGCGGCAATGTTTTGTTTTCCGTAGGAGATTTTCAAGGCGCGATTGAAGATTATAGTAAGGCTATTGAAACAATTGGCATTTCTGCGCGTCGTCGATCAACGCCTTATCGCGCGGAAGCTTATAGTCGGCGTGGCTCGGGATATTTTTTTGCGAAAAACTATGACGCGGCATTGCGTGATTTTAATATTGCGCTTGCTGTTAATCCTAATAATATTGTCGCTTTGGATAATCGCGCTATTGTTTTTAGCATTAAAGGTCAAACGCAGAAGGCAATGACGGATTATAATCGTTCTATCAAACTCGCGCCGCATAACCCGTTGAGCTATTTGAATCGTGCTTTGCTTTGGCGGCAAACCGGCGATGACGCGGCGGCTTTGCGTGATTTAGACGTCGCGATTTTATTGAAACCGGATTATGCCGGCGCTTTACAATTGAAATCTGAAATCCAAAATAAGAAGTCCCTAACAGAAAAGAGGAAATAATGAAAATTTTCATTTTGATAATGATCTTGATTGTGTGTGTTGGTATATTCTCAGCAAAAATCTTTGCGCAAACACCTGCAAATACTTCAGAATCGCAGAATGTCCATTCGTTTACAATGAAGAATATCGATGGGGAAGATGTTCATCTTGCTGATTATAAGGGTAAAGCGCTTCTTATTGTCAATACTGCTTCGAAATGCGGATTTACGCCGCAATATGCAGGTTTAGAAACACTTTATGAAAAGTATAAGGGACGCGGATTTGAGATTTTAGCTTTTCCCGCGAATAATTTTATGCGCCAAGAGCCGGGAACAGATCAAGAAATCAAAGAGTTTTGTATGCTTAAGTACAAAATCACTTTTCCGGTTTTTGCTAAGACAAGTGTAAAAGGTGCTGGTATTAATCCTCTGTATGAATATCTTACGACGCAGTCGGGTTTTAATGGCCCGATCAAATGGAATTTTAATAAATTTTTGGTTTCTCCCGATGGGAATGTGACCAGTCGTTTTGATTCAAAAGTAGATCCTTTAGCATTGGAGCTTGTTTCAAAGCTCGAAGAAGTCCTTCCGCAAAAGTAGACTAAGCAATATGGTATACTCTTGAGTATCAAAGAAGGGAGTCATCTTTGCAACACGCTATTCTTTTAATATCTTGTCCGGATCAAAAAGGGATTACGTCCGCGGTAACGTCGTATGTTTTTGACAACGGCGGCAATATCATTGATGCAAGTCAGCATATTGATGAGCAGAGCAATACCTTTTTTATGCGTATTGAATGGTCACTCGTTGGATTTAAGGTCAGTCAAGATAAGATTGTAGGTAGCTTTAAGCCGATGGCCAAGAAATTTGGCATGTCGTGGCAACTGTATTTTACTGACGACGTTCCTCGAGTTGCGATTTTTGTTTCTCAGCATTTGCATGGCTTGTATGATTTGCTTTTGCGCCATCAAGGCGGACAGCTAAAGTGCGACATTCCTCTAATTATTAGCAATCACTCTAATGCCAAAGGTGTTGCTGAGCAATTTGGTATTAAATTCTTTCAAGTTGAAATTGACAAGAAAAATAAAAAAGAGCAGGAGAAGTCAGAGCTTGCGATTTTAAAGAAACATGGGATTGAACTGCTCGTTCTTGCGCGCTATCATCAGATTTTAAGTCCGAATTTTGTTTCACATTTCCCCAATCGCATTATAAACATTCATCATTCCTTTTTGCCCGCTTTTGTCGGTAAAAGTCCGTATGAGCAGGCTTATCAAAAAGGGGTCAAAATCATTGGGGCTACAAGTCATTTTGTCATTGCTAAGCTCGACGAAGGGCCAATTATTGAACAAGATACGGTGCGTATTAGTCACCGTGATTCGATTGAAGATCTCAAGCGTAAAGGGCAGGACTTGGAAAAGATTGTTTTAAGTCGAGCTGTGCGATGGTATTTGGAGCGAAAAATTCTTACCTACGGCAATAAAACCGTTGTCTTCGATTGATTTTGTTTATTGTTTACAAATAAAAAACCCTGCACCGTAAGATGCAGGGTTTTTTACAATTTAGAGAATTACATCTTTTCTTGTGTGGGTTTTTCGTGTGCTTCAATATCAATATTAATAGTAACATCATCTCCAACTACAAGTCCGCCGGTATCCATCTGTTTGTTCCATTTGACACCATAATCCTGACGGTTGATCTTAGTTTGTCCGGATAACCCGATGACCATATTGCCGCCCATTGGGCCTTTGACTGGACCGGAAAGTTCCACAGGGATCATGACTTTCTTGCTTACGCCCTTTATGGTCAAGTCACCGCTAACATTATATGTATTGCCATCGGCGGTAACGCTCGTGCTTTTAAAAGTAATTGTTGGATTGGCATCGGCGTCAAAAAAATCGGCACTACGCAAATGCGTGTCCCGCTTTTCATTGTTGGTATTGATACTTTTGGTTTCGATTGTTGCTTCAATGATCGTCGCGGTTGGGTCTGTGGGATCAAGGACGATGGTGCCACTAAAGTCTTTGAAGTTTCCTGGAACTGTCGAAACAGTTAAGTGTTTGACCGAGAATCCAATGGTGGAGTGTGTGGTATCAATCATGTAAGTATTAGCTGCGCTTGCGGTGGTGGCAAGTCCAACGCAGAAAATCAAGCCTAAAAAGCTATTACGTATGGTTTTCATTATTTCCTCCTAAGTAGTATTGGTTAATCATTGTGCTCCATAACTTTTAAACCGAATGTGTGGTAAAGTCAAACGCTTTTTAGCCCCGTGCACTATATTTAAATATTTGTAATGATTTTCAATGTATTTGGTAAAATGTTTCGATGTTAAAATTTTTTCATGATTACAAGAAGCAAAAAGAACGTCGGCAGGAAATGAAGGCTTTGGTTCTTGAAACTAAGGCTAACTTAGAAGCGTATTATGTAATGTTCCAATTGGGGCGATTACGGTATTTTACGCTTGACGTTTTAAAAAAAGCGCAGACTTCCTCAGAATTTTCGGATCATGCTATCGTTGAGTATGCTCGTCGACTGACTGAATACAATCGTCTTGTCAAAGACTACAAAGATTTTGAGTTTTGGTACAATGAGGACTTAGAACGTAAAAATAAGGACAATGGCCGCATTTTGCATCAGAAAAAGGAATTGGCGCAGGAACAGTTTACAGGTCTAGAGGCGGTCATTAAAGCCGCTATCGCACATTTTGAACAGGAAGGAACACGCCGGTAATGCTTTCGATTTCAACCGCTTGGAATTATCGTTCTGGCGCGAATATGCGTCAACTTTTATTGCAAATTAAGGAAACGGGGTTAAATGCCGTCGAGCTTGGTTATAAAATTACGGTTTCGGAATTAGCTCAAATCATTCCGCTCTTGAGCGAGTTGGATTTGGCGGTTTCGAGTGTGCACAATTTTTGTCCTTTACCTGATGATTATCCGTCTCCGCGCCATCCATCGAATTATTATCGTTTAACTTCTCTTGATGACAATGAGCGTAATTTGGCTGTTCGCTGGACGCAAGAAGCTGTCAATACGGCCGTTAAAGTTGGCGCGCCGGTTGTTGTCATTCATGCCGGAACTGTGGAAATGCCAGATGAGCTTTCGGAAAAATTGTTTAAGATGTATAAGGTTTCTGATCTTGGAGCAGATGCGTTTGCTCAGCTGCGGGAACGCTTTATTAAGGAAAGGCAAGCGAAGCGTGGGCCACACATGGATGCGCTAACGAAGAGTTTGACGGATGTTATGAACTTTGCGCAACAAAAAAATATTAAAATTGGCCTTGAAACGCGCTACTATCCGACGGAGATTCCGAATAATGATGAAATAGGCGAATTGCTGGCAAAGTTTCACAAACAAGGTCTTTGGTATTGGCATGATGTCGGTCACGCGGAAGCCAATGATCGATTGGGGATTTATAATCATATCGAATGTCTTAAGCGCTATTCAGATAAATTGATTGGTTTTCATTTGCATGGTGTAAAAATTTTGCGTGATCACAATGCCCCGTTGGAAGGTGATTTTGATATCAAGAGTGTTTATCCGTTTATTAAAAAGCATCACATCAAAGTTATTGAATCGCACGCGACCGCAACGCTTGAGCAGATCCGCGCGGCGGTTGTTGAATTTGCGAAACTGGAGAAGCCATGATGAGGGTGTATCTTGTTCGTCATGGAAACGCGATTGCTGGGGATGATGATATTGTCCGGCCATTAAGTCGGGAGGGTATTGAGGAGGTTACGCGCGTCGCGCGATTTCTTAAAGAATGTTCATGTGATGTTGAAAATGTTTATCACAGCATTCGTGTCCGTGCCCGTCAGACCGCGGAAATTATTCATGAAGAATTAAAAATCAAAAAGCCTTTGATTGAAAAGCAGGGCTTATCGCCGAATGATCGAATTGAAAAGATCGCTGATTTTATTGAACAACAGAAGCAAGACATAATGCTTGTCGGACATATGCCGTTTATGGGTAGTTTGCTTAGCCTTCTTGTCTCGGGAGAAGCAAATCGTAATTTGGTTGCTTTTCCCACTGGTGGTGTTGCAATATTAGAAAAAAAACACGGTGTTTGGCTTATTGCATCCGTGATTGACCCGGATAATTTTTAAAATATGTCCAATAATGAATTTTTGACAGTTTCGCAGCTCAATGGGCACATCAAAGATGTGCTTAACATGGGTTTTCCCTCGGGCGTTTGGGTTTGCGGGGAAATTCAAGGGTATAATCGTAATCGGGATAAATCTCATGTTTTTTTTGAACTTTGCGAAAAAGACGCGATTTCAAAAGATGTTTTGGCGCGGATTGGTTTGGTTATTTTCTCGGGTCGCAAGATTTATATCGATCAAGTTTTGAAAAGCGCGGAAAATGCTTTTAGTTTAAAAGATGATATTGAAGTTAAGTTTTTATGCAAAGTCGATTTTTATCCGCCACATGGCGCTGTTCGTCTCATTGTCGAGAGTATCGACCCAATTTATACCCTTGGCAAAATTGCCCAAGAAAAGCAAAGGTTAATTGCGCTCTTAAAGGGAAAAGGCACACTTGATAAAAACAAGCAATTGCCCTTACCGCTTGTTCCGTTGAATTTGGGTTTGATTACGTCGCATGATTCGGCCGCGTATAATGATTTTATTTCTGAATTGCAATTGTCCGGTTATAGTTTTAAAGTTTTTTGCCGAAACACTTTAATGCAAGGAAAGGCCGCGTCCGCGGATGTGTGTAAGGCTATGGATCAATTGCAAAAGATTCAAAGTCTTGATGCGATTGTTATTACGCGCGGTGGTGGGTCAATTGCCGATTTAAGTTGTTTTGACAGTCAGGAAATCGCAGAAAAGATTGCTAGCGCCCGTCTGCCGGTTTTTAGCGGTATTGGTCACGAAATTAATATTACAATTACCGATTTAGCTGCTCATACCTATCAGAAGACACCGACAGCCATTGCGCAATTGATAACGGGTCTGGTAAAAAACTTTTTGGATACGACACGCCAAAAAGTGGAAACGATTGTTGATTCTGTTTCTCAAGGACTCACGCAAGAGAAGAGGCGTTTAAAAAATAATGCGCATAGTATTCAGAGCAGTACGAATAGTTTTTTAAAACAGCATCACTTGGATTTGATTCGTCGACAGGAATATTTAAAACAAAAACCGCGGCAATTTTTGAAGCAAGCTGCCTTAAAGAATGCTTCGGCTCAGGATATTTTAATCAAAGATGTTGGCGGTCGTTTTAAAACGGAGAGTTTGCGTATAAAGAATTTGCACCGCTTGATTGAGTTGGCCAGTCCGGTTAAAACATTAAAACGTGGGTTTAGTATCACGCGATTAGCCGATGGAACACTTTTGCGTAGCATTAAGCAGGTCAATGCGGGCGTTGCTCTTGTGAGTGATTTATCCGACGGTCAAGTCAAAAGCACAGTGATTAAGGGAGGCAGAACGTGACAGAGATCAAATATAGTAAGGCAGTCAAAAAGCTGGATGAAATTTTATCTAAAATCGAGACAGAGCAAATTGATGTCGATGAGCTCGCTGATAATGTGAAAGAAGCTGTTGAATTATTGAAAGTTTGTAAGAATAAAATTGAAAAAGCACAGTTGGATGTTAAAAAAGTCGTGGATGGTTTTGCATCCGATGACGAAAAAGAAGATCAATAGTTATGAGAAAGCCGCCATATAAGCTTTTGTTTTTTGTTTTGGCCGTCGGGGCAGCATTGGTTGCCGGAATCACGCCGCATGCAAATTATCGTGATGCCGTTGTCGCGCGGGTTTATGATGGGGACACGATTCAACTGACAAATGGTGATAAGGTTCGTTTGATTGGGATTGATACTCCTGAATTGCACGATAGCGATAAGCTTTTTGCGGATGCGAATCGGACTGGACAGGATATTGTAAAGATTAAGGCCATGGGACAACGTGCGTATCAGTTTACCAATCGGTGGGTTGCGGGTCAAAAGGTTCGGTTGGAGTTTGATGTTGAAAAACGGGATAAATACGGACGGATATTAGCGTATGTGTATTTGCCTTTTCCTCGGCCGCCATTGTCTCGTTCGCCGCGATCGGGTTATATTGTTAATTTGGATGGTAAGAAATGGTATTTTTTAAATGCGACGATTGTTCAGGCAGGTTACGCTGAGCCGATGACCATCCCGCCTAATGTTAAATACGCGCATATTTTTCAAGCACTTTCAGCCCAAGCCCATGAATATAAATTGGGATTATGGGAGGAAAAAGCTCGTAAAAAGAAATAAGATGATATGATGCTTTGTAATTGGGGTGAAAATGGCAAATAGTTTGACGAATTTACCTGTTCAATCTTCAGAAGCGGTTTTTTCCGCGTTCATTGCGTTGGCGGTTGTGGGTTTGTGTTTTTTTGTAATTGTACGGGCGTATTGGGTTTGGCATCAGAAACGATTAGGAAGTCAAACAGTTAGTACTCCAAAACAGAAACCGACTCTTTTTGATGTTCGTGAGCTTTTATTAAGAGGTGAAAAGGCTAAGGCTACAAAGGTTTACCGGCAAATTTTTAAAGTTGATCAGAAAGAAGCGCAAGTAGCTATTGATTCTCTTGAAAGAAATTTGCATCAGCAGGGATAAAGGATATATTCCCATGCGAGTTTGGCGAGCCTCGAAATTTTGTGAGAGCGCGAGACATTGTTTGAGCAGGGGAATATATCCTTTATCCCTGTAAGTAAAATTTGCGCCCATAGCTCAATTGGATAGAGCACTAGTCTTCGGAACTAGGTGTTGGGGGTTCAAATCCCTCTGGGCGCGTTTAACATTGTTTAATCAGAATTCATCTAGTGACTTCAACTAAGCAATCCTATCTAATTTCACGTTTTGTTATTCTGCTATCTTTTCTAATTGCAGTTGGCTTAGGCATTGCCATTTGGGGAATCAATCCTTGGCCGACGGATGCGGAAGTTTATTACATGCCTGCCGCGCTACGTATTCCGTATGTGCATTATCTTTCCGAAATACACATTACCGAAGGTATTGAAAATGTTCGCTGGCTTCATGGCAAAGAATTGTATGTCGTGGCGATTTCTGTTTTTCAGTTCTTGCTCAATGATTTTGAAAGCATTCGTCCGCTTATGATGCTCGGCCTTGTCGCGATCGCCGTCTCGTCGATTCTTGTGTTTTATATTAGCCGCAAGTTTTGGGGAGATTGGATTGCGCTTTTTTGTTATCTGACTTTTGTCTTTTGCATGTGGCCGTATATTTATATTCTGTTTGCAAAGCATCAAACTCTTGGTTTGATGTTTTTTCTTGCGTCGGTCATGATTTTGCTCAAAGCCCCGCAAACACGTTGGCGGGCTATTTGGGTCTTCTTTTCCGGTTTGACTTTTGGCCTTGCCTTTTTTTCTTCCACAGTCAGCAGTTTGTACGTGCCGTATTATGCGGCCGGTTTGTTTACAGTTTTGACGTTTAAAAATAAAGATAATATTCTCGGTAAAGTAAAATTGTTCGTCGGTCATGGGCTGATTGCCACGTTTGGCTTTATGTTAGTCTTTTTTTACGTCAACTTACCGGATATCGCTTTAAGCATTAAGAATTTTACGGAATATGTTCACATCAGTGGCGCTTTTAATCATTTTTATTACAATCAGCCGTTTTTACAGCAGTGGTTCCCGCACATCAATGTTGGTGAGGTGAGGGGAGGTTTGCTTTGGATTGTTAAATATTTTTTATTGATCATGCCGGTTTTGTTCCCGCTTTATGTGGTGGCGGCGGGTTATTTGTGCTGGCGGGTTGTGCAAGAAAAACAATGGTTAAACCGCTTGAAAATCTCTGGTGTGATCGTCTTGAGCATTTCTTCACCGTTGTTAGCGGAAGGCGCAAAGGTGGCACAATACGGAGCTAATTATTTTCCGGCTTTAATCGGGATCCTTTTTCTTGTCGGGTTTGCGCTTCATGATTTTATAAAAAACTTTGTTAATATGCGCAGGCAATTGACAATAGTTCTTAGCGGAGTTTTAGTTCTGCACGCGTCGATTAATCTGTATGTTTTTATAAAGGACGTTTATGTCCCACGCATGGCCACGACGTTCTTATCGAACAAAATTAAAGAGCTTAATATTGATTTCTTGGCCACATATCGCTTTCATTTTCATCGTAACCATTTTATTTATTGCCTTAATTCCCAACTGCGTGAAAAAATCCGTTGGGTTGGAATCACGTCTTTAGCGCAGTTGACCCGCGGAGGTTATGCTTTGGTTCCCCCACCGTCGGGTGATTCACTGTATGTCGCATCATCAACATCTTATAACAACTATGACAAAGATGTTGTGCTTGTGCAGTTGATTCGAAAGGGGTTGCTAAAAGACTGCGCCGTGGCATCATTTCGAACCTTGGCCAGCAGCCGTATTTGGCAACAGGAAGAAGAAATTTTGAGTTATCGTCATTTGATTTTGAATCAGAGATTTCCCGAGGATCTCTTGGGGCGGGTTTGGCTTTTGGATGCGCAAAAGGTAAAAGAGCAGGAGTCAAAATTTACTTTGGATTTTGCAGATCGATTGTTGTTAAGTGGCAAAGTCAATAATATTGGTACTGCGGAAAAGTTTTATATTTTTGAGGGGCAGCGTGTCGGTGTCCGCGAAAGTTCACAGGTTCCGCGCATCATCACAAGGATTTGGAAAGTTGGTGATCCGCAAGACAGTCTCATTGCTTCCGTTTATAAAACAGATCCGAGTCAGCCGATTTGGCTTCCCGCGGATAAAAATTTTACATCAAAACCGTTGTTGGCCAGTGAACTGCAAAATAATCCGCAAGAGGCTTTGAGTATTTTTACATTTGATCCGCCGATGAATTTGGACAAAGGCGTGTATTATTTTGTTGTGTATCGGACAGGGAAGAAGGACGATAGTAACTATTATCAAATTGACAATCAGCGCTTTGGCGTCCAGTAAAAGCGGAAATTATCTTTACAATTTTTAAAGATTTATATAATATACGGGTTATCTAAAATTTATTTCAAATCTGATTGTGGTTTTAATGTTATCTGAAACAGCACTAAAGCAAACTCCCCTTTATCACGAACATGTGCGGCTCAATGCCAAAATTGTTCCGTTTGGTGGATGGGAAATGCCTTTGCAATATGAAGGAATCCTGGCGGAGTACAATTCTACCCGTCGAGATGTTGCGGTTTTTGATACGTCCCACATGGGTGAATTTTTGATTGAAGGTGATTTGCAAGAAAGCGGTTTGGATCGCTTAGTAACGCAAAGATTAAGTGATTTGGCGGTTGGCGCGTGTCGGTACGGGGCACTATTAAAAGAAGACGGCGGTGTTCTTGATGATTTGATTGTATATCGTCTTGCGCAAGCCAAGTGGATGGTCGTCGTCAATGGCGCGACTATGCAAAAAGACAGTGAGCAATTTATGCGCATTGTTACCGCTAAAGACAAGTTTACGAATATTTCTTTTTCGACGGGTAAATTAGATATTCAAGGTCCAAAATCGCGAGATCTTCTTTCGAGATTTATTAAAGGGTTTGAGAAATTAACTTTTTATACTTTTGCTGAGTGTGAAGTTTTAGGAACCAAGGCAATTGTCAGTCGTACCGGTTACACGGGAGAGTTGGGTTATGAAATTTATTTTCCGTGGGAACGCACGCCGGAGTTATGGAACAAAATTTTATCTTTAGGTGCAAAGCCGGCAGGTTTAGGTAGTCGAGATGTTCTTAGGTTGGAAATGGGTTATAGCCTTTACGGGCATGAGATTGACGAGAATATTTCACCTTTAGAGGCGGGTTTGGAGCGTTTTGTGGATTTTGATAAAGATTTTATTGGTAAGGCAAAGCTTTTGAAGGAAAAGAAAGAGGGAAGTAAACGGCATTTGATTGCATTTGTTTCTTTAAGCCGTCGCTCACCGCGCAGTGGTTTTAAGATATATTCATCTGATGGACAGGAAATCGGTGTTGTAACGAGCGGAACGTTTTCGCCAGCGCTGGAAAAAGGCATTGGTTTGGGTTTGGTCAATGCGGGTTGTGCCAAAAAGGATGAAAAGATATTTGTTGGTGAGGGCAGTGGTTCAATAGAGGTGGCAATCACGCCCCGCCCATTTTATAAAAAGGGAACATTTCGTAACTAAGTACACGAGGGTGAAAGGAGACACGAATAATGGAAGTGATGGAAGATTATTTTTACACGAAAGAACACGAATGGGTTCGTATTGAGGATAATATTGCTATCGTCGGGATTAGTGAATACGCGCAGTCTGCGTTAGGTGATATCACCTTTGTGGAACTGCCTGAGGTTGGTTTAGAAATTGAACAGTTTGAACAATTCGCTTCTGTCGAGTCGGTCAAAGCCGCCAGTGATATTTATTGCCCTTTGTCAGGGGTTGTCATTGAAGTAAATGAAGAACTTTCTGATTCACCTGATTTGATTAATCGTGATTGCTATGAAAAAGGCTGGATGGTTAAGATTGAAATTTCAAATCTGGAAGACAAAGTCAATTTAATGACGTCCACGGAATATCAAAAATTCCTCGAGAGCTTGGAATAATTTCTTGAACCCTTATATTGCCAATACCGAGTCCGAAATTCAGAAAATGCTTTCTGCCGTCGGGGCAAAGAGTATTGATGATCTCTTTGTGGACATTAAGCCGGCTCAGCGACCCAAAAGTTTTGATCTTCCAACGGGAAAATCAGAAATGGAGGTTGTTGAACATATTCGCCGTTTGTCCGCCAAGAATCGTAATGACCTCATTTTATTTATTGGTGGCGGATATTATGATCATTATGTTCCTGCCGCAGTAAGCGCGCTGATTTCTCGAGCCGAATTTTATACCGCTTATACGCCTTATCAACCAGAATGTTCTCAGGGTACCTTGCAAGCTTTGTATGAATATCAAAGTTCCATTTGCGGATTAACAGGCATGGAAGTGGCTAATGCGTCAATTTACGACGGAGGAACCGCTCTTTATGAAGCTGTCATGATGGCAATTCGTATCACGGGACGCAAGCGTATTATTATGGACGGCGGCGTAAGCCCGATTTATCGCACTATTTTACGCACGTATACAAGTAATCTTGACATTGAATTTGTGGAAGCGCCTGTCGCGCATGGACAAGCTGATCGCGCGGAAATTGCCAAACAACTCGATGATAAAACGGCGGCGGTGATTTTGCAGAACCCAAATTTTTTTGGCACCATCGACGATCACGCCGACATTATGAGTCAAGCCCATAAAAAGGGGATTCTTGTTATTGCCAGTGTTTATCCGATTGCGCTTGCGCTTTTGAAAACCCCGGGAGAAATGGGCGCGGACATTGTCACCGGCGAAGGACAAAGTTTGGGATTATCATTAAATTTTGGCGGACCTTATTTAGGATTTATGGCGACCCGTAAAGAATTTATCAGAAAGATGCCGGGACGCATTGTTGCCGAAACCACGGATGCGGCCGGTCGTCGCTGTTTTGTCAATACTTTGCAAGCCCGTGAGCAGCATATTCGACGGGAAAAAGCTACGTCGAATATTTGTACCAATGTTTCATTATGCGCGGTGCAGGCATCGATGTTTATGACATTGCTGGGCAAACAAGGTTTACGTCAGCTTGCGCAATTGAATTTAGATAAGGCCGAATATTGCCGGCAGCTTTTAGAGAAAATCCCGGGTGTGAAAGTCAAACGCAGCAATCCCACATTTAACGAATTTACGGTTCATTTGAATAAAGATGCGTCGAAAGTTATTGAAGATATGATTGCAAAAGGGTTTGCCGCGGGGTTTCCTCTGGGTCGTTATTATAAGGGCATGGAAAATTATATGATTGTCGCCGTCACAGAAAAACGCACGCGTGAAGAAATTGAGCTTTACGCTAAAAGTTTGAATGAAGTGTTGAACAGTTAATATCATTGCGAGGAACGCAATGGGAGAATTATGAAACTTATTTTCGAAAAAAGTGTGTCGGGTCGTCGAAGTTTTGAGATTCCAGTCAGCGATGTTGGTATCAAAAGTGAAATTGCCGCAAAATATTTGCGTCAAGAGTCCGCGCCTTTGCCTGAAGTTACTGAACTTGAAGTTGTGCGTCATTATACGCAATTGTCGCGCCGCAATTATTGCATTGATACCAATTTTTATCCATTAGGGTCATGCACGATGAAATATAATCCCAAATTTACAGAAAAAGTCGCGGCATTTGCCGGTATGGCGGATTTGCATCCATTGTTGCCTCAGCTTCGTCGGGGTGAGACCCTCGCGCAAGGCGCGCTTGAAGTGCTTTATGAGATGGAAAAGATTTTATGTGAAATAACCGGAATGGATCATTATACGATGCAACCATTAGCTGGCGCGCATGGTGAATTAACCGGTGTTATGATGATGGCGGCGTATCACAAAGCTAAGGGGAATAATAAAAAATATATTTTGGTACCTGATTCTGCGCATGGGACAAATCCTGCGACGGCGGCGATTGCGGGTTATGAAATTATCACGATTCCGTCAAACGATAAAGGTGTTATGGATTTGGTACAACTCAAAGCCAATCTGTCCCCAGAAGTTGCAGGTTTGATGATTACCAATCCCAATACCGTTGGTATTTTTGATTCTGACATTGATCAAATCGCGCAAATGGTTCATAGCGTTGATGGACTTATGTATTATGACGGCGCGAATTTAAACGCGATTCTCGGTCGTTGTCGGCCGGGTGATATGGGTTTTGACGTTATGCATTTAAACGTGCATAAAACTTTTTCGACACCGCATGGCGGTGGAGGTCCAGGTGCCGGTCCCGTCGGAGTGAATAAAAAATTAGCCAAGTACCTCCCGATTTCGCGCGTTGTCAAACGCGACGACGGAGTGTTTGCTTTGGATTACGATTATCCGGATTCGATTGGTTACGTCGCGTCCTTGTATGGAAATTTTGCATTACTGTTACGCGCTTATGCTTATATTTTGATTTTGGGTAAAGAAGGTTTGATTGAAGCAAGCAATCACGCAGTTTTAAACGCGAATTATCTTATGGCAAAATTAAAGAAAAACTTCGATCTTCCTTTTGACCGGATTTGTATGCATGAAGTTGTTCTTTCGGCGAGT
Source organism: Candidatus Omnitrophota bacterium (assembly GCA_020632535.1). Taxonomy (GTDB): domain Bacteria; phylum Omnitrophota; class Gorgyraeia; order Zapsychrales; family JANLHA01; genus JADLGJ01. The sequence continues at coordinate 18,479 of JACKFJ010000004.1, read as the reverse complement.
CGTCAGGCCGCGCGTGGCGTACACGCGATTGATATTGCGAAATATTTGATTGACCAGAATGTCCATCCCCCGACGGTTTATTTCCCACTGACCGTCAAAGAAGCGATTATGATTGAACCAACCGAGAATGAAAGCAAGCAAACACTTGATGAATTTATCGCGCTTATGTTGGAAGCCGATAAGTTAAGTCAAAGCGATCCAGAAAGTTTTCATAGCTTTCCAAAGACAATGCCGGTGAGTCGGCCGGATGAAGTCAAAGCGGCGCGTGAGCTAAACACCAATTACTTCCAAAGATTATCTTCCAGTTCAGCTAAAAAAGTTAAAGAAACTGTCTCGTTTTAGATTCATGACAAAAATCAAAGTTGATCATTTTAAAGAGATTTCTTTCGCGAATCCGGCAGAAAATATTCTTTATGATGATGTTTTGTTGTCATTAGCCGAACAAGGTAAGATTGGCAATACACTGCGAATTTGGGAATCGTCGGTTTATTTTGTTGTTTTGGGTCGAACTGGCAAAGTTCAGGAAGATTTGTATGCGTCAGCTTTGATCGCAGATGGTGTTCCCGTTTTAAGACGTTCGTCTGGCGGTGGAACTGTTGTTCAGGGCCCCGGCTGTCTTAATTTTTCATTTATTCTTTCTAAGGAAAATCATGCTGACTTGGCAGACTTGCGGCGTTCGTATCATGTTATTTCCCATGATGTTTTGACTGTCCTTAAGAGTTTAAGAGTCCAAGGAGTTTTTCGTCCAACATCCGATTTGGCTTTAGAAACGAATGATAAAAAGTTTTCCGGAAATGCGCAGCGTCGCGGCCGTAAATTTATACTTCATCATGGGACCATTCTTTATGATTTTGATCTTAACTTGATTTCGCGATATCTGGCGATGCCTGTCGACATGCCGGATTACCGCAAAGGACGTCCACATGAGGATTTTATTGCGAATATTCCCGTTAAACCCAATGATTTTATTGAAAAATTCAAGAATACGTATCAATTGACTACCGCCGCAATCGCGACACAAATTGATTTTGAGGAAAGAGATTATTTGACAAGATTTCTACGGGCACATTCTCCGGTTTTGTCATTGACAGTCGAACCCGACTCGATATAATAAAAACGTTTTTTAATTTGAAAGGAGCGCTATGAAAAATTTTATTTTTTCTTTGGCTTTTGTGTTTTTGAGTTATTTGGTCATATCTGTTGCTTTCGCGCAGACAGCAAATCAACAATCCGCTCAAGATGATAAAAAAGTGGATCCTCCCGCTCCTGTCGCTTTTTGGGCGACAACTCCTCCTAAAGTTGTTGGAAAAATTGATCAAAGATACGACATCAATCGCGACGGTATTCTTTCAACTTCAGAAGTCAAAATCTTTCTTCGCGATGTTGTGGCTGAAGTTATGGAAAATAACAGTTATGACGCCATGGCAAGTGATTTTTTGCGCTCTTATGACAAAAATCGCGATGGTATAATCAGCCGACTCGAGCTCGAGGAGATCAAAAAGGATTTGGCGCTGTAATAATGAAAACTTTTTTCTCTGTTATGTTTTCCTTGCTTGTGCTTTTGGCTCATCAGCAAAGTGTTCTTGCTGTCGACGAAGAAGTTGCTCCGGTGCCCCAACCTCCAGCTGTTCAAAATCTTTCCGCAAAATCTGACTATCAGGTTTATCTCGATTTTTTTGAAAAAGTTTATGAAACGATGGATAAAAATTATTACTATCCATTGAACCGTTTAGCATTTGAGCGTTTTGTCGCAGTCTTTGACAAAAAAATTTATTCAAAATTAAAATCGTCAGGTAAAAGTCCGGATTATATCAAGTGGCGGAGTGCCGCTTATCTTGTGGATGCTCTTAAGTCCCCGGAAGATATCTTTTCTGCTTTCATGCCGCCTAAGGCTGCGGAAAAATATGAAAAAGAAGCTTTGGGGAAAAAAATTGATTTAGGAATTGATGGGAGGCTTGTGTCTGATGGATATTTGGTCACAAAAATCGAAATTCGCTCTGACGCGTTTGAAAAGGGATTACGTGAAAACGATATTATTCGTAAAATTGATAATATCGACGTAAAAAAACTCACTGCAAAAGATATTTCTGATCGATTGACACCTCTTGAAAATGCAAAAGTTAAGCTGGAATACCGTGATAGCGCTAACAAAAAACATGTTCTGGAAGTTATCAGTAAAGAATATTTTAAACAATTGGTTTTTAATATTCCCGTTGATGTCCCCGGGGTGTATTGCTTGCAGATTGAGCATTTTAATCGTATGACGGGTGAAGATATGTCGCGGCTTATGGATAATATTCTTGCCAAGGGTGATACGAGCTTGATTATTGACTTGCGCGGCAATCCGGGTGGTCCACCTCTTGCGGCGCAGGAAATTTCCGGATTTTTTCTAACACCTAAAGAAGAATTTACATTTTTCAAATGGAAAAATCGACCTAACGCGAAATTGGATGTGCCTCTTGTCCCCAAAAAATATCAATATCGTGGTGATATCGCGATTTTGGTTAATGAAAAAAGCGGAAGCGCCTCTGAACTTTTTGCCGGTATCATGCAGTGGCGTCAGCGTGCGACGGTCATTGGAACCAACACGGCTGGACAGGTTTTTTTAAAGAGCATGTTTAATTTTGATGATCAATCGATGTTATTGTTAGTTACAGCTCGTGGTCATCGCCCCGACGGTGAGGTCTTTAGTTTTAAAGGGATCACGCCGGATGTACAAAAGACGTTAGGGCAAGAAGATTTGATCCATTATGCCGCTGAATATTTAGTTTCCCAAAAATCCAAACAGAAGATTTAGAATTTATGGGAATATCAGGCTTTCTTTTAAATTTTGTGTTGCCGCAAGTTGTGGCGATTACGATTATTGTGATCGTTTTAAAGAAAATTCTTGATCGCAATTTAATCAATCTTGCGATTGAACAATTGGAAGCAGGTCGGCTTAACCCAACAGAGGCGCAAATTAAAAATTTGGGCGCAGCAAAATTTCCGTTTATTGTCACAACGCATAAAAAAATCAAGGACATTGACCGTGAACGTATCTTAAAAGCGATTACAAAAAATATTTCTGGTGGAGTAACGCCAGATTTTCAGATTGATAATAAAATTCGCGGTGGGATGATCATTAAAGCTGGAGAAAATATTTCGGATTGTAGTCTTAGTGATCGTTTGCGGCGTGCGGTTTAAAAATTGGTTTGATTATGGGTGATGCAAAGATTCTTGTGATTGTTCCCGCCTTTAATGAAAGTGGAAACATCACAAAAACAATTGATGAGCTTAAACAGCTAGACTTTTCATTTGATATCGTTGTTATCGATGATGGTTCGACTGACAAGACTGTGTCGGACGCGATGGCGGCTGGGGCATGTGTGATCGCATTGCCCTTTAATTTGGGCATCGGTGGCGCGGTACAGACGGGTTTACAGTATGCTTCGCGAAATGGTTATACTGTAGCTGCGCAAGTTGATGGAGATGGTCAACATGATGTGCGATATTTAAAAGTAATCCTTGAGCCTGTAATTAGTAAAAAGGTTGATATTGTCGTCGGAAGTCGTTTTATGCCTGAGGATGTAATGTCTGAAGGAATGTCAAGCTTATCCGCGCGTGGCATACAGCGTCAACCAAGTTGGCGGTCGTCCGCGATTAGGCGTGTGGGGATTCATTTTTTTGCGTGGTTGATCAGTTATTTGACGAGTTATCGTGTTACGGATCCGACTTCCGGTTTTCGCGCGTTCGGTCCAAAAGCGATTGCGATTTTTTCTGAAAAGTATCCGCAGGATTTTCCTGAACCGGAATCGATGATGAGTGCTAAGCGTTTTGGTTTGCGGCTTATGGAGGTTCCTGTGCAAATGCGCAAACGTGAACATGGACATAGTTCAATTCGTTATTTTAAAACATTGTATTACATGATTAAGGTTACGATCGCGATTCTTTTGGACATGCTAAAACCACGAAAGGTCATTTAAAATATGAATGTTCGTTTTCTTTCGATTCTTTTAGCTGTGGTATTTTTTTTTATTGTTATTGATCTTATTCGTCGCGAAAAATTAACATTCAAATACGCCGCTGGCTGGTTGAGTGTTACTTTTTTGGGAATTATTTTGGCGGTTTTTGATAAATTTTTATCCGGATTTGCCACAAAGCTGGGTTTTGAGCTAACCAGTAATTTTATATTTTTTACAGTGTCTTGCGGTTTGATTTTCTTAAGTTTAGTTTTAACAATCTTTCTTTGCCAGCAAAATAATCGTAATGATCGTATGGCGCAGAAAATTGGCTTATTGGAAAACGAGATACAAAAAATACAAAAGGAGGAATGAAAGAATGTCACGGCGAGTTTGGCGAGCCGCGAAGAGCGCGAGACATTGTTTGAGCCCGGGACATTCTTTCATTCCGGAGTATTTTCTCAGATGAAAACCATTCAAACACCACAAGATAGCGATTGGAACCATTTTTGGGGTCGCGCACAAAGTCATCGTTTTTCCAAGATCAGCTGGTCTAAACAGCGCATAATGGATGTCTTGCGACCACGTTGCAAGTCCGGCGCATTTGCGTTGGACGCGGGTTGCGGGAGTGGATTTTTTACCAAATATTTTTGTGATCAGGGTCTTTCTGCAACCGCTTTGGACTACTCCGAAAATGCGCTTAAAATGGCTGAAGATTCAACTTCAGGAGCGGCCAAACTTGTTCGTGCTGATATGGTTAATGATTTTTTATCAGACATGTTGACCGAACGATACGATATTATTTTTACAGACGGTTTGTTTGAACATTTTTCAAGTGAAGATCAGGATAAGATTTTTAAAAATCTTATTTCGGTTTTAAAATCTGGCGGTTTTATTATTACTTTTGTGCCTAATCGTTGGTCGCCGTGGGAACTGATTCGTCCATTTTTTATGCCGGGAATAGAAGAAAAACCTTTTGTATTGCAGGGACTTATGGATCTTAATCGTCGCAATGATGTTGCCGTTGTGCAATCTGGGGGTGTTAATGTTTTGCCTTTCTTGATTTCACCGGAATTTTTGGGACCGTATTTCGGAATGCTATTGTTTACAGTGGCAAAAAAAGTCTAATTATGATTTCAGAAAAAATTAGTATCATTATTCCCGCTTATAATTGTGAAAAAACAATTGCCCGCACCTTAGAGGCGGTGTTGACCGCGACGAGTGTGTTTCGCAACACGCCTTCAATGCGAACCGAGCAGCGATTCGCGGAAATTATTGTGGTTGATGACGGTTCGACTGACAAAACCAAAGATGAAATCAATAAATTCCCGACGGTGAAATACTATTTCCAAAAAAATGCTGGCCCTGCGGCCGCGCGCAATCGCGGCGCAATGGAAGCGCGTGGCGAAATTTTATTTTTTACTGATTCAGATTGTTTGCCGCATAGCGATTGGATTGAAATTATTGTCCCGCATTTTTATAAGCCGAATGTTGCTGTTGTCGCCGGTAGTTATGGCATTGCGAATTCCCAAAATCGTTTGAGTCGCTGCGTTCATCGTGAGATAGTTTATCGGCATATGTTGTTAATGCCGGATTATCCGACATATTTTGGAAGTTTTAACTTTGCGATTCAGAAAAGTATTTTCGATAAAGTTGGTGGCTTTGATATCAGTTATCGTGATCCCAGCGGCGAGGATAATGATTTGAGTTATAAAGTGTCGTCGGAGGGATATAAGATTTATTTTGCGAAGGACGCGCTTGTTGATCATTATCATCCTGAACTTTTGTGGAAATATTTGCGGGAACAGTACCGACATGGGTTTTGGCGGGCGCGAATGTATCGCGATCATCCTAAGATGGTTAAGGGGGATGGTTATACGTTTTGGAAGGATATCGTCGAGGTTGGGCTGGTTTTACTGCTTTATCTTTCAGTTATTTTGATATTTTTGGGATTTTTTAAATTTGTCGGATGGATTTTTGCCGCGGGATTCATTGTTTTGTTGGGCATCAACATTTTCTTTGGAATAAAAATCATGAGTGACTTTCGTGATGGAATATTCTTTTCCGACATCATGGTTTTGCGCGCTTTTGGACGCACAAATGGCTTTTTGGCAGGTGTGGGTAGTCTCTTGCAAAAAAGTTTTGATCGTTCTGAAAAAAAGGCTAATTCTTAGCATTGAAATTAATTAATTTTAACTAATTTGTCGTTTTTTTAAGGTTTTTTTTGTCTCTGTTTTTTCTCCTCGGGGAATATCACGATTTCCGCAATTTTCCTGCCAAAAAAAGTAATTAACCGGTTGTAAAGTCAACTACTTATGTTAAAATCAGCGTAATAAAAAGATTAAGAATTTAGGCGCTCCATTTATATCCATTAACAGACTAATATTAGTCTTTAATAGTAGATTTAATCTATGGCTTATTTCACATTATTAGGCTTTGAAAAAGAGCCCTTTTCGACCAGCCCGGACCCCTCGTTTTTTCACCTCACCAAAGAACACGACACAGCCCTTACTAACGTTCTTATCGAACTGCATTTAAAGCGCGGTCTTTCGGTTATTTTTGGCGACATCGGCACCGGAAAAACTTCGCTTTCCCGTCTTTTGGTTCAGGAGCTCCGCAAAAGGTCTAATATGTTTTTCCACATCATTCTCAATCCCGTCTATACGGATGAGAAACAGTTTTTGTCAGCACTCGTGCGTAATTATAATATCGACGTGCTGTTTAATATAGATCCGCTCAAAAGCGATGTGCTCGAGCTGCGCGATGCTTTTGAAAAGTTTTTAATTCAGAAAGCCGTCGAGGATAAACAAACAGTTGTTTTGATCGTCGATGAGGCGCAAAAACTTGACATGAATATGCTTGAGACTTTGCGCGTGCTTTTGAATTTTGAAACGAATGAATATAAACTTCTTCAGCTCGTTCTCCTCGGGCAAGTTGAGCTTTATCCTAAAATTGTCAACATGCCCAACTTTATGGATCGCATCAGTTTTAAATACACGCTTAATCCTCTCGACGTTAAAGAGACCAAGGAGCTTATCAGTTTTCGTGTTAAAGCCGCCGGTTATAATAGCCGCATGGACCTTTTTCTTGATGAGGCTGTGAGCGAAATTTATAACTACACCCGAGGCTATCCACGCAAGATTACCAAGCTTTGTCATCAGGTTTTAAAGGAATTGATTTTGCAAAATAAAACGGCGGTGGATCGCATGTTGGTTCGCGATGTCATCGCGAAAGAAGAGCAATATAAGCTTGGCAGTATTGATTTCTCGACGAATATGAATGTCAATCCTCCTCCGACGCGGATGATGGGTCATGGCTTCATGCAGTAAGGACTATGAGCCTATGGCTCATAGTCCGCAATCCCGCGAAGCGGGATAAGTTCGAAGCAGATCAATTTTAATTATAAGAAATAATCGTTATGGCCAAAGATACCGCAGAATCAAAGCTCTTAAAACTCATCGAAGAAACTGATGCCAAGGACAAGACGGGCAATCCTGCCGCTCCTGCGGCCGGCGCGGCCGCTTCTCCCGACGTCACCAAGGTTTTAAACTCGGTAAGCACCGTTGGTGTTGGTTCGATTTCTCTGCCGCCTTTTCTACAAAAAATATTATCAGCTTTTTTCCCAAAGTCGGGAGCGGGTTTTGGCTTGCGGTTTTTTAATCAGATATTGCTGTTTGTGATTTTGGGAGTTGGAGTTTTTTTTGTTATGGATTTTTCAAAAGGTATGAAGCAATCCCAAGTCGAAGTGGCATACGATGTCGTTCAGGCAGAAGATGATGGCAAAGATGTGGTTTTGCCGACGATCAATGACGTTGTCGATTACATTGCGACAGTCAGTTCTCGAAATATTTTTCGTCCTTTCGAGAAAAAGGCAGAAGAGGCAAAAATCGTGGCTCCTCTTGAAAACCAAAGAATTAAAGACAAGGTAGTGAATTTTAAACTTGTCGGGATTTCATGGCTTAGCACGCCGGAAACCGCGACCGCGATGATTGAAGATAAGGGGACATCGGTAACATATTTTCTAAAAACAGGTGATGATTTTGGAAAAATGAAACAGGATATGCAGGGTTTAAAAATCGATGTGATTTACGCGGATCGGGTGGAGTTTTCTTTTCAGGGTGAGAAATTAACAATGAATTTGTAAGACGGGCGTGAGAAAAATGAAAAAAATAATGAAGACCATCGGCGGCAAAATATTTGAAAATTATCGGATGCGTTTCCTGTTGGTCTTGGGGAGTATTCTTATTTTGACGTTAGGATCCTCGACATTTGAGGCCATCGCGCAAAAGGACACTTCATCTGACCCTTCGCCATCGAAAAAAATCGTGCCCGCAACGAAGCCGCCGGTTATCCCAGCCTATGATCAGGCTCGTCCGCCTCCATCACAAATCCCCTCTACCGCGGGCTCATCAGATTCTGCCGCAACTACGTCGGGAGATCAACTCATGATTCCCGGCGGGCCTGAACCGCTTCCGATTTCGATTGAAGAATCATCCATCCCTTTACAAGAGCGTCTCGAAAAGAAAATTACCCTCGATGTTCGTGATATGAGCGTCATTGACGTCTTGCGATTTTTAGCTTTACGAGGAGATTTTAATCTTGTCACGTCGAGCACGGTTCAGGGCCGCGCCACGTTTTACTTAAAAAGTGTTTCGATTAAAGACGCGCTTAATATTGCCGTTTTGTCGAATAAGTTGGCATACGCGATTGAAAACGAAATTGTTCACATTATGACCGAAGAAGAATATTCCGCCCAGTTTGGAAAGACATTTAGTGACAAGCGCGAAGTTCAAATTATCCATCTGAATTATGCCAAGCCCAGTTACGTGCTTGCCGCCCTTGATGGAGTCAAAAGTTCCATCGGTCAAATTATTGTCGATGAAGACACTGGCAATGTGGTTTTGATTGACACACGAGCGACGATCGAAAAAATGCGTAAGACATTAGAGAGCATTGAACAGCCTCTAGATCCGATTGTTTATTCTTTGCAGTACGCCAAAGCGGATGTCGCGGCTGAAAAGCTAAGAGGTCGTATTGATCAGCAGGCGGTCGGTTCCATCACCGTCGACGAGCGGACCAATAAACTTGTTATTCGCGCGTTAGCTGGACGCAAAGAGGAAGTTTTAGAAATTCTCAAGGACCTTGATGCTCCCACGAAGGAAGTCCTTATTGAAGTGCGCGTTTTGTCAGTTGTGTTTAATCCAACTGTGGATTCCGGCATTGATTGGACAATGGTCTTTCAAGATAGTTCGATTAAAGAAATCCGCAATTTGCAGTTTAAGAATATCACTCTCGACGATGCCAACTTAACCAGCAGTGATAATTTGTTTTCCAAATACGGCCGTATTGCCATTGGTTCATTTGGCGTCAATGATTTCGCCGCGGCTCTGCGCGCGGTTAAGCAGGTCAGTGATACGAAGCTCGTGGCCAATCCCAAATTGCTTGTCACCAATCGTGAAGAAGCAAAGATTCACGTCGGGGACACTGTTCCGTACATTGTTTCAACGACATCAGGGACGGGTGATAATGCGATTCACAGTGAGGATGTGCGTTTTGTTGATGTGGGGTTAAAGTTGAGTGTTACTCCGACGATCAACGACGATGGATATGTGACGATGGCATTAAAACCGGAAATTTCCACCGTCACAAAGAGCATTAGCTCTCAGGGCGGCGGTATTCCGCAGATTACCAAAACCGAAGTCGAGACCAATGTCATCGTCAAGGACGGTATGACGATTGTTCTCGGTGGTTTGAAAAAAGAACAAAAAGTTTCAATTCGAAAAGGAGTCCCGGTTTTGATGGACATTCCGATTGTGCAAAATTTGTTTAGCAGTCGTAGTGAGTCGATTGAATCATCTGAGACGGTTATTTTTATTACCCCGCATATCGTAACTGGCAAGGATAATTATCCAGAACGTCACGGCGCGACTGTTAAACCGTCAAAAGATTATAAAGAACAAACAACCAGTGATGTGCAAAGTGTTCAATCAGGGATGGGAATAAAACCATAAAAGTGTGATGAGCCAATTGTGAAGAAAATAAATCTTAAATTTGATCAAACCATCCGCACATTGTGCCTGTGTGTGTTTTTTTCTGGCACTCTTTTGTCGAATGTGTTTGCGCAAAATACGGATGTTGTTGAAGTCGAAACGGATATTGGTTTAGATCAGTTGCGGCTATCGTCGCAAATCAATAAGCCGGTGATTAAGTCGCGCGCAAATCCTGAAGTAAAATCGACCAATCGTTTTAAAAACGAAGCGGCAAAAGAACGGGCGGCTAAAGCCGAAAGTTCAATCAAGGCGGATAAGCCGCAGACAATAGACGATAAGTCTAAAGTATCCAAAGCCGCTGCCAAATCAGACGCGGCAGAGAGTCTTTCGACTGATGTCGATACGATTTCGCAGGATGTGGTTCATGAAGTTTTGCCAATGTCCGAGAAGTTGATTCCTGATGTTTTGCCAGAGAATGCGATTACTGACAATCAGGTGGTTCAAATTAACGCGAGTTTGCGTAAATTGATTGAGGAAAATAAAGAATTGCAAAAAAATATTAGCAATCTTGACGATGAACTCAAAATTATGCGCGGCCAGCAAAAGCTTGAGAGCAATCGTATCAGTGAGGTGGCCATCGAGCGGGATGCTTTGCGAAAGCAAAATGAAGCCATCATTGCCTCAGGGAGTCGCGCGGAGCAGAATTTGCGGGATGTGCAACAGCAATTGATTGAAAAAGAGCGTGATTATAATTTTCGGATTTTGCAATTGCAGACCGATTTGGCAAATGCTTTGCAAAATAAGACGGCCGCGTCACCTGATGATGCTGATGCTGGAGTAAATTCGCAATTAGATGCTTTGCCTGTCACATCTCAATCCAATCGATCGATTGCCGTCGATGTGGTTTCCTCGCCTACGACGCAAACAGCTCAAAAGCGCGCCGAAAGTGTTCTTTTGGCTTTAAACAATATGACCAAAGAAAAGCAGAAGCTCGCAAACGACGAAGCAAAACTGCATTACAACATGGGCAATACTTTTTTTAATCAGGGTCACTACTATAAGGCCGTTCGTGAATACGAGAATGCTTTGGCTTTAACGCCGGAGGATGCCAGCGCGCATTACAACCTCGCTTTTGTCAGTGGTGAATTTTTAAATGACGCGCGCACGGCGCTAACGCATTACAAACAATATCTTTTTTTGAACCCTAACGCGGAAGATGCACAGAGAGTTCGACAAAAGATTATTGAAGCTGAAATTTCGGTGCGGGCGGATATTGGTTTTCGTTCCAAGATTACAGAGGAAACACGAAAAAAGAAAAATGAAGTCAATGAGTTTCGTTAATCAGTTTCTGTGAAAAATAAACTATGAGATTTAGTCGTACTTTGAAATGAAATCATTTAATTACAATCTGAAAAGCATTTTCTTTGCCGTCTTTTTGGCGATTGCATTGGTCTTTGTGATCGATTTTGTTGTTTTCGCGACCGCACCGACCGCTCCTACCATTCTGTTCTCTCATGACACCAATGCGCAGCTTGGTGATGCTAATCCGAGTGGGATTTTGGTCACCGGGCAACCGCACTTCTCATCTGTTTTTGATGATCCGGATACATCTGACACCGCGGAAAATTATCTTATTGAATTAGACAATGATTCGGACTTTACCAGCCCTCTGTGGAGCGGGTCAGATCAGTCTTATTTTAAGTGGTCAAAGCGTTTGGGTGGGACAGGTTCTGATTCTGGGACTGCAGTCATAACGGACAATAATGGCAATGTTATTGCATCAGGTTATGTTATCGGCAATGCAGATTTAAACGGAGATGCTGATACCGCAGACGCTAACGAAACCGGTGAAACTGGGGTGTATAGTAGCAATGATGGATTTGTTTCTGTTTTTAATTCAGCAGGGACTTTTCAGTGGTCAAAGCGTTTGGGTGGGACAGCTGGTGATGCGGTTCGATCGGTGGCAACGGACAGTAGCGATAATGTGATTGTTGCAGGAGCTGTTACTGGCAATGCAGATTTAAACGGGGATGCTGATACCGCTGACGCTAATGAAACCGGTGAAACCGGAGTGTATGGATATCAAGACGCATTTATTTCAGTTTTTAATTCTAGCGGGACTTTTCAATGGTCAAAACGTTTGGGTGGGTCAGGTACTTTTGCAGAACAGATCTCGCGTGTTCGTGTCAATAGCAGTAATGATGTTGTTGTAGTGGGATATGTTTATGGAAAAGCGGATTTGAATGGGGATGGCGATACTGCTGATTCTGGTGAAAATGGCAGTACGGGTGTATATCAGACCTATGATGCGTTTATTTCGGTATTTAATTCGGCGGGGACGTTTCAATGGGCAAAGCGTTTGGGAGGGACAAATACTGATAACGGGTTGAGTGTTGACGTTGACAGTAATAATAATGTTGTTGCTGCAGGATTTGTTCTTGGCACCGCAGATTTAAATGGGGATGCTGATACAGCTGACGCTAATGAAACCGGTAGCACAGGGGTCTATGGAGTACAAGATGGATTTATTTCAGTTTTTAATTCGAGTGGGACATTCCAATGGTCAACGCGTTTGGGCGGAACGGGTGTCGATCAGGTTCTTGATGTTGCTGTAGATGGTAATAATAGGATTATTGCTGTGGGAAGCGTAACTGGTAATGCTGATTTAAATGGGGATGGTGATACCTCCGATAGTAATGAAACTGGTAACACTGGGGTCTATGCAGGAATAGATGGATTTATTTCAGTTTTTGATTCTAGCGGGACTTTTCAGTGGTCAAAACGTTTGGGTGGAACAACAGGTTTCGATTATATTTACACTGTCGTTATTGACGTAAGTAATAATATTATTGTTGAAGGGCTTGTGGGTGACAATGGGGATTTAAATGGGGATGGCGATACTGCAGATAGCAATGAAACAGGTAACATCGGGCCGTATGGTGGTTCAAGTGATGCTTTTATTTCTGTTTTTAATTCAGCGGGGACATTTATATGGTCAGAACGTTTAGGTGGATCAGGCAGCGAGAATGTTGGTAATGCCGCAGTAGACAACAATAACAATATTCGTGTGACGGGGTATTCTTTTCTTAACGCGGATTTAAATGGAGATGGTGATTCTGCGGATGCAAATGAATCTACTGGTGGGGTTTATTCTAGCCATGATATTACAATCAGCGCCTTTGGCGCGGTTGCGCCCGATATTTCTGCTTGCGCGCAGGGTACGCGTTGTACGGATAGTATTTACAATGGCGGAACTCTTTCGGAAGGGACAGTTTATTATTGGCGCATGGCTTATTATGACAACGGTGATACTTTAGGAGCATGGAGCGGCAATAGTACGACGATTACCACGAATAATTCCCCGAGCGCGCCGCAAACACCGCACTGCGAAAGTACAGTAACACCGGTAACAGATGTTACTGATCTGACCCCCGAATTTTCTGCGATTTATGATGACATCGATACGTCGAACACGGCCCAGTATTATGAAATTGAAGTTAATACTGCTTCGAATTTTACGGGAACCGTGATGTGGGATACTGGCCAAACATCATTGGGGACGTCCTTAGCGGAAAACACGCGCATGACGGATGTTAGTTATACTGGTTCGACATTGATGGCAGGGACATCCTATTATTGGCGGATTCGTTTTACGGATAATAAGGGCGGCGTCGGTGCGTGGTCCGCGACACAGCAGTTTACGATGAAATCTGGTGCGGCGTATTTGAGCTTTACGACTTCGCCGACGGATGGATATCAGTTTGATGTATTAAGCCCTGCCCCGGTCGTCGCGGTCAAAGATGTCAATGGCTCGACGGTGACGACAGATAGTTCCACGAGTGTGACCGTCGCCTTTAGTGCTAATCCCGGAGGCGCCGTACTTTTGGGAACAGTGACCAAAACGGTTTCATCCGGTGTAGCTACGTTTAGCAATCTTGTTGTCACAAAGGCGGGTAACACTTATATTTTAAGCGCGTCCGCAACTGGGTTAACATCGGCGACAAGTTCCAGTTTTAATATTCTTCCATCGACGGAAGTAAAAGCGGCCGTTGTTTATAACAATGTCGCGCCAAACTATACGATCAATTGCTGGTTGCAAGGTCATCAGGACATTGTGGCTGTCGGTGCGAGTGATACTTGCGCGATGGTGATTTATCGCAGTGATGGTACGACCGAAGCGACGCTTTCGACCACCGACATGGGAACGCGCAATGCGACGACAAAGATGTGGTCATACACTGGTTGGACACCATCGAATACCGCGGCCAATTATATCGCAAACATCACAATCAATTATGATGATGGTACGTCTGCTGTTGACTATAAGGCGAATATTCCATTTAATTTGAGTCAGATTTCTGGATCGAACGCGCTTGAAGAGGAATATCTTGGTGGTTCAGGTGATGGTTATGACGTCGGAACTTCCGAAAGTGAAACCGCGCAAAGCAATGATGATAGTCCAAGCTATTTGACTTTTGTTGATAGTGCGGCGAGTGCCAATGGTGTACCAGATACCACAGCTGCGACTAATATGAGCTTTAAGGTTGTCCTTAAAGATGCGCAGGGTAACACGATTAAAGATAGTGCTTCATCAGTTACGGTGGCCCTTGGAAAAGCGAATGCCACCGCGACATTAAGTGGAACAGTTTCGGTTACTCTTTCGAGTGGGGTCGCGACTTTTTCTGCCGCGCAACTTAATGCCGCCGGATTTTTTACTCTTATTGCTTCGACGACAATCAATGACAAAACCCTTACTGGCGAATCAAATCTTTTTCGAATCAAGGGATACCTTCTGAAGGGGAGAGTCATGTACAATGGATCAACATATACAATTACGACTTGGTTGGAACAGGCAGACAGAATTTCGGAGGATGATATAATTGCGGATGTTACTGCGGGTCAGGTGACAATAACAAAGCCAGATGGTTCTGCTGATACGGGTTGTGGTGGTGACTGTATTGATATGGCTATGGCGGCAGGCAGCCCATTTATGCTTTATACAGGGTGGACGCCTAGTGATGCTCAAATTGACTACTTGCTTTATGCGACTATAGTTACAAATGGAATTACTTACACAGGGATTTTTACTTATACCCCAGCGACTGCACAACTAAAAGCTATCCGTGATAAAACGGACACGATCAATTGGACCAATATCACCGACATCAAATCGCAAACAGATCAAATCAATTGGATACAAATTACTGATATTAAAGAAAAAACGGATTTGATCAATTGGTTGGATATTAAGGTGTTGGTGTCGGGCAGTACTAGCACTAGCGCGGCGCCGGGTCACGATTCAGTCAATTGGTATGACATTGAAGCTTTAAGTCTCGCGGCGGTTAATTGGGCCAATGTTGCGTCCATGGCCGCGGCTGATGTCAATTGGACTGATTTAAATTCGCTCACCAACAAAGGTATCAATTGGACTGATATCGGCGAAATGTCGGCTGGTGGTATCAATTGGTTGGACATCGATATGCTTTCTGACGCTGGGATCAATTGGAAAGATATTGATAGTTTGAGTGACGCTGGGATCAATTGGTTGGATTTGGATTTGCTTTCGGACGCGGCGGTTAATTGGAAAGATCTTGGGTTTTTAAGTTCTGCCGGTGTGAATTGGTATGACATTGCTTACATGAGTGGTTCTGGTGTCAATTGGACTGAGAGTATCAATTGGGACAATTTGGCGGAATTAACAACGGCGGGTGTCAACTGGATTGATTTAGACGTCATGTCAGATGCTAGCTTAAATTGGTATGACTTTGAAGTGTTGACAAAGACGGGTGTCAATTGGTCGGATCTTGGAACGCTTTCCGCGGCTGGCATCAATTGGTCAGATATGGATATTTTAAGTGATGTGGGTATCAATTGGAGCGATATCGACGTTCTTACAAAAACGGGGATCAATTGGTCTGACTTGGATCTTCTTTCTGATGCCGGAGTTAATTGGGCTGATCTTGACATTTTAAGTGATATGGGAATCAATTGGAGCGATTTAGACATTTTGTCTGACCGTGGTATTAATTGGGTTGACCTTGAATCATTATCCAAGGTTGGCATCAATTGGTCGGATTTAGAAATTTTAAGTGACGCAGGTGTCAACTGGTTGGATGTAGAAGCGATTTCAAAAACTGGGATCAATTGGAGTGATCTTGATATTTTGAGTGATGTTGGAGTTAATTGGTTAGATTTAGATATGTTGTCAGATGCGGGTGTTAACTGGTCTGACTTAGATGTGCTTACTGATACAGGTATTAATTGGGGTGATCTGGCGGCTTTATCAGCGACGGGAATCAATTGGTCTGACATTGATGTTTTGAGTGATGCGGGAGTCAATTGGAGTGACTTGGATGTGCTAAGTGACATTGGCGTCAATTGGACTGATTTACAGGTTATGCATCAAGCAGGTGTCAATTGGTCCGACTTAGATGTTTTGAGTGATGCGGGTGTAAATTGGTTAGACATTGAATATCTTTCAAAAACTGGGATCAATTGGAATGATTTGGATGTTTTAAGCGATGCGGGGGTCAATTGGATTGATATTGGGACATTGTCAACAGCAGGTGTTAATTGGTCAGATTTGGACGTCTTGAGTGATACGGGCGTTAATTTTGCCGACATTGCTGTGCTTTCTTCGGCCGGAATTAACTGGTCAGATTTTGATCTTTTGTCTGATGCGGGAATCAATTGGTCCGACTTAGATGTTTTGAGTGATGTGGGTGTCAATTGGAATGATTTGCAAGTTATGCATCAGGCGGGTATCAATTGGTATGATTTAGACGTATTGTCGGATGCCGGTGTCAACTGGTTAGATATTGAGGCTATTTCAAAAACAGGGATTAACTGGAATGATCTGGATATTTTAAGTGATGCTGGTGTAAATTGGATTGATCTTGGAGCGTTGACCGCGGCTGGTGTTAATTGGTCAGATTTAGACGTTTTGAGTGATACGGGCGTTAATTTTGCGGACATTGCTGTGCTTTCCGCGGCAGGGGTTAATTGGTCGGACTTGGATCTTTTGTCTGATGCCGGGATTAATTGGAGTGATTTGGATGTATTGAGCGACACGGGAATCAATTGGATTGATTTTCAGGTTATGCATCAGGCAGGGATCAATTGGTCTGATTTAGATGTGTTGTCGGATGCGGGTGTGAATTGGTTGGATATTGAGGCTATCTCAAAAACAGGGATCAACTGGCTGGATCTTGATGTTTTGAGTGATGCTGGAATTAATTGGGCTGATTTGGATATTCTTTCCGACGCGGGAATCAATTTTTCCGACTTGGATATATTATCTGATACTGGCATTAATTGGTCTGATTTAGACGTTTTGTCTGATGCGGGTATCAATTTTTCGGATTTTGATATTTTAACTGATGCGGGTATCAATTGGGTGGATCTCGATAAACTTTCTAAAACTGGCATCAACTGGAGTGACTTGGATGTTTTAAGCGATGCGGGTGTAAATTGGATCGACATTGGGACATTGTCAACAGCAGGTGTTAATTGGTCAGATTTAGATGTTTTGAGTGATACGGGTGTCAATTGGTTGGATATTCAACAGTTGTCGCAAACCGGAATCAATTGGGCGGACCTTGATATTTTAAGTGATGTTGGCGTGAATTGGTCAGATATTGATATTCTCAGTGATGTCGGTATCAATTGGTCTGATTTAGATGTTATTTCTGATTCTGGTATCAATTGGTCGGATTTGGATCTTTTGAGTGATGCTGGGATTAATTGGTCTGACTTAGATGTGCTTTCGGATATTGGCGTTAATTGGAATGATTTGCAGGTCATGCATCAGGCGGGAATCAATTGGTCTGATTTAGATATTCTCTCGGATGCTGGAGTCAATTGGTTTGATTTAGACATGCTTTCAGATGCTGGACTTAATTGGGGCGATCTTTCGGTATTAAGTACGACCGGGGTTAATTGGTTGGACATTGGCGCTTTGAGCACGGTTGGTATCAATTGGAGTGATTTGGATGTTTTGAGTGATACCGGTGTCAATTGGAGTGATCTTCAGGTCATGCATCAAGCTGGTATCAATTGGACAGATTTGGATATTTTAAGTGATGCGGGAGTTAATTGGCTTGACTTGGATGTTTTGTCAGATGCCGGAGTCAATTGGCAGGATATTGAAGTCATTTCGAAGGCGGGCATCAATTGGTCTGATTTAGATTTGCTATCAGACGCGGGTGTGAATTGGTCTGATTTGGGAATTCTTTCAGCCGCTGGCATCAATTGGTCTGACTTGGATATTCTTTCTGATACGGGTATTAACTTTGCTGACTTAGATGTTTTATCTGATGCTGGTATCAATTGGTTTGATTTGGATATGTTGAGTGAAACAGGAATTAATTGGCGCGACCTCGCAGTTCTGAGTACTACTGGTGTCAATTGGCAAGATATTGGGAGCTTTTCGACGGCTGGAATTAATTGGATTGATATTGATACTCTAAGCGATGCGGGGGTCAATTGGCTTGATATTCAGGCTTTATCGCAGACTGGCATCAACTTTGCTGACTTGGGGATTCTTTCTAAT
>JACKFJ010000003.1 GCA_020632535.1 Candidatus Omnitrophota bacterium | reverse complement strand
AATGTCACATTGACAAGTTGGTTAAAGTACATTGCCTTAAGCGGTGCCAATCCCTGATCGTGATACATCGCGACAAAAAGATTGTACTTTATAAAATTCTTAGGCGAAAAAATGGTATCGGCGGCAAATGGACCAAATGCGCGGATACCCTCTTCATTGGCTTCTTTAATTGCTGGGATGATGATCGTCTTTTCTTCGTGCCCCAAAAGCCCACCTTCTCCGGCGTGCGGGTTAAGACCGGTTAAAACAATATTAGGCTTTTTGATTTTAAAAAGTTTTTTAAACGATTCATTGGCCAAACGTAATGTTCGTAAAAGTTGTTCTTGCGTGATTGTGTCCGGAACATTTTTGAGAGGCAAATGCCGTGTGGCAATAATCAATCGTAACTTTGGCGAGTGAAACATCATTTCAAAATTGGTGACGCCAAAGTTGTCTGCCAAATATTCGGTGTGGCCGTTAAACGCAATGCCTAAAGCGCTAATCGCTTCTTTAGAAACCGGTCCCGTCACTAGTCCGTTGAGTTTTTTATCTTTGAGCATGCCGACAGCGGTTTCTAAATACGCTAAGGATGCCGCAGCTCCTTCAGAGCGATCGTCTTTGAATTGAAAATCAAAAGGGTGAATTTTGTTGATGCCGATAAGATTGCATGTCGGCGTGCGCGGGAAACGGTAACGTTTGAAAATGACTTCATCGCCAATGACTTTAAAGTGTGCTAAGCGGCGGATGGCGGGTTCTTTTAACGCTTTGGCCACAACCTCGGGCCCGATGCCGGATGGATCGCCTAAGGTAATGCCGATGATTTTTGGGGTCGATTTTTTCATTTTATCGTAATCGTATCTCATTGCGAGGAGCGAAGCGACGAAGCAATCTATATAAGATTGCCACGTCGTCCCTGTGGGACTTCTCGCAATGGAAATCAGATTGCCACGTCGTCCCTGTGGGACTTCTCGCAAAGGGTTAAGGGTTTTTCTTGATATCGACAAATGCTTCTTTTTTTAATTTGGCTAACCACGATGCAAACTTGTCTTGAAATTTTTTCTGAAAGATCTGATTGTAAATCTCATCTTTGACTTCAAATAAAGGCGCTAATCCCGCTTTCGTGTGGCCTAATAAACGAAAAATATAAAATCCATTATCAACTTCACAGATTGTCGATGTTTCGCCGGTGTTGAGGTTGAAAACAATTTTTTCAATTTCCGGTAAGGCCTGCCCTCTTTTGATGATTCCAATCGCTGGAGTTTCCGAATATTCTTTGGCTAAGTCGCGAAAACTTTTGCCGTCCTTGATTTTGGCCAGCACTTCCTGCGCTCTTTCACGTCCTTTTTCTTTTGAAATAAAAATGGAGTCCAAATTAACTCGTTCGGCTTTGGTAAAATCCTCAAAATGATTTTTATAAAATGCTGTAACTTCCTGTGGATTGACATAAATTTTGGCTCGAATTTGTTGGTCGACCAAACGTTTGGTTTTGATTTGATTGCGAATACGATTGCGGACATCCGTAATCGAGACTCCTTGGTCAAGTAATGCTTTGAAAAATTCTTCATCATTTTTATATTGGCTTCGGATTCCCATTAAGCGATTGTCAACTTGTGATTCGATCTCTTCGTTGCGTTGTGATTCCCCCTTTGGGTCGGCGGCGTTTAAAGCGGCTTCATTTTTATTGGCGGCATTAAGAATGATTTTATCTTCAATAAGACGGTCTAAACCGTTTTGTGCCATATCGCTCATAAATTTTTGCATATCTTTGGCGCTGGTGCCTTCCAAGCGCATTTGCATGGCGCGGGCGTCAATATAATCCTTCAAATCGTTAAGTGTAATGATGTCATCATTGACGATGGCAACGATGGTGTCTTCGATTACCGCATGTGCCGGGCGTATCGAAAGCAGTAAAGTCAAAATGAAAAATCCTAAAAGATAAATATTTCTACGCATGTATTTTGGACTCCTTAGAGTTTTTTAAATGTTCGACAGATTCTTTTAAAAGTCGGCAATACAGGTCAAATCCGACGGCGGCAATATAGCCGCTTTGTTCTTCGCCTAAAAGATTTCCGCCGCCGCGAATCTGTAAGTCTTCGAAAGCCACTTGAAATCCAGCGCCGAGTTCACTATATTTTCCGAGCGCCTGCATTCGGGTTTTGGTCAGTTTGGATAATGTGCGTTCCGGCGGAACTATAAAATACGCGTAGGCCTGATTGGTAAATCGTCCTACTCGGCCTCGCAACTGATGCAATTCACTCAAACCAAAACGATCCGCGCGATTAACAATTAAAGTGTTCGCGTTGGGAATATCGATTCCTGACTCAATAATTGTGGTACAAATTAGGACATTGATTTCACCGGTCAAAAATTTTAGCATAATTTCTTCTAAAAGTCTTGAGGGCATTTGTCCATGTCCGACTGCGGTGCGCGCGTGTGGTACCAGACGTTTGATGATTTTAGCAATTTGTTCAATATCTTGCACTCGATTATGTAAAAAAAATACCTGCCCATCACGTCTTAGTTCGCGCTCAATGGCGTCTTGAATGAGCTCCTCATCAAATTCGACGATATGTGTTACCACCGGAATGCGGTTTTGTGGTGGTGTGGAAATAACAGACATATCTTTGACACCAGAAATCGCCATATACAGTGTCCGTGGAATCGGTGTCGCACTCATCGAGAGAACATCCACGAGCAATTTGAGATGTTTAAGTCGTTCTTTAGCGCGGACGCCAAAATGCTGTTCTTCATCGACAACAATAAGACCAAGATCTTTAAAAGCAATGTCTTTTGATAAAAGGCGATGTGTTCCGATAACAACATCGACCGTACCCTCCGCCAATTCTTTAATTGTTTGGGTTTGCTGTTGTCGGGTACGAAAGCGACTTAGCATCGCGATTCGTACCGGAAAATCTTTCATTCGTTTGGTGAAATTAAAAAAATGTTGTTCGGCAAGAATGGTTGTGGGCACGAGAATTGCGACTTGTTTATTTTCCATGACAGCCTTAAAGATGGCTCGCAAGGCCACTTCCGTTTTACCAAACCCAACATCCCCGCACAATAATCGATCCATGGGTTGTTCACTTTCCATATCGGTTTTGATTTCTTGCGTCGCGCGAATTTGATCAGGGGTTTCAGTAAAGGGAAATTTGCTTTCAAATTCTTTTTGCCATGGGGTATCTGGCGAGAATTTGGTGCCGATAATTGTGGCGCGCAAAGCCTGAATTCGTAAAAGTTCAGCGGCAAAACGGCGCAAGCGCTCTTCAATGCCGGCACGGACTTTTTGCCATTCCTTGCTACCTAATTTGTAAAGCCGTGGTGGCTTTTTATGAAAGCTGATATATTTTTGCACGAGCGTCATGTCGTGTTGAGGAATAAATAGTTTATCTCCTCCCGCGTATTCAATGACGAGCAGATCACGTTTTTCTTTATTTACGACCAAATGTTCAAGGCCTAGAAATTTGCCAATGCCGTGATGATTGTGGACGACATAATCACCTTTTTGAATATCGACAAATGCGTTAAGAGGAGTATCGGATGTAAAGGGTGATTTGCTGGGAGTCGCCTTATGGGGCAAAATAATGGCAATTTTGTGCTGCCAAATGGCTTTGCCCGACTGGATATTAAAACTGGATATGGCGCGGATTTGAGTATCGTTAAGGGCGACGCGAATCGGCCCGTCAAAATTGGTGGGGAAAATATCAATGACTTCGCCGCGTTGGCAAAAGTCACCTTCTTGAATGACTTCTTTGGCGTGACGGTAATGAAACGCTGTTAATTCCGCGGTGATTTCTTCAACGTCGATAGTTTGCTCAACGTAGAGTTTGAGCGAGCGAAACATGGATTAACCTTATTTCTTCTGTCGCTTTTCCCAGAAAAGGACCAGCGGTGCCGCGACGTAAACGCTGGAATAAATTCCGGCTAAAAATCCGATCATCAGGCAAAGCGAAAAGGCGTGCAGCACTTCTCCACCGAAGAAAAAGAGTGACACAACAACCAAAAGCACGGTCACCGAAGTCAAGATCGTCCGACTTAATGTCTGATTAATACTCAAATTGATAATTTCCGCCAAATCGTATTTTTTAGTTTTGGAAATATTTTCTCGCACGCGGTCGTAAATAACGATTGTATCGCTGATTGAAAAACCTGCGATGGTCAAAAGGGCGGTGACAATTAAAAGATCCACTTGATATCCGAAAAACACAAGGAGTCCGAGCGCGACGATGACGTCGTGAATAAGAGCGATAACGCCGGCCACGGCAAAGTCAAGGTGCTTGAAACGATACGCGATATAAACAAGAATACCGCCCATCGCGAAAATAATGGCCAAAAGCGCTTGTTGGCGCAAATGTTTTCCGACAATAGGTCCAACTTTTTCGATGCGCAAAAGTTCAGCCGGATTGTCCGATAATTTTTCTTTGAGAGCTTTATCGACAGCGGTGTGCGTATCTTCGGCTGTACGGATAATAACGTTTTGCGGTGTTTTTTCAAAACGTTGAATAACGACGTCGGAAACATTGCTGCTCTTTAAGGCGTCACGGATGGCTTCAGAGGCAATTGGTTTTTCGAATTGGTATTCTTGGATCTGTCCCCCGGCAAAATCAATACCGTACGCCGCTTCCTTTTTTTGAAAAAAGGCAGCCATACTTCCGATGATAATAATAATCGAGAGAGCAAAACAGAAATAGCGGATTTTAATAAAATCAATTTTGGTATTGCTTAAAAATCGTAGCATTGGCAAACTTTTAAGATGATTGCCTTTGAGCAGGATCATAAAAATTGTTCGTGTCACGTAAAGCGCGGTAAAAAGACTTGTGATAATACCAATGGTAAGTGTGACGGCAAACCCTTTGACCGGTCCGGAACCGAATTGAAAAAGCATAAAGGCGGCGATCAGATTGGTAAGATGCGAATCAAAAATCGCGGCAAAGGCGCGATTGTATCCGTTGGTAATGGCTGTTGCCAACGGACGGCCATTATTGACCTCTTCCCGAATGCGCTCATTAATGAGAATATTAGCGTCGACCGCCATCCCTAGCGTCAGGATAATACCAGCAATACCCGGCAAGGTCAAAGTCACTGCTGAGCCGCCAACCAGAAGATTAAGCAGACCAAGCGTTCCCGTTACGATAAATAAATTTAAGACTAAGGCGAAGACAGAAATAAATCCCGCTAAGAGATAATAGATGAGCATGAATACGGCAACAGATGTCCCGCCGATAATGGTTGCTTTTATTCCCGCATTAATTGAATCTTTGCCTAAAAGTGGGCCGATTGTGCGTTCTTCCTCAACATGCATGGGCGCGGGCAAAGAGCCGGATCGTAAGGACAAAGCTAATAACGACGCTTCATCAAATGTAAATTGGCCGGTGATTTGAGCGTGGCCGTCTAAAATCGCTTCTTGAATATTTGGGTGCGAAAGGACTTCGCCATCAAGAACGATGGCTAATTGTTCGCCAACGTGTTTACGAGTTAAATCGGCAAAATCTTTGGCGCCTTTGGCATTAAATGTTAAGGCAATATGCGGCTCCATAAATCCGTTTGCGGACATGTCTACGCGCGCGTCACTAATGCCTTCTCCCTTAACGGAAATACTTTTATCAAGAAGAACAGGACTCCCTTTGCCTTTGACATATTTAAGATCGTAGCCTTCGGGAATTTTGCCGGCAAGGGCTTCGCGAAGAAGCGCGGGATCATCATTAACAAGCGAAAACTCGAGTTGCGCGACTTGACCGATCATGTTTAAAGCTTTTTGTCGATCCGTGACACCCGGAAGTTGAACAATGATTTGGTCTTCGCCTTGACGTTGAATAACCGTTTCACCGGATCCTAAGCTATCGATACGATTGCGTAAAATTTCGATGGCGCGGACAACAGCGTCTTTTTTGGCTTCTTCAGTGATTTTTTCTAATTCGACTCTCAGGACAAGGTGCATGCCGCCTTTAAGATCAAGACCCAAATTGATTCGCTTTTCAAGCGGGAATGTAAAATATAAAGACGCGGCTATGGAGGCTAAAACTACAAAAATTCGAAACTGCAATTGCTTACTCATGCACTCTTCCTTTTATAATGCGGGGTGGTCGTTAGGCTTTGACGGATGTAATGGCTTCGCGATCAACTTCAATTTTGACACTGTCATCGATACGTACAATAAGTGTGGTATCTTTGACACTTACAACTGTCCCATGAATGCCGCCGGCTGTGACAACAGCGTCATTTTTTTTGAGTTGCGAAATTTTTTCTTTGTGCGCTTTTTGTTTCTTTTTTTCTGGCAATAATACGATGAAATAAAAAATAGCCGCCATCAATGCGAATGGAACCAATTGAATTAGTGGATTAGCCGCTGTCTCTGGGGGCATAAGATGTTCTCCAATCAAAAATGGGTAGAATTATTTTTAAACTTTTTTCTTGTCTTTTTTGACGAGAGACTTGACTGTGTCGGTCATGCGCGCGCCTTTGTCTAGCCATGTCTGTAATTTCGTGTGATCGACAGACAGTGTTGCTGGTTTTTTGGCCGGATCATAATAACCAATGGTAGCCAAATTGCGGCCTTGACGCGCGGCTGCGCGGCTGATGGCGACAATGCGGTAATTGTAGCGTTTGCTGGCAGGTTTGCCGGCTTTTTGTAAGCGAATACGAACTTCCATGAACTTCTCCCTTTTATGGTTACCAACTGTTAGATCTAAATTTGAGCCAATAATATACTAAAATTTTATGATTTAAGCAAATTCTTTGTGCGCGGCTTCGATCGCGAGGATTTGAGCTCGGGCTTTGTTCTTGGTTTCTTCGTATTCTTTTTTAGGGTCGGAATCGGCAACGATTCCCGCGCCGGCTTGAATATAGGCCTTACCCTCTGTCGCGACAATGGTTCGAATTGTGATACAAGAATCAAAATTTCCGGAAAAACTAAAATAGCCAATACATCCCGCGTATGGTCCACGTGAAACGTTTTCTAATCGATCAATGATTTCCATGGCGCGAATTTTGGGCGCGCCCGAGACAGTCCCAGCTGGAAAAGTTGCCTTAAGAACATCAAAAGCATCGTGTCCGCGTTTGAGCTTTCCTTTAACATTGCTGACAATATGCATGACGTGCGAATATTTTTCCACGTTCATAAATTCCGAAATTTTAATAGAGCCTAGTTCGCATACACGCCCCAGATCATTGCGGCCTAAATCAACAAGCATGATGTGCTCTGCTTTCTCTTTAGGATCAGCCAAAAGTTCTTTGGCAAGGGATTGGTCTTGTGTATCATTCTTGCCGCGTTTGCGTGTACCGGCAATTGGTCGTGTTTCGACCACACTGTTTTCACAGCGTACCAGAAGTTCCGGTGACGATCCGATAATTTGTACATCGCCAAAATGCAAGTAGTACATATACGGCGAAGGATTCAGTGCGCGCAGCATGCGATAAATATGAAACGGATCGGTATTGAGTTTAACTTCAAAACGCTGGGACAAAACAATCTGAATAATATCGCCGGCCTTGATTTTCTTTTTGCCTTCTTCAACAATGCGGCAAAATTGCTTTTCAGTAAAGTTGGAATGTGTTTGCGAAATGGCGGGTTTCTTATTTTCTCTTTTGTCAGTAACGAGCGGTTGTTTGAGTTCAATAGAAAGTTTTTCGATTTGTGTCACGGCCTTTTGATAAGCCGCCTTTTTTTGTGACGGCGTCGCATTTTTAGGAATTTCAACACAATTGACAACTTTAATGCGGTGATTGCTGTGATCAAAAATAATCAGTGTCTTTGCGAGGACAAGTAAAAGGTCGGGAAGATTTAAGTCGTCTTTTGGTTTATTGGGGAGGTTTTCAAAAAATCGGACACAGTCATAAGCAATGTAGCCGACCATGCCGCCGCAAAAACGCGGTAATCCCGGAATATTGACAAAATTGTAGCGCGACATGATTTCACGCAAAGTTGTCAGGGGTGTGTCTTTGATCTTTTGAGTTTTAATTTCTTTGGTTTTTCCTGAAAAACGGGTGATTTGCAAAGTCTGATCTTTGCTTTGCACGATGAGTTCAGGATTTTTAGCGAGAAAGGAATATCGCGCGACTTTTTCTTCGCCTTCAACGGATTCGAGTAAAAACGAAAAAGATTTTTTGTCCGCGTGTCTCTCCCCTTCGGTCAATTTGTAGTAAGCCGAAACCGGTGAGTCCAAGTCGCCAAGGATTTCCTTGTACACAGGGACAAGATTGCCCTTTTGGCTTAATTTTAAGAATTCTTTTTCAGATGGGAATATCATGATTTTTTTTCTTGTCACCCCCGAAATCTTAAATCGGGGGTCTGTTTTAAAGAGATCCTCGATAAGAGCATTCGGAGATGACCTGCGTTAGGTGTCAAATGTTTTGTTACAGTAAATATTAAAGTAAATAATCAATGCCGAAAGTACAAATCCGGCAAAAAATGCAATCGCAATGATTTTCAACCACCACAAAAAGCGCTGGGATATTTGTCGGTTGCTGACTTGCTTTAAATAATAATAAACACTTAAACTCGCGAAGCTTAAAATTAAAAACAGCATCATAAAGTGTTCGACATACGGTGACGCGAATGATAATGATTCTACAACAGCCGCGAAAATATTTAAGTCCGCTAAATAAGTATATAGAAAAACCGCGACAAGAATAAATAAAAATATCAGCCGTTGAATCGTCAGTGGTTGTTTAGCCATTTTTAATTTCACGATAAAAACAACTGCGTTTCATTGTGTGACAAGCCGCGCCAATTTGTACGACTTTGATTAAGAGTGTGTCGCAGTCGCAGTCGTAATAAATGTTTTTGACGGTTTGAAAATGTCCTGATGTCTCGCCTTTGACCCAATACTTCTGGCGTGAACGCGACCAGAAACATGTTTTTCCGACTTTGATCGTTTCCTTGAGTGAATCCAGATTCATGTAGGCCATCATGAGGACTTCATTGTTATCGATATCTTGCACGATCGCGGGAATAAGTCCGTCGTTATTAAATTTTAATTTGTCTAAATTGGCTGATGTGATTTGGATTTTTTCCGCCTCTGTCATTTCACTCATAATCTAACCTCGATCGATTTTTGATATAAAAAATTTTTAACCTGTGGGATCGTCAATTCACCGTAATGAAATACGGATGCGGCCAGCGCGGCGTCCACGTTTGTTTTTATAAAAACATCCGCAAAATCTTCGATTTTGCCAGCTCCACCTGACGCAATTACGGGAATATTTACGGCTTTGCAAACGGCGTCTGTTAAAGCCAAATCAAATCCGTTTTTGGTTCCGTCTGCATCCATGCTCGTCAAAAGGATTTCACCTGCGCCGAGTTGTTCGACTTCTTTAGCCCAGATGATGGCTTCTTTGTCCGTTTTGACGCGGCCGCCGTTAATATAAACGTCCCAATGACTGCCATTTTTTTTCGCGTCGATGGCAACCACAATGCATTGACTGCCGTAGCGATTCGCCGCTTCGGTAATCAATTGTGGATTCTTAATCGCTGATGAATTGAGGGAAACTTTATCGGCGCCCGCACTTAAAAGTTCACGGATGTCGTCAACCGATTGAATCCCTCCACCGACGGTCAAAGGCATAAAGACTTTTTCCGCTGTGTGTTTTACGATATCCAAAATGATTGGCCGTTTTTCGTGGCTTGCGGTGATATCGAGAAAGATAATTTCATCCGCACCTTGCTTGTCATAGGCTTCGGCTACGCTGACGGGATCGCCGGCGTCTCGCAACTCAACAAAGTTGACACCTTTGACGACACGTCCATCTTTAACGTCAAGGCAAGGAATGATTCGTTTTTTTAACATAGAATTTTTTTATTCTACATTGCCGCGTCGCCCTGAGGGCTCCTTGCAATGGTGATAGCTTCTTTTAAATCCAGTTTACCTTCATAAATCGCTTTGCCGGTTATGACTCCCAATACTTTTCGCGGCTGAATCGTTAAAAGCTTTTTAATATCTGCGATATTCGAAATTCCGCCCGAGGCGATAACGGGAACTGTGACGGTATTTAAAATTTCGGAAAGTGCTTCCCAGTTGGGGCCTGTCAGCATTCCGTCACGCTTGATGTCGGTATAAATCAAACATTGCAGACCTAAATTTTCTAGTTCTTTGGCAAAATCGGTGCCTTTGACTTTTGTTGTTTCTGTCCAACCTTTTTGTGTTACTTTGCCGTCTTTGCAGTCAAGGCTGACCGCGATTTTGTCGCCAAATTTTTCAATGATCTTTCTTAAAAATGTCCGGTCTTGGACAACTCTTGTTCCTAAGATGACCCGTTTAACACCGGCATCAATCAGTTTTATAATTTCGTCTTCGCCGCGAACACCGCCGCCCATTTCAATTGGAATTGAGATTTCTTTCGCGATTTTGGCAATAATTTCAAAATTTTTCATTTCGCCGTGTAACGCGCCGTCTAAGTCAACAATGTGAATCCATTGGGCTCCCGCGTCCACCCACTTTTGCGCGACGTTTAACGGGTCAAGAGAATATTCAGTGACGTCGGAGAATTCTCCTTGGCGCAGGCGAACGACTTTACCGTCTTTGATATCAATAGCTGGGAAAATGATCATATAGTTGGTCTGTCATTCCCGCAATCTCTTAGCGGGAATCTATGTTGGAAAGTGGATCCCCGATTAGAGATTTCGGGGATGACAATTATTATAAGTTAACAAAATTCTCCAAAATCTTTATTCCTACGCTTTGACTTTTTTCGGGATGGAACTGGACCCCGAAAATATTCTTTTGTGTGATTGCCGACGTATAGTTTCGACCATAGTCTGTTGTCGCCGCAGAAACGGTCGAGTCCGCAGGTTCGACAAAGTAGGAATGGCAAAAATAAACATCCGCGTTATTTTCAATTCCTTTGAAAATGGGATTAGCGAAATTTTTGATCGCGATTTGATTCCAACCCATGTGCGGCACTTTGAGTGACTTAAAGCGTGTGACATTTCCTTTCAGGATACCTAAAGCCTTAACTTCCCCGCCTTCGACACTTTTTTCAAAGAGAAGTTGTAAACCTAAACAAATCCCTAAAAATGGTTTTTCATTTCTAATGGTTTCCTCAATGACGGAAATAAGGTTGAGATTTCTTAATTTCTCCATCGCCGGCCGTATCGCGCCAACACCGGGAAGAACGATTTTCTTTGCGTTTTTAATTTCGGACGCGTCTTGAGTTATGATGGCGTCGCCACCTGCTTTCTCAAAAGCTTTTTGGACGCTGCGCAAATTTCCCATGCCATAGTCGATAATTGCGATCATTAATCAATAATTCCTTTTGTTGACGGAACTGTGCCCTCGCGTCGCGGATCAATTTGTGTCGCTTGATCCAAAGCCATCCCGAGCGATTTGAAGATCGTTTCTAAATCGGTGTGCAAGTCTTCCGCCAAACCTTCAATTTTAACATTGAGCGTAGCCCCTAAATTGTGAGCAAACGATTCCAAAAAATGATCCAAATCGCTTAAGGCATACCCGTCTTGCGCTTTGACCAAACTTTTGTTCGTATCAGTTCGAAAACAAAAATATCCGCGACCGCTTAAATCAATGACAGTTTGCCCAACGGTTGATTCCATTGGGGCAAATGCTGATCCGAATCGGCGAATGCCAATGCGCTCTTCACCCAAAGCTTTTTTAAAAGCTTTGCCTAAAGCGATACCGATATCTTCATTGGTGTGGTGAATGTCGATATGTGTATCGCCTTTGACGGTAAGCTCGAGATCAAAAAGACCCCAAAACGCGAACAGTTCAAGCATGTGATCAAGCAGGCCAATCGGCGTTTTAATTTTTGTTTTGCCGGTGCCATCGACATTGAGATTGATTTGAATTTCGGTTTCTTTACTTTTTCTTTCAAATGTTGCCTGACGTTGTGTCATAGTTGCGTCCTTTGCTTAGTGTGTAAAACGGACATGAATCGAATCAGAATGTTTTTTAAGCCCTTCAATAAGGGCAATTTTTTCAATCGGCTCACGGATTTTTTCGAGCGCCTTTTTGCTGTATGAAATAACGTGGCTTTTTTTGGTAAAGTCCGACGTGCAAATTCCAGAAAAGAAACGCGCCGTTCCCAGCGTTGGCAAAACGTGACTTGGGCCTGCCGCGTAATCACCCAGAGCGGTTGGACTGTATGGTCCTAAAAAAATTGCGCCGGCGTTGCGGATTTTTGAAGCAATGCTTTTAGGATTACTCGTTAAGATTTGCAAATGCTCGGGAGCTATCTTATTGGCAATATCGATGGCTTCGTCCATAGTTTTGGCATAAATTCCATACCCACCGGATACACGTTGGCGAACAATTTTCAGCAATTGTCGTGAATTGGTGATGAGAATTGATAATCCACCCAAATGTTCCATTTGTGCCTCTAAATCAGCAATTACATATTCGGGATTGCTTGAGCGATTGGCAATCACGACCAATTCTGACGGACCAGCGAGCATATCAATTCCGACATGACCAAAAAGTTGGCGCTTGGCTTCGGTGACAAACATATTCCCCGGTCCCACGATTTTATCAACCTTGGGAATGGTTTTTGTTCCGAACGCCATCGCTGCAATCGCCTGCGCACCACCGACTTTATAAATTTCATTTACCTTCAAAAGATTCGCGACCGCGAGAATATAAGGATTGACTTGACCGTTTTTGTCTGGCGGTGTGGCAATAATCACGCGTTTGACGCCCGCAACTTTGGCTGGAATGACCGTCATGTAAACGGTAGAAACAAGTGGCGCGGTGCCGGCGGGAATATAAATCCCGACCGAATCAAGTGGCAAAATATTTTCGGTTAGCAAAATACCTTCTGCTTCCTTGATGCGGCAAGGCTTGGGCAATTGCTTCTTATAAAAGCCGGTGACATTATGGTTGATTTGCTTTAAGTTCGCAATAAAATCACTCGTGATGTTTTGGAACGCGCCGCTGATTTCGCTTTCGGCGACCCTGATATCTTTGCTTTCCATTTGCGCGTGATCAAACTTGCGTGTGTAGCGCACAATCGCGGCATCACCGTTGACTTTTACGTCCTCGAGGATTTTACGGACTTTTTCTTCGACGTGACGTTTGTGGTTACAGCTGTAGCGATCGTAAAGTTTTTGCGCGCCGCTGCCGTTGGGTTTGATGACTTTCATACGTTTTTAGCCTTTAGTTTTTGTGTCGCCAATTCTTGAGCCTTCGCCAAGGCCGCCGTTAATTGTGTGGGATCAGCAATGCCCGCTTGCGCGATTTGTGGTCGCCCGCCACCATTGCCTTTGAAATTTTGTGTGACGTCTTTGATGATTTCATTGGCGTTGATTCCTTTTGAATTCAAATCGTCAGTGATCGCGGCTAAGAAATATGCGCCGGCGTTTGATTTTGTTGCGAGTAATATAATGGAACTTTTTTCTTTTTGTTTAATCAAATCCGCGATTTTTCGCAAATCTTCCATTTCAACATTTGTAAATTCCTCTGCGAGTATTTTTGATGTTCCAAATGTTTTGGCTTTTTTAATAAGATCGTCTAAGTCAGCCTTAATTTCTTCAAAACGTCGTTTGGCTTGTTTTTTTTGCAAAGTTTTTTCTTTTTCGCGCTGTAATTTTTCGGTTTCAAGACGTTTTTGCTCAGCTTCAAATTGTGTCGCAAAATCTCCGGTTTTGGCTTCGACACGGCGAATGCCTTGAGCTACGGCGCCTTCGCTGGTGAGCTTAAACTTTTCGATTTGGCTCGTTGAGTCTAGATGCGTGCCTCCGCAAAATTCTTTTGAAAAATTGCCGATTGAAATGACGCGCACCTTTGCGCCATATTTTTCCGCAAAGAAAGATAAGGCGCCCAATGTTTTGGCTTCTTCGATCGCCATTTCCTTTTTGACGACGGTGTCCCCCGCTTTTACTGATTGATTAACAAATTCCTCAATCTGCACTTTTTGTTCTGGCGTAATCGCGCTTGGATGTGTAAAGTCAAAACGCAAACGGTCTTCCGCAACGAGTGAGCCCTGCTGTTGCACATGCGTGCCTAAAATTCTTCGCAATGCCGCTTGTAAAATATGTGTCGCGGTATGATTACGCATGATTGAGAGTCGTCGCGTGGCGTCAACTTCGGCATGAATCGGATCCCCTGCGCGAACAATACCCTCGATAACTTTTCCGGCGTGAATATAAACATCGTTGAGCTTTTTGGTATCTACAATGTCGATTTTAGCGACACCTGTTAATAAATGACCGCTGTCACCGATTTGTCCACCGGACTCGGCATAAAAAGGTGTCTTGTCTAAAACGATCTTAACCATATCCCCTTCGCTGGCCTCTTGGACTTCTTTATCATTGATAAAAATTTTTAAAAGTTTCGCTTTGGCGCTCAAATGGGTGTAGCCGACGAAATCCGTTTTGGGCACATCCATTTGTAGTTCCGTATCCACAAAAACATCACCCATCATTTTACTTGAAGCGCGCGCGCGATCTTGCTGTTCCTTCATCAATTTGTGATAGAAGACAAGATTTTCTTCATTCTGCTGTTCCGTCGTTGCAAGATCCTTGATGACGGTTCCGCAAATAGTTGAGATTGGTAATCCGTATGTGTCATGATACATAAAATATAATTTGCCGCGTTCCTCTGCGGTTTCGGCGACGGGATACTTGAGTTTGAATTCTGGCAGTCGTTCTTTTCGGACTTGAATAAAAGCTTCTTCCGTCTTTTGTATCAGCGACATCAAATCGTTTTTCTTTCCGACAATTTCCGGATATTGCAATTTAAACACTTCGATTGTAGCCGGCACCAATTTGTAAATACTTGGCGTTGTTTCTCCCGCGCTTAACACGAGATTGGTGCTGTCGTTGATAAGACGTTTGACGACGGAACCACGTTCTTTGTTCGACGGAATAACACCGTCACTAATCGCGAAAACAATCGCGCGAATATGATCGGCAATAACCAGTTCGTCACGATTGCCAAGTTGAATTGCGTCACGACAAATTTCTGAACGTATGGCTTCACGGATCGGCATAAAAAGATCGGTATCGTAATTCGTTTTTTTTCCTTGAATGACCGCAACTAGACGTTCAAGACCCATTCCGGTATCGATATTTTTATTGGGTAATGGTTCAAGCACGCCCCCGTCTTTACGGTTAAATTGTGTAAAAACAAGATTCCAAATTTCACTGAAGCGTCCGCAACTGCAATCCGGATCGCATTGATCATTTTTGTCGCAATTGGGGTTGACGCCGTAATCGAAGAAAATCTCTGAGCATGGGCCGCATGGCCCGTTTGGACCGTTTAATTTGGCGTTCGACGGCCAAAAATTGCTTTTGTCCCCGAGGGCGACAATGCGGTTCTCTGGGATTTTAATATGATCTCTCCAAATTCTTTTGGCTTCATCATCTTCTTTATAAACTGAGACCCAAAGTTTTTCAGGCGAAATTTTAAGGACTTGTGTTAAAAATTCCCACGCCCATTCAATGGCTTCTTTTTTAAAATAATCGCCGAAAGAAAAATTACCGAGCATTTCAAAAAACGTATGGTGAAACGCGGTGACGCCGACTTGATCAAGGTCATCGGTGCGCAGGCATTTTTGGGATGTCGCGGCACGTGTAAAGCCGTCAATGTGTCCGAGGAATTGACGCTTAAACTGCTGCATCCCGGCAGTTGTAAACAGTACAGTCGGATCGTCCTTAGGGACTACGGAATCACTGGCGATTACCGAATGGTTCTTGGATTTAAAGAAGTCTAAGAACTTTTGTCTAATTTCGTTAGCGGTCATCATATATTTTTCAATTTTCCATTGCGAGCGTAGTGGCGAAGTCCAAATGGGACTAACTTCGTTGGCAATCTCAATAGCACTGTCATTCCCGCAATCTCTTAGCGGGAATCCAAAATCTGAAAACATGGATCCCCGATACAAGCGTTCGGGGATGACATAATACTGAAATTGCTATGCTCGCCAAATTCGTAGGGGACTATTGTCGCATCCCTGCCTTCAATACTTTATAAATGACTTCTGGCGCAAATCCGCGGCGAAGCAAATACCCTTCCAATCTTCGACGTGTTGTTGCGCGATCAATCCCGTGATAAATTTTTATTCGCCGTTGCGCGATTTTCGTAACAGATTCAAGTTCGTTGTAATTCGTTTTAATTTTAGCGAATTCGGCGCTGATGATTTCGTCAGCGACGCCCTTGTCTCTTAATTCGAGCCGAATGCGCTTAAATCCCATTGGTTTATTGAGTCGTGAACTGATCCAGCCTTTGGCAAAAATCGCGTCATTTATCAGTCCGCACTTTACAAAAAAAGAAACAACTTGCTCAATAATAGCACTATCAAAATCTTTGTCTTTAAGTTTAGCGATTATTTCTTTTTCGCTGCGTGGCCGGAATTTAAAAAGGCGGTAGACTACCGCCTTAGCCAGACTCAAACTTTTTTTTTCATCATCTGACGGGATCATGGTTCGATTACAAAAAATCCACGCACCGTCCTAACCAAGCTGCTTCCCGTCGCCAATTGCACATTTTGATTGTAATCTTGCAAATTACGAATGTCGCGTTTATTGATCGCGATGATCACATCACCTTTTTGTAAGCCGCTCAATTGCGCTGGACTGCCTTGCGCGACATCAGCAATCAGAACACCATTGGTATTCGCTAAACCAAGTTTTGCGGCCATGTCCTGAGTGATTTCAACAACAGTTAATCCTCGCCAATGCTTTGGTAAAGGTGACTTTGTGGTTGTGGCTGGCGCGGGTTTGGCGATTTCGTTCCCGGATGAATCTCGTTTTGCCACCGTGACCGAAATGTTAAGATTCTTTTTGTCTCGGACGATTTGTAAGGTTATCGGTTTTCCGATGGTTGCATTGCTAATTTGTTTAACAAGCGCGGATGTGCTGCGCACTTTGATTTTATTTACAGTTAAAATAATATCGCCGTCCTTAATTCCGGCTTTTTCGGCTGGCGCGCCTTCGAGCACTTTGGTGACCAGAACACCTTCTGTCGTTGTCAAATTAAAATACTGCGCCAAGCGCTGGTCAATATCTTGAATACTGACCCCGATCCAGCCGTAATCGATTGTCTTGCCTTGAATCAACTGTTCAACAATGGCTTTGGCATAGTTGACGGGAATAGCAAAACCTACTCCTTGATATCCTCCCGATGTGGAAAAGATCGCCACGTTAATACCAATGACGTCGCCGTTCAAATCAACCAATGGGCCACCAGAATTGCCGGGATTGATCGCCGCGTCTGTTTGAATGAGATCAGAATAGTCGGAGTCTCGTCTTGAAGTTTGTGGCAATGCTCTATGCAAAGCGCTGATAACGCCTGATGTGACTGTTGGTTGTGGGTCATCAAGGATATTCCCGAATGGATTTCCAATGGCAACAACCCATTGACCGATATTTAAATTTTCAGAATTTCCTAAATTGGCAACTGGCAAAGTCGAAGCACTTGTTCCGGGCGAAGCTTGGGGCGTAATTTTGATCACCGCCAAATCGGAGTGGATATCAATACCGGTCAATTCGGCGTCAAATTTTCGTCCATCCGGTAAAGTGACCGTAATTTTATCCGCGCCACGGACCACATGATCATTGGTTAAAATGTAACCGCGAGCGTCGATGATAACACCGGAACCCAAACCCAGCATTTTTTGTTCATATTCCGGCCGGATGCCGAAAAATTCTTCAAAGAATTGGTTAAAGCTGTCATCGCTGTAAGGACTGCCGAAATAGCTCGATGGTCTTTGATAGTGATTGACCCGTTCGGTTTTGATCGAGACGACCGCAGGTCCGGTTTTTTTCGCGACATCACTGATCGCCGTGATGAGGTTTGGCTCATCAGCGGCGACCGTTTTCGCAAAAAGACCACAAAACACAATGAAAACAATGATAATAAAACGTTTCATCGCTTAACTATCCACGTTTGATATTTAACTTATCGAGGAGAGCTTTTTCAATTTTGTTAGCAATCTTGGGATTTTCCTCGAGATATTTGCGCGCGCTTTCGCGGCCTTGTCCGATTTTTTCTTCACCATAAGAAAACCAAGAACCGGATTTTTGAATAATTTCATGCTTAACACCCATATCGATGACATCACTCAAATGAGAAATTCCTTCCGTAAAAAGAATTTCAAATTCGCCATCACGAAACGGCGCCGCCACTTTATTTTTGACAATTTTGGCGCGAATACGGTTTCCAATGATTTCATCTCCTCTTTTGATTGACTCAATACGGCGCAAGTCAATGCGAACTGAGGCGTAAAATTTTAAAGCATTACCGCCGGTGGTTGTTTCAGGATTGCCAAACATGACACCGATTTTCATACGAATTTGATTGATGAAAATGACACAGGTTTTGGATTTGTTAATCGCGGCTGTGAGTTTACGCAAAGCTTGCGACATTAAGCGAGCCTGTAAACCCATATGAGAATCACCCATTTCGCCTTCAATTTCAGCGCGTGGTGTTAAGGCTGCCACAGAATCAATGACGACAAGATCAACGGCGTTCGAACGAACAAGTGTTTCGGCAATTTCTAGAGCTTGTTCCCCGGTGTCAGGTTGAGAAATCAGAAGTTCATCTAACGTGACGCCGACGGTTTTGGCATAACTAGCATCAAAAGAATGTTCGGCATCGATAAAAGCCGCGACGCCACCCATTTTTTGGATTTGATTAATGATGCTTAATGTCAAAGTTGTTTTTCCGGAAGATTCGGGACCGTAAATTTCGACCACGCGTCCGCGCGGAATGCCGCCTATGCCTAAAGCGATATCAATGGCGAGTGAACCCGTTGGAATCGCCGGAATATCAAGCGAGGTATTGGCGTCGAGTTTCATGATTGAACCTTTACCGAATTGTTTTTCGATTTGTGTGAGCGCGAGTTCCAGGGCTTTATTCTTGTTTTCCTGGTCAGCCACTTTTTTTGCATCTGTTTTTGGTTCTGTTTTAACTTCCATTGCAACCTCCGATTAAATTTTAAACTGCGAAAATATCAATAACCACACCTTACGGGGCCTTGGCGTAGACAAAAATGGAGTTTCTTTCTTCTCAAGGGTTTTTTAGGGTGGGGAACTCTTTCCGATTGTTAATAGACGAGAATTATACCTTTCGGGTTTGGTGTTGTCAAACGTTTTAACCTTGTCAAAACTTATTTTCAACAATAGGGTTTTCTTCCTTGCTCGAACAGTCCTCACGTGCTGAGCTTCCTCTAAAAGCAAGGTAAGCTCAGTAGCTACGGAACTCGCTAGAAGGAAACCCTAATGTTGAAAATATAATTCGTAAAAGTATTACTTTTGATTTTCGCAGTCACTGAAAATCTTTTTGATTTCATCATTGAGGGAAGGTTTGCGGCGAATGATATCTTCGTAGTAAGGTCGAGCTTGACTGCACAGGTTTTGCTTTTG
This sequence comes from Candidatus Omnitrophota bacterium, assembly GCA_020632535.1. GTDB lineage: Bacteria > Omnitrophota > Gorgyraeia > Zapsychrales > JANLHA01 > JADLGJ01. The sequence continues at coordinate 280,175 of JACKFJ010000003.1, read as the reverse complement.
GTAGAGGCTGGCAATGCGAAAAGCAGCATCCAAACTGTCAGGAGTGTTGTAAAGTACTTCTTTATAGGCTTTTAAAGCATTTTCCGTCTCCCCTGTTTGTTCATAAATGTATCCAAGATTAAAAGTTGCGTCGACGTTAAATCCGCCTAATTTGATCGAGTCGAGAAAATACCTTTTCGCTTTTGTGTAGTCATTGAGATTGACATAGACTGTCCCGAGGTTAAAAAGGGTATTTGAATCTGTAGGTGTCAAGGCAAGGGCGGACAGATAGGCTTGTTCGGCTTTTATATAGTCTTTGCGCTTGTCATAAACAGAACCTGTTTTGGAATGCTTAAGAAAGGCAAATGCCTCAGAATTTAGGAATTTGGGCGGAAAAAGTAAAGCAAAGACAATGACGAAAGCGACTGGGAACAGTAAGGCTTTGTATTGACGGCTTTGGATTTTTTGCACAATCCAAACGAACGCGACAGCTTCAAAAATAATGAGAATCGGCAAAGTTGGCGCGCGCAAACGCGTTGTCACAAAATAAATCATTGAAAACCCAAGTTGGGCTACGACCATCAAAAGCATAAAGTGCACTTCCCTTTTCTCTTTGTACGCAATGAAAATACCTAATAATGCCAAGGGAAAAATCAGAATATAAGGATTTATGTCGAGAAAGATTTTGATATTGCGTTGTAACAGCAAATCAATATCATGGCTTTGTTCAGCGTCACTGACGAACAAAATCAGTTTTTTTCCAAGCAAATGCAAATATTGCGCGGGATAAGTCGTTATAAAATTGATCGCGAGTTTGCGGTAAAAATCACTGACTTGCGTGGGTGTGACTTTGTAACCGAGTGTTTTCTCAACAAATATCCTTTGATCTTCATCTTGACCGGTGTGACTCGGGCGGATGAAATCAGGATTTTCAAATGCGCCATTGGCTTGCGGATTATTCCCGACAAATAAACTCAAACCAGACTGTGAAGAAATAAAAATCCATTCGCCGCTGACAATGCGATTGCGCAGTGTGATTCCACCGAGGACTAAGGTTAAGCCGAGGATCAGGGGAAAAATAATTTTAAATGTTTGTGTGAACGCAAACTTACGTTTAGTCCACAAGAGATACATTATTAAAAGCATCGCAAAAAGCAGAAATTTGCCGTCGCCAAGTGTCGCGGTTCCGATAAAAAGACCGAGAATAAGCCATTCTTTAAATGAAGACGGCCCTTTGCCGCTTAATCCCAGGAGAATCGCCAAAGATAACGCGATCAACAACGTGACGGGCATCATCAGCCAGTCATAGTAAATAAGAATAAAGTTTGTCGCGGCCAAAAGTGCGGCGATCGCGGCTGTTCGGTTGGAAAATAATTGCTGGGCGAGTTTGTAAATAAGAATACAGTTGAGCGACCCAAGAATAAGATTAAAAATATTAACGGCAAACCAGTGACCCAAGCAAATTCGCAGTAAGATCGATAAGTAATAAGGAAAAAGTGGCATACCCGAAAATGCGGCATTGCCGCGCCAGTCGTCAAAGACAATAGTTTCGGCCCAGTTTTTATAGTACGTAACGTCATCGCTGGGATGTCCGTAAAAGAGATACGTGTTTTTCAGGAAAAGCAAATAGCCGATACGCAAAGCCAAGGCGAGGAAAAAGACAAAGATGAGAAAAGTTTTTTCGTTGTGGGTTTTATTCACTAATTTTCTCGAGAATAAGTTTGGCAACGGCGATCGTTGCAATAGCTGCCGTATCGACTTTGAGGACGTTCGGGCCCAGTGTTACCGGAATACATCCAGCGGATAAAGCTGCTTTCAGTTCTTTGGTTGTGAAATCTCCTTCTGGACCAATAAAGAAAATGATGTTGAACTGTTCAGAATTAAGTTTCATAGTATCCACTAAATTTTTACGTTCACCGGATAGGCACGGAATAAATGCGGCGGTTTGCGGCGTTATTTTTTTAAGGATATCATTGAAGTTTGACGGAAGATCAATAATCGGAAGAATATTTCTCTGGCATTGTTTGGCGGCATTAATTGCGACGGTTTCATAGCGTTTGCGTTTTTTTTCTTGACGTTCTTCGCTTAACCGTACTTCTGTACGTTCAGTTAGAACTGGGATAATGCGATCGACGCCGAGCTCTGTGCATTTTTCAATGATAGTTTCGAATTTGGCTTTTTTAGGAATGGCGCAAGCAAGTGTTAAGGTAATTCGATTATTGGCGGATTTCTTAATCGCGGATGTGAGGACAATTTGAATATTCTTGGGACTTAAATTTTCAATTCTTGCCAATGCTTCTTCGCCGCGGCCATTAAAAATTGCGATTTCATCACCCTTTTGCAAGCGCAAAACATTGGTGAGATGATGGATTTCCTTAATATCAGTGATCGTTAAGGTTTTGGTGTGAAGATCAGCGTTTGGTGAGATAAAACGATGCATGATGAGCTTTCGTGACATGTGGCGCCATATGGTGGCGCCGAAGTTTTTTAATTTATAAAAACTCTGGCATCCATATGCTTTTAAACTGCGTTTAAAAACATGTGGACCGAGGGGGAGTTGAACCCCCGGCCTCCTGCTTGCGGAGCAGGCGCTCTCCCAACTGAGCTATCGGCCCATAAATTTTTGCTATCATAGCAGATGTTTTTTTAGAAGACCAGCGCAATTTCCCAATTGTAAGATTTAACGATGGATTCTAGAGGAAATAATTTAATATGTTATAATTCCTCAGTTATATAAATATTTTTCATATGATGCCAAATTCCAATACCGGGTTCAGATCCCATCTTCCTTCATCGACGGGCAATTTTCGTGTCAATTGTCTTGTTTTTACTTTCTTTTTCGTAGTTACAGGGTGTTTGTTTCACATCCTTCCTCAGGAAGACCGTGTTTTTTTGGTAACAATCAGCTTAGTTTTGACGGTTGGCCTTTTGTGGATACATGATTTGTGTTATGTCAATGTTCAACGTCGTAACTCAACGGGGCTCATGCCGCCCGGTGCTATTGATAAAGGTCGCATAGTCATAAAATTGATTGGTTTGTACGGAACTTTTTTCATCATTCTTCTTCTATACGGCTTAAATCCTTTTTATCGTGAAACAACCCGCACGATTCAATTTTATGGGTATTTTTTTAGTTTTTTAAAGCTCACCGCTCCGGCCATTATCATTTTAAGTTTTGCTTACTTTTGCTTTATTGACCGTCGGCAAAAGGATCCATATGATAGTTATTGGCACATGGGTTGTGTTTTAACGGGACGTTGGCGGCAAGTCAAAGGGATTTTTTTAAGAGAGCATGGGCGAGTATGGTTTATTAAGGCTTTTTTTATCCCTTTTATGTTCGGTTTATTAATGGAATACCTTAACGCAATATTTTCTTTCAATTGGTCGACTGGTTTGACGTTTGCACTTATCTATGAACATTCGCTTAATATTTTCTATACTTTTGATGTTCTTTTTGGTGTGTTGGGTTATTTGCTGACATTACGACTAACGGATAATCATGTTCAGTCGACCGAGCCAACGATTTTAGGTTGGGTGGTGTGTTTGGCGTGTTACCATCCTTTTTATTCGCTATTTGGAATTGGATTGTTGCAGTATCAAAGTAGTTTTACTTGGGAACAATGGTTGTCATTTAACCCGGTTTTATTTTATGGGGTCGGTTTGACAATTATGGCATTGTCCGCGGTGTATGGTCTTGCGACAGTGGCGTTTGGATATCGTATGTCGAATTTAACATATCGCGGCATTATCACGGATGGCCCATATCGTTTTACCAAGCATCCTGCGTATTTAGCCAAAGTTCTGAGCTGGTGGTTGATTTCTTTACCCTTTCTCTCTCTTGCTGGTCCACTCGTCGCTGCTAAACAAACATTGGCATTAATTGTCATATCATTTATCTATTATTTTCGCGCCAAAACCGAAGAAAATCATCTCGCGAATTACCCTGAGTATGTGCAGTACGCGAATTGGATTGATCAACATGGAATATTTCACACTTTAAAGAAATACTTCCCGGGTTTACGATTCTCGCAGGAGAATTCCCGTCGTTGGAATAGCGTGGTGTGGTTTAAGAAATTGGGTTAGGATCAATATTTTATGAAGAAATTTCTCAGCTTTTGCGCCCGGCCAGATGTCTTCTTGGGTATTCTCTGTATACTCACGTATTCCCCTACACTTCTGAGTGCCTTTAAATTAGACGATTTTATTTTTATTGATCGGACTCTGCATCCGCAATATTCTTCGATTTTCGACGTGCTTTTTCGCAGTGAAAATCAACATTTCAATCCTTTGAATATTCTTTTAAATGATGCATTATTCAAAGTGTTTGGTAAAAACGTAGTGCCCTTTCATGTTTTTAATCTTGTCCTTTTTTATTTGAACTGTCGTTTTTTGCATCACATGTGTTATGCGATGACGAAGAATTTAAACATCGCTTTATGGACGGCAGTTCTTTTTTGTATTCATCCCCTTAATGCTGAAATTGTAAATCAAATTGTTTTTAGTACGGTTTTGTTTGCGGCAGTATTCTTTCAACTCAGTTTGATTTATTATGACCGTTATTTGTTGACGAGTCGAAAACGAAATCTTGCTGTCGCTTTAGCTTGTGCGGTGGTTTCATTTTTGACTTTGGAAACGTCGTGGATTCTGCCTCTCTATTTATTTTTGTGGGCATGGCTTGTTCGCCGAATAAATTTCAAGCAGGCAATCGTAAAAGTCGTGCCTTTTATAGTTATGGCATCAGTTTTCTTTATTGCTTGGTATTCTCTGAGCCAAGGGAACTCTTTGTCGGATGGATTTTTTAAAAAGATTACTTATTTTGATCTTACGCCGGTAACTTTTACGGGCTCACTTCTTGCGTTACTGTTTTGGTATTGGCAGAAATTATTGATCCCGATCAACGGGATTTGGATTTATGCGATACAGCCGCTAAATCTTTTGCAATCTGTTATTTGCGTTTTAGCATTGTTGTTACTCATTTCGCTTTTTTATATTCAACGTAAAAAGTTCTTTTCAACGTCAAGTCATTGCTTTGCCGGGATATGGTTTTTGTCCGGATTTATTTTCTTGCCACCGGGAAGTCTTATTCACCCGGAAATGGGTTTGATTATTGAGCCTTACTGGTTTTATTTGGGTTCGATGGGGTTTTTTATTCTTATTGGGATGTATCTCATCGATATTCGTGATAAAGTTTGGCAAAGATCTTTTTATGTTCTTCTTTTTATTCTGTGTACTTATTTATTTATAAATACACAAAAGATCAATGTTGTTGCGAAAACTGAAAAAAGTTACAGTGAGTATTGGCTCAGTATATCTGCGAATCCTGTGCCTTTAACTGCCGTTGCTAAGATAGCGCTTAAAGAAAAGAATTATTCGCAAGCTTTCGCGTATTACGAGCGTTATTTAAGAGAGTTTTCTTACTCACCCTATGCGGTTTTTAAACCTGCGCATGTATATTGCACCTTGGCTTCGATTTATTTGGATATGAATCAGTTTAAAAATGCTAAAGCTTTGCTTAATCGTTCTTTACAGATTGATAAACATCAATCATTGGCGTATTCGATTATGGGTCGTATTAATGCTCTTGAGGAGGATTATGACGGTGCACAGAAGAATTATTTAAAAGCGATTACCCATAATGCTGATGATCTTCTAAGTATGATCAATCTTGCCGACCTTTACATTATTATCAAGCAAGAGGTAAAGGCAATACCATTTCTCGAACAGTTAACTTTAAAGGATTTACGTGGTGTCGATCTAATAAGTGTTTATGCGAAATTAGCGGTTTTGCAATATTTGTATCAGAGCCCAGCAATTTCAGAGAAAACCATCAAGGATTTATTTAATAAAGATAACAGTGTTAATTCTTTTGTGATTCTTGCTCAGCTTTTTCAAGCATTTCAGCTCCCGGATCAATCTCGGCATGTTTTAGAACAAGGCCTTGTAAAGTATCCGCGCAATAAAGATTTTTGTTTACTTGCTGGCGTTATGATCGCAAATCAAGGTGATCTTAATCGTGCAGTTATGATTTGGAAAAAAGGTATGCAGCATTTTCCAAATGAACATGAATTTAAAAGAAATATTGACCAAGCGAAACAAATGTTAAATCAAAAATAATTGCAAAATATTTTTATGCTTAGCGACTTAGTCCAGACGGACTAATATTGGCGGTAAGAGTATAATCGGGATTTTCAATGGGGTGCGCTGCTTTGTCTTTATTATGACGAGACTGAAGGGTGAGTTGAATGTATGCAACTTTTGTTCCCGTTATAATGGCATTGGGAGGGGTAATTGTAAAACCACCAGTATCAACAACAGAGCAGAATTGCGTATAAGATCCTTCAAAAACCAGTGTGACCCATTCTCGCAAACTTGCCTGTCCGTTGCAAGTGGTCACAGGGCTGTTGAGATTTTCACAGCTTGTTAATACGGGGTTTCCGCCCGATGATATGTCAACCCACCAACATGTCCACACATCGTCGGTATAAACATTCACGTCACCGGCACCTTGTCGAAAGCATGTTGTCATATCATTGCTAGAAAGGTATTGATAAATTCCGGTATTTGCAGAATCGCCTACTGTCAGGCTGGCACTTCTGTTTAAAACGAGCATTGTCGCTTGCATTTGTCCAGAAATTTGACTGTCACGCATGGACGATTGACGGGACATTCGTACCGCTTGTTCTGCAGCAACCAGTCCTAACGTCACAATTCCAACGAGTACTGTGGCGATGATGAGTTCGGTGAGCGTCATCCCTTTTTTAAAGTGGATATTCATTATTAGTTCCATGTTACATTGAGTGTAACTTGTCGGGCTCGTGTTCCGTCGGGATCAGCGATAACGTCATAAGAATAAAAATATTGTTTGCCTCCAATTGTCTGCGTATATGGTCCATACGTTGTGCCAGCGACCAAGTTTCCGGAATTCCATGTGTCTTGACTGACGTCACCACGCAAATCATCCAATATCTTTTTGCCAAGAAATGCGGCTGTGACTTCTTGGCTTGATTCAACCGCAGGTTGCCGTAATTGGGAAATGCTGGAAAAAACGCCAGCCATGGCTAGCGAAAAAATCAGTGTGGAAATGATAACTTCGGTAATTGTAAAACCTGTGCGGTTATTTTTTTTACAGTTTTGAGCAAGAATTTTCATAAAATATCAATTCACGCAAATGTTAATTACACGCGGTCCCTGCACTAGGACACCCCGGGTTTGTCGTACTTAACGGAGCTTCTGTTACCCCAGCAATTTGAACGCCAGAACGCTTTGCTGTACATGTAAAAGTTGTTCCGTTGCCATCACAATTGTAAGTTTTACCATTTTCAATTATGCTTAAACTTAAATTTGCATTGATTTCATTAACCGGATGAGTCGACGTGCTTGGCCAATATTCGGATCTACGCGCGTAATAGACTTGATTTGCGGTGCGAATAGCCGAAAGCTGCATGACTGCATCTTGGATATGAGTTTGATCGACAGATTTCCCGTAGTTTGGAATTGCAAATGCTGCGATAATACCAACAATGAGGACTGTAATTAAAATTTCCATGATTGTAAAACCGCCTTGCACGTGTATTTTCTTCATAGGTTTTAATCCAGTATTGATTGAATCTAAGACATCAAAGCAACATCAGAGCGCACTATGTTAATATCTCCGATGTTGCTTTGATGTTTTAAACTTCTAAACTGCGTATTAGTTAATACCAGCAAATGCTGTTGTACCAGAACGTGTAATAGTAGCAGTTGTTTGTTGAATAACAATGGTGTTACCAGCCGTACCACCATCAACACTATTACGAGTCGCGGTGATTGTATAACCTGTCGCAGAAGCCGCAGTAACAGCGCAAGTAAAATGCGCGTTAGGTTGACCAGCTAAAGGGTCACCCGTATCAATATTTGCAGTTGTTGCCCCGCTATAGGTATTACCTTTTGAAACATAAAAACGTTCCAAACCGCCGCGGATAGTTGCGAGGGCGGATAAACCTTCTTGAGCGCGTGAGAATTCAACCGTGCTGAAGAATTTTGGTAAAGCCAAGCTGGCTAAAACACCAACGATAATAACAACGATGATAATTTCGAGCAACGTAAAACCACTTTTCTTAGATTTGATATTCATTTAAATACTCCCTTTATATTAAACTTCATTGTTTTCATTTTTATTAATTTGGTTAAATTCTGTGTCACTTCTCTCTTGTCTCGTCATCCCTCCTTTAGGGGTTGTCAGGTTTCAATAAAAATGCCTATTCTAATTTTGTTTCATTCTACCCTAGAATAGGCACATTATGCAATTTTTTTTGCTGGTAACTGGCTATCCCCCACAATTTGCCGGGACCCTATAGTTTTGTGCCCTACCCTTACGGATAGTTTACCCTTTTCGAGCAATACCAATTTTCTAGGTAAGGTATAACATGTCAAATAGGGAATGTCAACCTCAGCTGATCCTGTACCTAAAGATGTAAAGTATTACTTTTGTGTCTTTAATTTTATTGTTTCAATATCCTTTAATAATTTTAAGTAGCGTTCGTCTTTTTCTACGTGATTTTGTGCTTTTAATAGCGATTCTGCTTCAGAAAAGCGGTTTTGGTTAGCGAGAATTACGGCTTTAAGATAGACTAAATCCACCTGTTGTGGATAGTAGATCAGGCCCTGATCAAGGACAGTAAGAGCTTTTTCACGGATTTCAAGCTGTTCTAACAATTGAGCCAGCATAAGGTACTCTTTTAAAGGCAGTTTTTTGGTAAAACGCAGTTTAAATCGATTTTCAGCAGTGACAGTCTCGCCTACTTTTAAGTATAAAGCGGATAATCTATCATCCCATATATTGTGCTTAGGATTCATTGGATTTTGCTTTACAAGTTTTTCTAAAAGATCAATGGATTCACTATAGTGATTCGCTTTTATAAAGTAATCTGTTTGATTGTCCATATCGGAAATTAATTCAGCTGGAATGGTAAGGCCATTATTTGAACCGTATAAAAGGCCGAGTTTTGAGGCTGGGAGTCTATTGTTCGGACTGTTTTTTAACCAATATTCAAGATAACTGATTTCGGTACGTGCAATGACATGGTGTCGAAAAGATGTTAATCCCCAGAAAATTACGAGGACACATATAAGTGAGCGATAAAGTATTGTTTGAATCCGTGGTTTAAGATCATTGAGAGATAACGCAAAAAGCATAAAGAATCCCATCGATGAAAAATAAAACCAATGAGGTTCAATGACAATGCCCATGCTGTATGCGTGGACGATGCTTGCTGGGAGCATAAAAGTAAAACCTGAGATAAACCATGCCAACGCAAATTTCTTTATATTCTTTCGCCAGAACCATAATAGGCAAATTGTCAAAAAAATCCCTAATAGCAATGCGCTATTCCAAAAGAGTATTGAATGAGATAGTGCCGGAGAATTCTTTATTAACACAAAATTATTTGGGATAATTAAATTTTGAAAATACCACTGAAGTAAAAAACTTAATGTTGCGGTATAACTTTCAAAAGAAAATTGTAAATGCTGAATTTTATCGTTCCATTGCCCTGCTGGACCAGCCATCAAACACCAAAGGCCAAAATATAAAAATGCAGTGATCCAGAATGGTATTGTCTGACGCAAATTTTGCCAGCGGTCATTTTTGTTTACAAGGCACAATAGGCTTAGATAGATAGGGAAAAGTAAGGCTGTTTCAAGAAACAATAGAGCAAATAGGAAAAGGATGAGGCTTAGTAAAATACTTTTTACTGTCTTTTGGGGAGAGGTAATGTGGCGCCAGAATAAAATCATACTAGTCTGCAGAAATGCGGCACAGACCATTACAGTATTTAATGTTATATGGCTTAACATTTCCGCATTTACAGGGTGAACAGCGAATAGTATTGCAGTCAGCGCGCCTATTTCTAAATTTTGCGTTAAACGTGTGACAAGAATAAAAAGTAAAAGAGTATTTCCGTAAAATAGCAAGAGATTGATTGCGTAAAGGCTTGAGGCGGATTTGTACGTTTTGAACAAGGAAATATTGAGTGCGATATTCAAAGGATTGTAATGATGGACTTCTGACTTGAGGAAAAGATCGGGTAGATTTTGATAGATTGCTTGTTTTTGGCCTTGGGGCAAATAATCAAAATCGTCGACCATAAATTGTGCTTTAACACTTAGACCATGGCAAAGCACAATGACAATGATGAGAAAAAAAGCCGTAGAGTAGTTGTGTATGCGGTTAAAAGGTTGTGAATTCATTAAGCGAGGTTGCGAATCAGGGGTATTTTAATGTCTTGCCCCTCCTGCCCCACCTAATTGCGCAATATTAAACATGGGAAGGAACATGGCAAGAACAATGACGCCAATAACGCCCCCCATAAATACAAGCATGAATGGTTCAATGAGCGTTCCAAGGCGTTTCATAAAAGTTTCGACAGTTTGTTGATAATATGTCGCAACGTGCGTAAGCATTTTACTCAATTCACCGGTTTCTTCGCCGACGGAAATCATTTGAATACACATCGAAGGGAAAAATTTGCTGCGTTGCATGGGTGCGACGAGCAATTCGCCCTGTCGGACACTTTCTTTAATATCATTGATAACGCCCGCGCAAATGGAATTATCTACAAGCCTTTGTGTAATATCTAAAGCATAGAGAATAGGAACCCCGCTGTCGACTAAAATGGACATTTGTGAAGTAAATCTTTCGATAACAATGAGTTTGGCAATATTGCCGATAACGGGCAAACCAAATAGGAATTGTTCGACATGCGCGCGGCCCATAGGCGTTTTACTGTATTTGCGGAATAGGAAAATACCAATGACAACACTCATGACTAGCATTAAAAATTTTTCTTTAATGAAACGGAATGTTGAAAGCAGGACTTTGGTAATCAAAGGCAATTCAACGTTCATTGTGTTAAAAATACTTTCAAAACGCGGGCCGATAAATAATGCGAAAAAGGCGATGGCGCCGAGACAGACGACAAAAAGAACAGCTGGATACATAACAGCCGACGTGACGGTTGCGCGAAAGGCGGCTTTTTGTTCGAGATAAAAAGCCAGTTTTTTAAGAACCATTGGCATTGTTCCGGAAGCTTCCCCGACTTCGATAAGACTGACCCACAACTGGTCAAAAACTTTAGGAAAACGTGATAAGGCTTCGCTCAGTGAACTACCTTGCTCAACATCTGCATTAACTTTCTGCAAAATCGCATAAAAGTTTTTACTTTCGACCTGATCAACAATAACTTCCAGTGCGCGTAAAATGGTAATTCCGGAATCAAGCATTGTTGCCAATTGATTGGCAAAGTTGAGCATGTCCAGTAACTTGATACCCGAGTGGGTAAATTTTTTGGTACTTTCTTCTGTTGTTGCGATGTGTGTTGAGGTAGCGGCTTGCTCTTCAACAGAGAGAATGAAGTATCCTTTTTGTTGAAGTGATTGAATGAGGCTTGCTTTATCAAAAGCTTCAGTTTCTTCAGTTATATTTTTTCCGTTTGAATCTTTGGCAACATAATGAAAACGTGGCACGTGCGGAAACTCCTTAAAAAATTTGTTTAAAGTGCGGTTACACTTAAAATTTCATCAAGACTGGTTAATCCTGCTTCGACTTTTTTAATTCCGTCTTCAAATAATGTATCCATGCCACCCTTGCGAGCGGCATCAAGAATTTCAGAATAGCCGGCCTTTTTGGTCATAAGTTCGCGCAAATTATCATCAATGACCATGGCCTCCGTAATAACAAGTCGGCCGCGGTAGCCAGTATGATTGCATTCATCACAGCCCGCGGCTTTGTAAATAAGGTCGCTGTTAAATTTAAGCCCACCCAAAAGATCAGGATTTGGTTCCATTGGCTCTTTGCATTTTGAGCAAAGTCTGCGCGCCAAGCGCTGTGCTAATACCATCGAAAGCGACGGTGTTAAAAGGTATGATTCAATCCCGATATCCAAGAGACGCGTAATGGCGGCGGATGCGTCATTTGTATGAAGGGTACTTAAAACAAAGTGTCCTGTTAAAGCCGCACGAACGCAGATTTGTGCGGTTTCAAGATCACGAACCTCACCAACCATGATGATATCAGGATCTTGACGTAAAAAAGCACGCAGAACAGAAGCAAATGTTAAGCCGATGTCAGGACGTACTGCGACCTGATTTATCCCGTCAAGTTTGAATTCTACCGGGTCTTCAGCGGTAACGATATTTTTGCGTGGATCCATGACTTCACTGAGTGCGGAATAAAGTGTTGTTGATTTTCCACTTCCCGTTGGACCGGTAACGAAAAATAGGCCATATGGTCTTTTGAGAGCTTTGCGGATGCGTTCCAACTGAACTTCATTAAAACCTAAATTTTCTAGACGTAGAGGTACCGCGGATTTATCTAAAATACGCATAACAACTTTTTCGCCCCATACTGTCGGAACAGTTGAAATACGCAAATCAACAGTCCTCTCACCTATTTTAAAAGCAATGGATCCGTCTTGTGGCAAACGTTTTTCAGCAATATCGAGTTTGGCAAGAATTTTAAGACGAGAAACAATTGGTAATAAAAGATGTCGGGCTGGTGGTGGAATTTGATAGAGGATACCGTCAATACGGTATCGTAAATTAATTTTATCCTTATAGGATTCGATGTGAATATCACTGCCGCGCTGTTCAATCGCTTGGCGGATAATCAAATCAACAAGTTTAATAACAGGAGGTTCTTCAGCTTTTTCAATCATGTCATCCAAATTATTATCTTTGAGGCCAACTTTAGGATCTGCAGGAACAGGTGTTTCTCCTTCGATATTGTCCGATGGCAGCGCCATAGGTGTCCCTGCATTGGATCGCGCTAAAGTATAAAAATCTTGAATGGCAGCCATGAGATCGGAACGGGTAGCAAGGACTAACGACACTTCGCACCCTGTGACCATTCGCAAATTATCAAGCATTAGCAAGTCAAGCGGATCATCAACCGCGCATGTGAGTTTGTTGTCTTCCTTGCTTAGTGGTAAGGCAAGATTTGTTTTCGCAAAGTCGTATGGAAGAATTTTATCTAAATTTTGATCGACGCGGGGTTTGAGCAGATTGTTTTGGCTACTAGCATGAGGAATATTCAATTGACTTCCCAATGCCGCAACAATATCTTCTTCCGTGAGAAAACCCAATTTAATGAGAATTTCTCCGATACGTCCAGAATCTCTTTTTTGGACTTGTATGGCTTCGCGCAGCTGCTCTTCATTGAGCAATCCTTGCTGAAGCAGAATTTCACCTAACTTTAAATGCGCCATTTTATAATTTTTTTCTTTGAGTGTTTGACAATTCGCGTTCGACAGTTTCTAAGCGGTTTTGGGAAGGTTCAGTCTGCTCACGAAAAATCGGACGCTTTGGTGTTTGGGCATTCTTTTGTAATCCATCTTCAAGAATATGCGGTGTTAAAAAGATGATTAATTCACGATTCTCAAGGTTTTCGGTTTTATGACGGAATGCCGATCCAATAAAGGGAATATCGCCAAGAAAAGGTATTTTAGTAACGACGGTTGTGTGATCTTCACGTAGTAAACCGCCAAGTGCAACTGTATCACCGCTGGCTACGCGCAAAATTGACAATGAACCTCTTTCTTCGGGATCTTTGAGGGTAACACCACCCGTCGTAATTGAGCTGGGTGTGGTCGTGATGACTTTCGGAACGACGGCCATGGTAATCTCATTATTAACGATGTCGACCTGTGGTGTGACGGTTAAGAAAACGCCGGTTTCAACACGCTCCGCGGAACTCGTTGCTGTTGCTAAATTTTGTGATGATGTCGTACTTTCTGTTAAACCAATAGCTTCCTGTGTTGCAATTTTAATTTGTGCTGGCTGATTGTTAAGTGTTAAAATTCGTGGTCTAGCTAAATTTTTGGTATCGCTTTGTGTTTGAAGAAATTGTAGGATAGCGGTCATCCCCGTGGCACTGAGCGTCCCTGCTGTCCACTCCTCTTCAAATTCAAAACCTTTTTGTAGAATTTTATTCTGATTCCAGGGGTAAAGTACAGCGCGCGTTCCGCCATTAAACGTTAGTGGTGTTTCGCCAAATTTGACACCGATTTTATCTCCCACCTCTTTTGAAACTTCAAGCATTTCGACTTCAATTAAAACTTGCGGAACGGGTGTGTCGAGTTTTGCTAAGGCGGTTTCAATGTTTTTAAAATTGCTCGCGATATCGGTAATCGTCAGACTGTTTGTCCGGCTATCTTCAACGATAGTGCCTTTGGCCGTAATAACTCCCTTAAGTGCGCTCATTATACCAGGACTTCCTTCTCCGCCTGCTCCAGATGAACCACCAGAAGATCCGCCTTTGGTGCTTTCGGTTACTTCCTGTGTAGTACCTTGATCAACGGTATAAACAATTTTTAAGGTTTTACCGATGCGTGCCGTACTGACGCTGGCATGTTTGAGTAGATAAACACGGGTTAAGAGTTCAATTTCGGGTTTTGCGAGGGGTTTGACAATGTAGATATTACTATCGGGTTGTAATTCATATGTCAAGCTGTTGGCCCGTAAAACTTGTTCAAGGGCTTGTTCGACTGGAACATTGTCAAGATATACGGTAACACGCTTTCCAGCGATCTCTTCTGACGATATGAGATTAATACTTGTCTGCTGTGAAAATATTTTTAAGACATCGACTAAAGACGCGTCTTGAAAATCCATGGATATTTTTTTCGAGAATCCAGGATAAAGAAATGAGCTTGAAGTGTCGATATCAATATCAGCAGCGATCGCTATGTTCGTACTGTAAAGTATTGTGCATCCTAGAAATAATATGATAAGATTTTTTTTCAACATAATGACTCCTTTGTCCTGTCTTGTACTGTTCAAAATCGTCTTCCCGGAGTTGCCTGTTGCGGCTGGCTCATGGGATCTACAATGGGTTTAATCCATAAACTGCGGTCTTCATATGAGACGCGAACACCATCTTTTGTGATTTCAGAAATAGCCCAGTTGCTTACCTGATCACCAATCGCTACGACTTGACCGTTCATAATCGCGGCTGGTTTTTTACTGTTCCAAATTAATCCGGAAACAATAAATTGTGGCGTAGGGATAACGGGAACTGGTTGAGTTTGCAAATTTTGGTTGTCGTTTTGCGGGTTCACCGCGACTGGCTTAATATCTTTTGGAATCTGTGGAACAAAGGGATTGATAAATATCTCTATTTGTGTTTCTTCTTCAGAATCGTCGTCAGTTCTTGAATTTTTTTGATTTTTATTTTGGTTGATTTTCTCAAGGGTAGTTTGTAATGGGTCCGGTGGCGGTGTTTGAATGATTGATTTTAATTGTGTAATGGGTGATTGCGAAATATTTTGAGCATAAACCAAAAGCGGGTTTAGAAGCAAAAAGGTAAAGGCGGTTGTTATGAATAATTTTTTCATTGTTTAAATGTCACTGAGGCGACTTCGAGACGAAAATTAATGACGAGTCCGTTTGGATTATTGGGATCGATTGCGCGGCGTGCTCCGCCTTGTGCTTGCGGCCCCATATTGCCATTCCAGCTATTGATTCGAATCGATAAACCGGAATTTTCAATATCTTGAATAAAATGTCCCATATCATTGAAATCTTGGGCGTTTGCAGTCAAGTTAATTAATTTTAAATCGTAAATGGGATCGCTCTTGTTTTGAGCTGGAGAGAATGATTCGATCTGCACGTGGTTCTTCACAGCAAAATCGGTAATTTTAGTAATAAATTCATCTTCCGTAATTTTTGCTGGCATGGTATCCAAAAATGTTTGAAATTCTTCCTGAGCGGTATTGTATTCATCGACCAATTTGACTTTGGCTTCCATTTCCTTGATTTTAGTTGTAACAATTCTTCTCTCATTTTGTGATTTTGTAAATATATTGAAGCATATGAAAAGAGCGAGTATTGGAACAGCAAAAGCAATAGCCGTGTCTGGACGTTGACGCGCATCTTTCAGGATTTTTTGAAAATCAATATTCTGCAGATCCTTGACATCCAATTTGGAAATATCAATTTGATGCAGACTCGTGATTTTTTTGGGTGG
Source organism: Candidatus Omnitrophota bacterium (assembly GCA_020632535.1). Taxonomy (GTDB): domain Bacteria; phylum Omnitrophota; class Gorgyraeia; order Zapsychrales; family JANLHA01; genus JADLGJ01. The sequence goes on along the minus strand of JACKFJ010000003.1, from coordinate 264,196 downwards.
TTGCGGAGGCATATTCTATTTGCAGCCGATCCTGAAATTGGTTACAGAATAATTATTGAAATTTTCCTGTTTAACATTTGCTAAAACGATTTCTTTAAAAAGTTTTGATAGTTCTTTGTCATTTTTCATCTTTGCGACCATAGTATTGATTTGGCGAAGTTGCTCATTAGACGTGGGTAGATAAATATAGCCATCCATCGAAAGCGCTACGTTTGAAACACGTCTAAGAATACCATCCTGGGTCTCGGCCCCTTCGTAATATTCAATATTAAAATTGTTAAGCCATGCGCCAGGTGGCAACATCTTTGGGATTTTCTTTAAATAGTATGTGATATTACTTTTTGTGCGAACATCTTGATATTGATTGAGCTTACTAACAACACCGTCCTTAAGTTCGGTAATTTTTTCTTTTGGAGACGATTCATAAATACCGAGTTTTTTTGATAAATTTGCAGAACGTTTTTTGGCATCTGCAATTGAGCTTGTCGACCACAACGACGTTAAATAAATTAAAGCGATCGAAGCTCCAACACAAATACCTAATAGTTTTAAATTCCAATTTGCAAAAACACCGCTGCTTTCAAGTCCAGTTTTATTAGTTTTGATTTTGGTCGTCAAATCAAAATTTTTACTGGTCGATGCCTTTTCGCGGATCGCCGCTCCGGCGGCACTCAACATCCCTGAGTCGCTGATTTGCTCCGTTTTAAGAATTTTTGCGACGGTTAAAGATGTTGCAGGGACTTTAAACTCCTGACTTAATCCAGCTGCAAGTGGGCTAAGATCATTTGTTGATAACGTGAGAATGCGATCTAATTTTCCTTGCGGATTTTGTCTTTGATAAAAATTAAAAGCGACATGAATGTCATTGAAGAATTTTGCGTTTTCTGCCGGAAGTCCGGTACCTTCAATTGACGATTGAAACTCTCTGACGAATTGAATGACATCTTTATCTGTTACGGTGATTCGACCGCCTTCATTTTCGATTTCGATGATACCAGTAGCCTGTTGTTTGGGGATATGTCCTTGTTTTTGTAAAATGCGAATTAAGCTGACCGATGCGGGTTCAATGAATTCAGTTTCTAATCCAGATTGTTGTAGAATGTTGGTGTATCGTTCAACGCTATTTTTGCGTGTCGCGACAAACAAAATACGTAAGTTTTTCTGATCTCCTTCGCTAAAAGGGATTGCATGAAATGTGTAAGCTAAATCTTCCAGTTTGATCGGAATGTATTTTGTCGCTTCAAAGTCAACAACGCTTTTGACTTCTGCCGGCTGCATGAAGGGAATGACGAATGAACGATAAATGACATCCTTAACGGAGAGGGAAAGATTTATTTTTTTGCAGGTGAATTTCTTTTCACGGATAACTTGCTGAATTAAAGCAGTTAAGCGCAGCCCTTCGGGGATTTTTTGTCCCTGATCTCCTGCGATTGGTGTATCAAAATTAACATAGGCAATTTTATCAGGCTGACCTTTTTTGCTTTCAACAAAACAAAAAGCGTCTTTGCCCCAGTAGATGCCTAGCTGGCTTTTTTCAGTCGATGATTTCGAGAAAAACATTTTATAGTGTTATCACTAGGGTAATAGTACATGTTTAATCTGTTGTGAAGCAACAGACGTGATCAATTGGATTTCATTATAAGGGAGATGTTCTTTGAAATAAAGTTAATTATCAAAAATATTCGGATGATTTTATGAAGGGAATGACATTAATACGAAATATTAAACTGGATCTGGTTCGCGTTGTTGGGCGTCGCGCCACTCCCTGCTGTTTCGCTGCGGTTGATGGCATAAGTTGTGGAACCGATTGTAATTGAAGTGGGAGTTGTCCCAGTACCATCAATTTTACGCTGATGATCTTGAAAAAGAAGCCCAGTGGCTAATTGCTCCGCTTTAATGGTGTCGACAACGGATGATGCAGTTTTGACTTGACTTACGTTAAGACCCATAACACCAATGGCAACAATCGATAAAACGAGAACCAAAATAACAACTGTAACGAGAATTATGCCACTATCATTTTTTAAAGAATTTATTTTCTTCATGTTATCTCCGGATTTGTCTTAACATTTTCGTCTGCATTAATAAGACTTTTGCAACGAGGACAAATGACAAATGTTTTGATTGTGAATTTGAAAAATAAATATGTGCAAAACGGACATTGCTCCAAATCAGATGATTCGTTTTCTGTTTGACTACAATCAGTAGTATAGAATATCCATAACCACAATACAAGCAATGGTATGAGAGAAATTAAAAATGTTATGGTCCAGGCAAAATCAATTTGGATCATTGATATAACCTTAATTTTTTATATGGTTTTATGGAAAAATCTTTTTCGATCAAATTTTCATTTTTAGAGTTTTTTTCTTGTGGCTTGGCTGGCGGTTGAACGCGTTCACGGAATACAACTTTAGAACGATTCGTGTTTATGCCACTAGTCATGCTGGGTTTGGCCGGTGCTGTAATGGCACGACCGGATGGTTCGGGTATTCTTGCTAAATCGGCAGAGATCGTTTTGGATAGTGATCGCTTGGATTTGATTTCTTCGACTTCAAAGGGATCGAGAATCGCGCCCAAAAAAGTGATCTCGGTATGAGTTGGTCTTATGAGCGGGTTGAATTTAAAAGTAATCGAATGAAAAAATAAAAAATGTAATACAAGTGATGTGATAAGCCCAATGCTCAAAGGGTTAAAGAAATTCTGTTGAGTGTAATTCTGCATGGTGGTTGTTATTTGCTCATTGTGGTCGCGATGTTTACTCGTTCTAGGCCGAGCTCACGGCAGACATTCCAGACGTCAATGACGCGTGCCAATGACGAACGTCCGTCGGCTTTAATGAGAATAGGCTGCTTTTTTAACGACGGCGTTTGAAGAATCTTGCGGAGTTCCTTATCTGTCAAAATTCCATTTTCAAAATAAATAATATCTTCGCTGGTGATTGTAATTGTTGTTGTGTGTTCAGGAACGATATCGCTTGTGATGGTTCTTGGGAGGTACGTATGAATCGACGTCGGATAACTAATAAACGGTGTGAGCATGAGAAACATGATTAGCAGTAATATCAAATTAAGGATTGGCGCGAATGTGATCGGCAAAAGGCCGGTTGCGACTTTGAGTTGACATTTGAATTTCATGTTATTCGAGCGGGTCTGCGATTTGGCTGCTGTTTGACTCGTTTAAACGTGTTAGCAAATTGATTAGCTCTCCCCCGATTTGTTCCATTTGATTCAGACATCGTCCTACACGGCTTAAAAAATAATTGTATGTGACAAATGTTGGAATGGCAACGATGAGACCTGCAAGTGTTGTCAAAAGTGCTTGCCAAATGCCTCCGAAGAGATCTGATGGTGTCAAGGGATGCATGCCAGCATTTTGGGCTTGGATTGTTTGAAAAATGATCGTCATTCCCAGAACAGTTCCAACGATGCCGAATAAAGGTGTAATGTTGGCGATTGTGATCAATGGCATCAGGCCTTTTTCGAGATTTGGGACTTCTAGCGACGCGGCATATTCAATCGCGTCTTTGATTTCATCACGGGAAGAACCGAATTTGAGAAGTCCGGCTTTGAGAATACGGGCGGCCGGCGCTGGATTATTTTCACAAAGAGCGACGGCATCTTTGATTTTATTATCACGAATAAGGGAAAAGGTTTTCGATTTTAGTAAGGCCACATCAGTATGGATTCGTTTAAAGTAAAGACCCTTGTTGATCGTAATTGTTATAGCGGCGATTGAACAAAGGATGATTGGGACCATGATGGGCCCTCCGGCAAAAAGTAATTGTTGTGCGCTTATTTCATTCATGATGGGATCCTTTTGAGTTGCTGGCAATCCAATCTAATCGTTCTTTGGCATATTTGGCTTCATCGGTGTTAAAAACAATAACTTTTTTGTAAATTGTCGCGGCTTCTTCCCATTTTGAATCATCTTCAAAAATACGTGCTAGACGTAAATAAGATTTTATGACCCAAGCCTTCTCATCAGGATAAAGATAGGAGATTTTTAAATAAGACTCCACAGCTTTTGTTGAATTGTGAAGAAGCTCATAAGTATCACCGATTTCAAATTGAATGGACGCGGCGTCACTTTTCGACAAGGTTTTGCTGGAATTCAAAGCTTCTTCATAGGAATTAATGGCTTGCAGATATTCTTTGTCCGTACGATAAATTTCGGCAATCCGCAGCAAGGCATCCTTTTTAAATTCTGGAACGCTTTTGGCAATATTTTGATACGTCGTGATTGCGGTTTGACGATCCATATCGCGAGAAAAAATATCAGCTACGGCGAGTTTGGCTTTTGCGAAAATTTCCTTATCAGGATTTTCAGTAACACGCTTGTAAGCATTCAAAGCTTCATCAAGTCGTCCTGCCCCTTGATAACTTTGTCCAAGTTCATAAATAATCAAATTGATTTTTTCACTTTGAGGAAAAGAATTGATGAATTGATTATAGTATTCAATCGCCTCAGGAAACGCTGCTTTATCAAGATAATAGTCACCGAGCCAAACTAATGCTTCCGCGGCGCTATCAGTTTTAGGATATAGTTTTGTGATTGCGGTAAATTTTTCGAGTGCATCCTTTGGTTTGTTCATGGCGAATAAGGATTTAGCGGTATACAGTTCGGCAATTTGAACCATGCTCTTTTGCTGCGAAAAGTTTTTTACGATTTTTTGGAAATTCATGAGTGCCGATTCATATTTTTTGAGGTTGAAATTCGCGAGCCCCAAAAGATAGTTAGCCTCGGCAACAAAGTTTTTGTTTTCACTAGGATCGTCGATATAGGCTTTAACCATACGGATCGCCTGCTCCCACTCTTCCTTTTTGAAATACGCTAATCCGAGATAATATTTTACTTCTTCAAGATATTTGCTTTTGGGAAAATTGGCTTGCAGGCTTTGGAATGAAAGCGTTGCGGCTTCGATTTTATTGGCTTTTAAAAGCGTGATTCCTTGACGGAATTGTGCGTAATCCGTATAAATGGTATCGGGATATTCGCGAAGAATTTGGTCATAAATTTCGACTGCTTTATCAAGCTGATTGATTTCTTGATAAGCATCTGCGATTTGCGTTAAAGCGCTGACGCGGGCGATTTTGCTTGTCGATTTTGTGACGATATCTTGAAAGCTTTGAATGGCCAAATCGGTCTTACCACTTTTTAAGTATGTCCATGCTAAGCCGTAATAAGCTTTTTCAACGACTTCAGTTTGTGATGTATTTTTGGCAAAACTTTGAATCAAATGCTGATAGCTTGTAACGGCATCAGAGTATTTGGTAAGAGCATAATCGCAATTGGCTTTGCCAAGAAAAGCTTCGGCTAAGTGGGGACTTTGTGGATATTGCGTAATCATCTTTTGATACGTCTCCCCTGCTTTTTGATTGTCCCCCGCATCAGCGTAAAGGGTTGCCAACCCCAGAAGGATATCTTCCGAAGGAATATTTTTCTCCCGCGCGACGGTATCTGCCTCTTGAAAACTTTTTAGCGAGAGATCAAACTTTTGTAATTTTAAATAACTCCATCCCATACCAAGTTTAGAAAGAACGGTGATTTTGGGATCATAGGCTTTATTTGCGGCTTGCGCATAAAAATTGACCGCGGTCAGGTAGTCTTGATCGTTGTAGTAGGATTCAGCGATAAAAAAATAGGCTTCCGTAATGCGATTGGATTTTGGATAAATTGTGACAAAGTCTTTAAAGTATTTGATGGCCACTTCGTGTTCTCCAGCATTATGGCTGCATTCGCCCATTTTGAACGCCGCTTCTTCGCTTAAACTGTGAGTCGGAAAACGGGCAATGAGTTTGGCAAATATATCTTTCGCGTCTTTATAGCGTGTCTGTTCAAAATATGTCCAGCCGAGCGAATAAAGCCCTTGGGGGATATAGTTTGAATTCGCGTATGTATTGATGAGCTGTTGATAATTTTTTTCTGCTTGCTTAAAATCACCACCCTTAAAGTAGGTTTCGCCAAGCCAAAATAGCGTCGCGTCGCGAAATTCTGTATATTGCGAAAGGGACTGAAAGATTTCAAAGGCTTTTAAATACTGATTTTTAAAAAAGTAACACTGCCCTAAAAGCAGTTTGGCCTGCACACTTTTTTGTGAGTTGGGATATTTTTGCTGAAACTGCTCGACATAGCGCATGGCCACATCGTAAAAGCCATCATCGAAGGATTTTTCAGCAACGAGAAAGAGTTCTTCTTCTTGCTGGTCGGCATAGACCGTAGGCGAATTTGCTAAGGCCGCGCCAGTAAAGAAAAATAAAAAAATACAAACTTTATTAAATTTAGCTTTCATAGTGAAGGTATTATAACAAGGGCTTTAGACTTTAAGAATTTTTTTAAGATATTCTGCTGTGTGTGAAGTTTTATTTAAGCAAAGTGCTTCCGGCGTACCGCTAAAAACAATTTCTCCTCCCTTGTCCCCGCCATCTGGTCCAAGATCAATGATGTAATCCGCGTTTTTAATAACTTCCAAATTATGCTCAATGACAATAATGGTATTACCGCGATCAACGAGTCTTTGCAAAACTGTCATAAGTTTATCAACGTCCGCAAAGTGTAAACCGGTTGTCGGTTCATCAAGAATATAAAGAGTTTTTCCGGTTGCGGGCTTGCACAGTTCGGAAGCGAGTTTTACGCGCTGGGCTTCCCCTCCGGAAAGCGTCGTGGCTGGTTGGCCAAGTTTTATATAACCGAGACCGACATCACACAATGTTTGTGTGACATTTCGTATTCGTGGGATATTTTCAAAAATTTTTAAACTTTCGTTTACCGACAAATTTAAAACATCACTGATGCTTTTCTCTTTATAAAGAACATCAAGCGTCTGTTCGGTAAATCGCTTGCCGTGGCAAACTTCACATTCAATATAAATGTCTGGCAAAAAATGCATTTCAATCTTTTTGATACCGTCTCCGTGACATGCTTCGCAGCGCCCTCCGGGGACATTAAAACTGAAGCGGCCTGGTTTGTATCCACGCATTTTCGCTTCGGGCATTTGACTGAAAAGATCGCGAATTAAGCTAAACACACCAGTGTATGTCGCGGGATTAGAACGTGGTGTGCGCCCAATTGGCGATTGATCGACAACAATGACTTTATCGACATTTTCAACACCATCAAGTTTTTTAAAATTTCCCGGCTTTTCATTTGCGTGATTAATCTTTTGAGCGAGAGCTTTATAAAGGACATCGTTGATCAGTGTTGACTTGCCGGAACCGGATACGCCGGTAATACATATAAATGTTCCTAATGGAAAAGATACATCGATATTCTTGAGATTGTGTTCTTTGACCCCACTTAATTTTAAAAATTTTGTTCTAACAGTTTCGCGGCGCTTTTTTGGCATTTCGATGTTTAATTCGCCGCGGAGATATTGTCCTGTCAAAGATTTTGGCGACTTTAAAAGTCCAGCAATGTCGCCGGCGTAGATGACTTCTCCTCCGAATTCTCCTGCTCCGGGTCCCATGTCAATAATGTAATCCGCGTTACGAATTGTGTCTTCGTCGTGTTCAACGACAATCAAAGTGTTGCCGATATCGCGCAAGGAATGTAATGTCGAAAGCAAACGTTCATTGTCTTTTTGGTGAAGTCCGATTGATGGTTCATCAAGGATATAAATAACGCCGACGAGACCTGAACCAACTTGAGTGGCTAAGCGAATTCGTTCCGCTTCCCCTCCGGAAAGAGTGCCGCTTTTGCGATCCAATGTCAAATATTCAAGACCGACGTCAATACAAAAATCTAAGCGTCGCTGGATTTCTTTAAAGATTTGTTCACTGATTTTTTGTTTTTCATTATTAAGCTTTAGCGAATTAAAGAAAACCTTGCTTTCCTTAATTGAAAATTCAGTGACTTGCGCGATATTTTTACCGCTAATTTTTACCGCGAGAGATTCTTTTTTAAGTCGGCGGCCTTCACAGCTGGGGCATGGTGACTCGGACATGTATTGATTGATTTCACCTTGTAGCCATTCGCTGTCCGTCTCTTTGAAAAGTCTTTTTAAATAATTAAGAATCCCTTCGAAAGGTTTCCCCCATACTTCATCAGCGGAACCTTTAAAAATAATATTTTTAAACTTTGTTGGCAGATCTTTAAACAGGGTTTGCTGATCAATGCGATATTTTGCACCAATTTCACGCATGACCGCGCGGTAATACATCAAATAATTTTTGTTTCCACGTTTCCATGGGGCAATGGATTGGACCCATGGCTTGTTGACGTCCGGAATCAAAAGATTAGCATCTATTTCCATTTTAGTGCCGAGACCGTTGCAATCTGGGCAAGCACCGTAAGGTGAATTAAACGAAAAAATTCGTGGTTCTATTTCCAGTAAGTTGGTTCCGCAGTCAACGCAGGCGTAACGCTCACTAAACGTTTTTTCCGGCTGTTGGCCATGAAAATCGATGATGACAATGCCTTCGCCAATTTTTAACGCGGTTTCTAAAGAGTCGGTCAAGCGTTTCTTAATGGTACTTTTAATGACGAGTCGGTCAACAGCAATTTCAATATGATGGACTTTGAATTTATCAAATTTGACTTTGTCTTCGACTTCGTGAATCACGCCGTCGGCACGATAGCGGACAAAACCAGCTTTGGATACTTGCTTGCCGATATCACGATATTCGCCTTTACGGCCACGGATTAAAGGAGCGAGGACATTGATTTTAGTCCCCTCCGGAGTACTTAAAATTTGGCGAGTAATTTCTTCAACGGTTTGGCGTTCGATGGGCTTGCCGCAATTATGGCAATATGGTGTGCCGACGCGGGCAAATAAAAGTCGTAAATAATCATAGATTTCAGTTTGTGTCGCGACGGTCGAACGCGGGTTGCGGCTTGTGGTTTTTTGCTCAATTGAAATTGTCGGCGACAAACCTTCAATGTACTCGACATCTGGCTTTTGCAATTGCTCTAGAAATTGTCGCGCGTAAGCGGATAAGCTTTCGACGTAGCGACGCTGACCTTCGGCATATATGGTATCGAATGCTAATGAAGATTTTCCTGACCCGCTAAGACCAGTGACAACGGTCAATTGATTGCGCGGTATCTTAACATCAATGCTTTTGAGATTATGCTCGCGCGCTTTATGGATTGTGATGAAATCAGTATTCATTTGGATTGCCTCGTTACTGCGTTTCTCGCAATGGACTAATTTTTAATATGCACAACTTTACGCTAATTTGTTTTAACCGTCAAGTCTCCCATCTGCTGCGCAGGATAAAAAAATAACCCCCAAACTTTTTCTTGTCACACGACAAAAATAGGTCTGAGGGTTATTTGATGTTTACGACTATTTGCGCTTTTTAGCGACTTTTTTTGTAGCTTTTTTAGCAACTTTCTTTGTAGCTTTTTTTGCAGACTTCTTCTTTTTTGCACCACCGCGAACCATAGCGGCACAAGCGATGTCTCCGTCTTTATCGACGAAATAAAGGAAGCCAGACTCTTTCTTAATTCCAGCTTTAGCAACCTTCTTAGGTTTGCCACCTTTTTTATCCCCACGCGCCATCATAGCGGCGGAAACGTCACCGTTCTTGTCGACGAAATAAAGGTATCCCTTTTCTTTCTTGACGCCTACTTTAGCAACTTTTTTAGCCATAATTGTTCACCCCCCTTCCTTTAGTATTTTGTAACTGCAAAAGAACCTCGCGGTCCTTAAGTTCCGATACGCGCTCCTGAACAAAAGTCTTTTAATGCTTGGATCGCCGACAAAACGGCGAGCCAGCTTGTTTTAGGATTATCCGGGCACGTGACATTTTCCGCGCGGGTTGTGATGTGTCCAAATTCTCCTTTGATGTCAATTTCGTGGGAATTGATTTTATACTCTGGTGAAGTGACAATACGCACGCGAATCTTTTGCGGCATACCGCTGGCAAGAGCTAGTGTTGCCGCGACGTTGATATTTTGTGGAAAATGTTTTACGGCATCTTTAACCGAGCCGTCAAAGAGTACGGTCTCGTCAGTTAAGGCAGATAAATAAATTTTTCGCTTTTCAAGGTAATCATTTTGGGTAAATCCATTGATGGGTTTGCGGCTGGTGAGAATAATTCTTTCAACATGGACCAAACTTGCGGCTTTTAGAGCATCTAGTCCTGCAATCGCGCCGGAAGGAATAAGGATTTGGCAGCGGTTTTTAGATGCTGTGGCAAAAAGCTTGCTGTTGTCAAGCAGTTTTCCGACGCTCATTGCCAAAACATGGCGACGAGCGGATAAGGCTTTGTGGATAAATTCATCGGTTTTTGCGGAGTTGACGGCTTCAACCATAAGATCGCAACTGTGGATGAGTTCTTTTAAGGAGCGTTTTTTAAGATTGTTTTTTTTTAAGACTTTAGCGAGTGTCGTCATTTTTGCCGGATCGCAATCATAAAACCCGACGAGTTGGCAACAATCCTTTAATTCCTGATAAATGCTTTTAGCAATGCGCGAACCGATTGCGCCACAGCCTAAAATGCCAACTTTTAATTTTTTTACGGCTGGAGCCATTGTTTTGTAGTTTCTATTTGACGCTGATACTTACATTATCAATCAAGCGTGTCGTACCCCAGCGCGCTGCGACAGCAATCAAAACATGACCTTTGATTTCTGTTAGTGGCTCTAAATTCTCGGCGTTAACACAGGCAACATAATCAATTTCGCCGCGGCTTAAGGTTCGAATATTTTGTTCGATTAAATAACGGATTTTCATCGCGTCCCGTAATCCGCGCTTGATCTCATTTTTTGCCAAAGTTAAAGAACTGTACAATACGGTTGCTTCTTTGCGTTCAGTGCTGGACAAATATTTATTACGTGAACTCATGGCCAACCCATCGGTCTCACGCACCGTGGGACAAGCAATAACTTTCGTGGCAAAATTTAAATCTTTAACAAGATGCTTTAATATGACACATTGTTGAGCATCTTTTTCGCCCAAATACATTGTTTGGGGTCGGACAATATTTAAAAGTTTGGCAATGACGGTTGTGACGCCTTTGAAATGCCCGGGCCGTGTTCGACCACAAAGGACATCGCTTAATTTTGTAACTTCAATATATGTCAAATATCCCGGCGGGTACATTATTTTCTCCGACGGATAAAAGATTATATCAATATTTTCTTTCTTTGCCAACAAAACATCTTTTTTTTTGTCTCGAGGGTATTTGGTGAAATCTTCATTAGGCCCAAATTGTGTTGGGTTGATAAAGATACTCAGGATACAAACATGATTTTCTTTTTTTGCGCGACGAAGCAATGAAAGATGGCCTTCGTGCAAAGCCCCCATCGTTGGGACAAAGCCGATTGTCTTTCCTTGTTTACGGGTTTGTGCCAAAGCATTTTGTATTTGCGCAAGTGTGGTGGCGATGAGCATAATCTACTTTTTAAAGATTTCTGGCGCGATTTCTTTAAGTGGATTGAAAACAAAACTGCGTTTAAAAATTTCCGGATGTGGGATTCGCAAGTTTTTATTTTTGATTTTGATGTTGTCGTAAAGAAGAATGTCTAAGTCGATAGGACGCGGACCATTTTTAAGACTTTTGATACGCCCCATTTTTTGTTCGATGATTTTGGTTTGTTGTAAGAGCTGCATTGGGGAAAGTCGAGTGGTTGCTTTTAAGGCACCGTTGAGATAATTGGCTTGCGGTACACCGCCAATAGGTTTGGTTTCAATTGCCTTCGAAACAGCAGTTACATTAATTTTTGCTTTATTTAGCAAGGCAATCGCCTCAGCAATATTTCTAGGGCGGTTGCCCATGTTTGATCCGTAAGCTAAATAAACAGTTGGCATTGTTATGATTAAAGGCGCTTTAGGATTGCCCTTCTTGGACTCGAACAGTCCTCGCACAAGTCGCTTTATCTATTTTAAAAGACATTCAGGAAGGCGACTTGGCTGCGGAACTCGCCGAAGGGCAATCCTAAACCGCCTGTAAACTATAAAATTTTCTTCAATCGTTCAACAGCTTCGGTTAAACGTTCTGAAGGCATTGTGATGGTCATACGAACAAAACCTTCGCCTGCTGGACCAAAACCAACTCCCGGCGTGACGACGAGATTGGCTTTCTCCAAAAAGGCAGCTGCTGTTTCCATCGATGTGTCAAAACCCTTTGGCAAACGCGCCCAAATATAAAAAGCGGCTTTGGGCGGAGGGACTTTCCAGCCGAGACTGCGCAAACCATTGATTAAAAGATCGCGGCGTTCTTCATACATACGGCGCAGATCATCGAGTTCTTCAGGTTTTGTTCGTAAAGCCGTGATACCAGCGACCTGAATGGCTTGAAAAATTCCAGAATCAAAATTGGATTTGACCTTAGCTAATGCGGCAATTAATTTTGGATTACCGCAAGCCCAGCCGATTCGCCAGCCCGTCATGTTGTAAGTTTTTGAAAATGAATGAAATTCAATCGCAATATCTTTGGCGCCTTCAATTTCCAAAATGCTAGGTGGCTTGACGCCGTCGAAATAAATTTCGGAATACGCCATGTCCGAAATGAGGATAATTCCTTTTTCGCGGGCGATCGCAACGAGTTCTTTATAAAACTCAATAGTGGCAGTCGCGGACGTAGGATTATTGGGATAATTCACGTACATGGCTTTGGCATCTTTGATCTCCGCTAATTTTTTAAGATCGGGCAAAAACCCATTGCCTTCTTTAAGCGGTAAATTGATGATTTTGCCGCCGGCAAAAGCAATAGACGCGCGATATGCGGGATAGGCTGGGTCGGTCAAAATGACTTTGTCGTTTGGATTGATAATTCCCAGAGGCAAATGCGCGAGACCTTCTTTGGAACCAATCAAAGGATAAATTTCATTGTCAGGATTGAGTTCAACTCCGAAACGGTTTTTAAACCAGAGCGCGATTTCTGTGCGAAGCAAAGGCAATCCAGCATCAAAAGCATAGCGGTGATTTGCTGGATCCGTGATGGATTTTTTCATGGCTTCAATAATATGTGGCAATGTTGGGGTGTCAGGATCGCCGACGCCTAAGTCAATAATATCGCGGCCTTCCGCGCGGGCTTGCCGTTTGGCTTTGTCGATCTCGACGAAAAGATAAGGAGGTAATTCTTTAAGACGGTCAGAAAATTCAATATTGAATGCGGTATCCACGGTCATATTATCCTCTTTGGTTGTCGGTATAATTGTCTTGCGCCGGAACGTTCATCCAGCTCCTGCGGCTGGATTTCGCTCGATGCGAGACTCGCGCTGAAGCCAAGCGCGCGAGTCTCGCAACGTCCGGCTTCAGACAATTGTACCGACATGGTTTAATGAAGTCCTAAAACATCCTGCATGTTAAATAAACCCTTGGTCTTCCCTTTTAAAAATTTCGCAGCGACGAGTGAGCCTTTAACAAAAATATCGCGATTTTTTGCGTGATGAAAAATGAGAATTGTGTCTTCGGGACTTTCAAAAATGACTTTATGGTCACCGATGATTTCTCCTTCACGTATTGATTCGATATTCTTAACTTTCTTTTTTGAAGCGGCTTCAATGACTTCAGCAATTGTCTTGGCGGTTCCCGATGGGGCGTCTTTTTTATGAATGTGATGCGCCTCGACCATATCCACTTCATAACTGTTAGGTGTTTTTGCGGAAATCATTTCCGCGACTTTGAAGAAAACATTTACACCGATTGACATGTTGGATGAAAAAACAATAGCAATCTTTGACGAAGCTTTTTTGATTTCTTTTTTTTGCGCGTCCGTCAAACCCGTCGTGCCGATGACCATCTTGACTTTGTGTTTGATGCAGGCTTTGAGATTGGCCATTGTCGCATCGGGCGTGGTAAATTCAATCAAAATATCAGAACCTTTCAATGCGTCATTCGACGTGCTAATTGCAATGCCCTCAACACTGCCGTGAGATCCCGGGCGTTCTAATAGTGCGGAGAGTTTAAATGTTTTTTTATCAGCTGCGGCAAGCGCGGTGATGCGTTGGCCCATTCTTCCTTGACAACCACTGACAGCGAGATTGATCATAGGTATCCTTTTACTTTTTTATTAACCCGTAATCATTTAAAGCTTTTTTTAAATCTTCGTGATTGGACTGTGACATTTCGCACAAAGGCAAACGAATTTCTGACGAGCATAAGCCCATTAAAGCCATCGCCGCTTTAACTGGAATAGGATTGGTTTCAATAAATAAGGCTTTTAACAGTGGTAAAAGTTTATAATGAATCTTTTGGGCTTCGTCAATTTTCCCTGAATTAAAACTGGAAATGATTTTTAAGATATCCGCTGGAACAATATTAGCCGCGACCGAAATGACTCCGACTCCACCGATACTTAAAATCGGTAGCAAAAGCGCGTCATCGCCAGAAAGGAGTAGGAAATCTTTTGGGCAAAGTAATTTTGTCATTTGCATTTGGGAAATGGAACCGGAAGCTTCTTTGACACCAACAATATTTTTACAGTCATTGGCTAGTCGTGCGACGGTTGCCGGTTCAATGTTGACTGCGGTACGACCGGCAATGTTATAAAGGATAATTGGGATGTCCGCACATTCGGAAACGGCTTTGAAATGGCGATATAGCCCTTCCTGTGTTGGTTTGTTGTAATAGGGGCTGACTTGCAAGACACCGCTTGCACCCATTTTAGCGGCGTGTTTGGTTAACGCGACAGCTTCGGCTGTGGAATTTGAACCGGTGCCGGCGATAATCGGAATACGGCCTTTGGCGGTTTGAATGCAAATGTCGATGACATGTTCATGTTCTTCATTATTAAGCGTCGGAGATTCGCCGGTAGTTCCGCATGGAACGATTCCGTTGGTTCCACTTTTAATTTGGAATTCAACAAGATTGCGTAAAGTCGTCTCATCAACTTTTCCATTCTTAAACGGTGTAGCAATCGCGACGATAGAGCCTTTGAACATTTTTTGTCATTTCCTCCTAAAATTTTAAGAAAGATATTCGCCTTGTGCAATAAATTTGGCACTGCCCTTTAACCAGACGTTTGTGATTTTTTGGGCGGTGATGTCAAACGTCACTTCAAGTGTTTCCCTGCTTTGCGTCAAAACATTCATCGTGGCTTTTTTTTGGTCGCGCTGTAAAGTGCCGGGATTGGTTTCCAAATAGGAAATAATCGCGGCCGCGACACTGCCGGTTCCGCAGGCACGGGTTTCGCTTTCGACACCTCGTTCGTATGTGCGGACAGAAACCAAATTTGGATTGATCTGTTCGACAAAATTGGCATTAGTTCCTCGCGGCGCAAATGCTTTGTGATAACGGATTGTGGATCCGATTTTGTTGACATCGATATCCGCTAATCCGTTGACATAAACGATCGTGTGCGGCACGCCCGTGTCGATGTAGTGTACGTGAATTTTTTTTCCGTTGAGTTCCAACGAAATATTGGGGCGATAATCAGTGGGTTCGCTTAAGCGTACGCGCGCTATTTCTCCTTTGGCTTCTCCTAAAATGGTTCCGGCCAAAGTTTCGATAGAAAATAGTTTTTTCGTCGGCTTCTTGCGATTGACAATGTATGTCGCGATACAACGGGCGCCATTGCCACACATTTCCGCTTCAGAACCGTCGGCGTTAATGATACGCATGCGGTAATCCGCGGTTTTTGACTTATCAAGCACAAGAATGCCGTCCGCGCCGATGCCGTTGGTGCGATGGCAAGCCTTGAGCGCCAGCTTTTTGTAATCGAGGCTTTTATCTGCCGTGATGACGAGAAAGTCATTGCCCGCGCCGACCATTTTTGTGAAGTGAATTGATTTTTTCATATTATTGGGCGCAAGAGCGGGAACATTATTTGTGCTCAGACAGTCCTCGCTCGAGCTGCATAAACTTAATTCAAAAGTCTGACGTGTATGCGGCTCGGCTGCGGAAATCGCCGAATAGTGTTCCCGCTCGTCCGCCTTACTTTTATTTTAAAAATGTCGGAATGGTTTCATTCCGTAATAAATCGTCGTATGTTTCACGCTTTTTAGTCACTGCAAATTCTTTGCCTTTGACTAAAACTTCCGGGACGCGACAACGGACATTATAATTGCTCGACATCACAAATCCATAAGCTCCGGCGCTCAGAACAGCTAAAAGATCGTTCTTTTTTAATGCCGGCAATTCGCGGGCTTTACCCAGAAAATCGCCGCTTTCGCAAATTGGCCCAACGACATCCACCTTGATTATTTTGGCTTTACTCGCTTTGACCGCAACGATTTCGTGATACGCGTCGTACAATGACGGACGGATCAAATCGTTCATTCCGCCGTCAACGATGAGAAATTTTTTAAAGCCATTGTCTTTCAAATATAAAACTTTGGTGACAAAAATGCCCGCATTCCCAACGATAAAACGTCCCGGCTCCATTACAATTTTTAATCCGGTTTTTTCAAGATACGGCAGAATCGCGTCGCTATAATTTTGTGCGGTTTGTGGGTTTTCATCTTTGTAAATAATACCCATGCCGCCGCCGATGTCCAAATATTCTATACGAATTCCTTCGCTACGCAAGCTTTCTAAAAATTCTATGACTTTCTTGATCGCATTGATAAACGGTTTGGCGGTCACGATCTGTGAGCCGATATGAATATGCAGACCAGTAATCTTGATGTTTTTATACTTTTTTTGTTCTTTCAAGAGTCTGCGTGTGGAAGTTAGATCAATACCGAATTTATTCTTTAATGTTCCAGTTGTGATGAAATTATGTGTCGCGGCCGCTACGTCGGGATTGATGCGCAAAGCAACGGGTGCTACTTTCCCCATTTTTTTGGCGATGCGATTGATTTCTTCGAGTTCGGGAACGGATTCCACGTTGAAAAAAAGAATTCCAGCTTTCAAGGCGATCGCGATTTCGTCTTCGGTTTTTCCAACGGACGCGAAAACAATTTTCTTTGGGTCAGCGCCGATTAGCAGGGCTTTTTTTAATTCGCCCATGGAAACAATGTCAAATCCGGCGCCGTAATTGGCAAGGGTTTTTAGGACGCTCAAATTGCCGTTGGATTTCATGGCAAAACAGACGATCGGATTGACCTTGGCAAAGGCGCGTTGGATTTTGGTCAAATGGTCAACGAGTGTGTTGTGGCTGTAAAGATAAAATGGTGTGCCGACAGCTTTGGCCACGTCGCTGACCTTTACATTTTCGCAGTATAAATCTTTATTCTTAAATTTAAAATCGTGCATGGCGTCTCGAGTCCTTTTTTCGTAGTTCCGGTTAATCATTTCGCCGGAACACTTGCCAGCCCCTGCGTGGCTGACGGCGTTCGACGCTCGACTCGCTCTGACTCCATGCGAGCGAGTCTCGCAACGTCCGGCTGCAGGTTAACCGGAACTACTACTTTTTAATAGATTTTTTTGACTGAACAGATGTCTTAGGGTTAATAATATTTTTTAAAACTTTCGCATTAAGCTTGGGATGAAATTTCTTTAATTCTGCGTCGGTCATGGTTTTGATTTCGACATTATTCTTTAATTTGTGCTGGATCAAATGTCCGATAATTTTATGCGCGTCTTTGAAGGTCACACCGTTTTGTACAAGATAATCTGACATATCCGTCGCGTAAAGTGATTCGTCTTCGAGTTGCTTGACGATATTGTCTTTCTTAAATTTCACATTCTTAAAGAGTTCGGTTAAAACCGCAAGTTCTTTTTGCACAATTTCAAACGAATCAAACAAAGGCTCTTTGTCCAATTGCATGTCGCGATTATACGAAAGCGGCAGTCCCTTCATCATTGTCAAAACATTGACGAGATTGCCGTATAGTCGGCCGGTGTATCCGCGCACAAGTTCAAGCACGTCGGGATTTTTCTTTTGCGGCATAAGCGAACTGCCCGTGCAAAAGGCATCGTCGACATCAATAAAATCAAATTCTTTGGTCGACCAGAGGATCATGTCCTCCGCCAGACGCGAAAGATGCATGCTCGTTGTGGCAAGCGCGTTAAGGCTTTCAATGATAAAATCGCGGTCGCTGACAGCATCCAAGGAATTCTTGGTTGAGTCGATATCTTTAAGTAATGATTTATTCTTCTTTTGTTTATAGTTTAATGCGGGAATAAACGTCCCTGCCAAAGCGCCAGCGCCCAACGTCAAATGAATATTGACAGCCGCATTATAAAGGCGAACATGATCTCGGTTGAGCATTTCAACGTACGCATTCAAGTATTGCACGACGCTAACAGGAATCGCATGCTGTAAATGTGTAAATCCCGGGATTACAAGATTACGATTTTTATTCGCAAGATTGCCAAGTGTAATTGTTAGATCATCAACGAGCTTTTGCGTGATAAAAAGATTTTCTAACGTGTAAGCTTTCACATCAAAAGCAACTTGATCATTGCGTGAACGGCATGTGTGAAGTTTTAGCCCCGCCTTACCCGCTTTTTTTTCTACCAATTCTTGAATATAGGAATGAATGTCTTCAAACGACGGATTAATTTTAAAAGTGCCGTTTTCGATCGTCTTTAAAATTGATTCCAAAGCTTTTTTAAGCGCCTGATATTCTACAGCTTTGAGAAGTTTGGCTTTTTTCAAAACATCAATATGCGCGAGCGAACCGATGACATCATACTTAGCCAGCTTTTGGTCAAAGTGAATCGAATTCGTAAACTCTTCGACGAGTTTATGAGTCCCTTTGCTGAATCGCCCACCCCAGAGTTTTTTTGTCATATTTTCCTTAAATGTCGAAACTTACGAATACGGCATGGCCCACAATTTTAAAAATCCTTCAGCCATTTTTTGATCAAATTGATCTTCTGATCCATATGTCGCGAGTTGCAATTTATAGCGCGAAAACTTGGATTTGCGACCGACTACGATACAGTTGCCTTTGTAAAGTTTTAAGCGTACCGTTCCCGTCACATTCTTTTGCGTTTCATTGATGTACGCATCGAGCTGTTTCTTCAAAGGTGTTTCCCACAGACCGTTATAAATCAATTGCGCGTATTTCGGTGAAATAAGCTGTTTATAATGTGCTGTTTCACGGTCTAAGACTAAAGATTCTAATTCCTGATGAGCCAGATAAAGAATAAGCCCAGCTGGATTCTCATAAATTTCGCGCGACTTGATTCCAACCAAGCGATTTTCAATCGCGTCAACACGCCCGACAGCATTCTTTCCACCGACTTCATTAAGTTTATTAATCAGCGCGAGTGGTTCATAAACTTTGCCGTCAATCGAAACCGGTGTACCATCTTTAAAATCTACTTCAATATACGTTGGCTTATCGGGAGCTTTTTCTGGACTCACCGTAAAATGATAAATTTCTTCCGGCGGTTCAGCCCAAGGATCTTCCAAAATTCCGCATTCGATACTGCGGCCGTACAAATTGATATCGATGCTGTACGGACTTTTTTTGGTGACACTCACAGGAATTTTGTGTTTTTTTGCGTAATCAATTTCTTCATCGCGGGTTTTAAATTCCCAGACACGCACGGGAGCAATGTGTTCGAGGCTCGGATCCAAAAGACGAATTGTCGTCTCAAAACGGACTTGGTCATTGCCTTTTCCGGTGCAACCATGGGCCACCGCGGTTGCTTTTTCTTTATGCGCGATTTCGACTTGATGCTTGGCAATCAACGGGCGTGAAAGCGCTGTTGCTAAAAGATATTTATTTTCGTACATGGCGTTAGCACGAATCGCGGGAAAAACATAGTCGCTGACAAATTCTTTTTGTAAATTTAAGACATGCACTTTACTCGCGCCGGTTTTGAGCGCGCGCTCTTTAATCGCGTCAAAGTCTTCGCCCTGTCCGACGTCGGCAATCATCGCCACAACATCATAATCTTTGTCTTGCAGCCACTTGATGGCGCAGGATGTATCTAAACCGCCAGAATACGCTAAAACAACCTTTTTCATTTCTTTCCCTTTCCTAATAAGTGCAATAAAATCGCTTTTTGCGCATGTAAACGATTTTCGGCTTGATCAAAAATGACCGAGTGCGGGCCGTCGATAATCTCTTCTGTCACTTCCTGTCCGCGATGTGCCGGTAAGCAGTGCATAAAAATAAATTTTTTGTCCGCGTTGGCAATGAGCTTTTTGTTGATTTGGTATTTGTCAAAAATTTTAAGCCTTTTTCTTGCTTCCTCTTCCTGCCCCATGCTCACCCACGTGTCCGCGTAAATGACTTGCGCGCCTTTAACGGCTTGTACCGGATCAGTGGTTAGATTTATTTTCGCATTGGTTTCAAGCGCTAAATCTTGTGCAGCATCGATGACGATTTTTAATGGCGCATAACCTTTAGGGTGTGCCACGGTCATATTGACCCCGAGTTTGGCACTGATAATCATCAGGGAATGACAAACATTGTTGCCGTCGCCAACGTAAGCCAATTTAATATTTTTAAATTTGCCAAAATGTTCGTGGATTGTGAGCATGTCCGCCATCGCTTGGCACGGATGCGAAAGATCAGTTAGACCATTGATGACGGGAACGGTTGCAAATTTTGCGAGTTCAACGACATCATGATGCGAAAATGTGCGCGCGACAATACCATCTAAATAGCGCGAAAGCGTTTTGGCAACGTCTGATGTTGCTTCGCGCTTGCCGAGATTGATTTCTTCGGGGCCTAAATAAATGCAATTACCCCCGAGCTGATGAATGCCGACCTCAAAAGAAACGCGTGTGCGATTCGATGGCTTTTGAAAAATCAAGCCGACCGTTTTGCCTTTGAGATCATCGGAAATGCGGTTCTTCGCCCTTTTAAGGCGGCTGGCACTTTCTAAAAGCTTAGCAAGCTCGGCATTGGTACAACTTTTTAAACTGATAAAGTCGCGTTTCATCACTGCGCTTTCTATTTTTATTTAGAAGTGGTTGTTTCGAAAGCTTTATCGAGAATGCGAATCGCTTTTTCGATTTGTTTTTTATTCACATTGAGCGCTGGCATAATTCGCAGCACTTTTCCTTGCGTACAATTGATGATAAGTCCGTTTTTTAAGCACTCATCAACAATCGATTTTCCCTCGAGGGAAAGTTCAACACCGATCATAAATCCTAGCCCACGTACTTCGAGAATGCAATTAAATTTTTCTTTTAATTGGAGTAATTTCTCGAGGAGGTACGCTCCCATGAGTTTTGTGTTTTTTAGCATTTTTTCGCTTTTAATAGCTTTGAAAACACCTAAGCTGGCTTTACAAATAACGGCACCACCACCGAATGTTGACGCGTGCATGCCGGGCTTTAGAATGTCCGTAAATTTATCTTTTACAACTAAAGCGCCAATGGGAAATCCGCCCCCTAATGCTTTGGCCAAAGTCATAAGATCGGGTGTGACGCCATAATGTTTAAACGCGAACATTTCTCCCGTGCGCCCCATGCCGGTTTGCACTTCGTCGAAAATCAAAAGAATATCTTTTTCATCACAGATTTTACGAATTTCCTGAATGTATTCTTTACTCGCAATATTAATGCCACCTTCGCCTTGAATCGGCTCAAGCATAATACCAACAGTTTTTTCTGTGATCGCGTTCTTCAGTGCGTTGATATCGTTAAATGGTACGTGCTTAAATCCCGGGACGAGCGGCGCAAAACCTTCTTGATATTTTGTCTGACCTGTCGCGCTAATCGCTCCCATCGTTCGTCCGTGAAAAGAATTTAGCATTGTGATAATCTCAAAACGTTTGTCCTTTCCATACGCGTGGCAAAATTTGATCGCCCCTTCTGCTGCTTCAGCGCCGCTGTTACAGAAAAATACTTTACCGGGAAATGCGTTGGTAATAATTTCTTTGGCAAGTTTGGCTTGATGCAAATGGTAAAGATTATTAGGAACAAAAATGAGCTTACCGATTTGATCACGTACGGCGGACATGACTTTAGGGTGGCAATGTCCGACATTGTTAACTCCCCAGCCTGGGAAAAAATCAAGATAGGTTTTGCCATCGATGTCGGTCAAAGTCATGCCCTTGCCTTTAATGAAAATCAAAGGTACACGAGTGTATGTCGACAAAATGTAATTTTCGTAATTATCGAAGACTTCTTTTTTATTCATAGTAATTGCCTTTTTGTGTCATCCCCGAATGCTTTAATCGGGGATCCATTTTTGTTAAGTGGATGCCCGCTAAGAGATTGCGGGAATGACAAGGAAATTATACATCCGCCAAAATTTGTGTTCCGATACCTTTATCGGTAAAGATTTCGAGTAACAAGGCGTGTCGCAATCGTGCGTCGATAATGTGAGCCTTTTTAACACCGCCCGCCAAAACTTCCATGCACGAGTTGACTTTGGGAATCATGCCGCCTTGAATGATGCCGCTTTTAATAAGTTCATGCACCTGCGCTTTTGAGAGCGTAGAAATCAGTGATTCGGGATCTTTGGGATCACGCAAAACACCTGTGACATTGGTTAGGAGAACAATTTTCTCCGCTTCTAATGATACGGCAATCGCGCCGGCGACTTCGTCGGCGTTAACATTATGCGTTTGTTGGTCTACGCTTACACCCATTGGTGAAACGACAGTGATATAGCCTTCATGTAAATGCTTTTCAAGTGCTTTTTTATCAACATTGGTGATCGTTCCGACAAAACCAAGGTCGCGGGAAGCTTTTTTCTTTGTTACGTGAATAATATTTTCCTGTCCCTTAAGACCAGTGACATCACCTTTTAAGTCTTTGATTTCAGCAACGATTTTATTATTTAATTTCTCCAATTCTTCGCTGACAACTTGCAAAGTTTTGGCGTCTGTCACGCGTATGCCTTCATGAAAAATTGTTTCGCCGCCCAATTCTTTAATACGATTGCTAATATGCGGCCCGCCGCCGTGAACAATGATCGTGCGAATGCCAACATAACTTAAGAAAACGATATCCTCGAAGATATTCTTGCGGATTTTTGGGTCATCAAGGATGCTGCCGCCGTATTTGATGACAAAGACTTTTCGACGGAAAGCGTGAATATAAGGAATCGCTTCAACGAGGACATCGGCCTTTTGGGTGACGTTTTGCATGGGATTTAAGTGTACTTCCCATTGATGTGTACATATTCTGGTGAAAGATCAGACGTGTAGACAATGGCTTTGTGTTTACCTAGGCGTAGCAAAACATTGATTTTGATGTGCTTTTTTGCGAAAGAGCTAAATGTGATTTTAATCGTATTTTCGGTCACGCCTAGATTAAGCGCCCCAACGGCCGCGGCAACGCGTCCCCAATTGGGGTTACTGCCATACGCTGCGGTTTTGACCAAGTTGGAATTTGCAATAGCCAAAGCAATTTTCTTCGCTTGGTTAAAATCTTTTCCGCCCTCAACTTTGATTTCGATGAATTTGGTGGCTCCTTCTCCATCGAGCACAATTTTCTTAGCAAGAAAAATACAAACATACGTTAGCGCTGCTGTAAATTTTTGAAAATCTTCATTTTTTGATTTGATGATGGCGTTACCCGCGAAACCATTCGCCATGACGGTAACCATGTCATTGGTACTCATACAGCCGTCAACAGTGATGCAATTAAACGAATGGTCTGTTGCGTATGCCAATGCCTGCTTGAGTATCTTTTTATCGATGGCGGCGTCGGTGGTGATAAAACACAACATCGTTGCCATATCAGGTTGAATCATGCCTGATCCTTTTGCGCATCCGCCGATGACAACTTTTTTGCCGCCTAATGAGATTGTGACAGCGATTTCCTTACCAATTAAATCTGTTGTCAATATGCCTAAAGCGGCAGCGTGCCCATTGTCCGCACTTAATCCTTTTATGAGTGTTGGTGTCGCCGCGGCGATTTTTTCAAATGGCAGCTGTTTGCCGATAATCCCTGTTGAAGCAACAATGACATCTTGGGGTTTGATTGAGAGTAATTTTCCGACAAGATTTGCGGTTTTTTGTGCGACAGAATATCCTTGCTTGCCAGTAAAGCAATTGGCATTGCCGCTATTGCAAATCACAGCTTGTGAAATATTATTTTGTAAATATTTTTGAGCGAGAACCAGTGGTGCGGCCTTAACGGAATTCTTGGTATACACGCCGGCTGTCGGACATGGCACCGCAGAAACAATCAATGATAAATCTTTTTTTCCGGATTTTTTGATTCCAGCGGAAACACCGTTTGCCGTAAAGCCTTTTGCTGAAGTGACGCTACCTTTAGGAAGGACTTTCATAGTAACCCTTCTGTTTCTGCAAAACCATGCATAATGTTCATGTTTTGAACGGATTGCCCAGCGGCGCCTTTGATCAAATTATCAATGACACTTGTTACGACAATAAGATTTCCGGTTTCATTAACCGCGATACCGATATCACAAAAGTTAGTATCGACGACATCTTTGAGTTCTGGTTGGACATCCAATTTGCGAACACGCACAAACGGTTCATTTTTATAAAATTTTGTGTAGAGTGTGTGGGCCTTTTCTGCCGTCGTTTTTGTATTAAGTTGAATATAAATCGTTTCTAAAATACCTTTGTTAATCGGTAAAAGATGCGGAACAAATGTCACGTTTAAGTTTTTTCCGGCGGCGTTAGAAAGATACCCTTCAATTTCTGGACTGTGTTGATGATTGCAAACTTTATAGGCTTTGAAATTTTCGTTGACTTCACAAAACATCAAATTTGCCGCAACTTTCTTCCCAGCTCCGCTGACGCCGGATTTTGCATCGATGATAATCGATGTGATGTCGTTGGTCATGCTTGTTCCAATTGGCAAAATCCCTAAAAGCGCAGCAGTAGGATAACACCCGGGGTTTGAAAGTAATTGTGCTTTTTTGATTTTTTCGCGATAAAGTTCCGGTAAGCCATATACCGCGGCTTTTAAATTTTGGGCGTCGGTATGTTTGTGAGCATACCATTTTTCGTAGATGCTCGCTTCCTTTAGTCGATAATCTCCGCTTAAGTCGATGACACGTTTGCCAGCTTTTAAAAGTTTAGGCGTGATGTCCATTGACGATGAATGCGGAACAGCGAGAAAAATGACATCGCATTGATCAATGGCTTTTTGAATGTTTATTTTTTCACAAATTAGCTCGGTGCGTCCGGCTAATTGCGGCCAGATTTCATCAACAGGTCCCTGTGTGGTATGGGCGCTGATATAGGTTAATCGCACTTGAGGGTGTTTAAGTAAAATTTCAAAAACAGCTAAACCGGTGTAGCCACTGATTCCGATAATGCCAGTTCGTATCATATTGGTTTTCATAGTGTTATCCTTATCGCATTGCGAGGAGCTATTTAATTATTCAAAGCGACGAAGCAATCTATTAGAGATTGTCACGCCCCTTTGGGGCTCGCAACGGATTTTAAAAATAATGTGGTTAATATTAAATTAAAAAACCTATCTCGTCAACTCTTTTATCGAGGAGCAAGATAGGTTTTTTATAAAACTTAGAATTTTTTTGATGTTAACGTTTAACCCATTGGAATTTCTTCCGTGCTCCTTTTTGACCAGGTTTTTTTCTTTCCTTCATTCTAGGATCGCGGCGCAAGCAATCACCTTTGCGTAACGCGGGTTTTGCAGCTTCATCAAAATGTACTAATGCTCGGGAAAGTCCAAGGCGCATCGCCCCAGCTTGTCCAGACATGCCGCCGCCATTACAGCTGGCAACGATATCAAATTTGTTTTCGATATTGGTCATTTTAAATGGATCCAAAATGCTGATACGGTCTGTTTCGCGAACGAAATAATGCGCAAATTCACGGTCGTTGACAGTGACTTTTCCTGTTCCCGGTGTCAACGTGACACGAGCGATGGAGCATTTGCGACGACCTGTTGCAGCGTATTTTACAATTTCAACCATTTTATGTTTTCCTTTAAATTTAAATTGTTACAACGATCGGGCTTTGAGCCTGATGCGGATGAGTATCGCCAGCATAAACTCGTAGACGACGTCTGATCGCGTTACCGAGTGGTCCTTTTGAAATCATTCTTTCAACAGCTAAGCGTGTGGCTTCTGTTGGCGCAATCTTTTGTAAATCTCCAAAAGCAACGCGGCGTTGGCCTGATGGGTAACCAGAATAGCGTTGATAAATTTTGTCGGTCAGTTTTTTGCCGGTGACTTTGATCTTTTCGGCGTTGATGATGACAACCAAGTCTCCGCTATCAAAATGTGTGGTAAAATCCGCGCGATGCTTGCCTCGTAGATAGTGCGCAGCTTTCGCAGCCACACGTCCTAAAATCTTGTCTGCCGCATCGATGACATAGCATTTCTTTTCAGCGGTTGCGACGTTTGGTAAAAATGTCTTTGCAATTTTCATGATTTAATCCAATTTTTTCGTGAAATTATTCAGTTGTCGTGTCTTTAAATGTGGGAATAAAGCTGCCACAAAGTCCAAAAAATATAGCATCCTCTTTACATCTTGTCAACAGATATTTATGAGCTATCAAATGAGTTTAAATATATTAGTATTTTACGCTTAAAAGCGTCAGTCCTTTGGCTGGTGCCGTCATCCCTGCCGCAACACGGGACTTGGCTTTGATGATCTTTTTGATACTTCCCGGAGGGAGTAATCCGGTCCCTACTTCTAGGAGCGTTCCGATAATATTTCGAACCATTTTATAGAGAAAGCCATTGGCTGTAATGTCGATATGAATCAGATCGTTTTCTTTACGAATTTTCAGGCTGTAAACTTTTCGTATTGTGTCTTTAATTATAAGTTTGTTTTTTTGTGCGTGATCGGTGGCCATAAAAGAACGAAAATCTTTTTCTCCGATAATTTCTTTTGCTTCTTTTTTTAATAATGTCAGATCAAGTTTGTATGGCAAATGCATCAAGAAATTATTTTGTAATGCTGTGCGACTTTGACGATTGAGAATTGTATAGCGATAAGTTTTTCGCTTCGCGCTAAATTGCGCGTGAAATTTTTTGGGAACGTCTTGCGCGGCAAGAATCACAATATCTTCGGGAAGATTGCCGTTTAAAGCGCGGACAATTTCTTCTGTTTTCATTGTTGAATCGGTGTGGAAGTTCGCGACTTGACCCTGTGCGTGCACTCCAGCGTCTGTGCGGCCGGAACCTGTAATGCGAATATCTTTTTTGAAAATAATTTGTAGTGCCAGTTCAATTTCACTCTGGACAGTTCGTTTATCCAGTGTCTGCATTTGCCAACCGGATAAATGTGTACCGTCGTATTCAATGGTGAGTTTGATATTGCGCATCAGATCAAGTTGAGTTTGACTAATTCTTCGGCGATTTGTACGGCATTGGATGCCGCGCCTTTGCGCAAATTGTCAGCGACAACCCAGAGCCAAATACCTTTGGGATTAAAAGGATCTTTGCGGATTCGTCCGACAAAGACATCGTCCTTTCCTTCGCAGTCGATAGGCATCGGATAGTTTGATGTTTTTAAGTCATCCACGACAATAAGGCCGGGAGCTTTCGCAAGCGCGGCTTTGACTTTCTTAATATCAAGAGCTTTGGTTGTTTCTAAATATACGGATTCGCTATGGCCAATTTTAACCCCGACACGTACCGTTGTGGATGAGACCTGAATTTTGTTGTCATGCATGATTTTTTGTGTTTCCAAAATCATTTTCCACTCTTCGGTTGTAAAGTCGTTTTCGGCAAATGAACCGATATGTGGGAAAACATTAAAGGCAATACGTTTGGACAGCGCTTCAGGGCGGGCTGTTTTGCCTTCCATGACATCTTTGGTTTGTGAAAACAATTCATCGACAGCTTTGCTGCCAGCGCCGGAAGCGGCTTGATAAGTTGAAACGATGACGCGCTTGATTTTTGACATTTTATGGATAGGCGCTAAAGCCACAACCATTTGGATGGTGGAACAATTGGGATTCGCGATGATGCCGCGGCCCTTTTTTGCCAATCTGACGTCTTTGCCGTTGACTTCGGGAACAACAAGCGGAACATTTTTTTCCATACGAAAATCAGAGCCATTATCAATAACGATGCATCCGTGTTTGACAGCTTCTTGTGCGTAAGTGACGGCTGCTCCCTTTTCACCTTCAGTGCCGGCAAAAAGTGCGACATGCATACCTTCAAAGCTTTTTGGTGTGACTGGTTCGACATGATATTTTTGTCCATCGACATTAATATCACGCGCGCTGCGAGCTAAAACTTTTAATTGAGCAACAGGAAAATTCCGCTGTTTTAAAACACGCAGCATTTCGCTTCCGACGGCTCCTGCGCCGACAACGGCGACGTTATATTTTTTCATTATTAAAGTCCTCTTGTTTACATTTTGGCTTCATTATAATTCTTTAACAACCAAATCGCCGACTTGTGTCGTGGAATAACCCATTTTCCCCGCGGCGAGATCTTTGAGTTTTGTGCGTAAAACAGTTTTGACAGCTGTTTCGACCGCGTTACCAGCTTTATCTTCACCGACTTGCCGTAACAACATTGCAATTGCCGCGATTGCAGCTAAAGGATTGATCACATTTTTGCCAGTGTACTTTGGCGCGGATCCTCCGATCGGTTCGAACATCGAAACGCCTTCGGGGTTAATATTCCCGCCGGCTGCGATACCCATTCCGCCTTGAATCATGGCGCCCAAATCCGTAATGATATCGCCGAACATATTGTCGGTTACGATGACATCAAACCATTCCGGGTTTTTGACAAACCACATGGTAGTCGCGTCGACGTGCGCGTAATCGGTCGTGATGTCAGTATATTCCTTTGCGATTTCATTGAAAGTTCTTTCCCAGAGATCGAATGCAAATGTCAAAACATTGGTTTTGCCACAAAGGGTGAGTTTCTTCTTTTTGCCGTGTTTACGTGTGTATTCGAACGCGTAACGGATACAGCGTTCCACACCTTTGCGAGTATTGTGCGAAATTTGAATCGCAACTTCGTTGGCTGTCCCCTTATTTTGGAATTCACCTAAACCTTTGTACAAACCTTCCGAGTTTTCGCGTACGACGGTAAAATTGATATCTTCAGGTTTTTTGTTTTTGAGCGGACAAAATCGTTCATCATAAAGTTCAACGGGACGAAGATTGATGTATTGATCGAGATCAAAGCGTAAGCGAAGAAGAATTCCTTTTTCCAAAATGCCGGGTTTAACGTCAGGATGGCCAATTGCGCCAAGATAAATGGCATTAAAGGTTTTTAATTCGCCAATTGCTGAATCGGGCAAGACTTCTTTTGTTCGCAAGTAACGCTCGCCACCAAAATCATAGGCATGTGTTTGATATTTAAAATCAAATTTTTGTGAGGCGGCTGCGAGGACTTTTAAACCTTCCTGAACAACTTCGGGCCCTGTTCCGTCGCCGGCAATAATTGCGATTTTATAATTTTTCATAGGTATTCCTTTTTAGATAACTATTGTTATTCTCGCAATCTCTTAGAGAGAATCCATGATCAGAAAAATGGATCCCCGATAAAAGCATTCGGGGATGACAATATACTGAGATTTATTTATTCTTTAAAACGTTTAATCAGAATCGAGGCATTATGTCCGCCAAATCCTAAAGAATTTGACATGACAGAATTAATGTTTGCTTTGCGGGCGTGATTCGGAACATAATCAAGATCACATTCCGGGTCCGGTGTATCAAGATTAATCGTCGGAGCAATGATATTATCGCGAATCGTCATGACACTGGCAGCAAACTCGACTCCGCCGGCTGCCCCGAGCAAATGTCCTGTCATAGACTTTGTCGAACTCATTGGGATCAATTTGGCGTGTTCTTTAAACACGTTTTTAACCGCAAGTGTTTCAACTTTATCATTCAAATATGTCGATGTTCCATGCGCGTTGATGTAGCTTAAATCTTTTGGCAGTATGCCCGCCTCATCAAGCGCGAGTTTCATAGAGCGCGATGCGCCCAAACCGCTTGATTCTGGCGCAGTGATATGAAAGGCATCGGATGTACGGCCATAGCCGACAACTTCGGCGAGAATATTAGCTCCTCTGGCTTTCGCGTGGTCAAGTGTTTCAAGTAAAGTTACACCAGCGCCGTCTGCCATTACAAAACCATCACGATTTAAATCAAAAGGACGGCTTGCTTTTTCTGGATCATCATTGCGTTGTGATAAAGCTTTCAACGCGCAAAACCCACCAATGCCTAGTGGTGTTGCTGCACTTTCGGATCCTCCCGCAAGCATGATATCTGCGTCACCAAATTGGATAAAACGAAAAGCGTCCCCGATGGCATTGGTTGCGGTGGCACACGCAGTAACAACACAAGTCGCGGGTCCCTTTGCGCCTGTTTCGATTGAAACTTGTCCAGCGGCTTCATTGATAATCATTTTTGGAATAAAGAATGGCGACATTCTCGAAGGGCCTTTTTCTAAAAGTTTGGAATGCTCGTCTTCTAATGTGTGAAGGCAGCCGATACCTGAACCGATTAAAACACCCATTCGTTCGGGATTAATATTTTTTAAATCGAGTTTGGCCATGGCAATGGCTTCGCGAGAACTGACAACTGAATATTGAACGAATGGGGCGAGATGACGTGCCTCTTTTGTTGAAAAATGATCAAGAGGATTATATTGGGTAACAACTCCGGCAATGCGGCAGTCAAACTTTGCGGCATCAAAATGAGTAATTGGACGTATTCCACTTTTGCCTTCGATGAGAGATTTCCAAAAAATTTCTGTCCCTACACCAAACGGTGAAATGACGCCAATACCAGTTACGACAACACGTCTTTTTTGCATAAATTCACCTATTAGAAAGTAGCCCCGATAGAAATCATCGGGGCGTACTCGATTATGCTCTTATATATAGAGAAGAACCTTACTTGTTCGGGGCTTTTTCTTCGATATACTTGATGGCATCACCAACGGTGGCCATTTTTTCGGCATCTTCATCAGGAATTTCAACGCCAAATTCTTCTTCAAGGGCCATAATAAGCTCAACAGTGTCGAGCGAATCCGCGCCAAGGTCATCAATAAACGATGCTTGCGGATTGACTTCTTCAGGCTTTACACCTAATTGTTCAGAAATGATCGACCTGATTTTATCTTCAACTGACATACAAAAGCCTCCTTTTTGCCCTCTGTGCGTTAAATCGCCATACCACCGTCAACTACGATGGTTTGACCCGTGATATAATCCGCTTCTTTTGAAGCGAGAAATAAACTTATGTTAGCGATGTCCTCAACTGTTCCTAACCGTCCTAATGGGATGGTTTTTAAAATTTTGTCTTTCAATTCTTCGTTAAGCTGACCGGTCATTTCGGTTTCAATATATCCGGGCGCGATTGCATTTGCAGTAATCCCGCGCGAAGCCAGCTCGCGTGCTACAGATTTTGTGAAACCAATGATGCCAGCTTTGCTTGCCGCATAATTTGCCTGTCCAGCATTACCTGTTATTCCAATGATCGAGGCAATGCTGATAATTTTGCCTTTTTTTGCTTTGAGCATGGGCCGAGAAACGGCTTTGGTGAAGTTGAAAACTCCTTTGAGATTGGTATTGATGACATCGTCCCAATCACTTTCACTCATGCGGAGCAATAAATTATCACGGGTAATGCCTGCATTGTTAATTAATATATCAATGCGCTTATATTTGTCAAGAATTATGTTAACGGTTTTTTGTACATTTTCGCCATTAGCGACGTCACAGGCAAAAAAATCAGAAGCTTGACCAGATGCCCTTATCTCGTCGGAGAGCGCTTTCAAAGCGTCTTGACTACGGCCAATTAAGATCACTTCCGCATCTTGTTTTGCGAAAGCCATCGCAATCGCTTTGCCAATGCCGCGTGTCGCGCCCGTTACAACAACGATTTCATTTTTAAATTTCATTTTAATATTCTTTCATCGTTTAATTACTTGCGTATGATAACAATCACAACTGATTTTGCAAGTTAAAAATTGAAAATAAATGCGTTAAGAGGTAAGTTTGCTGGTACGGTTTGAGGGGGTATCTTGATGTTTTTAGAGAAATTCGATTTGAACACGGATGAGGCCTTTGTGACTTCCGGAAAGTCTTTTGAATGCGGCCTTGGTCAGATCAATAACACGGCCCTTTCTGACATAACGCTTATGTGGACCACGGTCATTAACACGTACAATAACTGATTTGCCATTTGCGAGATTAGTCACTCGCAATTTTTGATTAAATGGCACATTCCACATGGCGCAAGTCATGTCTTGGTCATCAAAAACTTCCATATTCGCGGTGTGACGGTTAATTCCCGGGTCAGTTCGTGAGTACCAAGACGCACGGCCAGCCATGATTCCCTTGTCTAAAGGAATTAAGGATGCTTCGTAGTCCTTTGTGTTAGCAAAAATCGTACAAAGGAAAGTAACAGCCGAAATTGTGATAATCATTGATTTTTTAATCATAGTTTTGTCTCGCATATAGAATCCAACAATACCATATGCCAAATTGCAATGCAAAATTATCTTTTTGGTGATTTATTGTAAACAGGGCAAAAATAAAGGTTTACGTGAGGGGTGTTTCAGGATGCAAATTTTTAGGTTAATTCCTTGCAAAAAGCATGAAATTTTTCAGAATTGGGGGTTTTGCGGTAATTTTGAAAAAGTAGTTTTTATCACTTTTTGAGTGACTTGGTGCGGCTTGATTCGATGGAAACGGATTTCGCGAAGCGTAAAGCTTTTGGTTTGTCAATCCGTACGGTAGCTTTAAGAACTTTGGGGTCACTCATAATGAGTGTAAGCACCTCTTCTACAAGTTTCTCCAAAAGAAAGAACTTTGAGCTTCGAATAAAAGTCATAATTTGTTTCTTGAGGGCCTTATAGTCTAGAGTATCTTTGATATTATCGCTTTTTGCAGCTTTTGAAGAGTCAAAGTCTAGAAACACATTAATGATTATGTCTTGTTTTAGCTTTCGCTCCCAAGCATTAATGCCAATAATAGTCTGTAATTTTAGATCCGTTATACGTATGGTTGCCATTAAATAAGGTGTTCTCCCCCATCCACAAAGATGGTTTGACCAGTTATATAGGTATTTTCTAGTAAAAATTGTACGGCTTTGGCAATATCAGCCGGTTCTCCCTTGCGTTTTAGGGGAATATGCTTGGCTAATCTCTCTAGATATTCTGATTTTTTACCATCTGGAGGCAAAATGAGGCCCGGTGCCACAGCATTGACCCTAATGTGTGGCGCAAGTTCAACCGCGGACAAGGAAGTTAGATTTGCTAAAGATTTTTTGCTTAAAAGGTAAGAAAGATGCGCTGTTTTGTTTTTAACGATATTCGTATCAAGAATGTTAATGATTTGTCCCCTTTTGCTGTGTTTGGCGAATTGACTGCTGAGAATAAACGGCGCTTTTAAATGGATTGAGAAATGACGATTGAAGTCTGATAAGTTTTCAGTAAGTAAACTGGAGTTTTCAAAGATTGATGCGCAGTTGACCAAGCATTGCAAGTTTGAAAATTTCTTTTGTACGGCTGGTATTAATGCCGCAACTTCTTCATTATTCGTCAAATCTGTGTGAAAGATTTCACAGCGGACTTTATAGTGTCGAATTTTTTTGGC
Source organism: Candidatus Omnitrophota bacterium (assembly GCA_020632535.1). Taxonomy (GTDB): domain Bacteria; phylum Omnitrophota; class Gorgyraeia; order Zapsychrales; family JANLHA01; genus JADLGJ01. The sequence goes on along the minus strand of JACKFJ010000003.1, from coordinate 230,967 downwards.
GAGGTTTTGGGCTTCTTTGTGGGAATGATTGTAATGAATGGCGATTGAATATCCTGATTTTGCCAGGTGCAGGCTGATTTGTGCGCCGATGCGCTTGGCGCCACCGGTAATGAGTATCGTTCCCATTGTGCGGATCGCTTGATTTTTTAACATAATTATTGAATGAGACTTAAGAATTCGGAACGAGTCGGATTTTGACTGCGAAAGAGTCCAAGCATACAAGACGTTTTCATAAGTGAGTTTTGTTTTTCAACACCGCGCATCATCATACACAAATGCTGTGCTTCGATAACAACACCGACACCTTGTGCTTTGGTGACTTCCATGATGCTTTCGGCGATTTGCTTAGTTAGATTTTCTTGGACTTGCAAACGGCGCGCAAAAATGTCAACAATGCGCGCGACTTTCGAGAGTCCGATGATTTTGCCTTTGGGGAGATAACCAACATGGCATTTGCCAAAGAATGGCAAAAGATGATGTTCGCACAGAGAATAGAGTTCGATATCTTTGACAATGATCATTTCATCATTGTCGGATTCAAAAATAGCGTTATTTACAACTTTGGTAATATCTTCTCGATAACCTTTTGTGATGTACTGAAAAGCTTTGGCAGCGCGCGCGGGTGTAGCGCGTAAGCCTTCGCGGTTTGTGTCCTCACCGATTTCTTCAATTAATTTCTTGAAAAATTGATCCATGATTTTTCCTTGTTAAAGTCAATGTTGAAAAATATTAACATAGCGTCCATTCAAAGTCAAAGGTGACAAAATGCGGCGGCTTGGCAAAAAAATGTTGGCATATTTAGGCAACGTGCTATAATCGCAACACACGAGTGAAAGTGAAAGAAAAAATGTCCGTCCCCTCTGTTGATTATCATATGCATACCCCACTCTGCGGTCACGCCGTCGGAGAACCGCGTGAATATGTTATGCGCGCGATCGAAGCTGGTCTCACAGAAATTGGTTTTTCTGATCACGCCCCGCTTGTTGCTTATCAAGATCCCAAAATTGCCATGCGCTTCGATCAACTGCCGCAGTATCATAAGATGATTGAAGACGTCCGCGCGCAATTTGCAAACAAAATTTCGATTAAGGTTGCGCTAGAAGCAGATTTTATTCTTGGTTATGAGAAGCAGTCTGCCGAGATGCTTTGCGCTTATCCGTATGATTATGTGATCGGTTCGGTGCATTTTATTGATGGTTGGGGTTTTGATAATCCAAATGATTTGATTAGCTGGAATGGCAAAAATATCGACCAGATTTATCGACAATATTACAACCTGTTGCGTTTAAGCGCACAGTCAAAACTTTTTAATATTATGGGTCATGTGGACTTGGTTAAGAAGTTTGGTCATCGCCCTACAACGGATATGACAAGTGAAATCACGAAAACCGCAAAAGTTTTTAAGGATGCGGGTGTTGCTGTTGAAATCAATACGGCGGGTTTACGAAAGCCGGTACATGAAATGTATCCGTCTTTTGATGCCTTGCGAATTTATTGTCAAGCAGACATACCGTTAACATTCGGTTCTGACGCGCATGCCCCAAAGGAAGTTGCTGAAGATTTTGAAATCGCGCATAAATTGGCTCGAGAAGTTGGTTACAAGGAATATGTCACTTTTAAACAAAGAAAAATTGAACGAAAGATTAAATTATGAGTACAATTTTAGGTATTGATCATGTTGCAATTAATGTGCAGGACTTGGACAAAACGCTTAAGTTTTATACCGAAGTTTTAGGATTGCCGGTAACGCAACGGGAACCTTCCAAGCCCGGTATTGAATATTTTCTTGATTGTGGTGACGCGCTCATCGGTCTTATTCAGGCTAAAAGTTTTGCGGAAAAGCATCCTTTTCAAGAAGAAGGTTTGGGCGCTAATCATTTTTCATTTCGTGTCAAAGCGCAGGACTTCGACGCTATGATCAATCGTCTCGAGAATCATGGTGTTGAAATCGCGTTTGCGAAAAAGCGTGATAAATCTTGGTCACTGTATTTTTATGATCTTGATGGCAATAAGTTGGAAATTACATCTTGGCCGCGTGAAGATGGAATGCCGGCTGAGGCATTGGTGAAAGTCATTTATGAGCCCAAAACAAAGAATTGGAAGGCCTACTAATGGTAACAAAAGTCAAAAAACTTGAACCCGGGGTATTATCGCCGGATTTTGAATTGATCGCCAACAATGGACGCGCGGTAAGTTTAAGTTATTATTCGGGACGTAAAAATGTTGTTCTTTACTTTTATCCGAAGGATGATACCCCCGGTTGCGTAACGGAAGCGTGTGGGTTTCGTGATGTGATGGACGATCTTTTTGAATGCGACACGATTGTTTTGGGAATCAGCCCTGATAATATGTCGGCACATCAGAAGTTTATCGCTAAATATTATTTGCCTTTTCTTCTTCTCTCTGATCCTGATAAGGAAGTTTGCAAAAAATACAGTGTGTGGGGTGAAAAAAGCATGTATGGGAAGAAGTATTTTGGAGTGTTGCGAACGACTTATATTATTGGTAAGGATGGGAAAATTCTAAAAATATTTGAGAAGGTCAAACCTGCCGCGCATGCAAAAGAAGTTTTAAGTTATATTAAGAATCTCAATCGCCTTTCCGTCGCTAAGGTATGTTAATTATTTTGCGCCAAGCCGTTTTTCAATGTAGTTTTCCAGAATTGTAATAAATTCTTCTTTAATTTTTTCTCCCTTTAATGTCACCGCTTCTTTGCCATCAATATAGACGGGCGCGATCGGTTTTTCTGATGCGCCGGGTAAGCTAATTCCAATATCCGCGTGACGACTTTCACCCGGTCCGTTAACAACACATCCCATGACAGCAATTTTTAATTTTTCTACACCGGGAAATTCTTTTTTCCAATGCGGCATTTGGCGCACGATATGTTCATTGATATCCTTCGCGAGAAATTGAAAGAAATTACTGCTTGTGCGTCCGCATCCGGGACAGCTTGTCACGCTGGGCGCGAAATAGCGTAAGCCCATCGCTTGTAAAATTGCTTTGCATACTTCTACTTCGCGGGCACGCGTTACGTTTGGTTGGGGTGTCAATGAAACACGAATCGTATCGCCGATACCTTGTTGTAATAGAATTGAAAGTGCGGCTGAACTTGCGGAAATCCCTTGAACGTCGCCGCCGGCTTCGGTTAAACCCAAGTGTAAAACATAATCGCATTCTTTGGCTAATTTGGAATAGACGTTGACCATGTCTTGTAAAATTGACATTTTGACACTTAAAATAATTTTTTCTTTTTTAGTGCCTAATTTGCGCGCGTATTGAGCGCTGCGCAAGGCACTCGCGATCATTGCCTGATAAGTGACTTCTTTGGCATCTTGTGGTTCTTTGAGTTTGGCATTATCGTCCATCATTTCGGTGAGGAGTTCTTGATCAAGTGAACCCCAGTTGACACCGATACGGATGGCTTTGTCGTGTTCAATTGCGATCTTGACGATGGTGGCAAAATTGTCATCGTGCAATGTGCCTTTACCGACATTGCCGGGGTTGATGCGATATTTATCAAGTGCTTTGGCCGTTTTGGGGTATTTCGCAAGTAAGCGGTGGCCGTTGAAATGAAAGTCGCCAACAATTGGCGTTTGATAACCTTTGGCACGGAGCATTGTGATGATTTCGGGGACAGACTGGGCAGCCTTTTCATCATTGACTGTCCAGCGGACAAGTTCGGATCCGGCCTCGATTAAGCTCACGGTTTGGGCAAAAGTCGCTTGAATATCGGCGGTTGCTGTGTCTGTCATCGACTGAATAACAACAGGAAAAGGACTTCCTAAAGAGATATTGCCAACGGTGACCGTGGGTGTTTTTCGGCGTTTAATCAATTCCATAAGGGTCTTGTGCTTTCGGAAAAATCGTTTTCATTTTTGTGGTCAAATGTTATACTGACTTTTGAATTCCGACGTCAACAAAGCAAGTATTATACCAATAAGGAATTAAAAAAGTGGAAATATTTTTAGCGAGAACACAGGGGTTTTGCGCTGGTGTTGCCAGTGCGGTTGAGATTGTTGATCAGTCTCTTGAAAAATACGGGGCTCCCCTTTACGTTTATCACGAAATTGTACATAACACATATGTGGTTGCGGATTTTAAGAAGCGCGGCGTTGTTTTTGTTGAATCCATTGACGAAGTTCCTTCCGGAGCGCGTATCATTTTTAGCGCGCATGGGATTCCGCCATTGGTCATTGAAGATGCGAAAAAGCGTGGGTTGAAATTTGTTGACGCGACATGTCCTTTGGTAACCAAAGTTCATAAGGAAGCGATTAAGTTTTCGGAGAAAAAGCATGAAATTATTCTCATTGGCCACAAAGGTCATCAGGAATTGACAGGGACCGCAGGATACGTGGATCAAGATTTGTTGCACATTATTGAAACAGAAAAAGATGTTGATAGCCTCGATATTTCTCCTGACAAAGAAGTTGCGTACTTGACGCAGACTACTCTTTCCGTTGATGAAACCGCAGGGATTATTAATAAGTTAAAAGTAAAATTTCCTCGTCTTATTGCTCCGTTGCGCGCGGACATTTGTTATGCCACGCAAAATCGTCAGGATGCCGTTAAAGATCTCGCGAAATTTTGTGACATTATAATTATTTGTGGTTCGCCAAATAGTTCGAATAGTAATCGCTTGCGTGAAACCGGCGCGAATGAGGGTGTTGAAAGTTATATTATTGATCGTGCGGAAGAATTTGATATTAAGCTTCTTAATGATAAGAAGAGAATCGGTATCAGTTCAGGTGCTTCAGTCCCTCGGTGGATTGTTGATGAATTAGTTGATGCGATTAAAGGTAGTCATCCGGGCGCGGTTGTTCATTCTTTCGATAATCCGGAAAAAAACATCGTCTTCCCTATTCCCGCAATTTAAAGTCTTATGGCAAAACTTTTTATTGATAATATTGAATATGAAGTTGCGGATGGAACACCGATCGCTGAAATTTGTGAAAAGACGGGAATTCCTTTTAGCTGCAATTCTGGTGTGTGCGCGACGTGTCAGATTGATATTCTCGAAGGCGCGGAGAATTTGGGCGATTTGAATCAGGAAGAAAAAGATCTAGGTATGGATCAAAAGCATCGCCTGAGTTGTCAATGTATAATTAAAAGCGGCATTGTTAAAGTCACGTATTGATGATGTGGAAGTAACAGTAATTTTTCAGAGATCGCTCATTTTGCTCTGCGAGCAAAATTTCGCTCGATGCTCAACTCGCGCTGACTCCATGCGCGCGAGTTTCGCAACGTCCTGAAAAATTACTGTTACTTCCACATTGCAGTGATTAATTAAAATTATGTTTAAACTTTCCAGCGAACCTCTCAACATTACCCCTTATTTAGTACAAATGCGTGATCCGTCTGCCGGCGCTTTTACCAGCTTCGAAGGTTGGGTGCGGAATCATCATCAAGGGCAAAAAGTTGTAGCTTTGGAATATGAAGCCCTCCCTGCCCTTTGCGAAAGCGAAGCACACAAGATATTTAATGAAGCCAAGGAACAGTTTGAAGTGACAAAAATGATTTGTCTGCATCGTGTTGGTCATTTGTTGATTGGCGATATGAGTATTTGGGTCGGTGTGAGCGCGCCTCATCGTGACGCGGCTTTTAAAGCTTGCCGATACATCGTCGATGAACTAAAAAAACGTTTGCCGATATGGAAAAAGGAAATTCTTACGAGCGGCCAATCTCATTGGGTTAATTGTCAGGATGCTTCGGTTATGAATTTAAAGGTTCATTCATGAGTTTAGATTTTTCTATTTTAAAATCTCTTGGTGTCATTGTTGAAGAAAAAGCCGCGCTTTGGAAGTGGACTACTTTTCAATTAGGCGGCGCTTGCCCGTTTTTATTTTTATGTTCAACGCCAGAGCAGCTTGAATCAACAATCGTATTTTTGGTTCATAATAAAATAAAATTCATTCTTATCGGTGGCGGATCAAATCTGGTTATTTCGGATCAGGGCCTAAATTGTGCCGTGGTTCGTTATGTCAGCACAAGTCCACTTATTACGCACACGGATCATGAATTGACAGTTTCTGGTAGTACCGTTTTAGATACTTTGGCTCAGTATGCCGCGGAACACGCTTTAGAAGGTCTCAACTATACTAGCGGAATTCCCGGCACGGTTGGTGGTGCGATTGTCGGCAATGCCGGCGCATTTGGCAAACAGGTTGGCGATGTTCTAAAAAAAGTGACGCTGCTTTCGGTTTTGGGAAAGAAGCATGAACTTAAAGCTGAGGAATTAGGATTTACGTATCGGAATTCCGTTTTGAAAGAAACAGGTGATATTGTGGTATCCGCTGTGTTTGTGGTGAAAAAAGGAAATCGAGATGCTCTTCTTGAGGAGAGAGCTAAACTTTTAAAGATTCGCCATGAAAAGCATCCTGATTTGAATGTTTATCCTTGTGCGGGCAGCTTTTTTCGTAATATTGAGCCGACTTCGAAAGCGGAACGTCGTCAGGCGACGGGTTGGTTTTTGGAACAAGCTGGTGGTAAGAATTTATCCGCTGGCGGCGCGGCTATTTTTGATAAACACGCGAATATTATTGTTAAAGGACAGGGTTGCACGGCCCACAATGTTTATGAACTTTCGCAAAAAATGGCACAATTAGTTAAGAAAACATACGATATGGATATTATTCGTGAAGTGCGATTTGTCGGAAAGTTTGACGGTGTTGACGCGAGTCAAAAAGATATGATTTGGTAATTTGAATGTGTTGCAAGTCTATTCATAAAAAAAGGCTCATCTTTTTTAAGATGAGCCTTTTTTATTAAGAAATTAACTTCTTAAAATGACCAATTCACAAACGGTAAGAACCCAAACGGTTCTTTATTTTCATTGATATTACCTAAACCAATTTGTAAACCGCCATTGAGCATTTTGCTGTGGTTAATAAAACCTAATTGCAACCCTTGGGTTTCGCCTGTGCAGTTCACGATACCTAATTGACCACCTTTTAAAACGCCATCAACTTTATTGAGGGCTCCAAGCTGAATACCACTTAAATCTGCTTTGGCGAAATTCGCAATACCGGTTTGAGCGCCGATAAATTTTCCTTCGGTCCAATTGATCCAGCCGCCTTGCCAGCCGGAATAATCACCTTTGGTAATTGCGACTAAACCGCTCTGAAGACCTTTAAAGCTGCCATCAGTACTGGCAACTAAACCACTTTGCCAACCGGTAAAATCACCTTTGGCTTCGGCAAAAAGACCGCCTTGAAGACCAATAAAACGTCCACTTGATGCATAAATCCAGGAAGATTGAATACCGTGGAATTCACCTTCGGTTATACTTACTAAACCAAGTTCCGCGCCGCTGGTGTTACCCGTTGATTTATGAGCAAATCCTAAGCTAAGACCCATGACATCATCATTAACACCGTAAATTTCTAATCGTAAACCTTTAATGGATTCATCAGCAGGAACAAGCTGAATCGTTTCCCATAGCGCGAGTTGAACTGGTTTCGCTTGTGCGTTCGCAATACCGGTCCCGAGAAGGACACACATTGCGGTAAATCCAAGAATCTTCTTAATCATTTTTACCCTCCCTATTTGGTTATACTCAATCGTACTGCAATAGTTGGTATTATAGTTTGTAAGGGTGTCCAGTGGGAGTAAATTTAAAAAATTTTTATTTGTCGATTTTATCCGCCGATTTGGTACATTTCGATTTTAGGTGGGTGGGTTTTAAGAGATTGAAATAGGTAGCGGTTTTCTGAATATTTGTCAGCGCGCTTTTGCCAGACTTTGGAAATAATTGTAATAAGTTGCGCATCTGTCGCTCCTTCGCGAAGGGGTGTTCGCAAATCTGTTCCATCGCAGGCAAAAAGACATGTATAAAGTTTTCCATCTGTCGACAAGCGCAAACGTGTGCAAGATCCACAAAAGGGTTGGCTAACTGAAGAAATAAATCCGATCTCCCCTTTACCGTCAAGAAAACGATATCGTTGGGCAACTTCACCAAAATAATTTGGTACGGCGGGAATTAAAGGATATCGGCTGGCGATTTGAGCCAAGAGATCTTTGCTTTTTACGACTGCAGTTGATTCCCAATGATTGCAGTTGCCTACGTCCATATATTCAATAAAACGCAAAATGTGCCCCGTTTGTCGTGAATATTCAACGAGATCGAGTATGGATGTCGTGTTGACGCCTTTTTGAATGACCGCGTTGATTTTAATGTTCTTAAACCCGGTGTCTTTTGCTTTTTGAATACCTTCGAGGACTTTCGCGACGGATCCTCGTCGGCCGCTCATTTTATGAAAAATTTCTTCATTTAAAGTGTCTAAGCTGACGGTTAAACGCAAATGATTCGCGGCTTCAAAAAGTTCTTTGGCCTGCCCGGATAGCAAAGAGCCATTGGTTGTTAGTGCTAAATCGTCAATCGTAATTTGCGCGAGTTGCGTAAGCAATTGATTTAATTCAGGACGTAAAAGTGGCTCTCCTCCTGTTAAACGGACTTTTCGTACCCCTAATTGGACAAAGAGTTTTGTTAAACGGACAATTTCGCCAAAAGTCAGCCATTCTTTCTTTTGTAAAAAGGAATAATGTTTGCCGTAATCTTCCTCAGGCATACAGTATGTGCAGCGAAAATTACAGCGATCAATAACCGAAATGCGCAAGTCCTGCATGGGTCTGTCAAATGAGTCGTGTAATGATGAATTTAAAATCATATTATTCTGTCGTGATGGTTTTTGTTTTTTCCAAAGCGCCCTTCATGGTATGCCAGCAAAGGCTAGCGCATTTGACACGAGATGGATATTGCCAGATTCCAGAGAAAATCGCGAGCTTGCCTAAGTGGTTCGCATCACTTTCTGGTTTGAGATGTCCTAAAATAAGTTGATGGAATTCTTCGAAAAGGCTTTTGGCTACGGCTATAGGCTTGCCTTTGAGCGCGACCGTCATCATTGACGCGGATGCGCGAGAGATAGCACAGCCGTCGCCTTTAAATGAAATGTTGTCGATGATGTCTTGATGATTAATGTGCAGGTAAATATGCAAATGATCGCCGCATAAAGGATTATACCCTTCGGCATCATGGGTCGCGTCGGCGAGCTCACCAAAATTCTTAGGCTTGTGATTGTGCTCTAAAATAACTTGCTGATAGAGTTCAGCGCGGCTGTTTTCGCTCATAGATTTTTTGAGAATATTGTATTGGCTTTGCCAATGGCGTCAACCAAGCGGTCAATGTCGTTTTCATTATTATAAAATGCAAGTGAAGCGCGCGATGTGGCCGGTATCCCAAAGTGTTTCATGACAGGCTGTGTGCAATGATGACCAGTACGAATGGCGATCCCTTCTTCATCAACCAATGTCCCTAAATCATGAGCATGAATATTGGGAAGGACAAACGCCAAAATAGCAGCTTTATCTTTAGCGGTACCGATCAAGCGCAAATTCGGAATTTTTTGCAAGGCTTTGGTTCCGTAATCTAGAAGATCTTTTTCATAAGGCATGATATTGTCAAAACCAATTTCATTTAGATAGTCAATGGCTGCCCCTAATCCAATTACGCCGGCGATGTTCGGTGTTCCGGCCTCAAATTTGTACGGTAAGACATTGTATGTCGTTTTTTCAAATGTCACGGACGCGATCATGTCTCCTCCGCCTTGGTATGGCGGCATTTTATTTAAGAGCTCAGATTTTCCGTAGAGAACACCGACGCCCGTTGGACCAAAAAGTTTATGTCCAGAGAAAGCTAAGAAGTCACAGTTTAATTCTTGCACGCTAATCGGCATATGATTGACAGTTTGCGCGCCATCAATTAATACCGGAATATTCTTGCTATGGGCAATCTTTATAATCGCGGGAATGGGATTAATTGTGCCAAGAGAATTCGAAATATAAACCAGAGAAATGAATTTTGTTTTGGGAGTTAAGAGTTTTTCAAAATCGCTGACCGAATATGCTCCGGTATTATCAATCGGAATAATTTTGAGAATGACGCCTTTTTCTTCGCATAAAATTTGCCACGGTACGATATTGGAATGATGTTCCATTTCGCTGATAATAATTTCATCACCGTGTTGCAAAAAGGCGCGGCCGAAACTTGTGACGACAAGATTAATCGAATCGGTCGTTCCTTTTGTAAAAATAATTTCAGATGATTTTTTCGCATTAATAAATTTTGCGACTTTTTCACGGACTTTTTCGAATTCCGCGGTTGCTTTTTCGCTCAAATAATGCACGCCCCGATGGACATTGGACGTTTCACTTGAATAATGCTGGGTTATGCGGTCGATGACACTTTGCGGTTTCATCGTTGTGGCGGCATTATCAAGGTAAACCAATGGTTTTCCATGAACCTTGAGCGAAAGGTTAGGAAAATCCTTGCGGATTTGATTGATATTAAAAGACTTTGCCATGGGGATTACTCCAAGGCTGCAAAGGTCGGCTCAAGTAAGATCGTCAGTTTTTTAATAATCGCGGGATTTTGAATTTTATTTAGTATGTCTTCTACAAATCCATGCGCTAATAGTTTGACTGCGTCTTTTTTTGAAATGCAGCGTGTTTGCAGATAAAAGATTTCGTCTTCGTTGAGCTGTCCAATGGTGGCTCCGTGTGTGCACTTGACATCGTCAGCAAAAATTTCTAACTGTGGCTTGGTATCAACACGGCAGTTAACACCGAGGATTAAATTCTTATTGAGTTGATATGAATTTGTTTTTTGCGCGATTTTACGCACAAAAATTTTTCCATTAAAAACAGAATGGGATTCTCCGTTGAGAATACCTTTGTAAAGTTGATTGCTCGTGCAATTTGGCAAACGGTGGTCCATGCTGGAGTGATTGTCAACGTGTTGTTTGCCATTGGTACCGTAAAATCCGTTTAATGTGCTAGATGTCCCTTCACCGTTAGAAATAATGTCAAGATCATTGCGCGTGATTTCGCCGCCATTCATTAATGCAAAACCGTCAAAATGTGAATCTCTCTCCTGCCATACTCGTGTATTGCCAACGTGAAAAGATTTTAAGCTTTCGCTTTGCGCTTTGCAATAATGTAAAACCGCATTTTCAGCCAAAACAATATCCGTTAAAGGCGTCGACAAATAAACACTTTGATCAAAACAAACATGGGTTTCAAGAACTGTCGCTTCGCTGGATTTTCCAAGAATTATAAAATTGCTTGCTGTCGTTAGACTTGCTTCTGTGCTTTGTGTCACGTGAACAATGTGAATTAATTTTTCAATGACAGTTTTATCCGTGATTTGGATATAAATGCCATGTTCAGCTAAAGCATGATTAAAAGCCACGAAAGGCGTATCTTCAGTTGGCTTATATTTTGAAAGCAGTTCTTTGATTTGCGTTTCGTGTTCGGTGATGGCTTTATTTAAAGGAAGTAAAACGAGTCCTTTGGGTAAATTGTCTAAGGATGACAATTGCTCATTGAGAATGCCGTTGACGAAAACAATTGTGATTTCGTCTTTCGCGCAAATTCTTTGAATTTGGTCTTGAAAACTTAATGCCACACGTGCAGCTGGCTTAAAGGGAGTATTGGATAAGACGGCAAGATTGGTGTATTTCCAATCTTCGTGTTTTGGCGTTGGAATCCCGAGTGTGGTAAAGCGGGATAGGCCATTTTCGCGCACCTTCTTAAACCAGTCAGGACTGTTGTTTTTATTTAATTCTGCGGAATACTTTTGAACCGTATCGATAAACGGCGATATATTTTGTTCCATGGTTAGCATTTATTTCCCTTCTTTCAACCAATCGTAGCCTTTTTCTTCAACGGCTAAAGCCAATTCTTTACCGGCTGTACGAACGATTTTGCCGTCCTGAAGAATGTGTACAAAATCAGGGACGATGTAATTTAAAAGACGTTGATAATGGGTAATAACAAGCATGGCATTATTTTTGTTGCGGAGTTTGTTGACTCCATCAGCAACAATGCGCATGGAATCGATGTCCAAGCCAGAATCTGTTTCATCAAGAACCGCGAAACGTGGATTTAAAACAGCCATTTGCATGATTTCATTGCGTTTTTTCTCTCCGCCGGAGAAATCGACATTAACCGCGCGGCTGATATATTTTTCATCCATTTCGAGAATTTTCATTTTTGAACGAATGTATTCATCGAAATCGATCGGATCCATTTCGTCGGCGCCCTGATGCTTGCAAATTTCATTAAATGCCGCACGCAAGAAAACAGCGGTGTTGACTCCCGGAATTTCTACGGGGTATTGAAAAGCCAAAAAGATTCCTTCGCGAGCTCGCTCTTCCGCCGCGAGATCAATGATATTGACCTTTTTGAAGTTCACATCGTAAATGATTTCACCTTCGGTGACTTCATATTGAGGATGTCCGGCTATGACTTTTGAAAGTGTGCTTTTCCCAGAACCGTTTGGGCCCATGATGGCATGGACTTCACCGGTATTAATGGTTAAGTTAATGCCTTTTAAGATTGGTGTGCCTTCAATGCCTGCGTGTAAATTGCGTATTTCAATCATTTTACCTTCCTTCGTTATGTCGCTACGGGTCCTGTCGCTGCGGGACTCTACTCGTCCTCGCTTACGCTGCGGGCGCGTAGAGAACTCCCCTTCGCGCCACCCGACTAAGATTTGTGAGTTTAACCAACACTACCTTCGAGTTTCATTTCTAAAAGTTTGACGGCTTCTACCGCGAACTCCATCGGGAGTTCTTTAAATACGTCCTTGCAAAAACCGTTAATAATCAGTGAAATCGCGCCTTCCAAATCGAGACCGCGTGACTGTAGATAAAAAATTTGGTCGGCGTTGATTTTTGATGTTGAGGCTTCGTGTTCTAAAACCGCGCTATTGTTTTTGACTTCAATATACGGAAATGTGTTCGCGCTGCATTTATTGCCGATTAACATTGAGTCGCACTGTGAAAAATTGCGTGCGCCGTCGGCTGTCGGCATGATTTTGATAAGTCCGCGATAACTGTTGTTGGATTCGTCCGTTGAGATTCCTTTGGAAACGACCGTGCTCTTGGTATTCTTTCCAATATGAATCATTTTGGTTCCTGTATCCGCTTGCATGCGATTATTTGTTAAGGCGACGGAATAGAATTTTCCGACGGAATTATCCCCCTGTAAAATAACACTGGGATATTTCCACGTGATCGCGGAACCGGCTTCAACTTGTGTCCAAGAAATCTTAGAATTTTTACCAACACATTTTCCGCGCTTGGTCACAAAATTATAAATCCCGCCTTTTCCTTCTTTGTCACCGGAATACCAGTTTTGCACCGTCGAGTATTTGATTTCGGCATTGTCAAGCGTGATCAATTCAACAACAGCAGCATGCAATTGATTCTCATCGCGCATGGGAGCCGTGCAGCCTTCTAAGTAGCTGACGTAACTGCTGTCTTCGGCGACAATCAATGTGCGCTCAAACTGTCCAGACTCCGCGGCATTGATGCGGAAATACGTTGAGAGTTCCAACGGGCAGCGAACACCCTTAGGAATGTAGCAGAATGAACCGTCGCTAAAGACCGCGGCATTTAACGCAGCAAAGAAATTGTCCGAATATGGAACAACTGAACCCAAGTATTTTTTTACGAGCTCGGGATGCTGTTCTATCGCTTCTGTCATTGAACAGAATATGACACCGACTTTGGCAAGTTCAGCCTGATGCGTAGTCCCGACAGAAACACTGTCAAAAACTGCGTCGACAGCCACGCCAGTCAATCGTTTTTGTTCAGACAATGGAATACCTAGGCGTTCAAATGTTTTGATCAGTTCTGGATCGGTTGTGTCGATATTGCCAACTGGGCCACCTTTTTTTGTTTTGGGCGCTGTGTAATAACTTAAAGCTTGATAATCGATTGGACCATAATCAAAGTTCGGCCAATGTGGTTCCGTCATGGTTTTCCAGTGGCGAAATGCTTTTAATCGCCATTCGTACATCCATTCTGGTTCATGTTTTTTCGTACTGATCAAGCGGATGGTTTCTTCCGTCAAGCCTTTGGGAATGCGATCCGTCTCAATGTCAGTATAAAAGCCATACTTATAATCACGGCTCGAGAGTGTATTTTCTTGAATGGTCTTTTCGTTTAATATTTTTTCTTCGCCTTTAGGCATAGGGATAGTCCTTTATTCTTGATGTGGCGACATTGAAAATGGTTTTTCACGGATTGATTTTTCGCTGATATGTCGCGTTTCAATCAATTCTGACACTTTGATATCATGAAAAAGTTCGCTGATTTTCTCGTTCAAATTAAGCATGGGGCCAATAACGCTGCACGAATGCGTTAATCCGCAATGAGAGTAATCACCATGGAAGCAGTTTGCGATTTGAATTGGTCCAATGATCATATCACTCAAATCTCCCACGCTGACCTTGGATAAATCTTTTAAAATCTGATAACCGCCATGCGCTCCCTGTTCGGCACGTAAAATTTCATGTTGCGCCATAATTTGCAAAACGCGCGACATTGGATCAAATGGTGTGTGGTAAATATCGCAAATTTCTTTTGAAGACGTCAACTGGCCGGGTGCTTTACGGCTCATATGCTTTAAAGCGATCAAGGCGTATTCAATTTTGCGGTTAATTTTTAGCATGGTTTGTTTCCTTCTGGCGTTTTTAATTCCATAGGCAATGCGTTTATTTTTGCCGCGACGATAAAGTCGTTTTCTGTTAAACCTTTGACCGCGTGTGTGCTTAAATCGATGCGCAAATTTCGGTAGCCGACCAAATGAAAATCAGGATGATGATTTTCTTCTTCAGCGATTACGGCAGCTTTATCGATGATTTTAACGGCGGCCATAAAATTCTTCATGACAAATTCACGGGAAATCATTTTTACGTCAGAACTCATTTTCCAACCGGGAACATCATTCAAAAGCTTTTGTGCGCTTTCTTTCGTGAGAGATTGCTCTTTTCCTTCACAAGGAGCGCATTTCTTTTCTGCTAATGTCACGACGCGAGCTCCACCGTAATTTCTGGGTTATATTCATCTCGCAATAGATTTTCAATTGCTTTTAATGTACCCATTGTTGAGCTTGGACAAGATCCGCACGCGCCTTGATAATTGATGCGCAAAATACTACCTTCTAAAGCGACGAGTTGTAAATCTCCGCCGTCCATTTGTAAATATGGGCGTACGGTTTTATTAATGATGGCGTCGATTTTGATCAACTCAGGATCAGTCGGTGTTGGAATAGCTTTTTTGACCGGTTCATCAGTCTCAAAATTGGGATCATGTGTCGCAATGTTTTCAAGGATCAGCGCTTTGACTTTTTCTTCAATTGCGTCCCAATCAGCGCTGCCATCTTGCGTGACTGTAATATAGTTATCAAAGAAATAGACTTCGGAAATATTGGCGATTGAAAAGATCTTGCGCGCCAATGGGTTTTTGTGGCATTCTTCCGCGTTGCGATATGTGACATTTCCGGCATTTTTGACAGGCGTATTGACTACAAATTTTAGGGCATTAGGATTTGGCGTCCCTTGAATCATTATTTTATATTCCATCATATTTCCTCCCCTTTTCAGACGCTAATCTTAGCAAAAACTCCTTAAAAGTCAAGGATCAATAAGTTGTAATCCGACTTATTTAGTGGGAATTAGGCTGCGATGTAGGTTTGAACGATGTAGTCGCTAAAGGGAAAAGCGCAGGTAAAGGCGGGTGAAACGGCATTAAGGATGTGAATGCTGTCTTTATCAGCTTCAACCACAAAGTCCTGTACGAGTGAAAGGTTGGTTTTATCCAATAATTGGGCGCGAATCCCGGGTTTGGTCCACTCGCTAAAGCCTTTGGTATCAATGCTTTTAACCATGGCGGCAGCTAAACTAATAAAATAATTCTTATTGTATTTGCGCATTTCCTCAAAAGCTAATTCGCGAAATTGAAAAGAATTGGTTAAAAATAACTTGCTTTCAAATCCCGCGGTAGATATGAATTCAGAAATTTTAAAATTATTGAGGCCTTGATAATTTTCGCGCCAAAAAGCTGGAATTGCGGTTGGTCCGATTTTGATGTCTCCCCCGACGGTTTTGGTGTAATGTACGCCGAGGAAAGGGTTCTTTAAATTTGGAACGGGATAAATATTCATTTTGATGTCGGTTTTATTTTTGGTGTACTTAAGATAAAGTCCTTTAAACGGCATCATCGTATATTTGTGTCCGAAGCCAAAATCTTGCGCAATTTTGTCCGCGTAAAGTCCGCCGCAGGAAATGACTTTTGTCCCGGTAAAATCACCTTGTGTCGTGTGAATAGTATTGTTTGTGTGCCGCAGATATTGTGTTTTAAACAAAAAGTGAACGTCGAGGTTTTTAAGGTCGCCTTTAATACTGTGGCAAACTTGCTTAGGGTCAATGCTGGCGGTGTCTGGTGAATAAAGGGCTTTTTGATATGTTTTAATATTTGGTTCAAGTTCACTTGCTTGCGCTTCGGAAATAATGCGAATATTCGAACCATTACGTTTTCCGCGTTTTTCTAATTCAAAAAGTTGGGTTAATTCTGCTTTATTTTGCGCCACGACAAGTTTGCCGCATTCATTGATGGGAATATTCTTTTGACGGCAGTATTCTTTCATTGTACGGTTGCCATCGACGGTGAACTTCGCCTTGAGACTATCTGCGGTGTAATAAAATCCAGCGTGCAGAACACCGCTATTGCGTCCCGAGGCATGATAGGCGCAGTCGTCTTCTTTATCGAGAATGAGAATACTGGCTTTGGGATATTGGGATCGAAGTGAACGAGCGACACTAAGACCCATGATGCCGGCGCCGATGATCAAATAGTCGTATTTGTTTTGCATTGGCATCATATTAAAAGCTTTAAATCTATTTTGCAATAGGATAGAATAGAAAAAAATTAGGAGGTCGTATGTCAGAACCCAAGATTGCGCAAAAAGCACCTTTTGTTATTGAGGTTGAACCCGGAACATATGCGTGGTGCGCGTGTGGAGGATCTCGTAATCAGCCTTATTGTGATGGTTCGCATCGAGGTACGGGATTAGCACCTATCGTTATTAAAGTCGAAGAAAAGAAAAAAGTTGCATGGTGTGGATGCAAACAAAGTATTGCCAAGCCGTTTTGCGACGGCAGTCATAAGAAATTGTAAATTATTAACTGCACACAGAGTTCCGTAAGAATTATTATGTCAGACGAAAACCACTATCACCCTTATTCTGTCGAAGTTGAAGCCCGTCGTTATTCGTGGTGCTCCTGCGGGTATTCTAAAAAGCAACCTTTTTGTGATGGCAATCATGGCGAAAGCGGTTTTTTTCCTAAAACCATTACTTTTACAGAAAAGCAAACTGTCATTTTCTGCGGATGCAAAGCCACTGCCAATCCTCCCTTTTGTGACGGCAGTCACAAACATTTTAAAAGTTAGATTATGTAGAGTGCGAGTACTATTGCGAGGAGCGTTAGCCGAAGTGGTAATCTCATTAGCTAATGTCATTCCCGCAATCATTTAGCGGGAATCCATAATTTGAAACATGGATCCCCGATAAAAGAATTCGGGGATGACAATGATAGGGATACTATTTTTCTAAGACGAAAATGCCGATGTGGGCAAAGAGGTTGGGAAATGTCGAAACTTCTTTAACGGTGTCAATGGCACGTTCATTGCAGATTTTGATGCTGTTGGCTTTACAAAAAATCTTAAAATCTTTTAATGAAAAAAAACGTAAGTTTGGCGTGTCATACCACTCGTATGGCAGTTCTTTAGTAACGGGAACGCGGCCGCGAAAAAAGATTTGGATACGTGCCTGAATGTGGCAGAAGTTCGGAATGCCGACGACGACCTTTTTCCCGACGCGCAATGCTTCGAGGATCGCGGTTTGTGGATTTAGCATTTGCTGCAAGCTCTCATTAAGAATAACGTAATCGAATCTTTTGTCGGCGTACTCATTTAAACCTGAATCGATATCGCCATGCGAAACGGTTAACCCTTTGGCGATGCAGGCATAGATGGCTTTTTCGTCAATTTCAATTCCTGTCCCTTTGCATGATTTGTAGCGAATAAGCAGTGATAAAAGTTCTCCGTCGCCGCATCCTAAGTCAAGGACTTTGGATCCGTGTTCAATCAAATCTACGATGACACGATAATCGAGGCGTGTCTTGGGATCAATGTTGATGCTCATACAGGAGGCTCATTTTCCATGCGTGCTAAAAAGTGCTTAACTAAGTGGGACTGCCCTTCAATTTCAACGAGAAAGGCATCGTGCCCATAATTGGTGTTGATTTCGACATAGGACACATCCAATCCGCCGCCCTTAAGGGCTTTGACAAATTCCTTACTTTGATACGCAGGATAAAGCCAATCAGACGTAAACGCCACAACGAGAAAATGCGACTTGGTATTTTTAAAGACTGTGTTTAAGTTACCTTCATCGGCGATGTCAAAATAGTCGAGTGCTTTTGTTAAATATAAATATGAATTTGCGTCAAAGCGTTGCACAAAGCTATCTCCGCGATATTTGAGATAATTTTCGACTTCAAAATCCGTCGAGAAATCATATCCGAGCTTTTCTTTGCCGATCAATTTGCGGCCAAATTTTTCGTCCATTGATTTTTCACTCATGTACGTGATATGTCCGATCATACGGGACAATGCCATGCCTCGCGCCGGAACAGCTTTGCCATAATAATCCCCTGCTTGCCAATCAGGATCAGACATAATGGCTTGACGGCAAACTTCATGTAGGGCGATTTGTTGAGCTGTATGACGATGATTGGTCGCAACAGCAATAACGGATTTGACCATATCAGGATACCGTATTGTCCATAAGAGCGCTTGCAAACCGCCCATGGATCCACCGGCGACGGAAAGTAATTGTTTGATTCCTAAATGTTGAATAAGTTTATGCTGCGCGACGACCATGTCTTCGATAGTGATAACAGGAAAACTCAATCCGTATGGTTTGCCGGTTTTGGGATTAATTGAAGCCGGACCAGTCGAGCCTTTGCAACTGCCTAAACAATTGGATGAAATAATAAAATATTTGTTGGTATCAAACGCCTTGTCGGGACCGATCATGCCGTCCCACCAGCCCGGTTTTTTTGCGTCTTTGTGCATTCCAGCGGCGTGAGCGTCTCCCGTTAAGGCATGAAAAATCAAAATGGCGTTAGATTTGTCCGCGTTAAGTTGACCGTATGTTTCGTAGGCAATAGTGATCGGTCCGAGTTTGATTCCGCTTTTTAATGTCATTTCGTGCGGCGACTCAGCAAAAGTAAAGAATTTTGTCTCAACGATACCAAAGGATTGTTCGGCCATACTACCCTTCCACGTAACGAAACATGGCTTCAATGGTTTTGTAGGCGCGGTCGCGAATCTTAGGATCAAGGATAACGCGATCACGATCCGTAGGACTTTTGAGCACGCGTAAAATGTCTTCGAGCGTATTGGATTTCATATACTTACACAAGGTGCATGAACCGACAAGTTTTTTATTAGGAAATTCGACTTCAAGTCGTGATGAAAGTCCGCATTCGGTTAACATCAAAAACTCTTTGGCTTCTGTTTTTTTCATATATGTAAGCATTTGTGACGTTGAACCTATGAAATCCGAATTTTCGACGACTGCCGGAGAACATTCTGGGTGGCTCACGACTTTCGCATCAGGATACTCGAGGCGGATTTTATGAATTTGTTCTGGGGTATATTCTTCGTGCACGTAACATATGCCGTTGAAAAATTGAATGTCTTTTTTAATGCCGCGCTTTTTCATTTCGACGATTAAATTTGCACCCATCAATTTGTCAGGAAGAAAATAAATCTTTTGGTTAGGAATGCGTTCGACGATGTCATAAATATTTGCTGACGTGACGCAAACATCACATTCGGCTTTGACTTCTGCTGTTGTATTGATGTAGCAGACGAATGTGTAGTCCGGAAATTCTTTGCGTAATTGACGAACCTGCTCGCCGTTAATGGCGTCTGCTAAAGTGCAACCGTCTAAAAGTCCGGGAATCAAAACTTCTTTATGTGGATTAAGAATTTGTGCGGTATCACCCATAAAACGAACGGCCGCGAAAATGATTTTTTTGGCATTCGTCGACATCGCGTCCTTACTTAACGCGTACGAGTCACCGACAAAATCCGCGACACCGTAAACAATCTCGGGCGAAACATAAGAATGCGCCAGGATAACCGCGTCTTGTTCTTCCTTGAGTTGGTTTATTTCATTGATTAGTGGAACAAATTCTTCGCACTTTTTGAGCGTGTATTTACAGACGGTTCCCCCAACTCTTACGTTGTGTAAGATTTGATAAAGTTCCTCGGGAGTAATGTCTTTTTTAGTCTGCATAGGGTGCCTTTATTGAGAAGTCAATATAGCTTATTTGGTGCGGAAAATCAAGCAAAGCGCGAAGGATAGTGTAGCGATGGGAGTTAGAAAAATTTCTTAATGTAAGATCAGTTTATCCGCCATAACCATTAAATATTCCAAACCCATCATATTTAATAGTCCTCGCATCTCGATCTTCGACATAGCGTATAAAATCAGGATTGGTCATGATTGTCCCGATATTAGCACCAATGCATTGAGTTTTAACGTTATCCATCATATAAGCGCGTATTGTGTATCGGTTTTGGGTCACCGGACCGATGATATAACAAAAATGTGCCCCCGGAGCGTCTTCGGGACGACTGACGGCCAATGGGCCCGACGCGTCATCTACGTTTGATAACATGATATTAAACATTGTGACATAAGTTCCTGAACCCATTGTGTAGGCCTGTTCCATTCGCGCGTGGAGTATCGAAAAGACTTGCATGGCCTCAGTAATGTATGTCCGTCGGATCATGATCTGCATTTTTGGCAAGGCCAATCCAGCTAAAACCCCGACAATAATAACAACAATGATCAGCTCAAGGAGAGTGAATCCTGATTGTTTTGTAGTCTTAGAACTGCCTTGTTTGTAAGTCATGACGTCAAGTATATTATATGAAATTTGAAAAATAATGTACTAAATCTTTGAATTTGTATCGAGCTGTAGGGACGATGGATTTGGGGAAATGACATTTCCTTTTAACGCATGTGGGGACGCGGAAATGATCATAACATCAATAATTTGACCACTTTGGTAATTTCCTTGCGGCAAAAGAACGAGATGGCCGCCATCCGTGCGGCCGACAAAATCGTTTTTTAATTTATTGGTGCCGTGTTCAAGAAGGACTTTTAAAGTTTTGCCGATGTACGCGGAATTTTTTTTGTATGTGATCTCTTTTTGAATCTCTTGGAGACGGACGATGCGGCTCTTTTTTTGGTCTTCAGTAATATTGTCAGGATAGCGCTTGGATGCGACTGTGTTTTTGCGTTCGGAATATTTGAAAATAAAAGCCGCGTCAAATTGTACATCTTTGACGACTTTGACGGTGTCTTCAAATTCGGCTTCTGTTTCCGTCGGAAAACCTACGATAATGTCAGTGGTCAGAAAAATATCAGGACACATTGCGCGCACTTTTGTAGCCAGATCGAGAAATTCCTGTTGCGTATACGTGCGGTTCATCATCTCGAGCACGCGCGTATTGCCGGACTGTAAAGGCAAATGAATGTGTTTGCAAACTTTTGGGTTTTTGGCGACAACGGCGATGAGCTTTTCGGGAAAATCTTTAGGGTGCGGAGACGTAAAACGGATGCGCTCAATCCCGTCGATTTGGCTTACCGCGTCGAGCAAATCCGCGAAGTCTCGAGGTTTCGCGTCATTGCGCGGAGTTTCATTTAGAGGCGACGAAGCAATCTGTTGGGGATGTGAGTAATCTATATACGAGTTCACATTTTGTCCGAGCAGTGTTACTTGTTTAAAACCTTCGATTGCCAGACGGCGAACTTC
Source organism: Candidatus Omnitrophota bacterium (assembly GCA_020632535.1). GTDB lineage: Bacteria > Omnitrophota > Gorgyraeia > Zapsychrales > JANLHA01 > JADLGJ01. The sequence continues at coordinate 209,225 of JACKFJ010000003.1, read as the reverse complement.
CTCAACGATGTTTTCGACCGAACGACTGCGTTCGCGCCCGCGCGTATAAGGTACGACGCAGAATGTGCAAAAATTATCGCATCCGCGGCTGACGGCCACCCAAGCGTTGACGCCGGTTTTGTGTTGTGGGTAAATGTCGCAATAGGTTTCGAATTCGGACAGTGTGACGTCAAAAGGTTTTTCACCGTGCAGGCCGCTTTGACGGATAAGATCGCCTAAGCGTTTGTAGCTGTCGGGCCCGGCGATAAAATCAATGTCAAGGTTTTTGTTCTCGAGCAGGTCTTGGCGCAAATTGGTCGCCATGCATCCTAAAATGCCGATGGTGACAGGCTTGCCTGCGCGTCGGTGGCGAATGTCATGAATGCGGCCGTAGACCTTGCGGTGAGCGTTCTCGCGAATAGCGCATGTGTTGAGCATCACGACGTCCGCGTCAATCTCGTCGGTTACGAATTGAAAGTCTTCTTTCGAAAGCACAGCCCGAATGATCTCAGTGTCCGCCTCATTCATTTGACAGCCATACGTCTCGACGAAGATTTTATTATTTTTTGGTTGGTTGATCATAAGTTTATTACCATTGCGAGTCCGCCCTTGGCGGACGAAGCAATCCCTTTAATTGTCATCCCCTAATCGTATCTTCTGTCATTCCCGAATATTTTTATCGGGAATCCATTTAAAGTCCTCAAATAGTTGCCCCATCGGTTACGCCTTAGTTTAATTTATTAATCAAGTTTACCACTAAAGCAGTAATCACATCTTTTTCTTTGGGTTGGCTCTCGGCGATCATAAGAGTTATAGCAACCAAAGCATTGTCTGCAATCCGCTTGCTACCATCAGTTTTATAAAGAATTTTATTGCGGTCAAGGAACCAGACGAACAATGCTGCAGCGATGCGTTTATTGCCATCGGAAAAGGCATGATTCTTAACAACTAGATAAAGTAAATTTGCTGCTTTCTCTTCAATGCTGGGGTACAAATCTTTAGTACCGAATGTCTGGTAAATTGCTCCTAAAGCACTTTTAAACGATTCGTCCTTTTCGTGTCCAAATAAACTACTCCCACCAAACTTTTGGCTCATTTGCTGAACCAAGCGCATGCCTTCATCATAAGTTAATTGATAAGATTTTTTAGCCGTAGCTGATTTGATTCCAATGCGGCCATGGTCATAATCATCTAAAACATCCAAACCATAGCTATAATCACGGAGAACCTCAAATAGCCCAGTCGCTTCATCGCTGGTCAAAGCTTTGCGCTGGCTTAAATCTGCGAGCATTTTTACGGCATTTTGCAGAGTCTTTAAACTCGCTGTGTGTTCTTTAAGGCGTTTATCATTAATCGTATAGCCCTGAATTAAATGCTGTTTTAATACTTGAGTTGCCCAAATTCGGAATTGCGTCGCTCGGATAGAATTTACTCGATACCCGATAGAAATAATTGCATCTAAATTGTAGTATTGGGTTTTATAGACTTTCCCATCAGTGGCAGTATGTTCCAAAATGGAACATACTGATTTCTGACTCAACTCTTTATTTTTGAATATACTAAGTAAATGCTTAGTGATGGCGGGACGCTTAGTTCCAAAAAGGACGGCGATTTGGGCTTGGGTAAGCCACACGGTTTCACTCTTGAAATGAACTTCGACGGTTATTTTTGCCCCTTGAGGGCGAAAAACGATGATGTCTTGAGTTTCTCTTGGACTTAGCTTCTTCATATTCATACTTGCCCCCCTTTAGTTCGTCACTTTAGGGGCATTGTGACTTGTTAACGTGATTATTTAGCGTAAATCAGATCCGACACGGCTTGCAGTTAATGAGAAACGGCCACTAATTTCTTAAATCTTCGTCATTGCCATAAGCTTCAACTGCTCCATTATTTACTCTTATTATAGTTTCTCCACGTTCCAACTTTATTTTGCCTTGTTTTACTTTTTGATATCTCTCTTCATACTGCCTTCTTCTCGTTCTTCCAAGTATTAAGCATATAATATCTTTTCCCATTATAGAAGCTCACATCCGTTGATGTTGATGTGTTTGAATCAAGCGGTTTTGTTAATTCTAAACGCATTTTATTACCTTGAAAATTAATAAGAACCAATAGTGTCCCAATTTTATCATTATCAAATCCTGGCAACTTATACGAGTCAGTGGTTTTATAATTAATTTTTACGGTTTTTAATGTGCTAAAAAATTCATTATCTACAACTTGCGCATAAACTTGAACAGAAAATAAACATATGCTCATAAAACAAAAGAGCAGAATCAAAGTTCTAAAAATTAATGCGAGCTAAGGATTTGTTCTAGAATTGCCCGCTTCCCTTTTGCCTGCAAATTATACAATTAACTATCTAAAAAGTAAAACGCCGTCTTTCGACCAAGCACGTAATGTGCGAGGGAGTGCAGAGCGCTCCGCGCGAAGCCGACGGCATCGGGGGCATTTTTAGCAGAAGTAAATGAATTTTAATCGGGAGCCCTATTATTTGTTATTGCTCTTAAGCGCTTTTTGTAATTGAGGCCAGAAATCGTAGTGGACAATAAAACTCATGCAATTGGCCGCCCCGCATCGACAAGGGTGGTCTTTGTAATTTTCGTCAAAATCATAACCGTAGTTATAGGTGATTTCTTCGCCGGCTTTGATGTCTTTGATCGCAATAATCCAAATTTTCCCACGAATAACATCCGTCTCTGCATTTGGGTCACATGAGTGATTGATATGCCGCGCGGTGTTGTAGGACACGTTGCCGTCGATGCAATATCTTTTGTTAAGTTCAAAAATATAGACCGCCCCGTTATCTTGGTCATTACGGTGATTTTCGAGTTGGGCATCTTTTCTGCGCTCGGCTTCTTTCGCAGTAATCTTTTCGCCCACGTATTGAATAATGCGTGTGCCTTCGGCAATATGTTCGTCAGCAAAGATTCCTGCATTGTGAATGGATGAATTTCGCAGAGTGACTTTGGGCATGTGTTTAGTAATGGATTTTCGGGGATGCATGACTGAATCTGAATTTATTCGGGTTATGGTGTGTGTCCCTTAATCTATTAAGTCAATACTTTTAAATCCCCTACAGATTTGGTCAAGCATGTGTAGGCCGAATAACCGAACTCTCGATAACGGACTGGACCATAAATGATCTGTTTGATCAATCGCAAGAAAGGCAGAATGTTAATTGTAGTCTCCCTTGCTAATGTTTTTTTTAACTTTGCGTTTTTATACCAACTATAGCGCAGAACCTCCGGGTGTAAATGTGAAAAATGCTCATTGATAATTTCAAATCCTTCCGATCGTAAAAGAAATTTGAAAATGGCAGGTGTAAAAACATTGATGTGGCCATAGGATAAAAAATGCTGGACTTTTGAGTCAACAGTATTTGAATAATCGAGCGGGATTTCAAAGACCTGAAAATTGCTCACGCGCTTAATTTCTCGTAGTACCGTTCGTGGATGTTCGACATGTTCGATCACGTGAGTGCAATAGGCTAAATCAAAAGCTTTATTCTGGTAAGGGATCTTATAACCATCAAATTTCTTAATCTCCACCAACTTGTTTAGTGCCCTTTTCTTGATTTGTGCTATTGCGCTATCGGATATTTCGACAGCAAAAAACTGTTTGAAAATATCAAAGTTTCGTCGGATGCCGATGCTTTCTCTTTCATTATATTCCTTTTAATTATCGGGACACACGACTGAACTTAAATTAATTCGGGTTATGGTATTGTAAGTTATTTCTTTATTTCTTGGTTGCAAAATTCAAACCCCATATATAAGGATAAGAATTTGGTAAAATATTTTGTGTCGTAAACGAGGTATAAAATAGATAATAAAAACCATTATGAAAAACAACATCTGGACCATTGGCGAGGCCAGTATTTTCACTAATTAAGTTTTTGTTCCACAGAAAGTCATAATTAGTTTTACTGGAATACGTCCAATTTACACCATCTTTGGATGTCGCATGATAATATCCGCCAACAGCCAGTCCCGGTATACCGTATGAATGATAAGCTGGGTCATCAATCACAACCCATATTTCATAGAGCCCGGAGATATCATTAAAAATAACTGTTGGTTGTTGAGCGACAACACCTACGGTATGTTCATTTAATAGTGACATCAAGGATCCCTTATGATCCCAATTAATCCCATCGGACGATGTCGCATAACAAATACCGCCATCGACATATTTCCCAGCATTATTGACGCCAGCACAATAGAACCACATTTTGAACATTCCATCTTGATACATCACATCCGGGTCTGTGACTAAACCATCGACAACCGCGGTGTTTTTTGCAAATGCTGTTTTTGCATCAAATAATAATCCAGAAACATTTTTAGGAGACTGATTCAATGGAATACGTGTAAATGTATCCGGGTTATCAGAAACAGCCAGTCCAATTGAATACCGATCACGATCATCACCAAAATCCGTGTTGGATCCAGAGTAGTACATTAAATACTGGAAAGTTCCGGGTTTTGTTTCTACAGAAACGACGGAACAAGTTTCAACCATTTGGCTATCCCATGTTCCCTCTGGACCATGATCAAGGGCGATATCGTTTTTAACCGTCCAATTAATCGCGTCACTGCTTTCGACATGCTTAATAACTTGTACATCTTGACTCATAATCATGCTTGAGAAATAGGCATGCCATTTGTTTGTCTTTTTATCAAAGAGTACACAAGGATCAGCTGTGTTAAACCCAGCTTCTTGTGCTGGACCAATTTTAAATTTAGCAGGATTTACAATCAAATTGTCGGGGTAACGTGACCATGTGTTCGTATCGGGAGGAACGTACCCTGTTGGATCCGGCTCTTGATTTGAGTCTTTATGTTTATTTGTTAAGTGAAATTTTATGGACTGCATAATAGTCCACCCAGCTCGAGTTTTCTTCAAGACATCGACTTGAAACATTCTGGTTAATCCATTAGCGAACAGATCATCGGAAAAATAAAATTGTAAAGGCTGATTTGTAACTGATTTTTGCGCATGAATAGGAACGCCATCAATAGAAAGAAAATATCCTGTGGGAGCATAAACGGATTTTAAGGTAATATCAACAACTCCGACGTCTTCTGAATTATAATCAACATCATAGGAGCCGTTATTTGTTAATACTAATGGTGGAGAAATAACATTATTCTTAACATCATATAATACGACAGTTTTTAATAAGTTTGTTGAAGGTTGCGATTGACGCGGTAGTTGATTGTAAGATTTTCCATCAATGGAAGGAAAATATGAGAAAGTAGCGGAATCAACCATTTGGCAAGTCAATGTTAATATTCCAAAAACAAATAAGAAACTCAAAACAAAAAATTGCTTACTTGACCCAATATAATTCCACACAATTTTTCCTTTCCTAAGACAGATCAAAAATGTACTTAGTTTTTTATAGGCCTTTTTATGACAGTTTGTAATTATCATCTGAAGAGAAGTATAAAACATAGTTATCCGATAAGCAAATTAGGAAAAGTCGAGAAAAGTCAGGGAGAGTCTGGAAAAGTCGTGAAAAGTCTCAGTAATACAACTACCACTATTGGTTATGAAACAATCGTTATAATTGGTACATCCAAAATTATCGTTAAATTTAAATGATTGGAAGCAGATCTATGATCGGTTGACGCTTAGTTTTTATGCAATTTGCATCGCCACCCGCCATGGAGGTCAGAACAGGTTAATGTATAACCAAAAGGTTTATAAACAGCACTTACAGCATTATAATATCCCGGAAAAAACGTTAAAAAAGAACCGCCGGGTAAAAATGGGATTACGAATATTACTGTAAGAATTAAGCCAATCGTAAGTATCCAATATTTTTTCATCATTTCAACATGAGTTGTTTAATTTGCTTACTGTGTGCATTTGCATTCGCAATCTGAATCCCACGGCATTGTTCCCTTGACGGTTAAACAATTGCCAGTCCAACTGCATTGTGCGTATTCATTCGTACAAATATATCCTGTTGATCCAGCTGGAAATGATGATGGGCATGCTACGGATCTGGCAGTACAAGAAGCATAGGCTATTTGATTGACAGTCGCAAAACTTAATCCGCCGATTATTAAAAGAAGCGCAATTAATTTTCGTGGTGTAATAGTTTTTGTGTCTGTTAGTTGATCTTTTTTTCGTTTTAGAATATCGATAAACAATAATGTTATTTATTTTTTTGGTGTATTTGCAAGATGGCTTTTTCGAAGGCCGCTTGCTCTGTTGGGCTTTTGTTCACACTTCACAAAATTCTTAAATCGATTCGTTGAATTCTTCTAAGACTTCCCACATATTGCGTAATAGTTTTGCCTTGTGACTACGTCCTTTGAATTCTGATTTTTGGATCGGTTTAAATTTTCCCGGGACTAAGATTTGGGATTCGATATAGCGGTCTAATACTTCTTGAAAGGTATTTTGGTCAAGTCGATTTTGGGCTTTGATTGCTTCTTTTGTAATCCATGTGAGTCCGTCGCCAGTTCCGCGGTATTCATAATTGATGACGGCCGCGCGATCAGCGATTTTTTTGAGTGTCTTAACGCGCTTATTTTTTCCAACGGCATCAATAAGGTCCATGTATTTGCGCTGAAAGTCAAGCGCGCGTTTTTTGCGCAGCGGTGTCAGGTTAAGATCCGTAGCTTCAATATACGATTTTGTCATAATGCGACAAAATTCATCAGCAGGTAAGAATGGCCATACTTTTTCTTTGCGGTGCTTATAAAGAAATTGCGGCAGTTCACGAAGAATATTGCGAACCAGAAATATCGGCGGATGGTCGATGCCGTCGGGGAGTTTTTCTTGACCTTTTGGGTCTTTAATATCCTCAAAATAATTTAATGCTCGACGGAAAACAGTTAATTCTTTTTTGTGATGTTTGACGATTTTTTTGATATGAGCGTGTTCAAATCCCATATTCCACAACATGTATTTACAACTCTCTTCTTGATAAAACTGATCGAACAAGGTTAATTGTTTATCATGAAAAAAGTGATCGATCGTTTTTTTCTTTTTGGTAATGAGAAAATCAATCATTTGAATAAATGTTTGGATGATGTAGCGCGATTCTCTTTTTTGCTCGGTCAAACTTGCGGAATAGCGGTTTACGTCGAGGTATCGGTATTTGCTGTGTTTTGCCGCGAACTGACGCACTGACCCATAATCAAGAACCGCCCCATCGATAAGCAGATTATCGCCGTCCCAAGCAAGCCAGTTAAAAATATATTCTTCCTCTAAGAGTGCCGCAAATTTTGCATGGGTTCGGATCAAATATTTAAGAACAGATCGATAGCGGGCGTTTTGTGTTTTGGGCAGTTTAAAAACTTTATTACTTTCTTGGCGTTTCAAATAATAGTCAAACGACGCTTTGAGTTCATTGTATTGACCGCTTTTTAGATAACGAAATAAATGGGCTGGTCTTAAAAGATTGGGTGCTGTACGCACACCAATTGATGTTTTATCCGAGTAAAAGATCACGGCTAAAGTGCGTTCCGTCGGGATCCCCCGCTGATAAAAGATCTCGGACATGAGCGCGCCGCCAAGCATTTCATCAGCGTCGGCTAAGCCGGAAGAATACCCAAGTGAATTGTCGCCGACCGCAATTGGTTTTTGGGTCAGTTGCGCGCCGGGACTAAGGATGGTGTTGCCGGTACCTCGGCTTGAGACATCAAAAGTCGTGCCCTGTTGATTGGTAATCGTGCCGTTCCAAATGCTCCGTCCGTCTCCGCTGGTCTTGCCGCTGCGGCTTTTATGTTGTTGCTGAAGATAGCGGGTTGCCATATAAAGGTTATTGACATATTTGTCTTGGGGATAGCGTTTGCGATTGATCCAATCATATTCGTTGAGGATTTGTAAGGAAAATGTTTCTAGGATTTTTTGGTTAAGCAGCGGGTTTATGCGGGCGGGATGGTTTTTGCTGATTAATCCTAAGTCTTTTGCTAGTGGAAAATTAAAAAAGATAACCTGTCCACCTTTTCGGTAGCGTACAGGATAGTCTTCGTAACCTTCTGGGCTGACCTGACGCCAAGGATGTGTTCCGTCGAGTTTGTCAAAGTTTGGATAATTCATTATTTGCTGGAACTACGCAATGATCCGGAATATTTCCAGATGTGCAACATTTACTAACAATGTCGTGATTATAACGGTTTTAGGATAAAAAGGCAATTGTGAACGCGCGTTCACAATTGAGAAAAATGTCCGTTTTGTCCATTGTGAGTAAGCTGCTGTGCATGAATTCCCTTACGACCGACTTTGTTATCTTTTTTCCATTATTGAATTCCGCGGCACATATTAATTGTTAAATAAACCGCATGATCAATGTTTTTAACCCTTCTAAATCATCGTTTGTTAAATAAAAAAAATTAGAATACAGCATGATACTTGGTCGTTGTGGTGGTGTTGAACGATATTCTGGGTCGCACTGTGCCTCAAAGAGATCTGGGTTTGTATCGCATAGGCCAAAAGCATGACCGAACTCATGGCTAAACACGCGATATGGTGTCCAAAATACGTCGGCGTGAGTGATGTTCCGACGATTTGCAAACTCATCTAATGTTTGAGGCTCTTGAAATGATATTTCTTCCAACATAGACTCAAGGCTCTCATCGTGCTCGAGAAACTTGGAAATTCTTTGGTATTGATAGCTAGTTTGGGTTTTGGATGACATAAGATCAGCGTTGATCTTAACTTTGATAAAATTTCTTTGCGGAGCCGGTTGCAAAATTGTTTGAGTGAAAGCTCCGTTTGAATCATCCCCGGGCTCACGACGGCCGATTTCTACAACCAAATCGGACTGGTCAGTGTTTTCGTTGCGAGATATTTTGACATGGCTTCCGGAGAGTTTTTCGAGATGAATTAACCATATTCGCAAGGCTGTTTCAATTTCAAGAGAAAGTTCGGAAACGGGGAAATTATTCAAAAATTCAGGATCGATTTTAAGCGAATAAACAATTTCTTTATTTTTTAGAGCTTTGACGGTGAGACAGGTTGATGCTGTTTCTGGATTATTTAATTCTTTCTTGAGACCCCAAGTATGAGCGGGTGTGGCGAATGTTAAGCACAAAATCAATATTGATATTGAGGAAAATGTTCGTTTAGTCCATTGCGAGGAGGTCTTTAGGTTGACGAAATAATCCATATTAAATTTATTATCTCCGAATTCTCAAATTTAAAAAGCAGGACGTTTTCCACTTTTTTGAAAATATATCGCTGATTTACAACGGTGAACTGTGCAAAATGAATAGTTGACAGCTATCCCCCCGCCACAGACCCCACAACGAGAAATGGCTCTTTTCCTGATACCACGGCCTCGGGTAATGGTGTATCCGGCGATTCATGTGAAAGGTCTTCCTGACAGGCAAAATAACGTAAAAAAGGACGTCGTTTGAAAGTTATGTGCTCGCGGATCGTGCCGCGCAACATTGGATACTTTCCCTCGAGCTCGTCGAGAAGCGTTTTGATCGTGAGCTTACCTTTGACTTGGAGCGTTACTTCGTCTTGGATCGCCGCCAATGTTCGCAGATGCGCTGGAAGAACGACGCGGATCATTTGAATACCTGAGTCTCAACCGATAAAACGGCGGGAAGATCGTGCACAATTGTTTCCCAGCTGTCCCCGCTATTTGCAGAAACATAAACCTGTCCGCCGGTTGTTCCAAAATAAATTCCGCAGTCATCAAGGGTGTCGATGGATGATGCGTCACGCAGAATGTTTACGTAACAGTCTTTTTGCGGCAGGCCTTTGGTAAGCGCTTCCCATTCGTTTCCGCCGGTTTTACTGCGGTAGACGCGAAGTTTTCCTTCAAGTGGAAAATGTTCTGAGTCACTTTTGATTGGGACGACGTAAACAGTTTTTGGATTGTGGGCATGGACTTCGATCGGAAACCCAAAATCCGTCGGTAGATTGCCGCTGATTTTGTGCCAGCTGTCCCCGCTGTTGTCGCTGCGCATAATGTCCCAATGTTTTTGCATATATAAAACATCCGGCTTCGACGGATGAAACGCGATACGGTGGACGCAATGTCCTACTTCCGCTTCTGGATCAGGCATAAATTGTGATTTTAAACCGCGGTTAATCGGTTTCCATGTTTTTCCGGCGTCTTCTGTGCGAAATGCTCCCGCCGCGGAAATTGCGACAAACATGCGGTTAGGATTTTTAGGATCAATCAAAATAGTGTGCAGACCCATGCCTCCGGCGCCGGGCATCCATTGTTTTCCGGAATTATGACCGCGCAGGCCAGCAAGTTCTTTCCAGTTTTTTCCACCATCTTTGGAAACAAACATGGCCGCGTCTTCGGCTCCGGCATAAACCAAATCGGGATCGGTAAGCGATGGTTCCAAATGCCAGATACGTTTAAATTCCCATGGATGCTGGGTTCCGTCGTACCACTGGTGTGTTGTTAAAGGCTTTCCGGTTTTGTCGGACGTGTCATAAACGAATTTATTGCTTTCGGCTAAAGGCGTGCCATCGGCTGTTGTGGTAGGCGATCCAGCGGGTGTTCCGGGCTGATGCCATGTTTTGCCGCCGTCATCGGAACGCTGAATGATTTGGCCAAACCAGCCGCTGGATTGTGAAACGTAAATGCGTTTGGGGTCAATCGGAGAACCTTTGATATGATAAATTTCCCAGCCGGCAAAATGCGGGCCGTCGACGTTCCACTTTTTACGTTGTCCGTCGGATGTCAAAATAAACGCGCCCTTTTTGGTTCCGACCAAAACACGGACTTGACTCATAGCACCCTCCGCTTAAAATTTAAAGACGGTCAAATTATATCTGTAATTATTTTGACTTTCAATTTTTAAATTTTTTATTACAATAAAACCACTATGGATGCGCAATTCTCTCAGTCCGAAAAAGTTCGTTACAGCCGGCAGACTATTCTCCCGCAGTTTGGATTAACAGGCCAGACGAAATTAAAGAATGCTCGTGTCCTTTTTGTCGGTGCCGGCGGCTTAGGTTCAGCTCCGGCAATTTATTTGGCCGCGGCGGGTGTTGGCACAATCGGACTAATCGATCCGGATAAGGTGTCGTTGTCAAACCTGCATCGGCAAATTCTGCATTTTACTCCCGATGTTGATAAGCCCAAAGTTGTTTCCGCGTCAGAAAAATTAACGCAAATCAATCCAAATGTCAAAATTGTTACCTATCAAGAAAGATTGACTGTACAGAATGCTCAATCGATTATTGATGATTATGATGTGGTCATTGATGGGACGGATAATCTTCCTTCCCGCTATTTGATTAATGATGCGTGCTTTTTTTTAAAGAAAAACTTTATTTTTGGCGGTGTATATCAATTTGAAGGTCAAGTCAGTGTGTTTGGTGCTAGCGGTCCCTGCTATCGCTGTATTTTTCGCGAAATGCCGTCGCCGGAAGAAATGCCTTCCTGTGTTGAAGCCGGCGTCATTGGTGTGATTCCCGGAATCATTGGTTTGATGCAAGCTAATGAAGCGATCAAAGGAATTTGTGGGATGGGCGAATCGTTGTTGGGACGTTTGCTTATTTTTGATGCTTTGTCCGCGTGTTGGCGGGAAGTAAAAATTAAAAATGATCCGGAGTGTCCTTTGTGTGGGGCGCATCCGACAATTAAGAAGCTTGAAGAATATTCTTGGGAGTGTGCTTCTGGAAAGATGAGTCAAATGATGTTACAAGTCAGTGTTCGTGAGCTTAAAGAGTTGCGTGACAAAAATCCGGATTTGTATCTGCTCGACGTGCGTGAACAAGAGGAATGGGATGTGGACCGAATCGAGGGCGCGCATTTAAAACCTATGAGTCAATTGCAGGATAATTATCAGGACATTCCAAAAGATAAGCCGGTTTACTGCTATTGTCATGCTGGGGGACGCAGTGCCCGTGTGGTAGGATTTCTCAAGTCGCAAGGTTACGAGAACGTTTATAATGTCATTGGCGGCATGCAAGCTTGGTCAGAAGAAATTGATAGCCCTTCATTTTAATTCACATTACCTTAATATCACAAGACACATAACAATTAGCCCGAAAATAATCGCTGAATAGCGGGCTGTGCGTTGTGCCCACTTTTTATTTTTATAATATCCAAATGCGCTTAAACCTAAGCAAAATGGTAAGGCCAGCAATAATGCTCTCGCTGACATATCAATGACAAATCGGGACTGCGGATAAGCATACGAATGACACACGACGGCGACATATGCGAATGGTAAGCTTAAGAGCACTAAGGAAAAACAGATCCAAGCCGGAGAAAATTTAGTTTTTTTTAGGTTCATTTTGTGTTTTAGTGATGTCCCTCAACTTTAAAATCAAGACAAAAATCATTCTGTTGCTAGTTTTTCGATCTGACTTACTATAATTTGATCTGTGATCGTTTTTCGACACGATATGAAATTGCCAAGCTCTTGATCCGTGTCTTTACGAATACGCGTCGCAAAAAAGATTGGTCCATTTGATAAATCTTTATAGCCAATCCACCACCCGATGTGTTGACCGTTTGAGCGCGTCCACCCCGTTTTCCCGTAGGTATTCCCTTCTTTCATAAACTTTTTTACTGCGTCCATGGTCGAAATCGAAAAAGGCAATTTGTTCTGATACAGTTTAACCAGCATGTTAATTTGTTCTTTAGGTGAAATACCCCAGTTGCCATAAACCCAGAAATTCCCATTCTGCCCGTGGTTAATATTACCATTTCCCTCATATTCGGACATACTTAAATATTTTTGATAAATCGTGATATCAATACGTTTAGCTAATTCTTCATAAACCCACACGGTCGAATTTTTAAACGCATCATATAGTTGGGTGTCTTGATTCCAAGCGGGATACTCTCTTACAGTGCCATCCCATTTGAACAATTCATCGAGAGTCGTTGCGCCTGTTTCAAGCCCAATCAAAGTATGAAAAATCTTAAACGTTGATGCCGGAAGAGTCTGCATCTGTGTATCTTGCGCGTTTGTTTTGTACCATTGATTCTTATTTAAATCATACAGTGTCGTACTTCCTGAAACATCACACGCGGTGAAGAAATCATCTTTAGCATGTGCAGGTGCACTATTAAAATTGATGATTACGATGAATATTAAAATTAAAATACGCATTAAAGCTATTTTGGTGAAAAAGTTTGGGCCATATTGGTTTTTGTATAAAAAACTCAATATGGCCCATTTTTTAATTACTTGTCAGCTTTTTTGAGCTGGCACATTTTGCACATTTTACCATCTTTGCACATGGGGCATTTTACGCCTTTTTCGCTTGATTTGTCCATCATGGCTTCCCAGTTTTTCATTTGCTCTGGGGTTAGGACAGTGCCTAATTTTGCTTTAAATTCTTCGTGAAGCGAAGTCATGGCCGCGTGTTTTTCATCCATGATTTTTGCTTTTTTATCCATTTTTTCTTTGAGAATCGCTTGCACCTTGGTTTTTTGCTCGTCGGATAATTTTAATTCTTTGGCTAACATGTCCGATTTTTTTGTTACCATGGCGCTGACATCAGACTCGGGATGAGCATCTCCAACACCACATTTTCCACAATGTGCAAACACTTGACTGCTGCTGATTAAGAGACCAGCAACGATAAGACCAATGATTTTCTTCATTTAAACTCTCCTTTATGTTCTTTGTTTAGTGTGTAACTTTTTTACGAGATTGTAATAAATTTAACGCGTCCCTGCTTTTCTTTTTGGTTTATCGCCGAGAACAAAACGGACGACTTCGTTGATCCTAAAGAATTGACTCCATGTGTTTTCGCGGAGCAAATAGACAAAAACACCGACCGCGGCAAGGAATTCAATTCCACCCAGCCAAAGGGCTACGATGAACTTTGTTTCATTGCTCCACATGGAAAACGTAAACAGCGCGTTTTGAATCAAAATCAGTCCGTTGATTAAAAAGACAAAACTGATCGACACAATCAAAATACCAATAAATAACATTCGTGTTTTGCGCACACCGTGAACATAAGCTTTCGCGGCATTGATTTTCATCAAGGACGAGCGGCTTTTGTAGTTTTTAATAACTTTGACGAGCACAAACGACGAAAGTATTTTTTTTATTATTTGTTGAATCATTGTCCTGCCTTTTCAAATTTAAAAACTATTTTCGACTTGATCCCATTAAATACCCTAGAACTAAAGATGCAACCGCCGCGCCGGCAATATAGACCCAAGGATCTTTGTGTACTCGTTTGTCTACATCGCTTGCGATTTCTTTAGCTTTTTCTTGTCCCTTGGCAAGCGCTTCTTGCGCTAACTCTTGATTACTCTTGATAAAGTCCTTGCTGCGTTCTAATCCTGACACCATGGCTTCACGAATATGCGCATACTTATTCGTCATTAAGCCTTTGAGTTCATCTTTTTTTTCAATAGCCGCCTCATTTAATAATTCGAGAGCTTCACTGATCTTGGTATTGCTGGTTCTGTTTTGGGTTTCGACTGTCATGGCACTCTCCTTTATGATTAATGATTCTTAGTTGTGAGTGATCTTTATTGATTTTGTAGAGCGGATTCAATAAATTCATGCTTAAATTTCTTGCTTGATTGATTGTAACAAAAACAGCAGAGTAGAGTCAACCCTTAATAAATAACAGCCCAAAAGCAAAGTGGATATAAAAGATAAAAATGTTCTGCGATTGCCAGCGACCAAGTAAGGGAACGATTTGGCACAATCGGAAAATAGTTTGCAGAAAGAAATATAGCGGATTGAGAATTGCGCGTAAGTTAATCCCGATATTCAGGAAAAATTAGAGAATCACGATTCCATGGGATGGGTCAATATCCTCGATCGTCCATACTTATTAATAAACTTGCCACATTAGCAAATTGAGTCGTATATCATTTTGTTAATGCATATAGACTTTATTTCCGATTTGCATAGCCTTAATTTCTTTTGGTTTTCCCTTAGCCACACAAGAAAGGCCAGAGGTTACGCGGTCGATGATTACAACTCCTACTCTTTCTTTGGGGATGATCACGCGTCCAGTATTAGGATCTTTGATCGATTCACTTTCACGCCAAACGCTTAAATTATCTCCGGGCTTAAGTCCGTAAGCTGATCCAAGGTTAACTAATATTTCTTTGTCAGAAATAACCTTAAGGACTTCACCATATTGAACAAGATAGTTGCGCAGATTTTTGCGTAAGAGATTTAAAGCTGGATCCATAGATTTTTCCACAAGGTCAAGGTGTTTACCTTTTAGACTAGATAATACTTCAGCGCCACGCATGACTTCCTTCGTCATTTTAGTGGCATCAATTGCCTTGTTATATTGGAGAAGATTGTTGAATTTAACTGTATCGCTGCGATCGAGATGAGTTCCCCAATAATCATCAGAATATACAACCGCGCCGTTTTTTGTAGAAATCATTTTTATTGAAAGATCTGTGCGACCTTCCGTCTCGGTCCAAACTTTAGCGTAAAACTCTTTATTCTTGAATTCGGGTAAAGTATATCTAATCTTTGGGCCTGTGATGTTAACCGTGGCGTTTCCAACCATAATGTAATCTGCTCCAAGGGTTTTGCCTATTTCAACAAGTTGTGCCCAATCATTTAGGGATGGTTTTTTTGAGTCGAGCGCTTGTTGAACTGACATGGGGTCAATGATCTTAAAGTTATAGCTTAAATAGTCAGCTAATTTTTCATTAAGCAGCGGACTGATTCCTGTGATCTGGGTTCCTTCTTCGGTGTAGGGAATAATTGCTATTGATTTTCTTAACGCGCGGACTGCTTCGAGTTCCTCAGCGGTTGCCCGGACAAAAACTTGTGAAGAAGAACAACCTGACCCAAGAATTGAAAAGATAAATAAAAGTAAGACGCTCCAAGCGCGAAACTTATTCATTAAGTTCTCCTTTGCTTTTTGATTATCATTATTCAAACAAACGCCATGGCAAGTTCATAAAGTAATGCTAGAAAATCAATAGTGATAGGATTACGACAACTGTGTCAGTATCACTAATTAAGAAATTGTTTCTGTAAATATTAAATAGTTGTTTTTGGGGAATATTCTGTTTTTACTCCAGTCATTATTTCAAAAGTTTTAAAAGCTTGCGCAATGGCAAAATCCTGCAAATGTTCTGGCAGAAAAAAGGCTTTCAGCATACTTTCAATTCTTTTGGGATCAGTTTTGTTTTGCGAAAAATGTTGATGATCTTGCGTCAGCGCGTATAAGACGAAAAGATTTCCGGCAGTCCCAAATTCGAGGACAACATGGATCACTTTGGCGTTTGCAAAAAAATGCTTAAAGGCTTCCCCTAAATTGCCTGTAGTTTCCCAAGACTGACTCTTTAAATTCGTAAAATATTTTTCAGGATGTTTTTTCTTGAGTTCATTAAAATCTTCTGAGCCAAAGATCATTTCGACACCTGGTTTTCCAAGACCGCTGTGAATATCAAATATTGTAAATTCGTGGACATCACGCAATAGGTTTTGGACGTAGCCAAGAACTTGCAGGATTTCTTCTTGTACTGCGTGGCCACCGTAAAAAGGTTTGTCGGCAAATTGATATTGACCCTGTCCAAGCACACGTTGGCTGGCCACATAACCTTCTTGTAGACTAGTCGTGATGACGTGGGTTGCGAATTCGAATTTGTTTTTGCTGTTAAGCAATGGCAATAAGGCGGCAAACCCGCGATTGTTAGGGCGCTCGGTCGTGGTAAAAAAATTGCGGTTAAGGTCAATGTTTTGCGAATTGACTCGACGGTACCAAGCCATTCCGTATGGGCATAAGGGGTGAATAATTACAATATTAAATTTTGCTAATTGTGCAGTTGAGAGTGATTGCAAATATTTGCGTTGAATTAAAGAACCAAGATAACCCTCGACACCGTGACAACCTGCAATATGCACGTATGTTGGCTTGGAAGAATCAATTGATGTGGAAAGAATGTCACAAAAAAGTGGCTCTCCCTTTGGTCCTTTGTCCATCTCAATTGAGTGAATGTGAAGCTTGTGCAAAGATGCAATATTTAATATTTCTTGGCGATATTCATGATAATTCGGTATTGGCATCGATTTATTACTCATCGTCGAGAGAAATCTTTTCATTTGGTGTATCGTTTTGACTGGGTCTCTCCCAATCTTGCCAAGCGGTAAGGTGGTTTAATAAAAATTGAATTTGTCGCAAAGCATCCCCATTTTTAAAAACCATAACATCATTAATGGTTTTTTCTTGAATTTCACAGTGGTGCGTGTCACCAAATAATAATTGATAATCTTGGTAATCCGTACGATAGGTGATGTTTGTGACTTCGTGTTTGAGTTTCATCTTTTGGATGATTCCGATGATGCTTGCAATGGTAGCTTCGTGACTATGAGACATTAAAATCCTTTGTGTAGATAAGGTTTTATAGTTTTTTTAAATGCGAAGAATAAAGGCATCTTTATAAATGGCTTTAACGTCCGGTAATTTTGTCGCGGCGTCATCTTTGGAAATAAATGGCCCGACAAATACGCGATACGTCACGCCTTTTTGACCGAGGTCAGTCTTTGCGACATATCCTGTAAAACCGGCACTTGTTAATTTGGTCAAAACACCCTCTGCTTTCATCTGATCACTAAGTGAGATAATTTGAATTACGTATTGATATTCGGACGATACGGCCGTAGGGATAACGGTTTCAACGGTTGGTAATGGCGTGGTAATTGGTGATGACTGAGCGGCCATTTTAGCCTGTTGGTATTCAAATTCTAAACTTTTTTCAGGACCGGATTGGTTTTTCTTAGACATCAATAATGCGAAAGCCATTGTGATTGCTAGAATTGATAAAACAATAATCCATGTTTGTGTTGAGTTTTTCTTCATGTCAAACCTCCTAATAATGTGTTATTAAATTGTTTTGTTAAATTTGATTCATTAAAGTTTTTCGCCGCAGAACCGACAGAATAAAGATTCTCTTTCATGTCCTTGTCGGGTGCATTTTGAACACACTCGGGATTCTATCCCGACACGGTGTGCGGCTGCAATTTCGACCGAAACGATTCCGGTTGGGATCGCGATAATCGAATATCCGATGAGCATTAGGAATGATGCCAGAATTTTCCCTAGGGATGAAAGTGGTGCCATATCACCATAACCGACGGTTGTCATTGTTACAATTGCCCAATAAATTCCATCCGGAATACTATAAAACCCATTGACCTCACCTTCGATCATATACATCAATGTGCCCATGACAAGCGCGATGGCAAGAACCACGCACATAAAAACAGTGATTTTTTGGCGGCTTGCTTTCATCGCAATCATGAGTGTCGAGGCTTCACTGACAAAGCGTGTAAGTTTGAATACACGAAAAATGCGTAAGAAGCGAAAGGCACGAAATACCATTAATGATTGTGTCCCGACAAAGATCAGGCTTAAATATGTTGGGATGACGGCTAGAAGATCAACGAGACCATAAAACCCTGTCGCGTATTTTAGAGGCTTTGCGACGGTTATTAACCGCATGATATATTCGATTGTAAACCAAATGGTGATGATCCATTCAAGAAGCCGTAATAATGGTCCATAGACTACGGCAATGGATGGAATACTTTCCAAAATGACAACGACGACACTTAATGCGATTGTAAGAAAAACAATGACATCAAACAAACGGCCGAAGTGTGTTTTTGATTCATCGACAATACTGCGTAAATGATCTCGCCAAATCATGATACCCTTGGGTTTATTTTTAGGAAGGACTTAATCGTTAAGAGGGATTATAGATGCTTCTCAAGGAAAAGGCAATTGCGATTGCGGAATCTTAGTGGACTTAAATGCTATTGAATCACTTGTGAGTTACGATGTTGAGTTGATTCTTTCTTGGATTTCGGTCAGAATGGGCAAATCTTTAACTGGCAATATTTCAATAATATAGGGTTCAAAACCTTCAACACGATTTAATAATTTCATATCTTGCTGTATCAATGGTAAGGCAATTCCTAAGCCATCACGTTTGATTTCCAAGTCAAGATTCGCGGCAGTTAAATCGATACCACCATATGACTCTCTTGGATTATATTCTGTGACCTGCTCGGCTCCTACGACTTCCAAATACGTTAGACCATTGCTGTCTGTAAAAGATGCGAGTGAAATTGGCGAATCCGTTTGCCTGCCTTTTTTAAACTGCTCAATAATATGTTCAATCAATTGCAAGCGTTGCTCAAGAGTTATATTCGCGATCGTTGGCGTTTTCGCTAATTCGCGAAAGACTTCTTCCACGGCCAGACGAGGTTTGGTTAGAACGTTTTCAGGAGATGAATTAATGGTAATCAATTTTTTAGCTTGTAAGCGCGCCAACATTTTATTAATATTCCCTCTTTGTAGATCCTGTTCTTGTGCTGGGAGTGCTTTTAATTCGGGAGGATAAAAATCAGCAAGAGGTATAGTATCTTGTCCATAATTTTCTTCAAAACGTCCTGATTTTTTGAGTTCAGCAATTGTAACTTCGCCGTATTTCATGACTGCTTGATACCATACGACACCAGCATCTTTATTATATGTGAGGAGTGTAATCGGTGTACCTTCATCAAGACGGGCTAAGTGAAGATTTGAGCCTTCAGTTTTGGGTATGTCTTTTCCTTTGATTTGCAGGGCACTTTTAAGTTCATTATTGACTTTATCAAAAAAAGAGCTGGTACTCGAATTGAGATATGCTGGTTGCACGAACACGACTTGGACAATATTATCCTTCTTTACGATATTGGCTTCGTAGTGAACATTATTGATAATAAAAATTCTCGCATCCACAAAACTTTTAAAAATTGATCCGCTTTGATTGATTCGGTTATAGACAATATTACTGATGTGGCGCACGATTTTTTGTATTTCCGAATTATTATTTTGCTCATCTAAAGTCAAAGTAACCCTAATCTCCTCGTTTTGTAAAATATCGTCTAATCTCCACGGAGTATTACTCTCTTTTATGTTTTGTGGCGCGACATCATTTTCTGGTTTTGATGCCGCGGTGCGCAGCTGTTCTTCTTTTTTTTCTTCCCTTTGTCGTAATTTTAAGTTTTCGATTTCGGTTTTGATATAAACATCATTTAAAGCGTTTAGATTTACGCTCAGATTAATTTCGCTTTGAAAACGCTCATGCGGTGCTTTAGAGGCGATATCGGATTTAACTTGATTATCTCGGAGAGCTTGCATCATAAAATTTTTATCACGAGCAATGAGCACCTGCTCACCGCCAATATCATTAATATAAGTGCCCCACGCAAAGATACGCTTTGCAAAATCGATACGCACAGGAAGCATATTATCTTTATTACGCAAAAAATGACGACCGATATACAAGTCGCTTAGCTGCTTTGCCAAATCGTCTAAATTCGCAAATGATTTTGGCTTATCTCTTTGAGCTTGAATACGCGCTAATTGAGATTGGGGTTCTTTATGAAAAACGCGGCGAACAAAATCCGAAGTCCATTTAGATGCAAAAATGGCTATGGGTTGAGTAGCTTTTAGAAAACTTTCACGAACTGCCTGTCCAACTTTTTCTGCCAAAGTCAAAGGCACGAGTTCATTTAGCTCATCTAATAGACCATCAGTTGTGACTGGATTTTTATCATTTTGGAAAAAAAACACGTTGTTAATAACACCAACCGCGGCTTGGATTCTTTTTAAAGCCTCTATTTTAAAATCTGTATCATAAAACTCTGCGTAGCGCACTCGATTAAGATTTAACGTGAAATTCATTTTTGAATTTTCATATGTGATTATAAAAGGGATAAAGCCTGCATTTTCTTGTTGCACTTTAAAATCCTGATATGAAATTTCTCCTGTTTTTATATCAATGATTCCATATCTTTCGGTCAACTGATTGCCACTGTCTTGTCGCATAATTCTAAAATCATCATATATATTTTGTGCGAATACCAAGGCTGTATATTCATCATTCTTGGGATTTTCTGCCAGCATTAAACTTTCTTCAGCTTTAATATTGTTATACCAATTATCGGGATCGTATACGAGTGGTGCGGGACGGCTATCATTGTTTGCGATAGGTCGGCCATATTCATCAAGATCTTCTAGGGTAGCACGTGTTGGTGTCAAACTTGTGGGAACACGTTGGAGCTTCGTTTCTTGAAGAGCTCTAACCGCAGAACTCGCGTAATTCCCAAGGGATTCGGGGTTATTTATAATGGTTATGGGGATTGATCGATTGAATCCACCCGCAAAGTACTTTCGTGGGATCATTTCATGCGTATACTTGTCTTCATCTTCTTTAATGTAGTTGTAAACGCCCTTTTTGAAGGCATCGAGATATTGTTGGTAAATGATATCATTGGTTCGAGGATTCTGATCGACCCCAATGACTTTAGCTTTGTCAGCATAAACTTGCCCTAAAAGCGACTCCTTCATTGCTTGTTTGTACCACGTCGCGAGTATCATTGCGCTAACGATTTGTCGCAGTTGGGCAAAATGCTCCCCTTCGTTGACTTCTTTTTCTAAAGCTGGGAGTATGATTTCGCGAATGACTTGTGACGTACTGCTGGACGTTGTGGTGCTCACTGGTTTTTCATGATTCTGCAATGCCAGATAATCCTCTTCCAGCATAACTTTTAAGTGGCTTTTTAAAATAAAAGCGGTATTTTTGCTTTCATAGATGACTGCTTCATCGGGCATGATCCAGACTTTATTAAAAGTATCGACTGGAATATCGCTACTGCCGTATTCCTTAAAAGCTCGTTCAAAGACATCATTCCAAAATTTCTTACCTAAGTCAGACTCAGGATACATCAATGACGAAGTGATTTGCTTGAGCAAATAATCTTGTGCCAAAAGATCGCGGCCCATTTGCGTTTTGCCAAAGTTATTTTCGATAATGCGGCCACTTTCATACGGGGACAAGTTGACCCATTGGTCTTTGTCGGCAATTGTTAAGGAGGCTAAAAAATACTTGATGAGTTTTGTGTATTCTTCTTTTTTTTGCTCATCATTGAAGTTTTCTTGGCTTTGCTCAATTAAAAAATCAAATTGCAGGGCATTGTCGGGGTGGATAGTTAAGCCTTTTAAGCTGGCGGGAGTGTATGTCGAGCTTAAATTGACCATGGTTCCCGGGCTTGGCAAATGTGGCACAAATAGCTCTGCAGCAACAATTTGCGGCATATTTGCAATGGCAAGAAAGCTGATCATAAAAACACGAATATAGGTATTGAATAGTTTTTTCATAGTGATTTTGTATATGTACCAAGGACTTACCCTCGGTGAAAGGATACAACATAAATAAGAAATCACAAGAGATGGCGAGATTTATTTTGGGGGGAATATAAAAGCGTTGTCCGCAAGCTTTTTGGATTTGTAACGGCAGATGTAATCGCTTTGGAGATATTACTTACTTTCTTGATGTCTTTCAAGGTGGTGAAGATACGCAAACGTCATGCCCAATAAGCTCCAAAACGGTATGGCATTATATGGCAGTTCGAGAATGACAAGAAAATTTGCAACGCAAATCCAATAGATGACGCTTGCTAAGAG
Organism: Candidatus Omnitrophota bacterium; assembly: GCA_020632535.1. Classification (GTDB taxonomy): domain Bacteria; phylum Omnitrophota; class Gorgyraeia; order Zapsychrales; family JANLHA01; genus JADLGJ01. Next base: position 186,830 of record JACKFJ010000003.1, on the reverse strand, counting down.
GCATCCTCCCCATAGAGATTTTAATTTTATAAATCGTATTGTCATATGCCACAGCAAAGTTAGAAATCCCAAAATGAGGATCATGCCGACAATGCCGCCACGGTAAATGTAATGAAAGAATGAATTGTGTGGAGTAATCCATCCATCTCTCTTCCATTCAACGGTTGCCCAGTCTAAGATTTCAAGCGAGATTGATCGTTGGGGATGTCCAAAATTCATTCCCCAAAACCAAGCATGATGTGTATTGAGGTCCACGAGCATATCTCTCCAGATGAATAAACGAAAAAGAATATTGTTTGTCGCGACCTCGGAAGAGCGATACGACTTTTGTTGTTCCGCTGGGAAAGGGTTTTGAATTAAACTTTCACTGCGTTGTGTGGGTGCAATTATTTGTGTCGTAGTTATGGGTGTGTTTATAGGGCTTAAATTAGAATCGGTCATTGCGACATTATAAACATTTAAATCAGAATATGTCCCGACATCACTGTTAAAAGTTGATTGGCTGTGGGGTTGTTCGTTGGTTTTTCCGTATAATGGGTTGTATCGATTTTTATTATAAACTTTAGATTTTAATTTGAATGGGACAAAAGTGGCCTTTTTACCTGAAATATACAAATCAAGTTGCTGAAAACTATATTGAATATTTTCAATTGCCAGTGTTGGTTTAATCGCGTTGGGATCTGAAAATTGAATCGCGCACAAGATGAAAATGCCGATAGAAATTGTCGCGATCCCGATTCTGATTTTTGAAGTTACATTCGCCTTTAAGTAAAGAAAATAACACAAGAGGAAAAATGACCCTAGGGTAATCCCAACCATGTGGGATCGCGAGTTTGCCCAAAATACTTGGAGAAAAAAGAACTGAAAAGCAATTGTGGCAAAACCGAGAATTTTGAACCATTTGTTTTTAATGCCAATGCTCATTGCTAAAACAAGCATTCCATAAGTAAATATGTAGTATAAATCGACTTTATTGAGTAAAAGACTTCCGACAAGAATTGTGAATAAAACAATTAATGTTTTGCCTTGAAAAAATTTGGTATCAAAAACCCAATATCCAATGAGTGCGAATAATGGATAATAAAATAAGGCTGCGGTACGTAATGCTAAGGGGCCGCCATAGCAATATCCTAGGATGGTTTTTGTTAAAAGCCAAAGTCCATACGCCAAAAGGAGCCACAACCATTTTGGCAATTTCGGTAATAGGGTACGGTAATTTGCCGTGATTATTAAAACACTACTTGTAAATAATACGATTTCACCGATAAAGATTGGAAAATCAAGTTTGGGGATTTGAATATACCATTCGGCAAAGTTTCGTGAGAATATGGAATATAAATAACACGATAACCCTAACAATGTTAGGGTCCAGATTTTGAATAAGTTCGGATGATTATTTTTAAGAAAATCAAACATTAAAAGTCGATTTATTATTTGCTAATTTTGGAAGATTCAATTAATTCCTTAATTTTCGCTAAAAGAATGACATGATCAAAGGGTTTTTGAAAATAGGCGTCAGCGCCAACGGATTCTGCTGCCGTGCGGATTTCATTTGCACTTTTAGCGGAAAGGATAATAACGGGGATGGTATTGTGCGTTTTGCCTGATTTGAGAATCCAGCATAATTTTGTGCCGTCAATTCCCGGCATCATAATGTCAAGAAGAATAAGATCCGGAAGAACGTCAGTAACTTTTTGTAAACCCGTTTTAGAATTTACCGCGACTTCGACATCATAGCCCGCCTGCCTAAGACGTCGGTCAAGAACACTGATAATGTCCACATCATCATCAATAACGAGGATTTTTTTATTCATTGTTTGCTTTCTTCTTTTTTAACACAGGATGTCCTCCGAATTGGCCGCGTAGAGCTGAAACAATTTGACCTGTGTAGGAAGGTTTTTTTTGCGAACGTTTACGAAACATCAATGATTCCCGAATGATTTTTGGGTCTAACCCAATCTTTTTGCCGGTTTCGGCTGTCCACGCTCCTTCGCCGGAATGCTGAACTTTTCCCGAAATGGCTTTGAGGTCCTCACCATAAATGTTGTAAGCATCCTCTAACCATTGTATTAATCTTGATTCGATTACACTGCCATGATTATAAATATCAGCGATCCGCGTAAGATCGAGGTTGTATTTGCTCTTGTTCATAATGGCAAATCCTTCGGCAATGGATTGCATCATGCCGTATTCAATACCATTGTGTACCATTTTAACAAAATGTCCTGCGCCCGATCCTTCAAAGAATTGATAACCATTTGATAAGGCAAGATCGGAAAACAATTGTTCGATTTTTACAAAGTCTGCCTTTTTGCCGCCGATCATTAGGCAGGCTCCTTTGCGCGCACCACCGGGTCCACCAGAAGTTCCACAGTCTAAGAAACGTATTCCAGTTTTCGCGATTTTTTTAGCGCGCTTAATCGTATCTTCAAAGAATGAATTTCCCCCATCGATGATAAAGTCATTCTTCGTAAGATCGTGAATGAGTCCATCTGTTCCGAAAATGACTTCGTCAACAGGTTTTCCCGCGGGAACCATAATCCAAATGATTTTGGGATTGGATAACTTTGCCGTCAATTCTTTTAAAGAAAAAGCAGGGATCATGCCTTCCTTTTTTAATTCTTCGACGACTTGGGCGGAGCGGTCAAAACCGACAACTTTCCATCCTTGTTCCATAAGTCGGCGTGTCATATTCATTCCCATTTTCCCAAGGCCGATCATACCGACGGTTTTTGTCATTGTTTCAACTTTTTGGGTGGGATCGACACGGACTGCGTCTTTGATCATCGTATCTGTTTTGGGTTGGTAATAATTAAGTGGTACGATATTTTTACGCCAAGCTTCAATGACCGGATCTGTGAATTTCCATTGCGCCATAATTTCACGATGTGAAACAAACATGCTTTGATCCCCAACCAGACAATTTAAAATTAATTCGGAATATTCAGCGACGTATTGGATTTTCTTGACATGTTCATACAAAAAGAAATCGAGCGTGCGCTCTTCTAATTCTTGTTCGAGTCCCGGTTTAGGAGCCCAAAAATGAATACTAATACGATCATCCGGCTCAATATTAAAAATGACACGATTTTGAATATTTAACTTGTGATCAAATGTCGATGAGGATTTTGGACGTTTGAACGTGACAATGACTTGCTTTTTAGCGGCGGGACAGGCCTTCCCTGATTCCAATGTGATTGGTACCCCTGACCAATTAGGGTGTGTTAGTGCTGTTTGTAATTTAAAATATGTTTCTGTCTGAGAGTTTGGCTTGACACTGGTAATTTTAAGAAATTCGTCATATTGAGCGCGAAATGTTTTTTGGCGAATATCTTTCAGTGTCCAAGGTTTTAATGTTTCCATGATGTCTGCGCGCGAATTGCGAACATTGGTGGCGCTATTATCAGAAGGACAATTCATGGTGATTGCCGCAAGCATTTGTAAAAGATGATTTTGTCCGACATCACGAAAAGTTCCAACGGCATCATAGAACGCGCCGCGATCTTCAACCCCGAGTGTTTCGTTTAAACTGATATCAATTTGCTCGATGGTGTGCTTGTCCCATGATTTTTCAAAGAGATTATTGGAAAAACGGAAATGAATGATGGCCTGAACAATATCCTTAGCCAAATAATGATCAATGAAATAGAGCTGTTCATTTTTAAAATATTTGGCGAATAATTGCGAAAGGGCTTTTGCGCTAGTCGTATTTTCACCAAAAGGTTTTTCGACCAAAAGACGTGTCCATCCAATTTTTCCGCCGCATGGAATATTTAATCGAACCTTGACCATACTTTTAAGAATTGGCGCAAATTGCGATGGTGGCACAGCCAAATAAAATAATTTGTTGGTGCAGACACCAAAATTGAGGTCAATTTTTTCTAATTTTTCTTTGAGACTGGCAAAGGCATGGGGATCAGCAAAATCGCCTTGATGATACGTAAACAATTGTGAAACTTCCTGCGCCATTTGGGGTTTGATATCAGGAAGTTTATGAGACAGTTCGTCCTGCACATGCTTTTGAAAGTCCGCGTTTGCAAACGGTCGTCGAGCCATACCCACAACACAAAAGCGTTGGGGCAGTCGATGATCTAAATACAGTTGGCACACAGAGGGAATGATTTTCTTTGTAATCAAATCCCCTGTGGCCCCCAGAACGATAAGAATTGTCGGACTTTCGGGATGTAAGACTTTTTTATACATGCGGCAGCTTTATAATTAAAACTTTCTTTCGTTGCATTCCTTGAGGCTTAAGTTATTGCCATTGGTCGATCGCTTTTTGGCTTTATAAAGTTCGTTAACCTTTTTTTGCCATTGTTGAAGATCCGCGCACGTGGTGCAACCATCTTTATTGACATCAAATAAAATGATCGTTGGGTCGCGGTCTGTGGTTGTGCAGCGATTTAATAATGGACGGAATTGCGCGAGATTTTCCTTATCGCAAGCAATTTCGACTTTTTTTGCTAATGGTGGTTCAACCCAGCCACCAAATCCCTTCGTACAACCAAAATCACTTATTTGTGCTTTTATCGCTTTTGGCGACATACTCATGGATTCATTGATTTTGGAATTAGGATCTTTATCGTTGTTGGGCTTATCGGCACCATCTTTGTTTGAAGTTTCAGATGGGGTATCAGCAAAGTCACTTTCTTCCACAGCTTCCTCAATTGGGATTTCAACTGGAATTTCAACGTCCATATTTACTGCTTCGTTAGTCGTTATTGTATTCTCAGTTGATATTTCGGATGTTTTAGCTGATTGAGTTCTAGCTTTAGTGACTTTTGCTGCTTTTTCTTTTAACTTTGCGGCTTTGGCATCTTTCATTTGCTGAAGTTTGTCCGCTTTTTCTTGGGCTTTGGCAGCTTTTGCGTCTTTGGCTTTTTGGATTTTAGCGGCTCGTGCATCTTTCGCTTCTTGCGCTTTAGCGGCTTTGTCATCCTTCATTTGCTGAAGTTTGTCTGCTTTTTCTTGGGCTTTGGCAGCTTTTGCGTCTTTGGCTTCTTGGATTTTAGCGGCTCGTGCATCTTTCGCTTCTTGCGCTTTAGCGGCTTTGTCATCCTTCATTTGCTGAAGTTTGTCTGCTTTTTCTTGCGCTTTGGCAGCTTTTGCATCTTTAGCTTCTTGGATTTTAGCGGCTCGCGCATCTTTCGCTTCTTGTGCCTTAGCAGCTTTGTCATCCTTCATTTGCTGAAGTTTGTCGGCTTTTTCTTGCGCTTTGGCAGCTCTTGCGTCTTTAGCTTCTTGGATTTTAGCGGCTCGCGCATCTTTCGCTTCTTGTGCTTTGTCCTTCATTGCTTCTGTCTTAGCGCTTATCGCGTCTTTTGATTGCTGCAGCTTTTCAGCCTTTTCTTGTTTCTTGACGGTAACCATTGCCGCTTTCATATTACGTGTTTGTGGCAATTCGTCGGTTTTCGCGGAAACTTTGGCTTTTGCTGGAACAGGTTTTGTGTTTTTCATGACTGACTGTGCGATAGCAAACTGTTTACAAAGTTTAAATTCTGTGAAATTCGCTGGTTGTTCGCAACCTTCAACCGGAATGGCGGTCGTCATGCCGTTTATACAAGCATTTTTAGCGGTTTTATTGTCGATCATATCACAGACACTTTTGTCTTGAGTTTTTCGGGCTAAAAATTCAAAACAGAGATTTCTTTCTTTGTCAGATTTTGCTTCACTTCCACTGCAGGTATAACAGGACTTGCGAGTATCGCGATCCTGAATTTTTTTGCAAATGCTTAAATCGTTGCGGGCATCTTTTAACTGGATAAAACAGGCGTCGATATCGCGGCTGTTTTCTCGTCCCAGACAATCTGCATCGGATTTGGGCGGATTGGCTGCTAAACATTCGCTGCGCTTTACGGGATTAGAAATTTTTAGACACAGTGAGTATGTTTGGACCTTTTTCCCGAGAGCCTCATAACAATCATCGCGCCACTCTGGGTAGCCGATTAATTCACAATTGGCCACTTCATTGGCGACGTTTATTGTTGTATCTTTTGCGTGAAGTGTTGCGGTTAATGCGAGAAAACATGCACAAAACAAAATAATCTTTTTCATACGCCTCCCTTCGGGGTATCACAAAAATGTTTACATGACTCTTGAATACGTAATGAACATACCTTTATATTCGTTGCCTTCTTTGTCCTTCATATACGATTCATACGTATAGTGATCCGCATCAATGATCGTCGTGACTGCTTTGTACCAGCGATGCTTTTCCTTGGTGATAGGACAGGACATGCTGCCAACTTCTGTCAACGTCTTGGCCTTGGCATCATATTTTGCTGAACTTATCATAACGCCAGTTGCCATGCTGTCAAACCATATCCCGGTAAATTCTTTGCGGAGATTATCATAACCCCAGATTGCTCGGCCTTCAAACGGTTGGCTCATCATTGATCCATGATAATGTTGTTCGAGAAAACGACCATCCATTGTCATTTTGGATTGAGCTGTTCCTTCACTTTCCTGCGCTGGACTTTTGGGATCCATCCAAAATGTTACTTTAGCTTTCCATGATCCGGCTAAAGTACTGAGAAATTTGTGATTTTCGTTTGGTGTGGAATATTCCAACATGCTTTCCATCGCGGCCATGTGTTCTGTGCTTATGGGCATGTCTTTCATATCGGTGGCCATTGTGCTTGATGTTGCTCCGACGATGAATAGTGTTGTCATGAGAAATTGCAAGAATACTTTGTTCATTTTTTGTCCTTTCGTTTATCGTTGTATAAAAATTCAAATGACACGGTCGTTACCTCCGTCAATTGGGATTTGCGCACCAGTTGTTTTAGCGAATGTGGGGCCAGCCATTGTGCAGATCAATTCGGCCACATGGCTGGATGTGATTTCAGTTTTGAGAATATTGTTTGTTTTGTATTGCGCGACGCTCATTTTGTAAGCTTTGGCTCGTTTCTTTAAAACGTCTGGAGTCCAAATGGCAGTATCAAAAATTTGATTTGGATGGACAACATTTACACGAATTCCGTGAGCGCCTAATTCCAGTGCTGCTACTCGTGCCATTTGTGTCAATCCTGCTTTCGCAACGGAATACGCTGCCGCTCCCGGTCCGGGTGCTTGAACATTTTTGGTTCCAACAATAATAAATGTCGGATCAATGCCAAATTTTAAATATTTTGTACTTGCTGTTAGCAATCGTTGATGACTTGTTAAATTGATCGCCAGACTTTGATCCCATGTTTTTGTATTCATATCGGCGATTTTTAAGCTTGGGGGAAATATGCCCGCATTGCTAACGACAATATCCAAACCTCCAAAATGACGAATGACGGTTTTAACAGCGCTTTGAATATCAGTATTCTTGGTCATATCACAGACCAGACTGAGGATGTTTTGGGATTTGAACTGTGTTAAAATTTTGGGATTAATGTCGAGCGCGGCGACGTGGACACCTTGAGCGAGTAAAGATTCAACACAGGCCTGACCAATACCACTCGCCGCCCCACTGACTAATGCAACTTTGCCCTGCAAAGTTGAAGATTTTTCTGATTTTGCAAGTTTAGCCTGTTCTAATTCCCAGTATTCCATTTCAAAAATATTTTTTTCAGATAAAGTTTTCCACCCGCCTAATTTTTCGCTGATTTGAATTGCTTTAATAGTGTGATCAATGATATCGGACGTTATTATAGCATCTTTGTAAGAGCGACCAAATGCAATTAACCCATGTTTTTTCCATACGGCCCAGCGCGGGGCATTATCAAGGCTTTTGAGTTTCCCATTGGTGTTGCGATTGAAATAGGAATGATAATTTTGAGTGTAATTTAAAATATCCTTTAAGGGGTTGACACCGAGAATCGCTGGTTTTGGTTTGGTGCGAATGACGTGATCGGGCGTTAATGTCCCGCGATTCGCAAGCGATGCGACATTGGATAAATCTGCAAATCCAGTCGATTTAGGTTCTTGCTTTAAGAAAGCAATAATAGGCTTTCCCCATGCTTTGGCAACGGATTGTCGAATGGCAGCCAAAGTTTCTAAATTAACGTCCTTAGGTTGGCTTAAAGCAATGTTGACGCGATGTTTTTTAATAAAATTTTCCGCTTGGGTGACTATTTTAATGTGGCGATCATAGCTGGTTTTGGCATGATCACCAAACGTGAATAGGCCATGATTGAGCAAAATAATGCCGTCGCATTTTTTCCAATCCAAGTTACGTGTCATTTGATAAATGCGCCGCGCTAAAATAAAACCCGGCATAATATAGGGAACAATGAGCATGTTTTTCCCATAGATGCTTTTAATCAATTTGTGGCCGGTTGGAGTATTGGTAATTGTTACAATCGCGTCACTATGAGAATGATCAACGAATTGATATGGAATGACCGCGTGTAATATGGCTTCTACTGACGGGGTAGGCGCGTTTGGATTTAACATTGCCGCTCTTTGCTGACGTACCATATCCGTGTCAGAAAGATTTTTGAGAGTTGCCATCCGTTTTAAAGCATCTAACTTGACCGCGGCAAATCCTTGCTCTGTAATACTCGCAAGATCCCAGCCGCTGCCTTTGACATAAAGCACTTCTTGGGTGTCCCCAAAGAAATCGGTAATGGTAGTTTTTACCGATGTATTCCCCCCGCCGTGTAATACCAGTGACGGATCTTTTCCCAAGAGTCGCGATGTATAAACGCGTAATTGTAGTGGATCATGTCCGCAGGCTTGGGCTTCTTTGTTGTTCCATAGGTTTTTCATAGATCGTCGAATCCCTCATATAAAACTACCGCAATATTTCCTAGCGGGGTTTTTAGAATTGCGCGTAGGGGTTTTTTTGTTCCGGTTGTCGCAAGAAAAACCTCAGCTGAAATCTTTTTAATTGGTTTGCCGTCGCTAAACACATATGGTTTTAAAAGAAATGCTTCGTGGGTTTCCTTTGTCGGTAATTGCACATTTGCTTTCGAATGCAGTAGACCGAGAAAATTATAGAGAATATCATCCGCGTACAGATTGATTTCAACGGTATCACCAAGTCCCCACCGGAACATACGTAAGTAAAAACTGCCACTGAGCACGTCGAGGACTCGATCCGGAATTTTGATTTTTCGCTCTGATTGATCAATGACATTTTTATAAAAGGCCATATGTGTTTCATAATCAAAATCAATTATCGATTCGAGTTTGGTTCCTTCGTTAATATATTCCTCATGGCGCAAAACCACAAATCGTTTGGGGTCCATGTAGGAAATATAGCGGTCTTTGGTTGAAAAAAGTTTTTTGAAAAAAACAGAAGTTTTGACGGTCAGCTCAAATGAGTACGCTTCACGACCGTTTAGAATTGTTTTGCCATTATTTTGAACGATAAATTCGCCAATGGAAATCCCTAAATATTTGGCTTTATAAACAAGCCGTTCGTATTCTGATAAATTATCTTGGATTGGAGGCGCTTGCGGCACGAGGATGTTTTCTGCTTCTTGCGTGTCTTCAACTCGTTCTGTATGTGTTGTCATCGTTTCTGGTTTAGATGTTTCTTGAGTTGCGTTGTCAGTAATTACCGGACTGGTTTCTTCATGATAAGCTGGTTTTGTATTTTCTGTTGCGGTGGCAGCTTTGATTTTGATCCGTTGGGCTTGTAAGAGGATATCTTTTTTTGTGACCGTTTCACAGGCAGTCAGAAAACATAATATGAGGCCGAGTAAAAAAAGATTCTTTGATTTCATTTCTTTAATTTGGGCCAATGCTCTTCCGCCAAAATATATCCGACGCATTGATTCGCGCGGCAATAACAGCGATGCTCATGATAATCTTCATAGCCGTAGCTGTAATTGTAAACGATCTCTTCATCTTTCGCGATATCCCTTAAAGCGATGATCCAGATTTTACCGCGGATAATTTCGGTTTCGGCATTGGGTTCGCAGGAGTGGTTAATATGCCGCGCGGTATTGTAAGAAACATTACCGTCGATATCATGTCTTTTATTAAGTTCAAAAAGATAAACCGCGCCGCAGGATTGATCCTCTTTATGTTTATTTAGAGGAATGTGGGCGCGTCTATCAGCTTCTTTTTTGGTGATTTTCTCACCGACATATTCAATGATCCGTGTTCCTTTGGGAATCGGTATTTTCGCAAATACTCCGCGGCCGTGAATCGTTGAATTGCGGACAGTGATAAATGGACTTGTTGTGTGTTTGTGTTCCATGCCGATTATTTTAATGATGCGATGTCGATGACAAAACGGTATTTCACATCACTTTTTAAGATGCGATCGTAAGCTTCATTAATTTTTTGAATTGGGATTTTTTCAATGTCGCAAACGATATTGTGTTTACCGCAGAAATCGAGCATTTCCTGTGTTTCTTTAAGCCCGCCGATTAATGAACCGGCAAGATGGCGACGTTGCATGATTAAATTAAAACTGATCAGGCTTAGCGGCTTTTCTGGCGCGCCAACGAGAGTCATGGTTCCGGATCGTTTCAATAGCCCGAGATATGCGTTGATGTCATGTTGGGCGCAAACAGTATCTAAGATAAAATCAAATGTTCCGGTATGCTTTGTCATGTCTGCTGCATTGGTTGAAATAACGACGTCATGTGCGCCTAAGCGCTTGGCATCCTCTTTTTTCTTTTCGGAAGTTGTAAAGAGGACAACGTGAGATCCAAAGGCATTTGCAAATTTGATGCCCATATGGCCGAGGCCACCTAGCCCGACAATTCCAACTTTTTGACCTTTGCCAACTTTCCAGCGACGCAGTGGCGAATATGTCGTGATTCCCGCGCAAAGCAATGGCGCGGCTGCTGCGAGGTCTAAATTTTTAGGAACATTGAGAACAAAGTCTTCGTCAACGACCATGCTTTGTGAATAGCCTCCAAATGTCATTCCGCCAATGTGTTTTTCGGGGCTGTTATAGGTGAAAATTGCGCCGTTTTCGCAATGCTGTTCTAAGTTTTCCTTACAGCTTTGGCAATCGCGGCATGAATCCACAAGACAGCCAACACCGGCAATATCACCAATCTTAAATTTCTTAACTTTGTTCCCGATTTTGGTAACTTTTCCTATGATTTCATGCCCGGGTACGCAGGGATAAGTTGTATTGTGCCATTCATTACGAGCCTGATGGATATCTGAGTGGCATACGCCGCAAAAAAGAATATCGATTTGTACATCTGACGGCCCTGGGTCGCGGCGTTTGGCTTGAAAAGGGCTTAATGGTGTATCTTTATTTTCAGTACCATACGATTTTGTCATGTAGGGCATAAACAAGTCTCCTTAAGAAACTGTAAAGGCTAAAAAAGTTTTGTCCATTACGGTAAATGTATTGCTAGGGTTTTAAAAGTTCAGGTAATGTTTTGCGGACCGAGCGGGATTCAATGAATGTTGTCATGGGCGTTCCGAGGCGGCCTAAGTAGACAATGTTTTCAATCGATGTGATACGCTCTAGCATTTTAGCTAAATTTCGTGTTCTTTTTTGCATGGCGATATTTTCTGTAAAGAAAATGTTATGAATTGCGTAATAGGACAATGCCAGCGGTGCAATGTTAGGTTGCATGGCAAGGCCAAGCTGTGTTGCCGTTAGCCAAAATCGTTGTAGGTTTTGTCCTATTTTAACGAAATCTTCTGAGGTATAAAGGCTTCGGGGATTCTTCCATTCGATAATATAATGCGCGGCACACAACAGGCCGGGGAGATAGCTAAGTTCAATTTGTGGAACAATCGCGGCGCCAAGGAACTTGTTCATTAAATTTACACGAGTCCACGAACACATTTGAAATTTCATAAGTTTTTGTGTTGGCGTGGAAATCCCAAGTGCTTTGATTGGAATTTTGTCGGGACTGTACGCATTATTATAATCAATAATATGTTGGTGTGTGGCGCAAGCTTCTTTGATACTTAGCCGAATATAAGTAGCATAGGATGATATTTCCGTGAGTTGAAAACGTTGCGAAAAACTTTCAAACCAACGGATTCGTAAATCTTCTCCAAGAGATTCTTCTAAAATTGATCTTTGCTTGGCGGTTAATGGCTTAGTTGTATAAGGATTTCGATTGGTATTACGAATTTTAATAAAAGGAAATAAGCTGTCTTCTTTGACTTCCGCAGATTTGATTAAGTGTAAATTGACCAAATGCTTTTTGTCAGTTAAACGAGAGTATGACCATGTGATATTGTATCCAAAGTGCGAGGCCGCCACTCGAAAAGATTCAATAAAAAAGCCAATAGTCATAATTGATGGTTTGCTATCAAAATCGTAGACACTTCCCTCATTTTCTAAATGGAAATTAACTTCACTTTCACTTTTGATTTCAAATTGCCAAGGTTGTGAGTTATCGCCGCTTGGTGTCCACTTTGCGTAATCAAGAATAGCTTCAATATCATTTTTAATCGGTGATGATAAATCGGGATTAACATTTTCTTGGAATTTGATAAAGGCTTTTGAAACCAAAGCGACGCGGAGCCGTTGTATTAAATTACGGTGACCACCGGACAAATATCCTTTAGACCAAGTGTTACGATACGCGTCAAAATATTGATACCACGGCGCAGCGTAGACCGTGCCACGGTTCAAAAGAATTTTTAGAGCTTCGGTACTGGCAACTCCGGCGGCAAGATTGCAGGAAATGATTGTTGATGGAACGCGTTTACCTTTAAAATTTGCCGCGGTTTTATCCACGAGATATGTACGATGGCTGATGTCTGGATTAAGTCCGGCAAGAAATCGGGCGGGGTTTTTTTCTGGTGATTTTGGATCAAAGCCGAAATACTCATGAAAAGTCATTTGTCCCGGCATAAAAACAAGATAGGCCACACCCATGCCTAAGGGTGCCGCGGTTACAACAGGGATTTTTAATTCATGACAGCGCTGAAATATTTTTTGTCGGATTTCGAGGGCAAAGAAATCGAGACCATCAATGTATAAATCAATGTCACTGAGAAATTCACTGATATTTTGTTCGGTTATTCCCTTTGAGAATGTTTTGATTGTAATATTGGGGTTAATGTCTGCGGCCATTGCGGCAAGTGTATCAACTTTGGATTGATTGAGTGAACTGACCGATGCTCCTACCTGACGGTTAAAATTCGCAAGTTCAAATTTGTCTAAATCAGCGATGTGGAAGTTTTGAATCCCCAAACGCGCTAATGTTAGAAGATGAATCCCACCAACACCGCCAAGACCCGCGATCGCAATTCTTTTGCCGCGCAAAAGTTGTTGTTCCCATTCCGTGACCCAGCCAATGTTGCGGCTGAAGGCTTCGTTATAATCAAAAGATTTATTTCGGTTCATAGGAATCTATTTTAATCATTTTTTGAATTGGAAACAGGATTATATTGTTTTTTTATTTATCGTATCCATATTTTGTGTAATCAATACCCACACTAATCATATCATTTTTCATAGGACCGTGAAAACCAAATGGTGTTTCGGTAAAAAAAGCATCAATCATATCCTTCTTAGTGATTTCCGTGCGATTGTCAGTTGTCGCCAGAGTTTCGGCTTTTTTAAGAATTTTTTCCTGTGCGATCCCACGGAGAAAAACTGGGATTTTCTCTATTAACTGCGCGAACTTTATTTCTGTATCTTTGTCCCAAGTCACCATTTTAAGTATTCCGTCTTTTTGTTAAAGCGAGAATTGCTATTGTGGCCCATGCCACTTCAAGTCCCAATGCTGCCCATGCCTTTTGGTGGAAAACATTGATGCCTAAGCAAAGCGCACCAGCGAGATTAATCAATTGAAATGATTTTCCAGTCGCATCTATTTTTTTGTTAGAGACAAGATAATAGGCTATAAGAAATAATGTCGTTCCTATCCATCCCAAAGTATTACTAATCAGGGCACTCATCGGATTTGCGCTCGTATCATATCATACCAAAGACGATATCCCTTTCCCGTCAAGTGCAGTTGATCAGGAGCGTAATATTCTTCGGGTTTCGCGGCAAAAGTCTTGCTTGTTTCCATTGCGATTAAATCGACGTAATTTGTACCGGTATCTTCTGCGACTTTTTTGTATATTTTGCGCATATTATAGGAGCGCGCGGAAATAATTAAGTTAAAGGGCCAGATAAAGAATTTAGATTTGCCAATGTCGCCAGAGTGTAAAAAAATAATTTGCTTTGCTCTTGGCTTTAGAAAATTGATAACGGTTCGAATATCACTTTCAATTTTTTTAGAAGACGTTAAACGGATAATATCATTGCCGCCGATATGCATAATGACAATATCATAATGGTCACTCTTTAACTGATCTAATTTAGGGATTAAGGCGCTTATTTTAATACCGTTTTCACTGATATTTTCAATTGAGGCATTTGGAAAATCTTTTGAAAACCAGCCTGATGTCGATGTTTCCGGGGTTTGACTACCACTTCCAACTGCAGTACTGTCTCCTAAAAAAAGGACTTTTAGTGAGGCGTTGGGAATGTTCCTTTGGAAAGGTTGGGCGGTAAAATCAACTTTTTTGCTAAGTCGGTTAATATACCAAGCTTGGCGGCAAGACACGTAAGTGATAAGAATTAAAATAAATAAGGAAAAAGTCTTTAACATTATATTGTTGATCTCAATATTATTGCTCTCACGTGCGTGATTGTCATTTTAGAAGGCTTCCAGAACCGCACCGGTCGCAATTGTATAGCTGTGTGTGCCGGTATTACTGCTGATGGGCACTGCAGTTATAAAATATGAATAGGCGCTTAACACCGTCACAGTATATGAATATCCATTGCGGCCTGCCGAGAAGAAATCGGTGCTTAGATAGGGTGGTGTCGCGCCGTTTAAAGAAGTTGTATTGGGTGGATAGACATTGTTAAGCGCATAATAATTTTCCATAGAGCTGGAAATTGTCCTTAATGTTGCTTGAGCTGACGTTTCATTGGCCTGAATTCGGGCCTTAATAAGATTCGGCATGGCAATGGTAGCTAAGAGCGCGACAATTGCAACGACGATCATGATTTCAACGAGCGTAAATCCAATCTTATTTTTCATTGTTTTTGTCCTAGCAAAGGTTGAATTTTGAAGTGTTGTCCCGGGGTATATTCCATTTTGGGGTTTGTTTGATAGTCTGTGGTGGTCGGTTTTTCTGTCAGGTTTGTGTTGGGAAATTGTTGTTGAGTAGCGTTCATGTCGAGTGCTTTTTTGATATCGGAAATATTATTTCCAGCAATAATTGTTTGTCCCACGCGCGTTAAAGGCAAAGCCGCATTATTCATTGATTTATAGAAATCTTTTCCCTGTGTAGATTGTTCAACATCATATGTTATAAAAGAGATTTTATGGACTTGAAGCAATGTTTGTAATCTGACACATTCTCGACAATTTAATTTAGTAAAAACTTCAACATTAGTTGTTCCGGAGATCAGTGGCATTTCTTTTTCACTTTGACGGGCAAGGTTTTCAAAGGCTGTGATTTGTGTATCAATTTGTGGAAGATATTCTTCAGGAATATCTGCAAAGTTTTCCGCGGTAACGTAATGATTTTTTCCTTCATTGTCTTCATAATAAACAGCGCCTTCATTGATGTTGACATATGAAGGAAGGATATTTCTTTTATGGAGGGTGTCAATCGCAATCAGCAGTCGGTTGAATCGATCTTCATGTGTAATGGGTTCATTTTGTGAGGCTTGATTATTAGATGAAGATGCTTTCGCGCGTGGAAAAGTCATTGTTACGCCAAACTGGTTGTTGGGCGATTCACCTGTTTGTTGGGTTTCGCTGGGTTCTTCGATTTGTCCTTTAATTTGGTCTTTATATTGATCGGGAACTTTACGGTAATCAGTGTTGACGTAATGGAGTTTACCGCTATCATCACGGTAACTGACAAATGCGGCTTGGCTTTGGGTGGCTAAGCAACTTTGCAAGATAAGGCCGACACAGATGTGAATGTAAATTCTCATATTGGCTTACTGTAGCGTAGATTTAAACACAACAAAACAAAAAAATCAATTTTTGCTCATTTGATTACTAGGAATAAGATGAGCCATCCTGCTAGAAAAGCTAATCCCCCTAATGGTGTTATTGCTCCTAAAATTTTAACATCAGTCATGGCTAAAAGATAGAGGCTTCCCGAGAAAAAAACGATTCCGAATGTGAGCAGCCATCCGGCCCAAGAAATTCGTGGGTCATTGGTTTGCGTACTGATCCAAGCAATAGCGAAAAGACCTAAGGCATGAAGCATGTGGTATAAGACGGCGGTTTTAAAAATGTCGAGGGCGTGTGGCGAGAGTTTGTCTCGTAACGCATGCGCGCCAAAAGCGCCAAACGCGACACCTAAAAATAAAAGTAAACTCGCTAGTTTTGCCCAGATCATTTTTCCCCCTGTCTTGTCATTCCCGCGACATTTGAAAGCACCCGGTACGAGGGCGCAATTTTTTAGCGGGAATCCATTAATGATTAAGGATCCACTCCGCAGCTTGCCTGATCCCATCGCACGTGACAGCGATACGACGGTCAAATTCGTTGTTGCTGGTTTGGCCATTTTCTAAGAATTCTTTTACAAGAGTGGCGTTGATATCAAGCGAAGGATTATCGAGTTTCTGTTCAAAAGGCATTTCGGTACCAAAAAATTGTGCCGCATCAAAAATAAATTCTTTACGCAAATATTGGCCGTTCGATTGGCGAGCGGAGCAGAGAATCTTTGCCGGACGTGTCAGTGGAAAAGCGATGCTTCCCTCCACTCCATTGCGGACGACAATGGAACCTTTGAAGCCTGAACCTTCAGCGATGTCCGCCATTTTTTCACCATACGCGCCGTGAAACGCGGACGTGATTATAATGTCGGCTTTGCAAGGGTCGAGAAATTTTTCCAATGTTGCGAGAAACGGGCGTTTGATAATTTCATGACGCAGATCAACCCAGCGGTCAAGAATGGGCGATAAATCCTTTTGGTCAATATAAAAACCACCGTAAGGTTTTTGTTCGGTAAGCAAACTATTGTTGGTAAGAAAGGTAAGCCCAAGTTTTTGCGCTAAGTCGTACAAATTATTTCCATCTTTTGGCCCGCTATTGCGCCCGACGAGGGAAATGACACGGTAATGTGTTTGTAGCGATTGTGATAAACACGGCGTTATCATGTAATTGTGATCGACGCCGTCAAAAGGTTCGCTGATTTGAATGATTGGCTGTCCCTTGGGCACGGATCCACGGAAAGCGTGATGAATGGTTTCCGTTGCGGCTTGAAGCAAACTCAAGTATTCTTCTGTGGTTTCGTAGCGGACACGCAATACGATTGATGCTAATCCTCTGGCGCCATCACCTTTTTGTGGGGATAACAAAAATTTTCCTAACGTGTATGCGTCCCCCTTGTTTAAATCTTTCTGTTGGAGCAATTTTACGCAAATATCTTTAATGTCTGCGGGCGCATCGTTACAGAGGGCGTGAGTTAATTTGGCGGCATCAGCAAATGTTCCAGTAGGGAAATAATCAGCTAATAAAATCTCATCGGCAGTTGGTCCTTTGATAAATAGTGCGGCAAAAAAAGCGGCAATTTCGGCTTCTTTAAATTGGCCTTGCTGCAATTCGGCAAAAATTTCCAATGCCAAATCACGGTTTAGCGAGCGGCTTCCTTTTTTGCCGATTCCGACGGCTTTGATGCCGCGGCGGAGGGCGGATTCAGTCGGAATTAGGGGGTTGGTATTGTTCACAACACACACAGTACTATAATTATCCGGCATTTGCAATATTGATAAAATAGGATATACTGACTCTCAAATCGGAGGATGTAAAATTGATTCCAAAACCTGTGATTCTCATAGTTTTTGCTTTGCTTTTGGCGTCATGGTTTTTGATTGTGGAACGACAAAATTTTTGGGAAAAGATTTTTATTTTGATCGGTATTGCGGTTGTCTATGCAGGTTTTCGTGTTATGACCGGAACACATATTGATCAAATTTTTACCCCAGTTCAACATTTTTTATTCGACTAAAATTATGTACTGACTTTTCCTAACTAAAAGAAGAAGTCAGTCCTATCGTAATTACACAGGAAGTAATTGAGGAAATTACTATGAAAATTGGCGATATTAATCTTGATAAGCCTCTTTGTCTTGCTCCTATGGAAGACGTGACGGATCTCTCTTTTCGCCGCATTTCGCGTGAATTAGGCGCTGACATTGTCTACACGGAATTTACTAGTAGCGAAGCATTGATTCGCGATATCCCCAAGGCCTTACGTAAAATTAAGATTTGTGACGAGGAACGCCCAGTCGGTATTCAAATCTATGGTGGTGTCGAGGCGTCGATGGAAGGCGCGGCTCGAGTTGCAGAAAGTTTTAATCCAAATTTTATTGATATCAATTGTGGGTGTTGGGTCAAAAATCATGTGCAGCGGTGTGAATGTGCTGGGTTATTGCGAGACATTCCGCAATTTGAAAGAATTGTCAAAGCGACGATGCGCGGGACGAAATTGCCTGTGACGGTTAAGACACGTTTGGGCTGGGATGACAATTCGATTGTGATTGTTGATGTTGCTAAAATGCTTGAATCAATTGGTGTCGCGGCGCTTACGATTCATTGCCGAACGCGTGTTCAAGGTTATAAGGGGTTAGCGGATTGGCGCTGGTTGGAAAAGATTCGCAAAGCAATTTCGATTCCTTTAATCGGTAATGGTGATGTGGCCACAGCCTATGATGTCCGAGCCATGCTTGAAACCGGATGTGACGCGGTTATGATTGGTCGCGGCGCGATTATGAATCCTTTTCTTTTTCGGGAAGCCAAATATTATTTAGCGACCGGGGAAATGATGCCGCCTGCTTCTCTTGAGGAACGCGTTAAGTTGTGTTTGCGTCATTTGGAATTAAGTATTCAATATAAGGGTTTGAATCGCGGCATTATCGAATTCCGCAAATATTATGTGGGTTATTTTCATGGTCAGCCGAACATTGCGAAATTGCGCGCGGACTTGATGCAAATGACGGATTTGGAAATTATCACCAAACGTCTTTATCAATATTTAGACGAGCATGTTCTTATTGCTGTATAAGCAAGTCATATTATTCCTTCCGGCGAGTTTGGCGAGCCTCGAACTTTTGTGAGAGCGCGAGACATTGTTTGAGCCAAGGAAGGAATAATATGACTGCTTAAGAGGAGAATGATATGAGAGAATTTGATGTCATTGTTATTGGTTCTGGCGGTGGTAGTAAGATCACCTCCCCGGCTGCCAAGTTGGGTCTTAAAGTCGCGGTCATTGAAAAAGGTCCATTGGGAGGGACATGTCTTAATCGTGGCTGTATCCCTTCGAAAATGTTGATACACCCCGCTGACGTGGCAATCGCAGTTCGGGAAGCCCGCAAATTTGATATTCATAATGACCCAAAATTTACCGTTGATTTTGCCAAACTTGTTAATCGCATTTCCGCGACGGTTGATGGCGATTCTGCAAGTATTTCGGCGGGGTACACTCGCAATCCCAATATTACATTTTATGCCGGCGAAGGCAAATTCATTTCGAATAAAGTCATCAAGGTTGGTAATGAGGAAATCACCGCTGACAAAATTTTTATTACGGTCGGCGCTCGCCCGCAAATCCCTTCTATTTCTGGTTTAGAAGGCACGCCGTTTATGACATCAACGGAAGCATTACGAAATACGACATTGCCCAAAAAGTTGATTGTTCTTGGCGGTGGTTATATCGGGACGGAATTGGGCTTTGCGTATGCCGCGTTCGGTACCGAAGTGCACTTTATTGTTCGCAGTACACTTCTACGCCACGAAGATCAACAAATCGCGTCTGAATTTCAGAAAGTTTTTTCAAAATATCACGATGTCCATTTGCATTCGACAATCAACCGTGTCGCTTATAGCAATGGTCAGTTTACAGTTTTTTATACTCAGGATGGCGCGCAAAAGGAGCTTTCGGCAGAGAGTCTTCTTGTCGCAACTGGTGTCACGTGTAATACTGACACGCTAAATTTGCAAAACACGGATATCGAGGTTGATGATAATGGTTTTGTGAAAGTCAATGATTGCTTGCAGACTACTGTTGATGGTGTTTATGCATTTGGTGATTGTATTGGTCGTTATCTTTTTCGCCACTCTGCGAATTTTGAGGGTGAATATCTTTTTGAAAATATTTTTGTCAAACCGTCAAAGCAAGCGATTAAATATCCTCCCGTCCCGCACGCGGTTTTTTCACATCCGCAAATTGCTGGCGTCGGTTTGACGCAAGAGCAAGCCAAAGCCGCCGGTATTGATTGTGTTGTGGGTGTGAATAATTATTCCAGTAGCGGTATGGGTATGGCTTTACTTGCCGAGAGTGGTTTTGTCAAAATTATTGTTGAACGTTCGAGTCGAAAGCTTATTGGCGCGCACATTGTTGGCGACGAAGCGTCAAACATGATTCATTTGCTTATTGCTTTTATGAATATGAACGCAACGCTCGATGATCTTTTGAGAATGATTTATATTCACCCTGCCCTTCCGGAAATTGTCCGAAACGCAGCCCGAAAAGCAAAAGCCGCAATCGATACCTAGAATTTCATAATGTCCGAAAAATATTTTAATGAAAATATAATTAAAGCCAAGATGCGGCGTGCGTCAGAAAAGCGCGGTATCCTCTCTGGTGGTAAGTTGGCGGACGGAGATATTCAGGGAACTGGAAAACCGAATCGTCATGGGATGCCAACGCTTCCTCCGGGACAAAGGCAAGTTCCCAATTGGCCGGTTTTGGATTTAGGTGTTGTCCCGAAGATTTCTCTTGATCAATGGACTTTGACGGTTAAGGGCGAAGTTAACAATCCTTTTGTTATGAATTGGAAAGAATTTCAGGCTCTGCCTCAAGTTAAGGATGTTTCCGATTTTCATTGTGTGACCGGTTGGAGCCGTATGGATAATCATTGGGAAGGTGTTCGCTTTTCTACGATCGTAGAAAAAGCAAAACTAAAAGCAGCTGCAAAATTTGTTTTAATGACTGGTTATGATGAATATTTCACGAATTTACGGCTTGAGGAAGCGATGGATGATGATGTTCTCTTGGTGCATAAGTGGGAGGGTTTGCCCCTTCCCACTGAGCATGGAGGCCCTTTGCGTATGATTACACCCAGAAAATATGCTTGGAAAGGCTCAAAGTGGATTAAGGATATTATTTTTTTACCGCAAGATCAGCGGGGCTTCTGGGAGTTGCGCGGCTATTCAAATTCTGCCGAACCGTGGGATGACGATAGGTATGCTCAACCGGATTTTTGATGTTCTTGTGGCGTTAAAGCGGTGATTGCCAAGGCGTGGATTTGTTGCTTGATTTGATTGTCAAGAATTTTGTAAATCATGCGATGGCGTTGAACGCGACTTTTTCCATAAAATTCTTCTGAGACAATCGTCACATCAAAATGTGTTCCACCTGATGCGGCGGCAGGATTATGGTCAGCGTGTTTTGCGCTGTCATCCTCAATGGTCAGTAAGGTTGGTTTTAATTGTTCCTGTAACAATTGGGTAATGATTTGTTTCATGGCGGTATTGTACCATATCTTAGCGCTCGACAATTACATTGATTTAAGAGATAATGAGTTTTTAAAAATTATGGACAAAGTAAAATTATGGCTATTGAATCAATAAAACACGTCGCGACTGTCAATCCGATTATTCTAGAGCGAATTCGTGCCAAACAGGATGCGATTCATGCGTGGTTAAACAGTCTTGAGCGGGACAGCAATGAACTTCCACTTTATTCATCTGTCGATATCCGTGATGCGGGTTTTAAAATTTCTGTTGTTGATACGAATATTTTCCCTGCTGGGTTTAATAATCTTTGTGAACATGGTTTGGAGGACGCGATTGGTTTGATGAAAGCCGCGATTCTCAAGCGTGTCCCACAATGTAAAGATATTCTTATAATCGCTGAAGAACATACGCGCAATACATGGTATTTGGAAAATATCCGGATTTTGCATGACATTATTACGAAGGCTGGATTCAACGCGAAAGTTGCCACGTTTTTGACAATACAGCCGGAGTTTTGTGATAATGCGAATTATGCTGAATTGGAAACCGCGACCGGCCAATCGGTCAAAATATTTTGTCTCAAAAAACTCTTAAGTAAATTTGAATCTGGCACTGAAAACTATGATCTTATCATTTTGAATAATGATTTAACGACGGGTATCCCTGAAATCTTGAAAAACTCTAAAATTCCGATTTACCCTTCGATGCAGGCGGGTTGGCATTCTCGCCTTAAGTCGCATCATTTTCGTTTGACGCAGGAACTTATTGAAGAATTTAGCCGTATTGTGGATTTTGATCCGTGGCTTTTTTCCGCGTATTTTGATATTGTCGAAAATGTTGATGTGAATCAAGAAGCTGATCGTAAGCGATTATTTGATGCCGCGACACGCTTGTTTGCTAAAATCGAAGATAAATATAATAACGAAAATATTCATGAAAAGCCGTATATCGTCGTCAAATCTGATTCCGGAACGTACGGTATGGGTGTGATGGCAATCGAAAGTCCGCAAGATATACTTGATTTGAATCGTAAAGAAAAGAATAAATTGCATGTTGGAAAAGGCGCGCAGATCATTGACCGTTATCTTCTTCAGGAAGGTGTGACGACGATTCACAGCATCGATAATCAGGTCAGCGAAATTTGTCTATATCAAATCGATAATAACTTTGTTGGCGGATTTTACCGCTCACATGCGCAAAAAGGTGAACGCGACAATTTGAATTCACAAGGAGCGGAGTTTAAGCGGATGTGTCCACATTTAAAGAAATATGGCGAGAGTTGTGTTCACGATAATTTGACGGTGTTTGATATTTATCGTATTCTCGCTCGCATTTCAGGGATTGCGGCGCAGCGCGAAATTATTCATTTAGAGGCTAATGCCAAATGACACAATCGACTTTAAAAGGAAATATTTTTTAGTATGAAATTTGTATTTTTGATGGATCCTTTAGAAACGGTCGTTTTTGAGAAAGATACGACATTCGCGCTCATGTTGGGTGCCAAAGCGCGTGGTCATGATGTATATTTCTTGCCTCGACATGGCATCACATTAAAAAACGGGCAAGTCGTTTTACATGTCACACATGTTGTTCCACAGCGGGTTAAATCCAAGCCGTTTGTGCTTAAAAAGAATATTGATCTTCCCGCCGATAAAGTTGATGTGGTGTTTGTCCGTACTGATCCACCCTTTGATGATGAATATCTTATGCACACATGGTTATTAGATCGTTTGCCGTCAACAGTTGCAGTTATCAATAGAGCCAGTGGGATTCGTACGGTAAATGAAAAAGTTTGGGCGACACAATTTACGGCTTTAGTCCCTCCGACTTTGATTAGCCGAAATCGCAGTGAACTATTGACTTTTATTAAGCACGAAAAATCTGTTGTCGCAAAGCCAACCAATGGCCATGGCGGCCGTGCGATTTTTCGTATCAATAGCGGAGATTCCAATACCAATGTCGTTCTGGAAACATTGAGCGCGAAATTTACGACGGAAATTATTTTACAGCGCTATATTCCAGCCGCCTCTAAAGGCGATAAGCGTATTTTGCTTCTTAACGGCGATCCCTTAGGCGCGGTATTACGGGTACATTCTGAGGATGATCATCGTAATAATTTTTTCTCGGGAGGCAGGGCTTTTCCTGCTAAAATCACCAAGCGTGATTGCGAAGTGATTGATGCCCTACGGCCGCGTTTGCGTGAACTGGGATTATATTTTGTCGGCATCGATATGCTCGGTAATTATTTGACGGAAGTCAATGTCACGTCTCCGACGTGTTTGCAAGAAATAAATAAATTCTCAGGTAAGAAATTAGAAAACGATGTGATTGTTTTCGCGGAACGTTTAGTTAACGAAAAACAAGCACGATAAACTCGAAAGGCTTTCTAATGCAAGATTTAACTTTATATTACATGCCCACATGTCCCTTCTGTCAAAAAGTCATTGGTTATATGAAGAAGAATGACATTGAAGTTCCTATGAAAGATACTTTAAGCGATGAGAAACATCGTCAGGAATTATTGGAAATCGGCGGCAAAACACAAGTTCCTTGCCTTGTCATTGACGGCAAAGCGCTTTATGAATCTGATGATATTATCACGTGGTTTAAGGATAACTGGAAACGTATGAAGCAGGCTTGGTAATGACTGTTGACGAATTGCAAAAAACGATCGCATCTCTCGTCCCGCAATCGACGGTTTATGTTCTTGACCCGATGCGGGATGGTCAGCATTTGGAAGCGATTGTGATTAGTCCTGTTTTCGAAGGAATGATGTTGATTAAACAGCATCAAATGATCATGAAGCCATTAAAGGAAGTACTTCTTCATTCCGTACACGCTTTGGGGTTAAAAACTTTTACGCCTGCAAAGTGGCAGGAAGTTAAAAATGACTACAATTTATAACGGAGGATAACATGGACGCACAATTACAAAAGCGTATTGAAGATCAACTTAAAAGCAGCAAAATTATTCTTTTTATGAAGGGTACACCAGAGATGCCGCAATGTGGATTTTCGGCTAAAACTGCGGCAATTCTTAAAAGTTATGGTTTGCCGTTTAGTTCATTTAATATTTTTGATGATGAAGATATTCGTCAAGGACTTAAAGAATATTCGGAATGGCCAACATATCCACAATTGTATGTCAATGGTCAATTAGTTGGTGGATGTGACATTGTGACCGAAATGCATGAAAATGGCGAATTGAAAGCAGTTTTAGAAGCAGCAAAATAAATTATTCCATCGCGAGCCGTGAAGAGCGCGAGTCCTTTTTAGGACGAGCCACGAAGGGCGTGGCGATCTAGAGCAGATTGCCGCGTCAGCCAAAGGTCTCCTTGCAATGGTTTTATTTTTTGGTACTTAGTTTGCGAATGGTTTGATATGGATAAATTCCCGATGTATGCCCATCGTTCCAGTTAATGCCAATCGCGTAGTTGCCGAGCGGCATTGTTGCGGTTGGCGCGATATCTGCTTTAATATTTTCTTCTTTTAGCAGTACTTCCCCGCTTATTTCATTAACGCATATGGCACAACGGCAACTAAGGCGTAAATCGTGATTACTGACTTTAGCTTCTTCGCCATCAGGCCATTTTAGAAAAGTATGTGTCGCGTCAAAATGGATCTCGGGGAGTTGTTTTTGTAGAATACTACTTTTACCTAAAGAGCGCATGGTGTTATCAACGGCAGTCATAATAAATTCATTGGCAATGGATTCGTGAATTTTGGCGGTAAATTGCGGCAACAGCGGGACTTCGGCGAGAATGTCTAAGCCAAAGCGATCTTTTAAAGACTGCTCTTCACTTCCCCCAAAAATATAATGTTTTTTATCGCAATTATTGCAAATAAAGTAAGACATGTTTTCGATAATTCCAAGAATGGGGACATTGACTTTTTCGAACATCAGGATTCCACGCGCAACGTCAACCAATGATAATGTTTGACGAGTAGTCACAATAACAGCTCCGCTGAGCGCGACATTTTGAGTAATCGTCAATTGAACATCGCCAGTTCCCGGGGGCATGTCGATAAAAAGATAATCCAGTTCTCCCCACTGAGTGGCATGCAAAATTTGCTGTACATATTGTGTGACCATAGGTCCGCGCATAACGGCTGGGGATTCGCCGAGGAGAAAACCAAATGACATGATTTTGAGATTGTGTTGCTCAATGGGAATAAATTGCTTTTTTTCGCTGACATATATTTCCACATTATTAAGATCAAACAATGCGGGTACGGATGGACCATGAATATCGGTATCAACGAGCCCAACCTTAAATCCTCGTCGGGCAAGTTCGAGCGCGAGATACGCGGCGATCGTCGATTTGCCAACGCCGCCTTTGCATGAAGAAACCGCAATAATTGATTTTACATTTTTTAAAGTTGAATTAGGGTTTTGCAGAGCCGCTGTCGCTTTGCGCGGCAAAGTTGTCATCGTGATGGCTACATTTTTAACCCCAGGCAGATTTTTGATAAGATTCTCGGCTTTGCTTTGAAATTCATCCTTGACTGGACAAGCAACCGTCGTGACAGCAATATCAAAAGATACATTGCCGTCTGCAATTTTAACATTTTGTACAAATCCTAAACTGACAATATCGCGGTTGAAGTCGGGATCGATAATGTTTTTTAAGGCGGAAAGAATTTCTTTTTCTGTGATCATGTTAAGTATGCCTCTTGTTAGTTTTCAAGAGCTTAAATGAATTCGTTCTATTATTCAAGTACTTTATGACCGAGTCCGCATTCTTTTGCGCAAGCAAAACAGGCGGACGAGGAAATGCTGCGAGCTAGAGCGAAGCAGCGAAATCGCTTGCATTTTAAATGGACTTTAGTTATTATTAAAACTCATAATTATCTATAACAATTGTATTTCTTAATGGTTGCAAATGAAAAATAAATCCAAACAATCGAAATCACTGACTGGTGCCGAGGCCTTAATCAAGTGCCTTGAAACATTTGGCGTTGAATATGTTTTTGGCTTGTCGGGTGGAGCCGCAATTCCTATTTTTGATGCTTTGGTTGGTTCCAAAATAAAGCTTATTTTGACTCGCCATGAACAAGGCGCAACGCACATGGCTGATGGTTATGCCCGCGCGACAGGCAAACCGGGTGTGGTGCTTGTGACCAGTGGTCCCGGTGCGACAAACACTGTGACTGGAATTTTGACTGCGATGATGGATTCGGTGCCGATGATTGTTTTAACCGGTCAGACGATCCGTTCGATGCTCGGCAAGGATGCGTTTCAGGAAGCGGATATTGCCGGTATCACGATGCCAATTGTCAAACACAGTTATCTTGTTAAAGAAACCAACGATATTCCTCGTGTTATTAAAGAAGCTTTTTATATTACAAATACTGGTCGTCCAGGTCCTGTGTTAATTGATTTGCCTAAAGATGTGACGTCTGCGCCTTTTACTGGTGATAGCTTAGATCCGGCGATGGATATTCCCGGTTATAAAGTTCCCGCAAGACCGAGTACGGCTGAAATCAAAAAATTTGCAAAGCTTTTTAAAGGGTCAAAAAAGCCACTCTTGTTGATCGGTCATGGTGCTGTCATTTCTCATGCCAGTCAAGCCGTGCGTGCTTTAGCTGAAAAGTTAAATGCCCCGGTGACCAATACGCTTTTGGGTAAAGGCGCTTTTCCAGAAACGCATAAATTGTCGTTGGGTATGCTCGGTATGCACGGCACGGCGTACGCAAATAAGGCATTGGTCAATTGCGATTTGATTTGTTCCATTGGTTCTCGTTGGGATGATCGTATCAATGGAAACAATGATGAATTTTGTATGGGTGCCAAGAAACTTCATATCGATATTGATCCGGCAGAAATTAACAAAATTGTGAAGCCTGACATGAGTCTGGTTGGGGATGCGAGCGAGATTGTGGCCGAATTAGTCAAGCATGTGGAAGCTTTAGACACCGCGGAATGGCAAAAAGAGTTAGCCTATTACAAAAAGGAATTTCCGCTTAAATATAAAACTGATAAAGGTCTCACCGCTCAGCAAGTTCTTCATGAACTTTATGAAGTGACCAAGGGCAATGCGATTGTGACGACTGATGTGGGTCAACATCAAATGTGGGCGGCTCAGTTTTATTTAACAAATGATGGTGATAAATGGCTTTCTTCTGGCGGTGCCGGAACAATGGGTTATGGTTTCCCGTCAGCAATTGGCGCTCAGTTTGGTAAGCCAAAGGAACTTGTTGTCGCAATTGTTGGCGACGGTGGATTTCAAATGACATGCTCTGAATTATCCACAATCTTTGTGCACAAGCTCCCTGTTAAGATTTTAGTGATTGACAATAAATATTTGGGTATGGTGCGACAATGGCAGGAACTCTTTTTTGACAATCGTTATTCAGGTGTTGATCTTGAAGGGAATCCAGATTTTGTGAAGCTTGCCGAAGCGTATGGCATCAAAGGATTTCATGTTGATAAAACTGAAAATGTGACAAAGGTGTTAACGGACGCGATGAAATATCCTGGACCAGCATTGATTCACGCGGAAGTGATTAAGGAGGACAATGTGTTTCCGATGGTGCCGGCTGGGAAAAGCGCTTATCATATGATTATTGAAGCGCCAACGACAAAACTAGAAAAACCAACAGGTTCAACTTAAGCTTATGAATGAAATTGCTGATAAAAAGAATATTCATACAATTAGCATGCTTGTGGCTAATAAGCCGGGCGTGCTTGTGCGTGTTGCTTTAGTTTTTGCCAGACGAGCATACAATATCGATGCTTTGGTTGTCTCCCCTGCGTTTAATGAAAAGTTTTCACGAATGACAATAACCGCTCAAGGTGATCCAAAGACATTAGATCAAATTATTAAGCAGGTTAATAAGCTTATTGATGTTATTCACGTGAGTGAGCACAGTGATGTTGATGCGGTACATCATGAATTAGCACTTGTGAAAGTGAAATTTACGCCCGCGACAAAGCCGCATATTGCCAAACTCACTAAAAAATATAAAGCCACCATCATGGATACGACAAAGAATGTTTTGGTGATTTCGCAATCTGGTACGACCGCCGAACTTAATGAATTTGAGTCCGCATTGAAGAAATATCATCTCATCGAAATGGTCCGCACTGGCAAAGTTGTTATGGCGCGCGGCCATGAAGAAACTTAAAAGACTTTCCATCACGGTATTTTTATTTTTTGTCGCCTAAACTGCAGGGAAGAATTTTTGGCATTTCTTTCGGTGGCAGGACAATTTCGGCGATTTCGATGCCGCTATCGGTGTGAGCAATGGAAGTTATCTTGCAGCGGTCAAAATCAATTCCATCTTCTTGTCTTCCCAAATATTGCGCAATTGCGGCACGTAAAGCATCCCATTCCAAATGCAGAACAAAACGGGCTTCATCATCGGTAAGATGAAGATCATTGATTGCTTTTGTGTATGGAAGCATGAGAATTTCATCGAGGGTTTTGTTCTTGAGATATTTTGAAAAAGCAGTTTCCGCGGTGATTTCTCGTCCGCACGTAATTTTGGCGAATTGAAAAGAAACAAATTTCTCTTCGTGATCGAGTTTGATAAAAATGCTGGATGAGGAATCACTGCAAGGCATGGGTCAAGTATAGCAAACATTCGCGGAATTGCTTCGAATTTATTGCTATTGCTTTACCATTCGAGGGCGCCGCCGGTTTGATATTCGGTCACACGCGTTTCGAAGAAGTTCTTTTCCTTTTTGAGGTCGATGAGTTCGCTCATCCATGGGAATGGATTTGTGGAATGATATTGTTCCGGTAAACCAAGACGCTTAAAGCGACGATCAGCAATATATTGAACGTATTCCTTTAATAAAGGCGGATTTAAACCTAATATGCCCTCTGCTAGGCATTCTTCACAATAGCTTTGTTCAATTGTTACCGCATTTTTTATGAACTCGATGATTTCCGCTTCAAATTTTTGATCCCAAATCTGAGGATTTTCTTCACGAATGGTATTGATCAGATCAATTCCAAAATTCATATGAATACTTTCATCACGTAAAATATATTGAATTTGCTCGCATGTTCCGGGCAAACGATTTTGTCGTCCAAACGATAACATGGTCACGAACCCGCCGTAGAAGAAAATTCCTTCTGTTACAACATATAATCCAACGAGATTTTTGACCAATGTCTGCAGACCTTGTTTTGTCGTGGTATCAAGATTGGGATCAAGGACGCTGTGTGTACAGCTCATGGCGTATTGGTCTTTATTGTAAATTGTTTCAATTTCGCGGTACATATTAAACATCTCGCCCTCATCAAGGGACAGAGATTGTACAATATATTGAAAAGTGTGAATATGCACCGCTTCTTCAAAAGCTTGGCGCAATAAATACTGACGGGCTTCCGGATTATCGATACATTTGTAAATGGCCAAAACAAGATTATTACCCACGAGGGATTCTGCGGTTGCAAAGAAACCGAGGACGCGCTTTACGACGTGACGTTCTTCCTTTGTGAAAGCTTTGGGATCCTTCCACTGTTCAATATCGCGCTGCATGGAGACTTCGGTCGGCATCCAGCTGTTGGCACAACCATCAAGATAATAATTCCATGCCCAGCGATATTTGATTGGAACAAGCTGATTGCAGTCAACGGTACGATCATTATTGATAATTCGTTTTTTGTCAATCGTAACGCGGTCTTTACTCATGTTGCCACAGAGAAATTTATCGGTCATGGAGTATTCCTTAATTTTAATAAAATTAATTACGCTTCGTCCCTGCTGATTTTCTCGTCAGATGTTCAAAAATCAATACGCGGGGATTTCGGTCTGCCTATTGGCAGGCTTCACAGTCTTCTTTAGGTTCGACACTCAATGGCTTGCTTGCGTTAACAGATACTCGGTTTTGTGCGCTGGCTTCGTCTAAACTGACAATACCAGTTTTACCGGAATCATCACGATCTCGTTTTCCAACGATATTTCCGCTGTATTTTGCATTGGCAATATCCAAAGTGCTTTTTTCAATACGGGTTGCTCCCATCGAACGCAAATAGTAGGTGGTTTTTAAACCTTTTTCCCACGCGAACATATACATATCGCTGACTTTTTGTCCATTAGGTTTGGCTTGATAGAGGTTTAAGGATTGGCCCATATCAATCCATTTTTGACGGCGACTTGCCGCTTCGATCAACCACTCATATTCAACTTCAAAAGCAGTAGCGTATTTTTGTTTGAGATCTGTTGGAATACGTTCAATTTCTTGAATACTGCCGTCAAAATATTTGAGGTCATCAATCATTTCTTTGTCCCAGAGGTTGATCTTTTTAAGATCGTCAACGAGGAACTCATTAACAACGGTAAATTCGCCGGACAAATTGCTTTTGACAAAGATGTTCTTATAAAGCGGTTCAACCGATGAAGTTACGCCGATGATGTTGGCGATGGTGGCCGTTGGCGCGATCGCCATGACAAGGCTGTTGCGCATCCCTGATGCTTTGATGGCGGCACGGACAGGTTCCCAATTCATGCGGCTACTGCGGTCAACGTTTAAATAACCGCCGCGCTCTTTTTCTAATAAGGCTAATGTATCAAGTGGAAGCATGCCGCGATCCCATTTGGAACCCTTATATGTCGAGTATGCTCCCTTTTCTTTGGCTAATTCAACAGAAGCCAAAATACCGTAATACGCGATCGCTTCCATGCTCGCATCACTAAATTCAACCGCTTGCTGTGACGCGTAGCTTAAATTTTGGATCCAGAGAGCATCTTGAAAGGCCATAATGCCCATACCAATTGGGCGATGACGCTGATTAGCAGTTTTAGCTTCCGCTGTCGGGTAATAATTAATATCAATGACATTATCCAACATGCGAACAGCGGCGCGAATTGTTTCTTGAAGTTTAGGTAAATCTAATCCTTCGGGTGTCGTATGAGCCGCAAGGTTGATGGAACCCAAGTTGCAGACTGCGGTTTCTTCTTTGGATGTGTTGAGAAGAATTTCGGTACAGAGGTTTGAGCTATGTACGACTCCGACATGATCTTGCGGGGAACGGATATTTGATGGATCTTTCCATGTCATCCATGGGTGTCCAGTTTCAAAAAGCATGTTGAGCATTTTTCGCCATAATTGAATAGCTGGAATTTCCTTATAAAGGCTTAAGCGGCCACTGCGACCGAGGCGTTCATATTCTTCATATTTTTTTTCAAAAGCGCTCCCGCAAAGTTCATGCAACTCAGGAGCTTCATTTGGGCTAAATAATGACCAGTTGGCATTGGCCTTGACGCGTTTCATAAAAAGATCAGGAATCCAATTTGCCGTGTGCATGTCATGGGTTCGACGACGATCATCACCCGTATTCTTGCGTAATTCAAGAAATTCTTCAATGTCATGGTGCCAGACTTCAAGGTAAGCGCACATAGCTCCTTGTCGCTTCCCACCTTGATTGACGGCAATCGCGGTGTCATTGGCGACTTTTAGGAACGGAATAACCCCTTGGCTTTTGCCGTTGGTGCCTTTGATTCTTGCTCCCATTGAGCGCACACTGGTCCAATCATTACCGAGCCCGCCGCTCCATTTTGAAAGCATGGCATCGTCTTGGATGCACTTGAAAATATGGAGAAGATCATCGTCAATTGTTGTTAAAAAGCATGATGACAATTGGGAATGCAAAGTTCCGGAATTGAATAATGTCGGTGTTGATGAAATAAAGCGGAATGACGACAGAATATTATAAAATTCAACAGCACGCTGGTTTTTTTGTGCCCCTTCTCCTTGCGCCAATCCCATGGCTACGCGCATCCAGAAAATTTGCGGCAACTCTAAACGTCGTCCGTTGGAATGAATAAAATAGCGATCATATAGCGTTTGCAATCCCATGTAGCGAAAAAGAAAGTCACGTTTTGGTTGAAGATTATTGCCTAAAAAGGTCAAATCGAATTCCAAAAGTGCAGGACTTAACAATTCAAGCTCAACGGCAGTTTTGATAAATGTCGCAAAATAACGTGGATATTCCGCCTTGATGCCTTCAAAGCTCACTTCCTTTTCCAATGTTTCATTATAAATTTTAAGTAATAAAAGTCGAGCCGCGGCGAACGTGTAATTGGGTTCAATTTCAAGAAAAGACTTGGCGGACATAATATTAGCAATGGCCATCTTTTCTTCGGTGATACCGTTGTAATAGCTTTTGACAGCTTCAAAAAGGATTTTGTCCGTCGAGACATTTGCTAAACCTTGGCAGCAGGTATCAATGGTAAAGCGAAATTCATCGATATTAAAAGGACGTTCGCGGCCATCGGTTCCTTTGACATTAATCTTTTTGACCCATTCTAATGTGACACCGAGATCTCCGATTTTATCTTGACGAGCTTTAGCGCGATTTTCACGGTAAAGGATATAACCTTTGGCCACGTCATGCATGTTGAATTTCATCAAGGCTTTTTCGACAAGGTCTTGAATTTCTTCAATATGTATCGCTTTACCTTCCGGCCATTGACGATGAATTTCGTTGACGACCTCAGCGCAAATTTTTTCGGCTTGCGCGAGGAGATCAGCATCAATTTGTCCGTTTTTATGTGCCGCTAAAGCTTTGGCAACGGCATTGGTGATTTTTTCTGGTTTAAATGAAACAACACGTCCATCACGTTTGATGCTGCTATAAATATCGAGACTGGCACGCTTGGCGGCACGTTCTTTACGATAATCGGCATAAATTTCAGCAATATCTTTGAATCCGCTTTCATAGAGTTGACGAATGGCATCATCTTGAATTTCTTCAACTGTGACAGATTCACGGCTTTCAAATTTTTCCTGTAAGACAGAAAAAACATTGGCGGCGACTCGCTCAACATCTTGCAAAATATCAGCCGATAGTTGGGCTTCACGAGGCAAATTGTGATGTTGTTTGAAAGCGTTAGCAATGGCATTTGTGATACGTGTCGCGTTGAAGGCGACAAATTGGCCGTTGCGTTTTTGAACTTTGCGGTCGGAGCGGATCAGGATTTCTTTAGACATGGGGAAATTTCTCCTTCGTTAAAACCACAGAGCGGTAATATTGTTAATATTTTAGCGTTTAGAGACAAAAAATCCTTGTGGGTGTAACTATTCATTTAAGTTTTTTGGTTGATTGCTGCTAAGTTTATGAAGAACTTTTTCATGAGGAGAAGAGCACAATATATCGGAAACAATTAATTATTAACTACTAGATATAGTATATTACGTGAAAACTTTGTCAATAATATTTTTCAAAAAAACTTCTAATTTAGAACTCTCTCGAGAGAAAATTCCGATCCGGTTTTGCAACCGGATCGGAGTGATTGCATTATTTTGCGGCGGTATAATTTTTCGTGACAGCCGTCCAGTCGATCACATTCCAAAACGCGGCGATGTAATCAGGTCGACGATTTTGATAATTCAAATAATACGCATGTTCCCATACATCAAGACCGAAAATCGGTTTGCCTTTAAAATCAGAAACATCCATGAGTGGATTGTCCTGATTGGGTGTGGAACCGATGACAAGTTTTCCGTTGCTGACAATAAGCCATGCCCAGCCACTGCCGAAACGTGTCGTTGCCGCCTGAGCAAATTTTTCCTTAAAGGTATCAAAATTTCCAAAATCTTTGTCAATGGCTTGCGCGAGTTCGCCACTTGGTTTGCCGCCGCCCTTTGCACTTAAAATGTTCCAAAACATCGCATGATTCCAGTGTCCACCGCCATTGTTGCGAACAGCACCGCGAATTGCTTCTGGGATGTCCGAAATTTTGCTGATCAATTGTTCAATGGACTTGCTTTCAAGATCTGGTTTTCCTTCAAGCGCTTTGTTTAAATTATTGACATAAGCCGCGTGATGTTTGCCGTGATGAATTTCCATTGTTTTCGCGTCAATATGCGGTTCAAGCGCGTTCGTCGCGTAGGGTAAATTGGGTAATGAAAAAGCCATGATGTCCTCCTCGTCGGTATCTGTTACTTAATAGATTTCAAAGCGGTTAAAACAGATTCGTAATCGGGTTCTTTGGTCACTTCTGTGACAAGCTGCTTATATTGAATTGTTCCCGTTTCATCAATGATAAGAATGGCGCGAGTTAAAAGGCGTAAATTTTTGATCAACAAACCATACGCTTCGCCAAATGATCCATAGCGGTAATCTGATAATGTTTGAATTTTATCGCTGGCTGTCGCCCCGCACCAACGCTTTTGCGCAAATGGAAGATCCATGCTGATCGTTAAAATCTTTACGGTGTCACCGAGATTTCCGGCTTCTTTATTAAAACGCTTCGTTTGTAAATCACATGTTCCGGTATCTAAAGACGGAACAACGGAAATGATCAATTTTTTTCCAAAGAAAGAGGAAATTTGAACTTCCGAAAGATCATTGGCAACCACGGTCGCTTCCGGGGCTTTTTGCCCTACGGAAACGTCGTTTCCGAGTAATGTAATGGCATTTCCCTTCATTGTGACAATATTATTTCTTTCTAAGACTGGCATGTGCTTCTCCTCTCGATTTATAAATGTTTCTTTTCAAAAATATTCGCATAAACTTGAGCGGCCAAAATTCCACCAATAATCGGTCCTACCCAATAAAGCCAAGTGTTTTGCATCCCACCGCCTAACAGTGCTGGTCCTAAATGCCGAGCTGGGTTCATGGCCGCGCCGCTAATGGGGCCGCCCATCAAAACATCTAAAGCAACTGCCAAACCGATATATAATCCACCCATTTGCGGGGCACGTTTGTCAACGGCCGTGCCGTAAATGACAAAGACCAAAATGAACGTTAAAATGATTTCGGTAATCAATGCCATGCTGGGTTCGATTTCCGCGCCAATGGCTGGTGTGCCCATACCGACAGCGGCTAAAGCGTTTATTGGCATACAGAGCTTAATGAGGAAAGCACCTACAATCGCGCCCAAACATTGCGCGATGATATAGCCTATGGCATTTGCGATGTTGATTCGGCCGGCTGATAATAGGCCAATTGTAACCGCAGGGTTAAGGTGACCACCGCTGATCGCGGCCGTTGCGGTAGCCATGACTGCGATGGCTAAACCATGCGCTAAAGCAATGCCGGTTAATCCGGTTGCTCCGTTGTTGAGGTAATTGCTGGCGATTGCGCCGACACCAATAAAGATCAAAGTGAAAGTTCCAATAAATTCTGCGATGAAGGCTTTAAAGTTCAACAATTTTTCCTTTTTTGCGGTGGGTTTTCCTTAAGTTTAGGTATCTTACAATTTTTGAAAATTTT
The DNA here is from genome assembly GCA_020632535.1 of Candidatus Omnitrophota bacterium. Lineage (GTDB taxonomy): Bacteria > Omnitrophota > Gorgyraeia > Zapsychrales > JANLHA01 > JADLGJ01. Next base: position 151,296 of record JACKFJ010000003.1, on the reverse strand, counting down.
GTCAACAGAAGAAAAAAAATGTTAATTATACCGACGATAAAATTCAAGATTTCCTAAAAAATGATCAGGTCTGTGCTATAATTTTTTTGCTTAATAAAACTTTTACTCGGGAGAATTTATGTTTACATACAAAACGACAATCAAACTTCACGAAACGGATGCCGCGGGGCTATTGTTTTTTAGTCAGCAATTCAAATTGATTCATGATGCGTATGAAGAATTGCTCGATAGTCGCGGAATTGGTTTTTCGGTCATGTTGCGGGAAAAAAGTTACTTCCTTCCGATTGTTCACGCAGAGAGTGATTATAAAAAACCGCTTTTTGTTGGCGATCGTTTGACAATTAAAGTGAGTGTCAGTCATATTGGTGAGACATCATTTTCGTTTAGTTATCAGCTTTTGAAGAATAGCAATATTTTGGTCGGAACTGCCAAAACCGTTCATGTCACTATTTCGAAAAAGACTGGGAAAAAGATCCCTTTGCCAAAGGAAATGCGAAAAGCTTTAGGAAAGTAGTTTGATTAAGAGTTGTCGATTGACTTTGATTCCATTTGGGGAATATTCGCGGGGAAATTCATAGATTTGGTCAGGAATTTTGAAGTTTGGCAATGTTGCTGTGAGTTTTGGAATTAAATTTTGCATTGCAATACGTTTATTATTTTTAAACCGCACAAACGCAACCGGTCGAAATCCAAATTCGCGATTCTTAACTGGGACGATGATCGCTTCGTCAATACCACCACAATTTAAAAATGCCTTTTCAATTTCTTCCGGATATATATTTTCACCACCTGAAATAAACATATTGTCTTTGCGACCCAATATTCTTAATCCGGTCTTTTGATTTATCTCCCCCACGTCGCCCGTTGGAAACCAACCTTCACGATTGACAGCTTTTGCAACTTTTCCATTTTGCAAATATCCTTTGAATAATGTTTTGCCTTTGACAAGAATTTCATTGGTTTTTGAAATCTTTATGTGACGGTATTTGAGTGTCTTAATTTTTCCTTGTGGTGTTTTGTGACTTGTTGCGACTTGCGACGTCATTTCTGTTAAGCCGTATGTTAAAAAAACCGGCAATTTTAATGTGGTGATGGTCTTGATGAGCTCTTGAGGAATCGGTCCACCGCCGAGTAAGATGGCTTTTAAGGATTTTAAAATTTTGATATTCGCTTTTCTTTTTAAAAATCGTCGCAATTGCGTTGTAACCAGAGACATATGTGTGATTCCGGAGTGTTGTTCAAAAACGATGGTCCCTCCACCTAAAACACAGCGCCATATAATGCTTAAGCCGCTGACGTGATACAAAGGTAACGACAAAAGCCAGCGGTCGCCTTTGACAACGGGAATATTTTCATTTGATCCTTTCGCGTTGTAGTAATGATTTCCGACGGAATGTACAACAGCTTTGGGATTTCCAGAACTGCCGGACGTCAACATGATCGTTGCAGGTGCATCGAGAAATAGGGACAGTCCCATATTTTTTCCCGTTGCGAGGAGCGGTAGCGACGAAGCAATCTCTTTCGGAGAAATTATTGTACTGCAGCCTAACTGTCGAATTTGTTTTTTTATTTGTAAGGCCGGTATTCGCGGACTCAAAAGACACGCCACGGCGCCGATGCGCCATAAAGCAAAAAGTAAAACGACATATTCGGGAGAATTGGCACTTGTAATGGCAACTTTTGTTCCACGACGGACACCTTTGTTAATTAAATCAGATTGTGTGGATTGGATTTGTTCGTGCAATTGGCGATATGTTAATGTCCTTGATTTACTAATCAGCGCGATGGCACAAGGAGTGCGTGAATTGCAAACTGCGATCGGGCAGGATATTTTTTTGAGTTGAATCATTTGTGTATAAAAAACGAATCGGGGTCAATGCAATTCATGGATTTGCTCTGTATCCAAGTGCAGATTATTCAATTGGCAGTTTTCAATGTTTAACCGTCCGCGTTCTGTTTTTAGATGCGGCGTCACCGTGTCCTTGATTAGCCATTTGGCAGTATCGAGCCCAACGGGGATATGCTTGGAAAAGGATGCCGCGAGATTAGCCAAAGCGCGCAGGCCAATTCCGGTTTCAAAGGATGATGTGATTACGGTTCGTAATCCATAACTGTGTGCTTCCTGCGTCATTTGGGCGATTTTTTCAAATCCGCCAAGAATGGTGGGTTTCAAAATAACAACTTCGAGTCCATCCAGAGATTTGATTTCACGCAGACTGTGTTCTTTGAGTGATTCGTCAATAGCGACGGGTATTAATGTTTCTTCATAAAATTCAGAGATTTTAGAAAAATCTTTTAATGGTTCTTCAATGTATTCAATGACAGCAAATTCAATCGCTTTTGAAAATTCCAAAGCCTGTTCTAGTGACCATGCTCTGTTCGCGTCAAGTCGAAGAATCGCGCGGTTATTAATGAGTTTTGTCAAAGCGTTAACGGTATTAATGTCCTCATGAATTTTAGCGTGGCCAACTTTTACTTTTAAAGTTTTATACCCTTGTTCAAGTAATGCTTCGGCTTCCGATAAAATTGATTCGCGAGGACCTTGTAAAAGGCCGTTGATCGGTATTGTTTCTTGATAATTTTCGTTGAGTAAGTGAGCTAAATACTTTTTTGTATTGGCGGCGATTAAAGAAAGTATTGCTGTTTCGAGACCAAAATGAACGGATGGAGACAATGGCATGTTCTCCAACCAAGCACTGAATTTGACATTCTTTAATCCGATATGCGATGGAATCATTTGGCCGTTTAAGCGGTCGCGCAATTGTTTGAGTTGCATTAATACAACATCAGACATTTCGGTGCTAACGCCGTGCAAAGGCGCGGTTTCACCAAAGCCTGTGTTTCCGCTTTCATCCGATAGTTTAAGAATGAAGCCTTCCCTTTGCTTGATTGCGGCGCCAGCAATGGGAAGCTCGCGCGACAGGGGTACGTGATAATTAAAAATTTTAAAATCGCAAATCCGCATAAACCCATCCTATGGAAAAAAGTACGCAGTAGATAATTAAAAGGATTCCTGTGTGAGCCAGCGCCTGATTCAAAGATGGGCCGTCTGTTTTACTGAAAACAGCACGAATCGCTGGTATCGCAAAAAATAAAGTGATCGAGCTGATAAAAATTTGAATACGGTCTTGAATGACCGCATAAATGATCATCGGCATAAACGCGGCCGCGCAGAGAAAGATAAAATATTGTGCTTGCGTAAACGCAGGTCCGAAACGAACTGCTAAAGTGCGCTTGTTTGCTTTACGATCAGTTTCGATATCACGCAAATTATTGACGACTAAAATTGCCGCGGATATTAAACCGGGCGCCACGCCGGCGAGAATAACGGCGGGATTGATTTCCCGTGTTTGCACAAAGTATGTTCCGGCGACGGCAACGGGTCCAAAGAAAATAAACACAAAAAGTTCACCAAGTCCGTTATAACCCAAAGGCTTTGGTCCGGCGGTATACAAAATTCCGGCGGCGATTGATGTGGCGCCAATGAGTAGGATCGGCCATCCTCCTCGGAGTGACAGTTGAAACGCGATTACGGCCGCGATTGCAAATGTAAAAATGAATCCTAAGCGTACAGACGCGGGTGAAATCAATCCCGCTTGCGTTACGCGGACTGGCCCGGTTCGTTCCGCGGTATCGGTTCCTTTTTTAAAATCATAATAATCATTTGCAAGATTTGTGCCGATTTGAATGGCGATTGCTCCCAGAAAAGCCAGCGCGGCACTTGGCCAGTGCATGCCGCCATCACCAAGCGCGATCGCGGTCCCCAAAAGCACAGGCGCAACTGCGGCCGGTAACGTTTTGGGTCGACAGGCCATGAGCCAAAATTTTAAAGAGCTTATTTTCATTTTATTAAGTTTTGTAACGAGTTTCGTTCTTGCGGCAAACGCTTTTTACGGCCTTTTGGGAAACTTAGAAAAGTCAGGTTTACGCTTTTCTAAGAACGCATTGCGTCCTTCTTGTCCTTCTTCGGTCATATAAAAAAGCATGGTCGCATTGCCAGCAAGTTCTTGCAAGCCTGCTTGACCATCACAATCCGCGTTGAGGCTGGCCTTAAGGCAACGAATTGCCATTGGCGAATTTGCTAAAATTTCACGACACCATTGGACTGTTTCGCTTTCGAGATTTTTGTAAGGGACGACGGTATTTACCAATCCCATAGCGAGCGCTTCTTTGGCATTATACTGGCGGCAGAGAAACCAGATTTCGCGGGCTTTCTTTTGTCCAACGATTCGAGCCATATAGCTGGACCCATAACCACCATCAAAAGAACCAACTTTGGGACCAGTTTGCCCGAAAATCGCGTTGTCGGCCGCAATCGTCAAATCACAAAGCATTTGTAGAATTTGTCCACCACCGATGGCATAACCCGCGACCATCGCGACAATCGGTTTGGGACATGTGCGAATTTGGCGCTGGAGATCTAAAACGTTTAAACGGTGAATGCCATTTTCATCTTTGTAACCAGCATTGCCGCGGATTTTTTGATCGCCGCCGGAACAAAACGCTTCTTTGCCTTCGCCAGTCAGAATAATGACGCCGATTTTTTCATCGTCACGGCTGTCACTCAACGCTGATGAAATTTCGATAATGGTTAATGGTCGAAAAGCGTTGCGGACTTGTGGCCGGTTGATCGTAATTTTTGCGATCCCCTGTGTTTTTTGATATTTAATATCCGTAAAATTTCCGTGATTAATCCATTTGATTTTTATTTTCATAGTGAAACAAATATATCAATAAAATTCTCGCTTGCCAAGCGAAAGTTATTTGCCTTTCTCCTTGGTTTTTATAGGAAAAAGGTAAATCATTCTGCGAAGCTTACTTGATGAGCGCAGCAGGATTCATTTGCCCTATTAAATTTCCTGCCACAGGACGGTATTGACAATAAAAGGAATAAAGGGAATTGTGCGGTTATTACTTAAAGCAGAGTTGAAATCATAATTGCGGTTTTTAAAAACATTCAAATCAACAGCGTTTGTTCCGGTTCCTCTGACGGAAATAGACCCTTTGAAATTTAAAGTGGCTTTAGAATATTTGGCTCCTTCTGCCAGAAAAGCGCCCTTACTGCCGGGAGTTCCGCCATCAGCGAGAATAAAACCTTCAATGTTTAAATCACCTGTGGCCATTGTTGATTCGGGAATAATGACGTCGCCTTTCGCAAATATCCCAAGTTGCGGGACGGGTTGCACGGATGAGTTTGCAATGATACTGCCATTAACATACACATTCCCTCCAGCAACAATGAGAACGGAATTGTCATATTCACCGGAAAGATAGATATTGCCTTTGGCATAAATGATTTTGGGTTCAAATGAACTTCCGGGATTTTGGTTAAATGCTGAAAGATTATCGAGGTTCACTGTTAAATCACCAGTTGAATGGTATCCAAGATTTTGGGTTTGTAAATCTTGAGAAAGTTGTTCATAGCGATTAAGATCGACACCGGCGAATGTGATCGACGGTGATTTTGTAATTGTTTTGCCGGAGCCAAAAATTACGGCGGGATTTGTTTCACCGGTTTTGCTATTGATATAAAGCACGTTGCCGTTGACATTGATTTCATTTTGCGGTGAAGGCAATGAAGCATTGACATCAAAATAAACATCTTTTGCTAAAATATCCGCATTCAATTGCGATCCGCTAGTCATATGCAAAGGTCCTAATGTGGAAATTAAAAATCGTGTCGGACTTTCAACGATAACGCGAGCCTTGATCGTCCGTGTGATGATGCCTTCACGATCCTTGCCCTGTGCCGTAATCCAACGACTATCCCAGCCATTGAATTGGGCAGCATCAATAACCGTAATGGAATAGTAACCGATTGTTGTTGTGCTTCCAGCGACGGTAATGTTAAAGGGTTGATCGACAATTGCGGCAACGCCGTTTTGTCCTGGTTTCCACGCTGAATTTTGACGCAAGTTATAAATCGCGGTATCAATGCCGGTTTCTGCGGCATAAAATGCTTCTTGTAATCGTTTGCGATTGATGATTTCCTTGACTTGGACATCGGAGCGAAGCATGGCGGCGCCAAGGAGCGTGGAAAGAAAAACCATGACAACAAGGCTGAATAATAATATTTGGCCGCGTTTACTGTGTATTTTTTGTAATGAATAATGTGTCATTTTTTAATTTCTCGGTAAAATTTCCATTGTCATATCAACGTGAAGAGTGCGTGTAAAAATAGTTTCCAGCAGGCGGAAATTGACAATTAAATTTTTCCCATTTTTTGTAAAACTGGAGTTGGCAAAATCCGCATGAGTAGTAAATATTTTTACAGTATTGTCTTGGGTACGGCTGACCTGTCCGGTATTGGCGATGGTATATACGATATCGGTACCACCGGAGCCACTATAAAAGGTTGCGGTTTTGTCCGTGCCGGTTGTCGCAACGTTGATTAAGCGGGCATTGCGTCCATCCAATGACATTTGTTCAAAACATTGATTAGCTTCCCCCCAAAGATTCGCGCGTTTGATACGTTCTTCATATGCTCCCCAATTATGCACAAAGACGGTACTAAATAAACCGATAAAGACGCTAAAGATGGCGAGCACAACCACAAGTTCGGTGAGGGTAAACGCGTGCTTATTGCGCTGCATGTTAAGTCCCTCCAGCTGGCGCAAGTTTTATCGTAACATTGAGAGTGCCATCTTTTTCTAAAGTTGGAATACTAAGTGACGCTGAGGGATAAAATCCTGACGGATCGGTCGCAACTAAAGAGTGCCCACGCGGTGTTCGTGAATAATACGCATCATTCGGCAAGCCAACCGGTGGCCATGTTTCTAAAGTATTGTTAAATGTCGCGATACCCGAACTGTCTGTCGTTAAACTTATCTGTCCGCTATTATAGTTAGTAAGTTTTAAATTGATATTTGCAATCGGAAAATCAGATCCTTCATCAAGGACAGTCACGATGACAGTCCCTGTTCCAACAGGCCAGAGTTTAGCGGAATAATCCACCATCGTGTCGGCTTGGATGTTGACACCGGCCGCTGGGGAATACCAATTATTTCCGTTGCTATCATAAGAATAATAATTTGATTTTGAAGCATAAAATCTGGCGAGACCAGCAGGTAATCTATATCCGGTGCTAGGACATTGATAAATATAATCTCCTCCTGTTGCGGTGGTGTTTCCAACTCCTTGCACAGAAACACTCGCACTATTGAGTCCCGCGCCGGAAGCGCCATCTTTGATATTGCCCTGAACATTGCCGCAATTGATTCTCCCACCGCTGTTAATGGTCAAATTGACATCTGTAATCAAGGCGCCTTCAAAGAGGTTCGTAACAGGTACGGTCGTGCTATAGCGATCGACGTATTGTATGGAATCACAACATCCATTGATTGGCATGGATTTGTATGCATAAACTTGTAAAGCTCCGGAATTATTATTCGGCAGCATCTCTTGTGTGGCAGGAACGCGATATGAATATTCGCCTTGCGCATTCGTTGTCGCGGTTTGATAAGCGCCGTTTTGAATCCATAAATCGCTGGATGGCCATTTGGCGTAAAGGGTTGCGCCGACGATTGGTACACCGCTTTGATCAGTAACTTTTCCGCGGACGGTCGCTGTTGGGACATTATAAATAGGAATTTTGACCACAACATTATTATCTCCGGAATTTACCGTAATGCGGTCACTGGTACTTGAACCATTGTAAGGATTCGAGCATGTTGTCGTGAGATTGTCATCAAGCAGATGAGCAGTGGATTGGCCATTATAATTGTAAGCATATGATAAACAGGTTGGTTTTCCGGCCTGTCCTGACTTAAAGGCATTGTATGTATTAACGGTAAAACTTTTTGGATTGCTATCGTTAAAAGTAATCGTATGATCACCCGCGGTTGTACTTCCTGCAGAAGCGACAATTGTGTTTGTTGTCGCATAGTCATCAAGAATATAATAAGTCCCATATTGAAAGTTATTGAGCGGCGCTCCTGTTATACCATTGATTAATCTAACTTTGACTGTGGCGTTTTGTGGTTTGGGATCCATGGAAAAATCAACGCGTGTTTCCGCGTTTGATGTCACGGTAATATCAGCGCTATGGGTGTAAGCATAATAGCTTGGATGAGTGGCAGTTAATCGCCATGTGCCAACGGGAAGAACAAACGCGCCGGTTGAGGCATCAAAGAAATCAAAACTTTCATTTTTCGCACCCAAAGTATTTTTTGACGTTGTTGTGCGGGATACAGTACCCCCAACAAGCTCGACTTTTATTGATACACCATTAATTAAAGGATTTCCGGTTCCACTAGAACGAACGATACCGATAATATTGCCCGGTAATGGATCTGGCGGACGCGCCAAAAGAACGGCAGAATACAATGATAATGTTTGTCCTTGGTCGGTCCAGTTGACAGTGATGGTCGCCTTTTTGATTTCGGTACTGCCAGAATGGGGGGTCACACTTACACTGCGGGTGTATCCGGTAAAATATGTATTTAAAGCTTGCAAACCACAATTAATATTGATATTGGCATCAAATGCCGGGCCTGGGAATTGACAGTTTTGTAATGTGTCGTAAAAAGTTAAAGATGCATTGCGGATTTCTTCTTGGCTTTTTTGCAGAAGATTGATCGCGACGGTACGATTGCGCGTCAATTGTTCGCCACGAAACAGTGTACTGACGGCAAACCAACTTGCGGTACTGATTGCGGCAATCACCACGATTCCAGTTAAAGCTTCAACCAGAGTAAATCCAGATATTCTTTTTGGATTCATGAAATTTATCGTAGCATTAATTCCTCCCCATTGTGGGAGGAAACAATGACTTTTTAGTTACTCAAATTTCCATAAACAATCGTCGGTGTGATTGTGATAATCAATTCCACATCGGACGTTGTTGTTTTTTCATGGCTGAATAAATTTCCAACCCAAGGAATATTTCCCAGAAGAGGAACTTTATAAAGATTCTTCTTGTCTTCTTGTCCTAACAAACCACCTAAAACAAACGGCTCATTGTTTTTTATACGTACATATGCTGTTGCTTCACGCGTTTTGATGTGTGGGAATTCATTGTTAGGCCCACGGAAGGCGAAAATAAAACTGACTTCCGGCTGTACTTTAATGACAACAAAGTCTTCACCAATGATACTTGGTGTAATTGTCAAACGAATACCCGGTTCAACCCAGCGCACGTCGGTTGTCGCTACGCCGCCGGTCACATTGGTTGTGGTATATGGAATACGGTCTCCAACGAAAATCTGGGATTCTTTCCCATTGAGCGTTGAAACACTCGGGCTTGACAAGATTTTTGCTTTGTTTTGGTTTTCTAACATCTGCAAAGCCGCGGTAAATTGCACGGGATTGCGGGCTAACGAATAAAGCTTAATGGCATTGTCAGGTGAGTTTTCGATATTTCCGAAACTGACGGGACGTCCACTTTCCTGAAAGCCTGTGCTGATTTGATCAGACCAGTCAACACCCAAGTCTTTAAGTCCATCACGGGTAATTTCAATAATTTTTGCTTCGAGTACAACTTGAGGTTGTGGACGATCCAAACGATTGATGGCTTTTTCCATCTTTTCAATTTCTTCGGGTTGTCCGACGGCAATCAAACTATTGAGGTCTTGGCTGGATTGAATCTTTTTGGCCATATCACCCAAAAGCTCTTTGGCTTGCGCGACATTGATATTTTTCAACTGAAAAACGCGTGATGTTTGGCTTTGCTGTAAAAGCTCCTCACGCAACGTGGCATATAAGGAGTCGCCGACGCGTTTGTATCCAACTTTAAAAGAATCTCCGATTAGCAAAAGAGCTTCTTGAATACTGACTGATGTCAGATGCAAATCAAATTTATTCATTTTAAGTGTCGGGTCAAGGACAATATTGACTTCCGCGATTTTGCTGATGGTTTGGATAATATCTCCGAGCGCGGTTTCATCAAAATCAAGATCGACCTTTTTACGGAGGACTTCATCCGAGATAACACTCTTTATGACTTCATCCTGAGTTTCATAGGCAATTGGTGCTTCGTATGTGGAATTCGGCGTGCCGACTTTTAATTTGATGGCTTTGGCTTTTTTATACTCTTGTGAAATGCTTTGTGCCGCGACTATGCTTTCATTAGATTGCTTACGAAGTTCTTCTTCAAAGCGGTCATCAGTCGTTGTTTTTGGTGCATACATCATTTGATCAGCCGGAGCGCGATCGCTCATGACTATCGGCTTTTCTTTTGCGGATGTCGCGTTCGAACCAGATTCTAAAAGCGCGATTTTGCGTGAAGTCGCTTTGAGTATGGCGTTGATCTCGTCTAATTCTGAGGTATTTGCTTCGACTGTTTGCAAATCACTTTCGCCGAGATATGGCTTACTAACTGCGGCTAATTGTGTGTCAGCACTGACCTCCGTTCTATATTCGGCAAACACGGGTGTCTGCGGAAATGTCATTGCGGTGATACCCACACTGATAAACAGCGTTAGAGCGATCCCGCGGAAATTGTTTAATAAATAATTTTTCACTTTTTTCCACCTCTTTTTAGCGTTATTTGATTTTGTCCATCAGAGAAGACAACACGGGTATTGTTAATTTCTTTAACAATATAACCCTTATATTGCTCATTGACTTTGAGCATTAATTTTTTGTCTCCGTTTTTTAAGAGAGCAATCGATTCTTGGTCCATTTTGACCATGCCAATAAAGTAGATATCACTAAATTGTGTTCGGATTGGTCCGATTTTTTTAGGATCCGTTTTATTCTTGGAATTGGTATAAATTGGTTTAAATGGATCTCGGGGAATTTGTATGGCTTTTTGGTTAGGCTTAATAATCAGCTTAGCCAATTGTGGATCTTCAACTGGCGTAACGATAATGACATTCTCGTCTGATTTTTTGTCATCCATAAAAGCAATACGTTCGCATCCGATAACGGATAAAAGGCAAATTACAAATAAGAGTGGCATAGGATTATAGTTTTTCATTGTCTGTGGTTTTGGAGTTCTTCCAGGGTTTTTAAACTGTATATTTTTAATGTAAAATCGCATTGCAGCGCCGGATAGGCATTATTAGCTGTCGCGATATCGATATTGCCGATGCTGATCAACTGTTTAAAATTTTCTAAGTGGCGGTAAAAATTGACAATTGACTCATATGGCCCTTTGATTTTAATATTGATCGGCATTGCGGCCAACGTTAGCATTTGGTTCATTTCGTCCTTGCTTAATTCTGTGGGATTCCCATTGGCATCCAACTTTTTACGAGCAAGTTCGCTTTGGCTTTCCTTCATCGCATCAGGCAATCGCACTTCCTGAAATTTATTGGTTTTCATATCAACGATATTGATTCCAGCGCTCTGTGCAAATCCGGACAAACCATCCAAAAATCCCGGGATATCCTTTTCTTGAAAAAGATATTTTTGGAACTCACTTTTTTCCTTTTTGTAAAAACTCAGTAGGCGTTCGATTTCCGCGACATCATGCTTGACCTTAGACAATTCATGGGTCTTATTAATCCATTCATTGCGTGTTTTGAGTAAAGCACTGATATTGATACTAGTCCAATATCCTATGGCAAGCACCGCGATGACACACACTGAGATAGCGATCTGGCTAATTTTTTTTTGGTCCATTATTTTCTTCCTTTTTGCCTTTTAAGTTGGCTTGAATTCCAAAATCGAATATTTTAGCTTCTTCTAATTTTTTTTCTTTGAGGAATTCAAACTTTCCACCTTCCAAAATCGACGACTGGTCGATTTTGCGAATCATTTCCGCGATATTGGTGATATCAAATGTTTCACCTTTGATTTGGACATCGCCGGATTCAGCAAATTTGAAACCGGTTAAACTCAATTCTGCTGGTAATTCCGTGGCAATTGACGCCAAGACATGCGTCCAAGATGTGCGATTAATTTCCTGAACATATCCAGCCTGCGCGAGAAGTTTTTTGCGGACATCTAGATACGCGTTTTTTTCATCGAAAAGGTGTTTATTTTTACGGTTAAGCAATTGAATTTCTGTGTTTAGTCGTACGGTCTCCCCGGACAAGAAAACCAGATCTTTTTTTACAAAATAATTCATGCCACCGAGGCCGGAAATTAAGACCGCGAGAAAAATAATACTTTTGATAAGCATAAGCATCACATATTTTTGCGCTTGGAATTTGGCAAAAAAGTGATCGAGCGCAAAAAGCGGCTTTTTGCCGGTAATCGCAAACATCAGGGGTGTTAAGGCCGCGGCATATTTGGGGTTCCAGTCAATCGTTTCCGACACAATCAGATTAGGAATATTTGTTGAGTTTAAAATTTCCGTATTGATGTCAAGGCTCTTGCTTAATTTGGTGCTAAATTGAAAACAAACAGATTTATCAGCGATGAGCCAAACCTGTTCAATAGGCGTCTGGGGATGATCCACGTTGTGCGATTTGACTACGCGTTCAAACTCGCCAACCCAATTTGAAATCATATGATCTTGATTATTAACGTTGACGGTGGACATGATTTGTTCAGAGCCCACAGGTGAACGATAAATGCCAAGATAGGTGTCCCCCTTATAGATACAAAAATAGGAACAGAGTTCCTGCACAACGAGAATGGCTTCACAGCGATTTGCTCCGCGCTGTTTTGGTAAAATATCTTTTAAATTAAGCGGCGCAATTTCGATGTCGCGAAATGGAAGTTTTGCGCCGTCGACTTCATCGATCACAGAACGCAAGAATTCTTGCGCGACCGCGACCAAGAGAATGCGGTCTTTCTCTTTATTATGAACAAATGCGGTATACGAATATTCAAAAGCTTGATTGTAGAAGAACGGGATTTTTTCAATCTCGTCGGGGACAACTTCGGATAATTCAGCGGCATTCATGCGCGGCATGAATTGTTGGTGGATTAGGACATCTTTTCGAGAAATGGTCGTAAAGATTCTTTTAGGAAGAAGTTCTTCTTTCTCTACAACGTTGCGAATGGCATGAGTCAATGCTCCCGGACTGTTGAAGTTTAAATTGACTTCAATTTGTCCCGCGCGCGTAAGCGTATATCCACCCTTTTGTTTCGTGACATACACGAAACGAATGAGTTTTTCGCCGATCTCTATACCTAAATATCCTTTTTCCATATTATCCTTTATCTTTTGGTATCGAGTGCGAGCTTATGCCCGCACTCGATACGAAAAGGGGTTTGTTAAATTATTGGCAAGAATATCCACCAGTTGTTTGATCTTGTGCCATCGTGACGCCTGCAGGTGCAGATTTTAAGTAGTCACCAGATACAAGTTCAGCAACGGTATCGCAGCTTGCCCATGAATTCGCATTTTCGGAATAGCAGATAAGAGCTGCAGTACTGCAAGACTGAATGTCAGACTTGTTCGCAGTCACATTACCGCGTTGGACAGCTTTTAAACTGTTCGGTAAGATCAAGGCGAGCAAAATACCAGCAATGACCAAGACGATGAGGATTTCGGTAAGTGTGAAACCTTTTTTGTTAGTTTTGACGTTCATTTTTTGATTCTCCCTTGTTTGTGTTTTTTGTTGTTTATTATTGTTTATTGTTTTCGTACGATAATTTTTACTCTTGTGTTACGAATGTACTTTTTAACTCGTCTCTTCCCTCCTTTTTAAGAAGCCAATTTATTCCAAATTGAGAAAATCGGCATATAAATGGCCAACATTGTAAAGATAATGATTGTCCCTACGATGACAATAAGCATTGGATCAATGATTGTTAAGAACTTGTTGAGCTTATAATCAACTTCCTCATCAAAATGATGCGCTAAACTTTCTAGAATTTTTGTTACGGTTCCGACTTTTTCACCAATTCCGAGCATTTCCACCAAGAGAATGGGAAAGACTTTGGTATCGCGGAACGTTTCATAGAGCGAATGGCCTTGCTTAACACCTTCCTTAACATCGGTTATATGCTTAACCAAATATTTATTTGTGACGGTTGATTTGGCAACATCTAAACCTTCGACAATTGGTAAACCAGAACCGATCAAAACTCGTAATGAGTTGATAAATCGGCTGATTGCCATTGTTAAGAAAAGGTTGCCAAAAAACGGGAAAGACAAAATGTATTTATCAATCTTATAACCAATTTCTGGTATTTTGCGCATTTCACGGTATGTCACGATAAGACCCACAATGGCAAATATTACAAATACAATAAAAAATGGATTGCGCATAATTTGTGAAATACCCAGAACGACTCGGGTAATCAGCGGCAGTTCGACATTGAGGCCGACAAGAACTTTTTGAAATGTCGGGACGACGAATGTGAACATCCCAATTAAAACTAAAATTGTCAAACCCATAACGATCATCGGGTACATCATTGCCTTTTTTACGCGGGTGATAAATTGTCTTTGATACTCAAGATGCTCGACAATCTTACGTAAAATAAAAACCATGGAACCGGTTTTTTCCGCAACGTGAATAAGAGATCGATATAGAACAGGAAAAATATTAGGGAACTCGTCAAGCGCGGCTGAAATCGTCTCGCCGTCTTCGACGTGACGATACATGCGACTAATGACTAACTGCATCGTTTTTTCTTCGCTTTGTTTCCAAAGGATGTTAAGAGCTGAGAGAATCGGAATGCCGGACTCAATAAGAGAAGTCAGGCGGTGCGTGAACATGAGCAAGGCGTCGAATGTGACTTTTTGTTTTTTGAGATTCTTGATATCAAAGATCTTCGCGGAGATAAAGTATCCGCCGAAATCCCGAAGACGGGATTTTAATTCACGAGTGTCTCGAGCCTCCCCGTAGCCATAAATGTTTTTACCGTTTTCGTCTTTGAGTTTATATAAATAATTTGGCATTTTTTAATTTTCATTATTCGTGTGCGGTAATTCTTATAATTTCTTCTAAACTGGTTATCTGTTTAATTGTTTTTTTAATTCCTGACGCGCGCAAATTGTTCATTCCGTTTTTATTCGCGGCCGCGATCATTTCCTTTTCGCTGGCTCTTTTTAATATTAAAGAGCGAAAATCATCATCCACATCAAGAATTTCATAAATTCCTGTTCGGCCGGCGAATCCGGTGTTTAAACATCGGACGCAACCTTCAGGTTTTGCTAAAATCAAATCCGTACCATCAGGATAAAAGGCTTTTAAACTTTTTTGTACCTCAGGTGTCGGCGTATATTCCTCTTTACAATGTGGACAAAGAACGCGCGCAAGACGTTGTGCAAAAACCGCGCTGACGGCTGTACTAATAAGGAAAGGTTCAATGTCCATTTCCAAAAGTCTGGTGATCGCGCCCGCCGCGGTATTCGTGTGCATTGTCGATAATACCAAATGGCCTGTCAGAGCGGCACGAATCGCGATTTCAGCTGTCTCAACGTCACGGATTTCGCCGATCATGATGATGTCCGGATCATGACGCAAAATGTGTCTGATCGCGGTTGCGAATCGATACCCGATAAAATCATTGATCGCGGTTTGAGTGATCCCGGTCATTTCATATTCAACAGGATCTTCGACCGTGATGATGTTGCGGCCGGGCTGGTTTAAACGTTCCATCATTGAATACAATGTAGTCGTTTTTCCTGCGCCTGTTGGCCCAGTTGTCAAAATAAGACCATGCGGACGTTCAACAATCTTATTGATCAAATCGATTTCGACTTTATCAAAGCCAAGCGCCGACATGTCTTTATTAAAATAATCCTTTGTCAAAATTCGCATGACAAGATTTTCACCGAGAATATCAGGAATTGTCGATAAGCGAATATCGTAATTCTGTCCTCGAAATGTGACCATCGCGCGGCCGTCCTGCGGTTTGCGATTATCAGCCACATCCATACCGGCCATAACTTTAAAACGAGAAAGAACTTGGCGTTCTAAAATTTTTTCGATTGGCGTCTTGTCATAAAGTATGCCGTCAATGCGAAAACGGACACGTAAATGCTTTTTTTGCGGTTGTAAATGGATGTCCGAAACTTTTTCCGCGATCGCCTGCTCGAGCAAATCATTGACAAGCCGAACCATTGGTGACGATTGTTCCTTGATGCGATTTTCCTGTGCCTGCTCTTTGATCCGCTGAACATGAGCAACAAATTTGGGAAGATGTTCATTGATCTCTGTTGTGCTGGCCATAACCGGATAAATCGGACAACCACACTTGATTTGCAGCTCCTGCAAAAGACTAACATCAAGTGGATTACGCATTGCGATTGTCAAAACGCCGTCTTTAAGGGCGATCGGTAAAACTTTATTGCTTTGCATGTATTCGGATGAAACTAACTGCAAAGCGGCATCGTCAATAACAACATCATTCAACTTTATATAGGGTAAGCGGAATATGTCCGCGAGTACTTCAACAAGCTTGACTTCTTCAATGAACCCCATTTCAACTAAAACTTCCCCAAGCTTTCGAGGATTATGCTTTTGGCTTTCCAGCGCGCGTACCAATTGCGGATGTTGGATTAGGCCATTTGCTAAAAGGATCTCACCGATTTTCGGCTTTTGTTCTTTATTTTTCTTTTCGATTGTCAGCATAATGATATATTGTCTTTCACACGATTTTTTAGAGTGTGAATCGTAAATTGAACAAATGCTTTAAGTTTTCAATGATGGATACACAACTGGGAAGAGAACAGTAAAAAATTATAGTTGAAGTATGCACTATGAAAATCGAAAAAGCAAATTTGTCGTAAAAAATATTCAAAAATAGGCTTTAAAAATCCAAAGAATCTACTGTCAGATCTGTAAGTTCAAGCAAATAAACATCTTGCGAGCTTGTGCGGTATTATTAGATTTAAAATAAAACTCTTGACACAGTCAAAAATTTAGGATTTTTTAGCGAATAAATGAATCTTAGCTTCAATGTCGCGATGATATTTAAGGTTATTCGTTGGGTCGGAATGAACTTCAATTATGGTGGCATTGGGCCTGTCGATCGCTAACAAATACGCCTTTTTTAGCTCCGTTTTTGTCGTAACGGAGTTATACGAAAGATTGAATAATTTTGCTGCTTGTTCAAAGGTTAGGTTGTGAGGTGTGGTAAAAAATTTATCGAAACCGTTTTTCACATTGGCAACGGGCAAGAATGAAAATATGGCCCCACCGTTATTGTTAATGACGATGATTATGAAGGGATAGTTCACATCCTGCAATAAATTTAATGAATTAATGTCATGCAAGAATGCGATGTCACCGATAACTGTGGTGCAAGGCGCTTGCAGTCCTTTCGCGAACCCTGCTGCGGTTGCAATGTTCCCATCGATTCCGCTGGCACCACGGTTTGCGGAAACCCGAACTCGTTTTCCAGTATTCGCAGAAAACATATTAAAATCGCGGATAGGCATACTGTTGCCAATAAAAAGTCCGGAATTCTCAGGAACTAATTCGGTAACGCAGCGTATTGTAGATGGTTCGGATAATTGATCTTGATCTGCTTCAAAATAGTTTTGAATAGCCGTCTCACAGATTTTGTCTGTTTTTTGCAAAATTTTCAAAAGACTCGATTTGGATTTTGCGCTGACTTGCGGTGCTAATCGATCACAGAAATCTTTAATGTCACTTTGTAAACGCAATGTAACAATATGATTTGGATCATTGCGTAAAGGATGCTTTAAAACCATAACGTAGTTGTGGGGGCGTACAATTTTTATGAAGTTGTACCAACGGTTCGAGGTTAAGCGTCCGCCCAAATGTAAAACACAGTCGACCGAAAAGTTTTTTGCAACAATGTCATCCTCAAGGGCATGTAAAATATGATCAAAATGATGAATAATACCGGTCTGGTCATGTCCTAAGCGTATTCCAGACGTCACATCGGCAAAGATAGGCCAATTGAGTTTTTCGGCCAAAGCAAGCACAGCCGCTTCATCATTTTTTCCGCTAATCTTCCCTACCGCGATAATTCCGCTCTTTGCGGTTTTTACGATTTGGGCGGTTTTGCTGATCATTTCCGGTGAAACGTTTAATGCTCCCTTAATGTATGTGGTATATGGTTCGGTTGTGTTTTGCCAGTTTTTGATCGATTTGAGATAATCGGTAAAATTTTGTTTAGTGGACGAAGTCTGTACTAATGGCTCACGGAACATGCAATTTAGATGAATTGGTCCAGGCAGTTCGCCTTTAGCGCGCGCGATACTCTGATTAATTGTTGTCAAGATCACTTCAGGGGCAATTTCCAAAGTTGGACATGGGACGTCGAAGAAAAAACGCACATGATCTCCAAAAATCTTAATTTGATCAATGGTTTGATTGGCACCTGTAAAGCGTAATTCCGGAGGACGGTCAGCCGTCATGATGATCAAGGGTAATTTCTTTTTGCTGGCTTCAATGATGCTCGGAAAAAGATTAGCTGCAGCTGTTCCCGACGTGGTTATTACAACCGTGGGCCTTAATGTTGCGGCGGTAAGGCCAAGAGCATGGAAACCTAATCCTCTTTCATCAAAATGAATAACAGATTTTACGGCTTTGTTTTGTGAAATCGCAATAGCCAGCGGCGCGCTGCGTGAACCCGGAGCGACACAAAAATATTCAACCCCACAACGGAATAGTTCCTCAATGATAAGGTCAGCCCAAAGACTATTGATATTGGCAGATTTAAGATTCAGTGGCATTAAAGACCTTCAAAAAATTAGTAAGTTTGTTTTCAGTTTCTTCCCATTCAGCGTCAGGTGAAGATTCACGAATTAATCCGGCACCAGCGTAGAGATGAAGGCTATTACCCTTCATGAGTGCCGAGCGTATCGCGACAGCAAATTCACTTGTTTTAAAACCGACGTACCCGATGGGTCCCGAATACCACCCGCGGTCAAAAACCTCCATTTGCGTGATCGTTTTAACTGCTAAGGCGGCAGGTGTTCCCGCAATTGCCGCAGTGGGATGAAGATTAGAAAGTAAGATTTTATCTTTAATATTCTTTTTTAAACGACCATTAAAGCGCGTAATCAGATGATGTCCGGCGCTCCAGTTTAATAGTGAAGGTTTGGTATCAGCATTTAGCGACGTGCATAAAGGCAAGAGATTTTTATGAATCATATCGACTACAAAATTTTGTTCCTTATTGTCCTTTGCTGAGGACAAAAGTTCGCTTTGTAATGACGCATCTTCTTTCTGTTCTTGTCCGCGTGGTCGAGTGCCCGCGACAGCTTCCGTTTCAATGTTCTCTTCTGTGCGTTGATAGAGTCGTTCCGGTGAGGCACCAAGAAAAATTTCCCCCTCTTGAAATTGAAAAATAAAAGAAAAACAATTCGATGTGGTCTCACGTAAGCGGGACATGATAAAAAAGGGATTGATCGTGTCTTTAAAATCGAGACGGATTGAACGCGCGAAAACAACTTTATGCAGGGTGGTTTCATTAATGGAATTGATAATATGTGCGGCAGTCGCTTTCCATGTCAACTCATCAGGTATATGCGTTTGTTTCCAAGGTTGTGGAAGGTTTATCGACGATTTATTTATAGTTTCCCTTAAGCGGTTGAGCTCGGAAGTGATCAGTTTTACGGAAGTGGAAAAGTTTCGATTTAAGAAAATATTACACGCCAAAATAGTTCCTGCGCCAGATTTCCGGATTTCGATAAGCGGTAAGACAAATCGCCCGAGACTCCAGTTTTTCCATTCGCCTTGTAATGGGAATTTGGAGTTGAAACAAAAACCACCATAATAATTTAGGTCGGGGAAATTGGGTGATAGATTCTTTTGTATACGGGAAAGAATTTCGTATGGATCCTCCCCAGTTTTTGCGATTAACATATCCGCGGCACCGATCCCAGCAACAGCAAAGTTTTTTTCGCGATCTTCCCAATAAATCTTGATGGCATTCTCTTGCGCGTGAATCCAAGCGAGAAGATCAATGTCTTCAACAGAAACTTTGACGCGATAGGTATGGATTTTTGTGCTGGAAAGGCGGCCTTGAATATCAAGCGCGTTTAATTCTTGAATTAATTTTTCTATCGCTTGCGATAATGAAAAATTCTTTGTTAATAACATGGTCATTAGCTTTTTTCTCCGACATAAATTGTCGCGACCCCGAGCATTAAAGATTGTGCTGATACATTTTTAAAACCGCATTGTTTCATCATGCGGATGAACATTTCGCCATACGGGAATTTTTCGATGGTGCGGTTAAGATAAATATAGGCCTTAAAGTTTCCGGAAATAAGTCCGCCGAGTAATGGTACGCAAATTTTTAGGTAAATTAAATAAAAGAATTTTATTGCAATGTTCTTTGGCAATGAAAATTCAAGGATAACAGCGCGACCATTGGTTCGCAGAACGCGATAGATTTCTTTAAGGACAAACATAGGATTTTCAACATTGCGAATTCCAAATGACATGGTTGCCATATCAAATTCGTCATTTAAGAATGACAGTTGTGTTGCATCACCTTTTTGCAATGAAATACGGTTTGAAAGGTTTAGATTTGTGATTTTTTCTCGTCCCAAATGAAGCATATTTTCCGATAAATCAATGCCAATAGCCGATTTGATGTTGTCACAATTTTGTACCAAAGTAATGGCAACATCGCTGGTGCCTGTTGCAAGATCAAGAAGTTTAACATCCGGCTTTGCTGGTACAAATTTGAGCAGCTTGTGGCGCCAGTTTTTATCGAGGCCAAATGATAAAATGGCATTTAATAAGTCATAACGGCGATAAATCGTGTCAAAAATCTTCCACGATTCGGCTTTTGAATAATCTGGATTTCTTATTAATGTTGTCATAGTAAGCGTTTATGTTAACACACTTGCCTTAGCTTGGCAAACGTACGAGAGCAAGATGACGTGATTGCTTCTGATGGGTAAGTTGGGCGAGTTTTACGTTAAATTGCGCATTTCGTACATACATTGCATCACTTCAAGTTCGTCTTTGTCAAACCACACTAAGCCGCAATTCATGCATTTATCAATTTCAACTGGATAATAGCGGTTAAAAATTCTTTTTCGCATTTTACGCGGATTATTCTGACAGAGATCGCAGCGATACATTCTGTCAGATTCAAGTGAAGAAAGGCCGATTTGCGGTAAATTCTTTGACTCGATGATTAAAGCTTGTGCCATTTGCCGAATGCGATTATCGAACGTTTTTTCTCTGCGCTCAAGAATGACACTTACAATATTTTCTTGTATTAAAAGACCTTGGCATTTACTACACTGCAAGATTGGGTTTTTTTCATAAGTAATTTCGTTTAGTTTACTGCCGCAAGCGGGGCAGGAAAAGGTTGGATGTTGTTTTAATAAATTACGGTATTCATCCATATAGTCTTTGATTTGACTGATGGGTATAGTGGTATTCTCACCCATTTTCTTTACTAATGTATCAGCCGTGAGCCAATCAAACGCTGTAAACGCTGAAATATTGTGTGGTCCGACCCATGTGTTATTGGGTGTGTTCACATACCATAATCCTCCGTGTGCTTTGGCTAATATTTTTTGTCGTTCCTTTAGTTCTTCCTCTTCTTTTGCTGTGACATTATTTAAAGCTTGATCAAGAAGTTCGTTCGAGGAAAAGGACATATTTAGGAGAATTTTAATACGTTCTTCCGTCGGCGGATGTGTTGTAAATAATTCTGCTCCTAATCCTGTTTCTGTGAAAAATCGAGGTGTCGTGGGGCTTACGATCATCAGTGATTGCAGTGAATCTTGTCCTTCATAAAGTGAATGTCGGCGATGGCTGATAATATGTAGAGCCTCAGCGAGTGCCAAAGGATTGCGTGTCAAGCGAACTGCTACAGCATCTGCACGAAATTCTCGCTGGCGCGAAATAAACATGCGCATCAATGCGGCCAAAATATTAATAACCCAAATGACGATAACAACGATAATAATAAAGAAAATGACATATACACCTTGCCTGCTGTTTATGCTTCCTCCCCAGTTTATGCTTCTGCGTGGATAACCAATACGAACATTATGAGAAGAGTCATCGGAAATTCCTTGTACGGTTGTCCACATGGCTCGTAGCGAACTACCAAATATTTCAAACATTGAGCTGATAATCGCGGTGTGTTCGCCGTCCTTACTTAGAATGTGGGCGGCTTCGTGTCCCACGACAGCTTCGATTTGACTACGATTAAGCTTGTAAAGTAAACCTTTTGTCACGGCAATAACGGGAATAGACTTACCGTCAGAAAGAGCGCAGGCATTGAGCATCATTGAGGGAATAATCATCGGACGGATGTGCGACCCGCCTGTCGCGACCGAAACTTCCTCAACAATATTCTTGAACATTTGTTGTGTCGAGTCTGCTGGGTCAGGATCCATCGCCTTAAAATGATAAATAAGACGATCGACTAATTGAAAAGTCGTAAAAAACCATTGTACGATTGCTAGCACAAGTGCGAAAGAAAATATTTTAAAACTGGTGATCCATCCGAGTGGTTGGAACGTGACTTTAGCAAATGCAGTGGTGCTTTCATCAAAATATTTTCCAAAGAAATAAAAGTTTGTAATCAGAAGAGAGATAATCCAAAAACCAATAAAATATAAGAAAACTAAAAAACAAAAAGCCGCGGCAATTACGCGGCTTTTGTCTTTTTCAATTTGGGTAAATGAATACGCCATTATCCCCTCATTTAGAATTTGACTTGTGGTACTTTCGCGACATCAGGATTGTCGATATGAAAAAACGCGGCTTTTTCAAAGCGGAAGGTGTTTGCGATGAAATTATTCGGAAAAAGTTGAATAGACGTATTCAAACGATTGACTTCATCATTATAATACTGACGAGCAAAAGCGATGCGGTTTTCCGTCGATGTAATCTCTTCATGCACTTTGATCATTTGCTGGCTGGCTTTCAGTTCAGGGTAATTTTCACTGACGGCAAAAAGGCTGCGCAAAGTACTTGTTAGAAAGTTCTCGGCTTGGATTTTATCCGGGATGGAACTGGCGTCAACCGCCATCTGGCGAGCTTTGATTACATTTTCTAATGTGGTACTTTCGTGTTTCAAATATCCCTTTGCGGTTTCGACAAGATTTGGAATTAAATCGTGGCGGCGATGAAGCTGCACATCGATTTGTGACCAGCCATTTTTAATATTCTCGCGGAGACTTACCAAGGTGTTATAAACGCCAACACCCCAGAAAAAGACGATCGCGACTAGAACGAGTAATACGACAAAGGTCAATGTCATTTCATCCTCCTTTTAACTTAAGAATACCAAAAAGTATATCTGATGAATAGTTTTTGGGCAAGTGACATGGTGTTGCTTACAAGGTGTGGTTTAAAAATTTTTCTGCCTCAAGCGCTGCCATACATCCGGTTCCCGCGGCGGTAATGGCCTGACGATACACTTTATCCTGCACATCGCCGCAGGCAAAAACGCCTTTGACATTTGTTAGCGTTGTTCCCGGCTTTGTTTTGATATACTTTGCGTCATCAAGTTCGATTTGTCCGTGGAGAAAGTCGGTGTTTGGTGCATGACCGATGGCGTAAAATAATCCACCGGCTGGAAGCAGAGTTTCTTTTTTGGTATTGACGTCTTGTAATTTGACGCCTTCTAATTTTTTATCTCCTGTCGCTTCCAAAAGAACTGAATTCCAGATCATCTGAATTTTGGGATTATTCAATAGCCGATCCTGCATGGCTTGCGATGCGCGCAATGTATCACGGCGGTGAACGACATAAACTTTGCTGGCGTATTTCGTTAAAAACGTAGCCTCTTCTGCCGCTGTGTCTCCTCCACCAATGACAACAAGTTCCTTATTCCGGAAGAATGGTAATGCTCCGTCGCAGACCGCACACGCTGAAATTCCTTTTTGCCAAAACAATTTCTCCCCGGGAACGTTCATGCGTTTGGCTGTAGCGCCAGTGGCAATAATAAGCGCGTGTGATTCAAATACTTCGCCATCTGAATATACTTTAAATGGTTGATTTTTTAAATCAACTTTTTCGACCGTTTGAGTCTTGATGGTTGTGCCACACTTGATGGATTGAGCACGCATACGATCCATTAATTCTGGGCCGCTGACTCCTTCAGGGAAACCGGGGAAGTTTTCGACTTCGGTTGTTGTGGTCAGTTGACCACCTGCGGCTACACCGCCAGCCATAATGCCTTCAAACATGAGTGGCGCAAGATGTGCGCGCGCAGAATAAATCGCGGCAGTGTGCGCGGCGGGGCCTGAACCAATAATGATTAATTTATGTGTTGCCACGGTAGTTTACGCTTGGTCATTGATTCCAAATTTATCTAAGATATTGGCGCGATTTTTTGGTTTGGCATTTTTGACCATGTCACGCATGATTTGATCATAAACGGGTTTATTTGAATCTCGATAAAAAAGTCCGAAATAGCGGCGATCATCAGCGGCAAAGCGAAAAGCATCTTGGAGATTGCTGGGATCATGTGGTGTTAATGCGGCTTTATCGGCGATACGTTTATCAGGCGCGATGCCTTTTTCATGTGTCAAGAATGAAAACCAGTTGGTTTCTTTATGGGCAAAATTATTAGGATCAAAATGTGGGCAACGTTGGGAAATATGCACAAATGAAAATCCTTTGTGATCATAAGCGGCTTCCAGTGTTTTTGCCAAGTGATCCGGCATCCAATCCGCGGTTGATGCGACAAATGATGCACCAATGCCAAGAACTAAGCGAACAGCATTTAAGGGATCCATAAACGTTCCGCTAGGCTGGGTATTGGTTGCGTGACCTTTGCGTGTTGTTGGTGACGATTGGCTCTTGGTTAAAGCATAAAGTTCATTATCGTACATTAAGAATACGCAATTAAAGTTTTTATTGACTCCATGAATAAGGTGGTTTCCGCCGATACTTAAAGCGTCTCCGTCGCCAGAATGTATAAAAACTTGTAAATCCGGACGAGTAAGTGCTAATCCCGTAGCAAATGTGATTGGGCGGCCATGTATGGTGTGGGCGCCATAGGTATTCATATAGTTTGGTGTTCGGCCAGAACAGCCTATTCCTGAAACATTGACTGTTGTGATTTGGGATAGTTTTTTATCAACCATGAAGCGCTTCATGCCCATGAGAATTCCAAAATCACCGCACGCTGTACACCAGCGCGGATTTTCTGTTTGAAGGTCCTTGAGTGTTACGCTCGCAGTGGGGTTGGACGTTTCGGTTGTCATTTTATTTCTCCAATCAAATTTGCAATTTTTTGTTTCAGGGCTCGTGGACGAAACGGCCGACCAGTCGCTCCGCACCACAAAGGTTGGACATCAACAAGCGTTTCCATGCGCAATAATGACGCGAGTGGTGGTGGTTTAAGATCGTCTCCGTACGCTAATTCCACTGTAACAACCCTTTTAAATTTCTTAAAAACATCTTTAAGCATTAATGGTAAAGGATAAACAATGCGAAAGTGCATTCCAGATGCAGAGGTAATTCCTTCTGCTTTACACATATTGATGGCTTCTTCAATAACACCGCGATTGCTTCCCCAACCAACAACGAGAACTTCGCCATGATCATCACCGAACATTTCTGGCATTGACAATGCGCGACGGACATGATGAATTTTTTCATTGCGAATTTGATGCGCTCTTTGATTGGTTTCCGCAGAATAACTCACCTTCCCGTCTTTGTCGGTATTAAGACCGGTTACGCGACGCATTTTTTCTGGTTCGCCGGGTGCGGATTGTAATGTGCGAACCATTCCGATGTCCTGAGGTAAACGGCTGATACGAAATCTTTCAAAAACGAAGTCAGGAATTTTATTGATGTCTGTGATTTGATTGACAGTGGGTTTTTCAATGACTTTGTAGCTATTGGCGATTAAAAAATCCGACATGATAAAAACGGGTAATCGTAATTTTTCAGTAAGGTAACGAGCTAATTGCGGCGCATAAAAGCAATCAATGATGTTGGCAACACTAAGCACGATTTTGGTATTGTCCCCGTGACTGCCAAACGCGGCAGCGAATAAATCACTTTGCTCAGTTTTTGTTGGCATTCCTGTCGAAGGTCCAGAACGCTGTGCATCGATGATGATAATGGGAATTTCCGCGGCGCTGGCAAAGCCAATGAATTCTTGCTTTAAAGATAAACCCGGACCTGATGTGCATGTTACCGACGGAATGCCGCCAAAATATGCTCCAACTGCTGTTCCGATCGCGGCAATTTCGTCTTCCGCCTGATGAACCATTCCACCATACGAAGGTAATTCTTTTGCTAGAGTATGCATGATCGATGACGCCGGTGTGATGGGATAACCGCTAAAGAGTTTGATCCCCGCGTCAATAATTCCCATACTCATCGATGTATTGCCATCAATGAGCATTGGGTCTTTGCGCTCTTTTGCGATTCCTTGCACTTCAAACGAAAACATAATATTTTTTTGAGCGTAATCATATCCGTTTTCGAAAAGGAGTAAATTGTCATCAAGAATTTTGCCAACGAGTTTCTTTCCGAACGTGATTTTGATTTCCGCGATGAGAATGTCTTTGGGCATGTTATAAATGGCGCTCATCATGCCGAGATAATACATGTTTTCACCTTTACCGCCTAAACTTTTTATAACAGCCTTAGCTGCCTCATCGATTTCAAAGGGAAATATATTGAGACCTGCTTTTGCCATTCGTTTACACACTTTTTCGTATGTATCCTCATTGCCGACTTTGTTCCCCATGTCCAAGAGAATACGGCAGTTGGGGTTATTTTCATCGTCGTCGAGACGGCGGTCGAGGCAAATTTCATGTGAGGAAATAATAAGATCTGTGTCATTTCCGATGTTTGTGATATCAAAATCACCGACACGAATGATAACGCCGGAAAGTGCCGCGCGTGTTCGTGGGGGCGGACTGATTTCCGCAGGGATCATAGGTTCAATATAAACGTATCGTCCGGTTTTGGCAAAAGCACGGATGAGAATATCTCCTGCCTTTTGCGCGCCAAATCCCGCGTCCATAAGTAGTTCGAAGCGCGATAAACTTTTTGATTCTTTCATTGTTTTCACCCTTTTTATTTTAAAATGTATTAAATCACTATAGCATTCTCGGTCAGTTGCGCAATATTAATAATGATTTTAACCACCTTTACGTGCTGAGTTGATCACATTTTTTTCCAGAAATGGACGAAGGTCGCGTAAATTTTTTAAAAACAATTCTTTTTCGTCCAACGCTTGTGTTAATGTCGACGATGTTTCATTATTTAGAAGTTCAGTCAAATCCTGATCGGAATTGATGGTGAATCCGGCGTCGCGGATCATGGTCAATGTTTTTAAGCGAGATGATCCTTTGGTGTTCAAATACCCTTCGATAAAAAGTGAGTTCGCCGCGTATAAACTGAGTACTTCCATATCGCGCAAATGAATTTCGCGTCCCGCGGCAATGCGAATTTCCGCTTCTGGGTTTAAAAAGCGGAAAAGACAAAGGACGCGTAAACAATATTCCGGAGTCAGTTTTGTTTTTTCTTTTAATGCTGTCCCCTCAATTGAAACTAAAAGATTGATCGGAATGGATTTGGCTTTGACTTCGCGCAGTTTTTTTGCGATTTCGACGATATCAGGCGCTTTCTCACCTAAACCAACGATCATGCCGGAGCAGACTTCAATTCCGACATCTTTTGCGGCTTTTAAAGTATTTAAACGGTCTTCGTATGTGTGGGTTGTGCAGATGTTAGGGTAATTTTTTTCAGAGGTATTGAGATTGTGATTGAGACGATCAAGTCCGGCATCTTTTAATACTTGCGCCTTTTCGCGATCAAGCAAACCTGCAGAAACGCAAACTTCTAAAGGATAAGTCGCTTTGATTTCACGAATCAATTTGGCAAGATGTTCGGTTCGTTTTGTCGACGGACCACGACCAGCAAAAACCATGCAATAGCGAAATGCCCCACTTTCATATGCTTGCTTAGCCTCCGCAAGAATTTCGGCATCTGGCTTTATCGGATATTCTTCAATGTTTGCTTGCGATGATTTTGCTTGGGCGCAATAATGGCAGTCTTCAGGGCAGTATCCGTTTTGAGTATTGTTAATGATATGAATACTGACAACTTTGCCATGATACTTTTTACGAATTTCATACGCGGCATTCAACAGCGGAAGAACATCAATGTCCGGTGAGGTTAGAATTTGGTCACATGTCTCGGTATCTAAAATTTTGCCTGACAAACTTTGATCCGTCAGGCCGAAATAAAATTCGCGATTCATTTTCTCAGCTTTCTTTAAGTGGAAGCATTCTAATATAAATTTACTTAAAACGCAAATTTTTCATAAAATATATACATAAGTGCTGTAATACTAACACTTTTGAAGTAGCATGAATGATAGAGAAAACTCCTTGCTAATATGCTGTGACACGGTATAATTACACATGCTGACAAAGGATGAACTATGAGTAAATTGCACACTTTTCATATTCCCGTTATGGGTACCGGATTCTCGATTGACTCGCCAGTTAAGGTGGCGCGTTACGGGATTTCGTCTGTTATTTCTTTGGTAGATGATACTTTAATTGAAGACATGCGTAAATTTTATTGTGAGCAAACAGGTGAACCCTATACCCCTATCACAAAATATGATGAAGATTTTCGCGCGAAAAGAATTACGGCGTATTTGAATTTACTTGACCGCATAGTTAAAAAGCAATTTGCGGATTTGAAAGCTTCTGCTTTTGTTATTGGTAGTGAAATAACGAAATATTTTGAACTCTTGCCTGAAACATCTCCTGTAAAAAAACTTTATCGTGAAATGCTTGCGACCGGTGATGAGGTATGTAAGAAAAAAATGCAGGATGATCTTCGCAATGCGATTGCGCCCGGGGACATCAATGTCAATATTATGACTAAGCTTGACCGCACCAATTTTGCTAAGGATGGCGTACCTCTCCCTTCGATTTATTCAGATGCTTTAGCGGCTTTGCGAGGTTATGGTGAAAGCACTTTACAATCAGCAATTGTTTTTTCTGCGGGCATTAACCAAAGACTTTACAGTTACGTCGAAGAATTTAAAGATTTTTATGCAGACGCCAGTGGCTTTATTAAAAAACGTGTTATTTTGAAAGTCAGCGATTTTCGTTCCTCGCTCATTCAAGGTAAATTCTTTGCCAAAAAGGGCATTTGGATTTCAGAGTATCGTGTTGAATCCGGTTTAAATTGCGGTGGACACGTTTTTCCAGCCGCTGGAATGCTCATGGGACCGATTTTGGAAGAATTTAAAACGAAGCGTGGTGAGTTAATTTCCACTCTTCATACGGTTTACGCGGAAGCTTTAAAGATTAAAAATCGTGTGATCCCTGCTGTCGTTCCGGAAGTTAAGTTGACGGCACAAGGCGGGATTGGCACGCTCAATGAAGACAGATTTTTACGTGAATATTATAATGTTGACAGCACGGGCTGGGGAACACCATTTCTTCTTTGCCCTGAGGCGACGAATGTGGATGAACCAACTTTGCGGCAACTTTCGCAAGCAACGGAGGCGGATCTTTACACCAGTGATGTTTCGCCATTAGGTGTACCATTTAATAATATTCGCCACAATCCGAGTGATGATGAGAAAAATCGTAAGATTGAATCTGGAAAACCGGGCAGTGCCTGTCCTAAAGGACATTTGGTTTCTAATGTTGAGTTTACCAAAGAGCCGATTTGTACCGCTTCTCGTCTTTACCAAAAACTGAAACTTGAACAGCTTGCAAAATTGCAGCTTGCTTTTACTGATTATAAAAAGCAATTTGATGCGGTTGTTAAGAAGGCTTGTATTTGTAATGATCTCGGTGAGGGCGCTTTGATTAAAAACAATGTTTTTAAAAATGGTAAGCGCTTTTCCGCGGTTTGCCCCGGTCCAAACTTGGCGTATTTTTCAAAAATTGTAACGTTAAAGGAAATGGTTGATCATATTTATGGGCGTATTAATCTTTTGAATTCCGGATATCGACCCAATATGTTTAATAAAGAGTTGAAAATAAATATTGATTTTCTCGTCAGGGAAATAAAAAAGATTCTTCCTTCCCCTACGCCAAAGCAAATTGTGTATTTGAACGAATTTCGTACGAATCTTTTGGGTGGAATTGAGTACTATCAAAAACTTTTTCCACAAATGATTCTTGAAACGGAAGAATATCGTCAGAAAGCTTTACAGGATCTTGATGCGCTCAAAGTGCGGCTTGAAGAATTTGTTAACGTGTACAGTAGTGTATTTAAAAATCATTCGCAACTTGTTTCAGTTTAGCCGAGTTTATTGATTTAAACAAGAAAAACCTCATCTATGACCGATGAGGTTTTTTCTTTGTTTCTAAAATCAGATTTCTACGTATAAATTTCTTTTCCGGCGCGCTTAAACTCTTCTGCTTTTTCAGCTAAGCCTTTTTCTTTTTCCGCTTCCTTTTGAGCATAGTCACGGACATCTTGTGTGATCTTCATTGAGCAGAATTGCGGTCCGCACATAGAGCAAAAATGCGCGAGTTTGGCACCTTCTGCCGGTAATGTCTGATCATGAAAGCTTTCCGCGGTTTCTGGATCTAATGAAAGATTAAATTGATCTTTCCAACGAAATTCAAAACGTGCTTTTGATAACGCATTGTCCCATTCACGGGCGTGCGCATGGCCTTTTGCTAAATCAGCAGCGTGTGCCGCGATTTTATAAGCCATAATGCCGTCTTTCACATCTTTTTTATTCGGTAAACCCAAATGTTCCTTGGGTGTGACATAGCATAATAAAGCTGTTCCAAACCATCCGATCATTGCCGCGCCAATTGCGGAAGTTATATGATCATATCCCGGCGCCACGTCGGTTGTAAGAGGTCCCAACGTATAAAAAGGCGCTTCTTTACAAATGTCGAGTTGTTTGTCCATGTTTTCTTTGATCAAATGCATAGGAAC
The DNA here is from genome assembly GCA_020632535.1 of Candidatus Omnitrophota bacterium. GTDB lineage: Bacteria > Omnitrophota > Gorgyraeia > Zapsychrales > JANLHA01 > JADLGJ01. Next base: position 120,646 of record JACKFJ010000003.1, on the reverse strand, counting down.
ATGACCGGGCCCTTCGATCATAACTTGTACATCGTGTTTCCAAGCACGTTGTGTCAGCTCGCCTAATGTTTCTAATTCACCGAATTGCGCGGCATCATTCGCGTCAGCAATGGAGCCGGGCCGTAAACCATCACCGAGGGAAAACGAGACATCATACGCTTTCATGATTTCGCAAATTTCTTCGTAATGCGTATAGAGAAAATTTTCCTTATGATGAGTCAAACACCATTTGGCAAGAATTGACCCACCGCGCGAAACAATTCCTGTCAAACGTTTTGCGGTCAGCGGAATATAACGCAATAGCACGCCGGCATGAACGGTAAAATAATCAACGCCTTGTTCTGCTTGTTCAATCAAGGTGTCGCGATATATTTCCCATGTGAGATCTTCGGCTTTGCCGTTTACTTTTTCAAGGGCTTGATAAATAGGAACCGTTCCGATTGGAACGGGCGAATTGCGGATAATCCATTCGCGGGTTTCATGAATATTCTTACCTGTTGACAAATCCATGACCGTATCCGCACCCCAGCGTGTTGACCATGTCATTTTTTCAACTTCTTCGGCGATACTTGATGAGACGGCGGAGTTTCCGATATTCGCATTGATTTTAACAAGAAAATTGCGGCCGATAATCATTGGTTCAAGTTCGGGATGATTGATGTTTACGGGAATAATGGCGCGGCCGCGGGCGATTTCACTACGGACAAATTCTGGCTCGACGCGCTCACGAATGGCAACAAATTCCATTTCCGGTGTAATGATTCCCTGACGAGCATAGTGCATTTGACTGACATTTTTGCCAGCTTTGGCACGTAAAGGTTTAATGGTTAATGGATAGCGAATTGAGGCTAAAGTTGGGTCACTTTCAATTTTGCGACGATAATCGGAAGTTGCTCCAGATAATTCTTCGACATCTTGACGATTTAGAATCCAATTGCGACGCAATGGCGCAAGACCTTTTGCAATATCAATTTGGGATGTTTCATCTGTATAAGAACCGGATGTGTCATAGACAATAAGCGGAGCATTGGGAATGATTTTATTTTTGGCTGTTGTTGTCGGAGAAAGAGAAATTTCTCGGAAGGGAACACGAATATTCTTATGGACAATACCCGCTTTGTAAATCTTTTTTGAACCGGGTAATGGTTTATAACTTAGGTCTAGGCTTTGAGGGCTTTTTGCTGTCTTTTCTTTATCTTTTGATTCTTGAGTTTCGACTTGTGGACGAGTAATCATGAGTTGGAGACCTTTCTAACTAAAGGAAGTTCCGCAGCCGCAACTGGACTTGGCGTTGGGATTGCTATATTTAAAGCCGCTTTCTTTTAATGTATCAACGTAATCAATAACAATCCCCTTGAGGAAGTCGACGCTTTCATTATTGACAAACATTTTAATGCCGTCTTGTTCAACAATGACATCATTTTCATAAGCCGCTTTTTGCAAACGCATTTCATATGATAATCCTGCACAGCCGCCGGTGACAACACCGACACGTAATCCGTAGTCGGGTTTGTTTTCTTTTTGCATCATTGATCGCACCTTTTCAACCGCGGCTGGAGTCAAAATCACAACAGACTTGTTGGGTGCGTTTTGTGTTGTTGAGTTGGGTGTCGTATTATTCATCGTGATATAAACTAACACAAATCAGTAAATTTCTCAACAGCGATGATTAGGCTAATGTTTGGTTGGCGGGGTGAGTGGATAGAATAAAGCAATGCTCGACGTAAATCCATGTACAAAATTTTGTCCGCCAACAGGACCGATTTCACCTGCGCAAAAGAAGCCTGCCACCGGAATGTTGCCGACATGTTCCTTAACGATACTTAGATCATGGTCTCTCACGCCAAAGAGGTTTTTTCCGCGCCCATTGCAGGAAAAAAGCAGTGCTCCCTGCGGTTTATCTGTCGGATGGCGCTTGATTTGTGTATGCATAAGGTCGGTTAATTCTTGAGTTGCGGAGATCGCGTCACGGACATGAAATTGAATCGTTTGGCCGACGCGGATATAGTCCGCGATGGCTCCAGCTCCGCTTTCTTGATCTAAGCCAATGACAAGGCGAATTAAAAAGTCTCCGGTTTTTAAATCGTGCTTATATTCATCCATAGCGATGCCAACGAATATTGCTTCTTGTGCTAATGTGCGGTCTCGATCAGTAGCTTTGATGCTTAAAACTTCTTCGAGGACTTTATAGAAAGGACGACCTCCCAATTCATGAATCACATTCCCTTCAGCTTTCGTTACAATATAACTTTCACCGATCGGTCGACATCCTTGGGAAACGACGGTTTCAACACGAATATCACCCTGTAGGCTTAAACCGACACATCCGTCTTCGTATAATGTGTTATTGAGAATCAATGTATTGTCACCCGCTTGAGCGCCGCCGCTGGCAAGTCCACCAATGACAGGACAAAGATTGTAAGCTTTATTAAATGATGACAACAGTTGATTAATATCAATAGAAAAGGGATCCGGCAAGATAAAGAACTTCGGCTTTTCGTTAGGATAGACATCAAGAAATTCATACCACTCTTCATTCTTTGTCATCGCGGAAATTTCGCTCTGGCTCAAATAAAACGGCTGCATTGTCACATGGTCAAATTTCATGAGGATCAGAGACACCGCGGGTAGATGTTCGATTTCCGTTGTATCGGTGATGACGCCGGCAGACGAACATCCTAAAAAATTATGGCAGCGGATTTTTTTTTGAAGTTCATTCGCGATTTGTCCGGCAGATTCACGACTAAAAAATGAGATAAAGATAAAACCGGCATCCCATTCTTCGAGAGGAAGATCGTTGGTAAGATCAGCTAAGATTGCGATGGAATCGGTGTTCGTCGATTTGCGAGAGACAAATTTCATTGACGTCTATTATAATTGCCTCTGCTCAAGAATCAACCTTTTAAAATCGAAATTTTTGCTTTTTCGCGTCCGTAATTTGTGAGGATTAATTTTTCGCCTTCTTGCACAATCAATCCATCCTGTAAGCAACGACTAATGACATCGATGGTAAATGGATGATCCCAGAGCATGTGATCCGTCATATGACTTACAATTTGTTCTGTTTGATCCGCGTGATTAAGTTCTGTCTGCAGTAGATGAACAGTCAGGATGTCTTTGGCAAAATCCCATTGTTTAAAACGGCGAAAAAATTGTCGTGCGAGCCAGCCGTGCTCTGGTGCAAAGATAAAAACAATAAAGAAAATAACTCCACACATCGTCGCCATTGAACCCGCGATATTCGCATCCAGAAAGTGTGCGAGCCAATATCCGGAAATTGCCGCTATGATTCCAATTGCGCCGCTTAAGATCAGCATGACGGACAAGCGGTTGGTTAAAAGATATGCCGTAGCCGGCGGAGCAATGAATAAAGCAACGACTAAGATGGATCCGACATTTTCAAAAGCCCCGACCGCGGTAATACTGACTAAACTCATGAGTGCATAATGCAAAAGAATTGGTGTAAAACCAAGAGCCGCTGCTAACGCGGGATCAAAGGTTGCGAGCTTTAATTCCTTATAAAATACGATGATGAACGTTAAATTAAGTAGAAAAACAACGCTCATTAACCATAACCCGATTGGACCAAGATCGACATTTTGAAAGATAAATCGATCGAATGGTGCGAAGGCAATTTCACCAAAAAGAATGCAATCTGCGTCAAGATGAATTCCCGACGCGTATTTATTAAGTAAAATGACCCCAATGGAAAATAGGAACGGAAACACTAAGCCAATCGCGGTATCTTTTTTAACTTTTTGTGTCCGGATCAGCATTTCGGTAACGGTCACGGTCAGGACGCCGGTTATCGTCGCGCCGATCAATAAAAGCGGTGAAGACAGGTCTTTGGTTATAAAAAACATAACGACAATTCCGAGCAGAATTGCGTGGCTGATCGCATCACTCATTAATGAAATTCGTCGTAAGACAAGAAATACTCCGGGTAAAGCGCATGTGAGTGCGACCAAGGAAGCTAAAATTATGATTTCTAAACTTGGTGACATCAAATTAACCTTTGGCTTTCAGTATGTAGGTTATGTGTAAGTACTTTGGCTTTCTTCAACCCCAATGGTGTTAAGGATATTAAATTTCCGGGGTACTGTTTAATTAAACCAGCTCTAACTAATTTTGTGATATTCCGACGGAGTGTGTCAGTCCCTAATGTTTTTAAAACTGCCGCTTCATGGGGATGAAATGGATCCGTGTGGCTTTCAGAGAGAATAAGAAGATTTTGTAATATCGATGCGCTTTCGATCATGGCGCGCTGATGAAAAATTCTTATCCAATCCCATACCAAGCCTCGATGCGGCGCCAAAAATAAGGAAATAATAACCGTTAAACTTAAATATACAGTAATGATTGGTCCTGTCGGCATATTAGGAATAATACTGCTAGTGATTGCGCCAGCGACACAACAGAGTGCTCCTAGGAATGAGGACAGGATCACCATAACCCCCAATCGATCCGTCCATTGTCGTGCGGCTGCAGCTGGCGCCACAATCATGGCACTCATTAAAACAACACCAACTGTTTGTAAGCCGAGGATGATCGCTGAGACGATCAAAGTCGTGAGCAAGATATCAAAGATGTGAAAAGGCAATCCAAGACTTTTAAAGAAATCATTATCGAAAGTTAATAATTTAAATTCTTTCCAAAAGAGAATAAGTAGCAGTAAAACAATACTGCTTAAATAAGTCATTGTCACGACGTCTTCTTTAAGGAGAGTTGCTGCATTGCCGAATAAAAATTTATCCAATCCCGCTTTGGTTGCGGTGGGTAGCTTTTGTACAATCGTAATGATGACAAGGCCAAATCCAAAAAATACCGAAAGGATGATTCCTAATGCCGCGTCTTTGGTAACTCGAGTTGATTGTGTTATTAATTTGACGCAAATGGTGCCAAGCCAACCGGCGATTCCCGCACCAATTAATAAGGTCAATGGACTTTTATCCTGCGTAATCAAAAACGCGAGACCTACCCCGGGAAGCGTCGCATGCGAAATGGCATCGCCTAGCAAACTTTGTTCTCGCAAAACCGCAAAAGCTCCTAAAGCGCCTGCGGTAATTCCTAAAATCAAAGCTCCGAGTGTAACGATTTGCAAAGTATAATTGCTCGCAATTAAGTGGAATACATGCTCAAACACGGGTGTCTCCTTTTTGATCGAGAAATAATGCGCGGCCGCCATAAGCACGTTTGAGGTTTTCTGGCGTCAGCGCTGTCGCAATCGGCCCTAAAGATACTCGGCGGACATTTAGTAGCATCACCCAGTCAAAATATTCTTTAAGTGTTTCCAGATCGTGATGGACACAGATTACAGTTTTTCCACTTTTTTTAATTTCACGGAGAAGTTCAATAATACTTTTTTCGGTTGTTGCGTCTACGCCGGCAAATGGCTCGTCCATTAAATAAATTGAGGCTTCTTGAATAAAAGCACGTGCTAAAAAAACTCTTTGCTGCTGTCCGCCAGATAATTGACTGATTTGTCGTCCAGCAAAGTCCGCCATGCCGACACGCTCTAAACATTCAATCGCCAATTTCTTATCTTTAGGGCTTGGTCTTCTGATCCATCCAAGATGTCCGTAGCGTCCCATCAAGACAACGTCGAGCACGTTAGTTGGAAAATCCCAATCCACACTGCTTCGCTGTGGGACATAAGCAATCAATTGCTTTCGCGCCTGATATTGCGCGCCAAGTACTAAGATACGGCCGGCAACTGGTTTTACAAGGCCAAGGATGGTTTTAATTAATGTTGATTTACCGGCGCCATTGGGTCCGACAATGGCAAGTAAAACGCCTTGTGGGACATTAAAGTCTACGTCCCAAAGTACTGGCTTTTCTTGATAGGCCACGGTCAAATCTGTTACTTCGATGGCTAATGAATTGGATTGCATAGTGTTTGTCATGGTGTTTCCTTTATTTGAGTGAGTCAACGATGGTATTAATATTATGTGTGACCATGCCGATATAAGTACCTTCAAAGCTACCTTCATGACCCATAGCATCCGAAAAAAGTTCGCCGCCAATTTTTACATCCCATCCGCGTGATTTTACCGCTTCACGAACAGCTTGAATATTACGTTCGGGCACGGAAGATTCGATAAAAATTGCTTTGATTTTGTGCTCAGCGATAAAGTCGGCAAGATTTACGACATCGTTTATACCTGCTTCGGATTGTGTGCTGATGCCCTGCAAACCTTTCACTTGAAAATCATATTTTCGGCCAAAGTAGCGGAATGCGTCATGTGCTGTTACTAGAATACGTTGGTCTTTTGATATTTCTAATGCTCTGGTTTTGATAAATTGATCCAGCTGAGTTAGTTTTTCTAAATATTCTACAGCACGCTTTTCATAATCCTTGCAATATAAGTTGTCAAATTCACATAAAGTTTCTTTGACTTTAATTGTGACTTTTTGCCATAGTGTGACATCAAACCAGATGTGTGGATCAAAATGGCCGTGAAACACTTCACTTTCCAGTAACTCGGCGCGAGGAATACTTTCTCCAACGGGAACGGTTTTGACGCGACGTTGCATTTTCTTGAAGATGTCTTCCATCTTGGCTTCTAAAAAAAGGCCATTATAAAAAATGATTTGTGCTTCACGCAATTTACGGACATCCCCCTCGCTGGCCTTATAAAGATGCGGATCAACACCAGCACCCATGAGTCCTTCGACTTTGACGCGCTCACCACCAACGTTGGCAACGACATCGGACAATTGACCGATTGTTGCAACAATTTTTATTGGTTTATCCGCGTATGCGTCTGGCACAAAAAACAGCATTGCAAATAAAAGAAGAAATGAAAAATTTGATAATTTTTGCTTCAAATTTATATCGTACATTATTTGATCTCCAGGCAGTTTTGACAGGTTCCATAAAAATGAAGTTCATGTCCGAGAACTTGAAAATGTTCCTTTTTTAAAAGCTCAAGATACTTCTTGTATTCTTGTAGACATGGAACCTCAATAATTTTGTAACAGTGAATGCAGCGAGCATGGTGATGAAGTTTTTCATCATATACATGCTCAAAGTGATGATGCTTTTCACCAAAAGCTGTCTCCCTGATGACGGCGGCACCAAAAAGTTCTTTAAGAGAGCGATAAATTGTGGCGCGTGAGACACCGCGATTTCGAATTGCGCATTGCTTGACCAGTTCCTCAGCTGCGAAGTGACCATGCGCTTCCATGACTTCCCAGAAAACAGTTTCACGCGCTCGGCTGAGTTTGAGGCCTTTTTTTAATAGGTATTGCCGGTATTTGGTATGTTCTGCAAGGTGCTGGTGTGTTGCTTTTTTTCTCATATGAGATAGTGTCTCATATTTATATTAAAAAAGCAAGCCCACAGCAAAGTATTACTATGGGCTTAAAATGCTACAATTTTAGCTATTCCATTTGATAGAACACCCCATTGAGGGTCGTTGAATAGGATCAAGCGGTTGTCCGGTGGCCATATTATTTAAAGCTTCTTTTAACTCTTGGCGCGTGACTTTGCTTTCATCTTGCCAATTGTCATCAATGCGGCCATGATAAGCCAAGGTTTTGTCTTTATTGAAAAGATAAATATCGGGTGTGCATTGGGCTTTAAAACTGCGTGCTGTTGCTTGCGATTCATCTACAAGATAGGGAAAATCGATGCCTAGCTCAGTGATCTTTTCGATCATTTTATCGGGAGCATCGTCTGGATAAGCAGGATTGATATTGGGGTTAATGGCAACGGTATTGATTTTCATCGCTTTGGCATATTTGGCTAAAGCAATAACGCGCGGCCAAACGGCGATCGCGTATGGGCAGTGATTGCATGTAAAAACGACCAAAAGTCCACGTTCGCCAAAGAGATCATTGCCTTTATAATTTTTTCCGTGCGGATCGTTAAGACTGAAGTCTGGCATTGTGGTACCTAGCTTAATGAGAATAGATTCGAGTAAAACCATTGCGCTCTCCTTAGTAAATGTATGGCTTGAATAAAAGCTGAATGATTTTATAATGAAAATACAAAAATTAAAAGGAGAAAGATATGAAATACCCTGAATTGATACTCGAGCAGATGGAAATAGGACCAATGAATAATTTTATTTATTTTATCGGTGATAAAGCTAGTGGGGAAATTGCGGTGATTGACCCGGCTTGGGATGTTGCATACTTACGCAATCATGCTAAAGAAAAGGGATATAAAATCACGAATATATTCTTAACGCACGGTCATAAGGATCATGTAAATGGAATTGATGAACTGCAGACAACTCATGATGTCTCGGTTTATATTTCTGAGCATGAGGCCCCCTTCTACACACCGAAATGTAAAAATCTTAAAAAAGTTGCGGATCGGGCTGTTCTCAAGGTGGGTGCATTGGAATTGGAATGCCTCCATACGCCTGGTCATACACCCGGTTGTCAGTGCTTTAAGTATAAAGATATTTTGATTGCAGGTGACACCTTATTTATCGACGGTTGTGGACGCGTTGATCTTCCCGGCGGCAGTGCCGAGACTTTATTTAAAAGTTTACAAAATGTGATTTTAAAGCTTCCTGATACGACAGTTATTTATCCCGGACATAATTATGGAGATGTTGCTTTTGAAACTTTGGGTGAGCAAAAGAAAACAAATCCTTATTTGCAGTCTGGTAATTTGGAAAGTTTTCTAAAGGATCGGATGTGAAATTTTATTTTTATTTTGGAAGTTGAAATCCTGAAAATAAAGTCTTGTAAATCAGGAAACTATAGAGACGAAATGGGAGGATTTTTCGTAAGCCATACAAAATTCGTGTTTCAATATCGGGAATGTTGCGAAATGGCGGTTTTTTTGAATTGATTATTTTTTCGATGAGTTTAGGAATATCTTCAAGGTTTTTATCACACCCATCAACGTAGGTTTTTACTTTCTTGGCAAGAAACGATGAAATTGTAAAATATGGGCTGTCGGCATTGGTGAAATTTTTGCCATAGCGGGCATTTTCATAAAATATTTTTGTTTTATATGTTCCGGGTTCAATCAGTACGACATCAATTCCCCAGATTTTCATTTCATATCGCAGGCTTTCTGAAAAGCCCTCGAGAGCCCATTTGCTCGCATTGTACGCGCTAAAACTTGGTGATGCTGATAGACCCGCGATACTGGAAATATTAATAATCTTTCCACTGCGTCTTTGACGCATGCAAGGGATTACTTCCCTCGTCACATTTTGCACACCAAAGAAATTTGTTTCCATCTGGTTTCGGATTTCTTCATCAGCCAAATCTTCAAAAAATCCACCTAAACCAAAACCGGCATTATTAATTAAAACATCAATATAGCCGTATTTTGCGGCAACAGCACGGACAACTTCCTTGATGATTCGCTTATCAGTGACGTCCATTTTGAAAAGATCGACATGTTTATTGGCATTACGAATTTCGTCGGTGAGTGTGCCACTGCGATTAAGATCGCGCATTGTGGCAATGACGTGATGGCCGCTTTTAGCAAGCCGTACCGCGGTGCGCAGACCGAAGCCACTGGAACAACCCGTAATAAATATAACTTTGGGTTCAAACTTTGGTGCAGGCATAAGCAGAGTTATCTAATACTTTTTTGAATTAAAAGAGCATCCGCCAAAGTGACGGCGATCATGGCTTCGACAACGGGAACGACTCGTGGGCAAATGCATGGATCATGCCGGCCTTTGACTTGAATTTTTATTGGATCCAACTTGGTATTGATTGTATCTTGTTCTTTCGCGATTGAAGAAGGTGGTTTGACCGCAACACGCAAAACAATATCTTCACCGGTGGATATCCCGCCTAAAATTCCCCCCGCGTGATTTGTTTTTGTATGCACTGCTTTTGATTTGGCGATGAATGGATCATTATGTTCAGACGCGCGCATCGTGGTGGCACGAAATCCTTCGCCGAATTCAATGCCGCGAATGGTCCCAATGGACATAAGAGCGTGTGAAAGTTTAGCGTTGAGTTTATCAAAAACAGGATCTCCTAAACCCGCGGGACATCCTTGAACAACAGCTTCAACGATACCACCGACAGAATCTAAATCCTTACGTGCTTTTTCAATTTCGGCAATCATCAATTCGGCGACTTCAAGATCAGGCGCACGAACGATATTTTTATCAATCACACTAAAATCAATTTTCTTGGCGGTAATGCGACCAACCGAAAGTGTGTATGCAATGACTTTTATTCCGGCATTGAGTAGGATTTTTTTGGCGACAGCTCCCGCGGCAACACGGCAGGCTGTCTCTCGTCCGGATGATCTTCCTCCGCCACGATAATCACGAATGCCAAATTTTGCTAAAAAAGAATAATCCGCGTGTCCTGGGCGGAAAACATCTTTGATTTCGGAGTAATCCTGTGGTCTTTGATTGCTATTGCGTATTAGAATGGCAATTGGCGCGCCGGTTGTTTTCCCCTCAAACACACCTGATAAAATTTCTGCTGTATCACTTTCTTGGCGCTGGGTCGTGATTTTGCTTTGCCCAGGTCGACGACGATCAAGGTCAACTTGAATGTCAGCTTCGTTCAAATCAATATTTGGCAAAACGCCATCAATAATAACACCGATGCCAGCACCGTGGCTTTCGCCAAAAGTTGTAATCCGGAATAATTGTCCAAATGAATTGCCAGCCATGTGTGTAGTTTATGATGTTATTATCAATGTTAAAAGAGAAAAATGAACTTTTGTTATATCCATTGCGAGGAACGAAGTGACGAAGCAATCTCTTTAAGATCGCCGCGTCGGCCTTTGGCCTCCTCGCGATGGGATTGGGTTAATCGGTAACTGCACCGTGTGACGCGGACGTAACGACTTTTTGATATTTACTGAGAACACCGCGTGTATAGCGTGGTTGTGGTTGTTTCCATTTCTTGAGTCGTTGCTTGATTTCGACAGCTGAAATATTAACATTGAGTTCACGGGTATTAGCATCGATGATAATGGTATCGCCGTTTTTTATAATTGCAAGCGGGCCGCCATTATACGCTTCCGGTGTAATATGGCCGACAACAAAGCCATGGCTACCACCAGAAAAGCGTCCATCGGTGATGAGGGCAACATCTTTCCCTAATCCTTTGCCCATAACGGCGGATGTTGGAGAAAGCATTTCGCGCATTCCGGGTCCGCCACGCGGGCCTTCGTATCTGACCACGACAACATCACCTTTTTTAATTGTGCCATCCAGAATTTTTTGAAGTGCCTTCTCTTCTGAATCATACACTTTGGCTGTTCCGCTAAAGCGTAATCCTTCTTTGCCGCTGATTTTTGCGACGGCCCCTTCGGGTGCCAAATTTCCGTAGAGAATAACCAAATGGCTGTCTTTTTTGATTGGATTGTTTAAAGGTCTGATGATTTGCTGACCGTCGAGATACGGCTTCACATCCTTTAAGTTTTCAGCCAAAGTTTTTCCGGTAACGGTCACGCAATCCCCGTGTAATAATCCAGCATCAAGCAAGGTTTTCATCAAAGGTGTGATACCACCAATTTTGACCAATTCCGCGGTCACATACTTGCCACTTGGTTTAAGATCGGCTAAGACCGGAACTTTTTTTCCGATGCGCGTGAAATCATCAAGGGAAAGTTTGACACCCGCGCTATGCGCAATCGCTAACAAATGCAAAACGGCATTCGTTGAACCACCGATCGCGATGACGACGGTGATGGCGTTTTCAAAGGCCCTGCGCGTCAAAATATCTTTAGGTTTAATGCCAAGTTTTATTAGATTTAGAACAGCTTTTCCGGCGTTGACACAATCGTCTTCTTTTTCTTTAGAAATTGCCACTTGCATTGAACTGTTGGGCAAACTCATGCCGAGCGCTTCAATCGCGGAGGCCATGGTGTTTGCTGTGTACATCCCTCCACATGAACCCGGTCCGGGAATTGCGCATGATTCCACATCTTTTAAATCATTGGCAGAAATCTTTTTATTGGCGAATTGACCAACGGCTTCAAATACTGAAACCACATCAACATTTTTATCTTTGTAGCAGCCGGGCAAAATGGTTCCACCATAGACAAAAATACTAGGCCGATTTAATCGTGCGATAGCCATAAGGCAACCCGGCATATTTTTATCACAGCCGCCAATTGCAACGAGTCCATCGAATCCTTCGCATCCCATGACGGTTTCAATCGAATCTGCAATAACTTCACGGGATACGAGAGAATATTTCATCCCTTCTGTTCCCATCGAAATACCGTCGGAAATTGTGATAGTCCCAAATATCAAACCCTTCCCACCATTGGCGTCAATACCCTCTTGCGCTTTGAGAGCGAGCTTATCAATGTGCATGTTGCATGGAGTGATCATGCTCCATGTTGAGGCGATGCCGATTTGATTTTTGCTGAAATCTTCGTCTTTGAAACCAACCGCACGCAACATCGCGCGACTTGCTGCGCGTTCGTAACCATCAATAATTTTGGCAGAATGTTTGCGAGCTAAATTTTCATTTTTTGACATAGCATTCCTTTATGCCAACCAAGGCATTTCTTTATTTACTTTTTCTTCATATTTTGTAATGTCATTATTAAATTGTTGCGTCCATCCGATTTGGTCGAGTCCATTAAGCAAACAATGTTTTGAAAAGGAATTGATTTCAAATGAATATGTTTTTCCGGTGTGAGTTGAAATCGTTTGCTTTTCTAAATCCGCGGTCATGCTTTCGCCGGGATTTTGCGCGGCGTCCTTAAAAAGCTCATCTACTTCATTTGTTTTAAGAGTAATGAGTAAAAGTCCATTTTTGACGGAGTTGTTGTAAAAGATATCGGCGAAGCTGGGGGCAACAATGACGCGAAATCCATAATCAGTCAATGCCCATGGTGCATGTTCGCGACTTGAACCACAGCCAAAATTATCACGCGCTAAAAGAATTGTGGCTTTGCGAAACGCCGGTTTGTTTAATACAAAGTCGGGATTTTCTTTAGTCCCTTCATAATCTAAGAAGCGCCATTCATGAAAAAGATGTTTGCCAAAACCAGTGCGTTCAATTTTACGCAAAAATTGTTTTGGAATGATGGCATCCGTGTCAATGTTGACGCGGTCGATCGGTGCGGCGATGCCAGTATGCACGTCAAAAGGTTCCATTAAAAGTTTAACCTCCAAGAATAAATTTGTTTTTAATAATTGATCGAATTTGGGTAAGTGTTTCATCAGAAAAAAGTTCTGTCTGAATTTTAATCATGTCGGGTGAATTTCGTTTTTTTAGTAGAATTTGTTTTGACTTGCCTGTCTTTGCATTGTCCTCGACGTCTAAGTCGTCAATGGAAAGTGTCGCAATGAAAATTCCGGATGTAGGGCTCAAGCCTGTTATGTTACGCTTTTCAAAATTGAAATGAAGCCGAAATAGCGCACCTAAAATAAAAATATCAATAAGGACGCAGAGCACTACGACATAGAATATCGCTGTGAAATTGACAAAAAACCCAATGCCCAAGACCATCACGATCATTGTAAAAAGCAGGATTTTTGAAATATTGTAACGATCAGGATAAAAGATTTTTTGTTGCATTACTTTATTTCCTTTAAAGCTTTTCGAACATCAGTAATTTTACCTTTTAATGCCGCAAGAGCGGCCATTTCGGGACTCATCAAATGTGTGCGGCCACCGGGTCCTTGTCGTCCTTCAAAATTGCGATTACTCGACGAGGCACAGCGCTCGCCTTTTTTAAGTTGGTCATCATTCATGCCGAGACACATTGAACAGCCGGCAAAACGCCATTCAAAGCCCGCGGCGGTAAAAATATCGTGCAGTCCTTCTTTTTCCGCTTGTCGACGGACACGGCCTGAACCGGGGACGACAATAGCTTGCACAGATGGATCAACTTTTTTCCCTTTGACAATGGCGGCGGCGGCACGTAAATCTTCAATACGGCCGTTTGTGCATGAACCGAGAAAAACTTTATCGACAGCTAACCCATCGAGTGGCGTATTCGCTTTAAGGCCCATGTAATCCAGCGCGTTGCGAGCCGCGCTGCGATCAACAGGATTGGTGAAACTTTCGGGATCAGGAACAATGCCTTCAATTGATGTGACTTGGCCGGGACTTGTTCCCCACGTCACTTGCGGTTGAATGTCTTCGGCTTTGATATTGATCACTTTGTCAAAATTGGCATCGGTGTCGCTCGGTAATTTTTTCCAATAGGCGATGGCTTTATCCCAGTCCGCGCCTTTTGGTGCAAAATCGCGGCCTTTGATGTATGCAAATGTTGTTTCATCTGGAGCGATCATCCCCGCCCGTCCGCCCGCTTCGATACTCATATTGCAAATTGTCATGCGGCCTTCCATGGATAGTGCCCGGATTGCAGACCCAGCATATTCCATGACATAACCTGTTGCGCCTGCGGTTCCGATTTGGCCAATGATAAAAAGGATAATATCCTTAGGGGTAATGCCAAAACCTAAATTTCCATCGATATTAATGAGCATGGATTTGGATTTATCTTGTTGCAATGTTTGTGTTGCTAAAACATGCTCGACTTCTGATGTCCCGATGCCGAAAGCCAATGCGCCAAATGCGCCATGTGTCGCCGTATGAGAATCACCGCAAACGATTACCATTCCCGGCTGTGTTAATCCTAATTCTGGTCCAATAACGTGGACAATTCCTTGATCTTGATGAGAAAAGTCATACAGCGCTACACCGAATTCTTTGCAATTGTCTGAAAGTCTTTGCATCTGAATTTTTGATGTTTCTTCGACGAGCGACCAATTCTTAGTTTTTGTCGAAACATTATGATCCATTGTTGCAAATGTTTTGTTTGGACAACGGACTTGGCGCTTTGTCAGACGTAAACCTTCAAAAGCTTGGGGGCTTGTGACTTCATGGATAAGATGGCGGTCAACGTAAATAATTGACGTTTCGCCTGCGCTATCATGGACTAAATGGGATTCCCATATTTTGTCATACATTGTTTTTGACATATTAACTAACCTTTGGCTAACTTTCGTAAGACTGTTTGTAAAATGCCGCCGTTGCGGAAATATTCGATTTCAACAGGGGTATCAAGACGGCAGTTGGTTTTAAATATTTTATCTGCGGCTTGCACAGTGATTTCCTGACCGGGTTTAAGATTATCAGTAAGATCAATAAAGTTAAAAATTTCATCACCTTTTAAGCCCAACGTTTCATAGCTTTCGCCGTCTTTAAATTCGAGTGGCAAAATCCCCATGCCTGCCAAATTGCTGCGATGAATACGCTCATAACTTTGCGCGATCGCGACTTTGACGCCCAAAAGCGACGGCCCTTTAGCGGCCCAATCACGACTAGAACCGGTTCCGTATTCTTTGCCAGCAAGAATGACGAGCGGGGTTCCACGGGTTTTATAAATTTCTGACGCGTTAAAAATGCTCATTACTTTATTTTCCGGCAAATATGTTGTCCATGACCCTTCTGTGCCGGGTGCGAGCAAATTGCGTAGACGGATATTGGCAAACGTTCCGCGAGTCATCACGCGATCATTTCCGCGACGAGAACCATAACTGTTAAAGTTGTTTTTATCAACACCTAAGCTCATCAAATATTCACCCGCGGAACTATTAAGGGCAATATCACCGGCCGGTGAAATATGATCCGTTGTAATGGAATCTCCGACCATTATCAAAACGCGCGCGTTAGTGATTGTTGGAATTTTGCCGGGTTCTTTGAGCATATCAATAAAATATGGTGGCTCTTGAATGTATGTGCTTTCCTTTTTCCAATTGAATAATTCGGATGTAACGGTTTTAATTTTGTTCCAGTTGGTATTGCCGTTACTCACATTTTTATAACGCAGACGAAACGCGGTCGCAGTGACAGTTTTTGTCGTAATAGCTTTAATTTCGTCTTGTGTCGGCCACAGGTCGCGTAAATAAACGGGATTTCCTTTTTGATCTTTGCCGATAATGCCGGTTACTAAATCAACATCCACGCTGCCGGCTAAAGCATAGGCCACGACTAAAGGCGGACTTGCCAAAAAATTTGCTTTGGTAAATGGATTGATGCGTCCTTCAAAATTACGGTTTCCGCTTAAGACGCTAGCCGCAACAAGATCGCTTTTTTGAATTGCGGCGGCAATTTTTTCTGGTAATGGTCCACTATTCCCGATACATGTTGTGCAGCCATATCCGACGATATTAAAACCTAGTTTTTCTAAGTACTTAAGTAACCCTGCTTTATTGAGATATTCTTCGACAACTTGTGAACCGGGCGCAAAACTGGTTTTGACAAAGGCTGGAACTTTTAAGCCTTTTTCAAATGCCTTTTTTGCGACCAATCCTGCTGCGACTAAAACTGATGGATTAGATGTATTTGTACAGCTAGTAATGGCAGCGATCACGACTGCGCCATGTCCAATTGTCACATTGACACCATTTGAAAGCGTCGCAGTTGAACCAACGGCTTCTTGCGCTAAGCCAAAGCCACGATCCTTGGTGGGGGTCGTTAAACTTTTATGGAAAACACTTTTCACGTCCGTCAATGATACACGATCTTGCGGGCGTTTTGGTCCAGCTAAGCTTGGTACAACCGTGGATAAATCAAGTTCAAGCGTATCAGTAAATTCGGGTTCTGTGGATGTACCGTCGTAGAAAAGGCCTTGTGCTTTCATATATCGTTTAATGAGGTCAACTTGAGCCGGTGAACGGCCGGTCATGCGATAATAGCGTAACGTCTCATCATCAACAGGAAAAAGTCCAATTGTCGCTCCGTACTCAGGTGCCATGTTCGCAATAGTCGCCCGATCAGGTAAAGTTAAGTTTTTAAGACCGGAACCTAAAAACTCGACAAATTTTCCAACCACACCTTTTTTACGCAAAATTTGCGTAACTGTTAAAACCAAATCGGTAGCAGTCACGCCTTCTTTTAAGGCTCCCGTCAGTTTAAAACCAATAACTTCGGGAATGAGCATGTAAATGGGTTCGCCAAGCATAACTGCTTCTGCTTCAATGCCACCGACTCCCCAACCAACAATGCCTAAACCATTGATCATTGTCGTGTGGCTGTCTGTCCCAACGAGACTATCAGGATAGAGAATTGTTTCTTTGGCGATCTTGGTTTTTAAAACACCGGTTGCCAAATATTCCAGATTAACTTGATGTACAATGCCGGTGCCCGGAGGAACGACGCGAAAATTCTTAAAGGCGTTTTGTCCCCACTTTAAAAATTCGTAACGCTCTTGGTTGCGCTCAAATTCTTTTTTGATATTGATAGCAAACGCGGCTTTGTTACCAAACGCATCGACCTGTACTGAGTGGTCAATGACTAAATCGCAAGGCACTTGGGGATTGATTTTGCGATAATCACCACCTAATCGTTTCATGGCCGAGCGCATCGCCGCAAGATCGACGACACACGGAACGCCGGTAAAATCTTGTAATACAACGCGCCCAGGTTTAAAAGCAATTTCGGTAACAGGTAAGTTTTTGGGTGACCAATTGCTAAGTTTGCGGATATCATCTTTTGTGACTTGAAAATGATCACAATTGCGTACCGCGCTTTCTAAGAGAATTTTGATTGAAAACGGCAAGTGTGCGGGATTGCGCAAACCAATTTTTTGAATGTCCGCGATATTATAGTAACCAAATGATGTTCCTGATTTGGTTTTTAACTTTCTTTTAGCTTCAGGAATGCCGGAACTTAACGCCATTGCAAAGGCCTCCAATTAAAATCAAATTTCCGTGAATAAGAAAACGGTATTATATAGAAAGGCCTCCTCCTCGTCAATGATGCATTTATGATTCGTGCTTGATTTTTATGAATATTCACATGAATTTGGGCTTGCAATCTTTTATGTTACAGATTAATATAAACAGGAATTAATAAGTTAATGACTTTTAAGGAAATAATTCATATGCGTGTCGCTATTCTCAATCCGTCTTTTGGTGATGATTTTGTTCGTGTCGCGCGTTGGTCCGCAAAATCTCGCGGACGTGTTCAGCGTCACCCTGAATATCTTCTTATTGCCGCTCAAATTTTGATTGATCAAGGTCATGACGTTACATTTATCGAGGCCGCAGCACAAAATTTTACGCCTGAACAATCGTATGATATTGTTTCAGCTTTTAAGCCAAACCTTCTTGTGATTCATGCCACGACCCCTTCGATTTATAACGACATTGAGCAAGCTAAAGTTATAAAGGAAAGAACAAAATGCAAAGTGGCTTTTGTAGGTCAACATGTCACGGCTGAACCAGACAATACATTTGAAATTGCCAAAGGTGTCGTCGATTATGTTCTAAAAGCTGAGTATGATTATCAACTTCGTGATTTGGCGGCTGGAATTGAGCCCATGAAAATCGGCGGAATGGTTTGGTTTGATGGGCAGAAAGTTGTTCATAATTCACCCGGTCCGACTGTCAATGTTGCGGAACTTCCCTTTCCCGCTTGGCAGTTGATTAAGCCGGAATGGTATCCCGATGGGGGAAAAAAGTTTCCTTTTCTAACTTTGATCACTGGCCGTGGTTGCAACAATGCTTGTACATTTTGCCGTGATCCGCAGCTGATGTATGGTTTTAAATTGCGCAATCGTAGTGCGATGCAAGTTGTTGATGAAATGGAATATGGTTTAAAAGTACATCCGCAAATTCGTGAAATCATGTTTGAAACGGATACGTTTGCCGCTGACAATGAGCATGTGAAAACGGTTTGCGAAGAAATTATTCGCCGCGGGATTAATAAAAAAATTTCTTGGTCGTGTAATATGCGCGTGAATACGGATTTGGACATGCTCCCTTTGATGCGAGAGTCTGGTTGCCGTATGTTAATGACTGGATTTGAGTTTGGATATGATGATGGTTTAGCGGCGGTGCGCAAAGGCGGCGTTAATGTTGAGATGGCTCGTGAATATGCGATCCGCGCAAATCAATTAGGATTTACGATTCACGGGTGTTTTATGATTGGCGCGCCTGGCGAAACTCGTACGACGGCACAAAAGACTTTGGATTTTGCAAAGTCTCTCCCTCTCGATACGATTCAGATTACGGGTGTTGCGGCATATCCCGGAACCGCTCTTTATAAGTGGGCGAAGCAAAACAATTATCTTTTGGCAAATGATTGGCGTGATTGGCTCACGTCACAAAAAGAGCAACGTACTCTTTTGAACTATCCACAGCTCTCTAATAAAGATATTGATTTTTATATTGATAAAGGTTTAAAAGAATTTTATCTTCGTCCGAAACAAATGTGGCAAATGCTTATTTCAATTCGTTCGGTGGGAGATCTGTTGAGAAAATTGCATGGCTTTGGCGCTTTTGTCGAATACTTTTGGGCCAAATTGAAGATGAAATTTACACCGGCAAACAATCTAAATTAAAATTGACACCCCTGATCAGATTTGTTATATTTTGTTCATAAATTCAACTTTGTCCTCTAGGAGGTTTTAAAATGTCCCATGTCGTAACGGAACCTTGTATAAAATGCCGCTACACTGATTGTGTTACGGTTTGTCCTGTTGATTGTTTTCATGAAGACGCAGAGATGCTTGTCATTGATCCTGAAGTCTGTATTGATTGTGGAGCCTGCATTCCCGAATGTCCCGTTCAAGCTATTTATGCGGGTGATGATGTTCCGGAAAAGTGGAAAAGCTTTACACAGCTTAACGCCGATAAATCCAAAGAATTACCTGTTCTTACTGAAAAAAAGACACCTTTGGCACCACCGAAATAGTCTTCGCATAAATTGCAGCATACCCCGTACCATCATGGGTACGGGGTTTTTTTTATTTTGATACAATTAAAGGCGATAATATGTGGTTTTTTATGATTGCTTCTTACGTTTTAAGTCTTTTGACTTTGCTTATGCTTGGTACACTTATGTTGCAAAGTTATATGACGATTCCATTTTTGAAGATCCCACAATTAACTTTCTTAATACTTACGAGTATCGTTTATTTTTTTACGGAAACCTTGGTGATTTTCTTTTTTGTAGGAACAGGTGTGAGTATTCGCGATTATACGCAAGAAAAGAATTTACCTCAAGATTATCGTAAGCGTTCACTCGCAATCAAGCATAAGATTTATCCCCCGACGATGCTTAATTTGCTTTTGATGATAATCCTTTTTGTTCTTCCGGGTGCGGTGTATGCCGGGAAGATTCCATGGATGGTGTATCAATATTATTTTGTTTTTTGTTTGTGGCATTTTATTTATACGAAGCTCATTCAGCATCAAGCTTTTCGTGACAATACTGAGAATATTCTCGCGATGTCAGGTGTGACAAGGTCGACGTAATGTATTATGCGGCTAAATTTTTGCAAGCAGCAGGATTGGGAACGATATTGACCGCATTTTTACTTACGTTTCCAAATGTTATGGATCGGAATATTCTTCTTTTGGGATGCATTCTTTTTTTGTGTGGTTGGGTTTTGCAAAATTATGGATTAAAGAAATGACTCGTGAAACACAAAACTTAAATTCTCAAAAAATCCGTATGATCTTAAAATTTGATACTGGCGCGGATGGTTTTCTAAAAATGATTTATGTTCTTGCTATTTCCTCGATCGTTGTTTTGATGTGTGGGGCATATTTTCTTTTGTTTTATTACCGCAGTATTAACAGTAATTTGTGAGAATTTTTATGGCCGCTAAATGGATTGAAAAATTGAAGGTCAAATGGGGCATTGCGAGTAATTGGGATTTTGTAATGATTATGTTGGCTTTCTCGCTTGCCGGGATGATGATCTCGGTTTGTCGCCCGCCTATTTTTCATCTTTTAGGGATTAGTGATGAAACAAATTTTTGGATTAAGGCGTTGGTCTACATCCCTCTTATTCCACCGATTTATCAAGTTTTTCTTTTAGTTTGGGGAACACTTCTCGGGCAATTTGATTTCTTCTGGGAAAAGGAAAAACGTTTAGGAAGATTTTTAAAGCAGTTTCTTTTGCGCGCTTTAAATGTGCGATCGTAAGATTACCGCACAATATAAAGCATTACGTAAATGATTACCCCCGTCACAGAAACATACATCCATACAGGTAAAAGCCAACGTGTGATACGTGTGTGTTTAACAAATTCTCCTCGCAACGCATATCGTACAGCCATGATAATAAACGGAATAATGAGCATGGCTAAAGGTGTATGTGTCAAAAGAACCGTGAAATAAAAAAATCGCTTTATTCCCAAACCCGGATATTTTGTGACAACTCCATGCAGCATTGAGTGATATGTGACATAACAAATGAGGAAAAGTGTTGAGGACAGCAGTGCCGCAACCATAAATCTTTGGTGCACAGTTTTATTGCCACGCTTAATTGCAATCCAACCACAAAAAAGTAAAATTCCGGCAAGTAAATTCAAAGACGCGTTGATTGTCGGGAATATCGGTACGGTCATTACGACTTCTCTTTTAACAAAACTGCAATGTCTTTGAATAATTGGGGTGTTCCCTTTTGATCCATGCCGTCATAATATCCACGTATTTGTCCGTGGCGATCTATTAAAACAAAGTAGCCGCTGTGAAATACGGGTTCGTCTACGGTACCGACTTTAAGAATTTTCTCTGAAACTTCTTGAATTTTTTCGATAGGGCCGGTTAGAAAATGCCATTGGGTTGTATCAGCTTGATATTTCTTTGCAAATTCTGACAAGACTTCGCTGGTGTCATTGTCAGGATTGACACTGATTGAAACAAATTCAACGCGTTTATCAAGTTTATAGGAACGATAGAGCGATGCTAATTTACCGGTGGTTATTGGGCACATGCCGCTGCATGTCGTAAAGAGGAAATGCGCGACCCAAATTTTGCCTTGGAGTTGTTTGGTTCCAAAAGGTTGATTGCTAGAATCGGTAAGTTCGAAGCTGCTGAGTTTCGATATGACTGGTAAAGGTGGTGTTTGCTTTTTATTGAGAAAATTTAGCAATAACGCAAGACCCACAAAACCTGCAAGAATAATAACAGCAATTTTAGAAAGTGATTTGTTCATCGTCTCAAAATTTGGCATCAAGTAGAATCAAAATGAGTAATGCCGGTAAATAAATAACAGAATTTTGTAGGAGTTGATGTGCGTCAGAGTGTGCTTTTGTCGCAGAAAGTTTCAAGCCTGATATAAAGAATAAAATACTCAAAATGATTGCGCTGGCAAGATAAATTTCCCCGGACATCCCGATAATGAATGGGAATATCGCTGTGAGAAGCATTAAGATTGCAAAGACATTGATTTGTCGAAAAGTACTTTTTCCATCAGGATCAACGACGGGAAGCATTTTAAATCCACCACGTTCGTAATCTTCTCGAAACATCCAAGCGATTGAATAAAAATGAGGGTGTTGCCAGATAAACAAAATTAAAAATAGGACCCATCCACCCGCTGAAAGGTCTCCGGTTGCGGCAGCCCATCCGCCTAATGGAGGCAAAGCGCCCGGAATCGCACCTATGGTAGTATTAAGCCACGTCAATCGCTTAAGAGGTGTATAAACTAAAACATAAAGAAATGCGGTTAAGAGACTTAAGAATGATGTTAATAAATTGACTTTCCAATACAAAAGAAAAACGCCGCTTAAAATTAGTGTAATGCCCCAGAGCATCGCATTGTTTGGTGGAATAATTCCCGCGGGTAATGGACGGTTGCGTGTTCTTTGCATTTTTTGATCGACATCACGCTCTAGGTAATGATTTAATGCGGCCGCTCCGGCACAAACTCCCGCTGTTCCAACAAGAAGATAAAGGGCTGTTGCCCATGACCAAGCTTTAGCCGCGCCTAAGAAATAGCCCATGGCGGTTGTTAAAAGTACCATAAACAGAATACGCGGTTTGGTTAATTCGAAATAAGCGAAAAGGATTTTTTGTGTTTGTGGTGTCATTATGGTTTTCGATTCAAAAGAATATTTCTTAAAGGACGAATTCGAACAGGAGCGGCACGTAAAAATAAAAGGACAGTCCACGCTAGAATTATTGCGCCCGTTACGACGTGCAAACTTGTCAAACGATATTCTTTATGTGTTAATACAGTTGTGATACCTAAACCAATTTGAAGAACAAAAAGCATATTCAAGATATTTAAGGTCTTACGGACTTGAATATTTTGAATGGTTACTTTCTTAAATACGACATTGAGAACCACTAATACACAGATAAGAATTACGGCCATAAAACGATGAACAAAATGAATGAGCACGTTACCTAAATCTACGGGTGCGAGATTCATATCAAAGCGATCTGCATTAATTGTATTGAGCATAGCTTGATCAAATTTTGGCCACCACTCCCCTCCCATTGTTGGAAAATCAGGTATGGCTAAACCCGAATGAGTATGGCGCATAATAGCACCAAAGAGCAATTGCATGTAAATAAAATAAATAAGAACTAGACTAGCCCGCAATGAATTACGATCGGGTTGAAAATTTTCATTAAAGCGCGTTTGGTGTTCTAGTGAAAAACTGTAAGCGAGAACAACAAGAATACATAAAAAAGTCTGAGCGAGTATGCCATGGCTTACGGATACCCATAAAGGTAGAAAAAATTTGACGGTAATCCCACCTAAAATTCCTTGGATAATTACCGCAGCTAAAGCAATATAACTAAGATTCTTGACCCAGCGTCGTGTTTCAAAACAGACCGTTAAAATGGCAAGCAATAACGTCAGAAATCCAACGACTGTTGCCACCATACGATGACCGTGTTCATAAAATACACCACCAACCATCGGGGGGAAAATCATTCCATATGACAATGGCCAATCCGGAACCGCTAAACCTGACCCTGTACTAGTTACAAGGCCACCGGCAAAAATCAAAAAAACGGTTGCTCCACACGTGAATTTTGATAGACGCCGTAAAATAAGTTTTTTGATTTCAGCAGTCATGAAGTATTTGGATAATGTGCTTAGTTCCAGAAATCGTCGCCGCCGCTTTGGCTGTTGGCTGCAACTTGCTCTGCGAGCCATTGATCAAAATCCGCTTGGCTGTGTACGGTTACAAACCCACGCATGCGGTAATGTCCGATCCCACATAATTGCGCACACGAAATTTCGTACACACCACTTTTGGTAGGAGTAAACCACATGGGGATGCTTATGCCTGGGATGATATCTTGTTTGACACGCATCGCTGGAACAGCAAAACAATGAATAACGTCACGGCTTGTCAAATGGATCACAACAGGACGGCCAATCGGAATATGCATTTGGTTGATCGTGACAACATCATCTTTTCCGTTGGGATCCGAACGATCGAGTGCCAAAGGATTGGATTGCTTGTCAAAAAGTTTAGGATCAGATTTGGAAAATTTTCCATCGGGCCCGGGATAATGGATGTTCCATGCAAACTGTTCCGCAACAACTCTGATTTCCATTGTATCGGTGCGTGTCGGGAAAGTATTGATTTGCTTGGCCCAAAATGGAATTGAAAAACCAATTAATAGAAAGGCTTCAAAAAGAGCAACAGCGACTTCAATATAACTAGAGGTATGACTTTTGATACCAATGTAATCAGCTTTTGGATTTTTGCCTTTGCGAAATTTGAATAGGACGAGTATAAAATAAATTCCCCAACCGACAAAGAGCACGAGCATTAACGCGTGTATTAAGTAGATTACTAGATCTATTTCTTGTCCGTGAGCGGACGCGAGTGGCGGTAAAGGGAAAAGTTTTACGAAATCCATAATAAAATTCCTTAAAGTTCTTTCGATCCGTTAAACATATGACTGCGCTTGCGAAAGCTCCAGATAAATTTTAAGAATGCCGCAAACACAGTGAACAACGCGATTAGAAGAATAAACATGGCTTGCTTAAGACCGCTGGTCATTGAAGCATTGGGGTCTTTAAAACACATGCTGCAGGCCCAAATCGGCGAAGCGACGAGCATTAAAAAGAATAATGGCACAAATACTTTAAGAATGCGCATTTAAACTTTTGCTTTCATTTTGCGAATAAAAAGAATGCAATAAACTGATAAAGCTAAACTGACGAGAAAGGATCCTGTTGCAGTTATTTGCAATCCTGTGGTCGCGGGTTGGCCATAATTATTTAAAGCCCAGATGCCAAAACCGAGCGATAAAATAATTGCGGCAATGATAAAAACAATATGGAAATCTTTAAGGGACATTATGATGTTCCGCTGAAATATTGGGTTGATGATGTTCGTTTTGGTAAATTGTTCCTGTGATAGGGTTGTGATGCTCAATGCTGGGTAGCGCTATTGCAAAAATTATAAAGACTACGGTTAAGGCAAGAATCGCGTATAGTAAAAGCATTTTTTCTGAAATCAAATGCATAAAATATCCTGCGGCGAGAAAAGCCTGAATTGCGGAAATTAAAAGCGCAAAGAATATCGCAAAACCTAAAGGTAGTTGCAAATAAAATATTCCAACAGTTACAAAGCTCAATATTAAAAGCGCGGAAAAAATTGTTATATAACCGCGAATTTCATTCTTTATGGTGTCGATATTTGTTGCTGACATATTACCCTCTTATTGTCATTCCCGAATGTTCTTGTTGGGGATCCATCAAAAGATTGCGGGAAAGATATTTAAAGCAAATAAAGAACTGGAAAAAGAAAAAGCCAAACCAAATCCACAAAATGCCAGTAGAGTCCGGCGATTTCAATTCGATTGGTAAATCGTTCGGGGTCTGTTTGCCACATTCGGCTTCCCGGTCCCCAGAAGTAAGCGTTAACAACAATTCCGCCAATAATGTGCAAAGCGTGTAAACCAGTTAAAGTAAAGTAAATGGCCATAAATGTACTTGTACTTGGATATAAGTGATGCTCAAATTTCATGCCATATTCATAAGCTTTGATTCCTAAAAATACTAAAGCGAGAATAATTGTGACACCCATATAGAGCTTGTATTTTTTAAAGTCTTTCATGCGCAAAGCTGCCCAAGAAAGAATAATCGTCAAGCTGGAGGTAATGAGAAGAGTTGTATTTAATGCGCCGAGAGGCACCGACAAAATACTTGAACCGCGCGGCCAATTTGTCGCTCCAACACGTAATAAAATGTAAGATGAAAATAAAGCGCCAAATAACATCATTTCTGACGCTAAAAAAAGCCAAATACCGAGCTTGGCATTATATAAACCGGTATCCTTTCGGGATTCAACTGTGAATGGAATTTCAGCGGTGGACATAATATTCCTTTTTTCTTTCAAATGTGTTCGCTTGATTGCGGACTATAATCTTTTTTTGCCCCCGGGACACTGTATTCATAGGGACCACGATAAACTTTGAGTGGCTGTTCAAAATTGCCGTGCGGCGGAATATTTGGCGCATCCCATTCTAAAGTCGTTGCTTCCCACGGATTTTTTGATGTAACCTTCTTTCCTTTGTACATGCTCCAAAAGAAATTGATAATAAAAGGAATTTGTGCAATCACCAATCCCCATGCGCCATGGGTACTGAGTTTATTAAGGTGTAAAACCCCATGTGCAAAATCGTAAGTTGCTCCACCGTCATATAATCGACGTGACACACCGGCTAATCCTTGAATAAACATGGGCATAAAAATGATATTCATAAAAATCAAGGATGGCCAAAAATGAAGTTGTCCTAAAAATTCGCTCATTTTACGTCCGGTCGCTTTTGGGAACCAGTAATAAATGCCGGCAAAAAGCGCGAAAATTGTCCCCGGCGCAACAATATAGTGAAAATGTCCAATAACGTAGTATGTATCATGGAGTGGAATATCGCTGGCTGCCAATCCTAGAGGAAGTCCCGTTAACCCGCCGATTCCGAACATCGGTAAGAAGGCTAAAGCAAAAAGCATGGGTGTGTTGTAGCGAATGGATCCTCCCCAGAGTGTTAAGAATAAAAATGATAGAACGATAACAGAAGGAATTGAGATAATCATGGTCGTTGCTTGGAAAAA
Source organism: Candidatus Omnitrophota bacterium (assembly GCA_020632535.1). Taxonomy (GTDB): domain Bacteria; phylum Omnitrophota; class Gorgyraeia; order Zapsychrales; family JANLHA01; genus JADLGJ01. Next base: position 93,895 of record JACKFJ010000003.1, on the reverse strand, counting down.
TGCACTGATGGCGGTTCCCATTCCAGTCAAAAACATGTGATGTGCCCACACGACAAAGGACATGAATCCAAGAAAAATAATGGAATAAACCATGATGTTATATCCGTTGATGGGCTTGCGCGTATTGTTGGCGATGATTTCCGTTATAATTCCCATGGCTGGTAAAATCAAAACATAGACTTCCGGATGTGCTAAAAACCAAAAAAGATGCTGCCACAATAGTGCGCTTCCTCCGCCACTGATCGCTAATGGCTCCCCACCGACCATCAATCCGCTAGGCATAAAGAAGCTTGTTTGAAAAAGTCGATCCATAAGCTGCATTACGCCAGCTGCTTCCAGAGGTGGAAAAGCAAGTAAAAGCAAGAACGCAGTTACAAGCTGCGCCCATACGAAAAACGGCAATCTGAAGAAAGTTAATCCTTCCGCCCGTAATTGAAAAATTGTTGTAATGGTATTAACTGAACCGAGAAGTGATGATGTAATAAGTAAAACCATACCCAAAAGCCAGAATGTTTGCCCTGTTGTAGCGATATTTGCTAGCGGCGGGTATGACGTCCATCCGGAGCTGGCGGCTCCTCCCGGCACAAAGAAACTTGCTAACATCACAACGCCACCACAAAAATAGGCCCAATAACTGGCCATATTGAGTTTTGGGAAAGCCATGTCTGGTGCGCCGATTTGCAAAGGGACAAGATAATTTCCAAAAGCTCCAACGGCTAAAGGTACAACGCCTAAAAAAACCATGATAGTGCCATGCATTGCGCCCAATTGATTGTAAAATTCAGGAAGCATTTTTCCATCGGGCATATTAGCTTCGCCAAGCCACTTCCCGATTAAAGGAAGTGCTTCTCCGGGGTATGCTAATTGCCAACGCATTAAAAGTATAAGGAAGAATCCGAAGAATAAAAATAATAAGGAAGTTAGGCCGTATTGAATGCCAATAACTTTATGATCCTGAGAAAAAATATACTTTTGCCAGAATGGCATTTCATGATGTGCTTCGTGTGACATAAATTATTTTGTGCTTTCTGCCGCAGAAGCGCCCGGTTTGACAAAAGTAAAATCCGCAGTTTTAGTTTCATCTGCGCCAATCGTAATTTTTGTGGTTTTCGTCCCAAGTTTTTCATGCCACGCTTCAATTTCATAATTTCCTGCTGGCAGATTGGCAATGGTAAATGTGCCGTCTTTTTGGGTTGTTGCAAAAAATGGATTGTCCATGACGGAAATCCACGCGCCCATCCATGGATGGACATCACATTTCATGCCAAACATAAATTCAGCTTTATTAAAAACTTTTGATGTTTCAGTTTTGAATTTTGGCATTGCGAGATTAAATTCGGGGTTGATTTTGCTCATGGAATGAACATTGTGAAGTGTTCCGTCCGGGTTTAAAATTTTCATCGTTTGTCCAATCATGATGCCCGCGACATGGGGTGTATATTCACAACCTTTTTGGTCGAGTACAACGGGTTCTTCGGGTGTGGGATAAGTTGTCTTGGCTAGACCATTTTTGACATAGACAAAAACATTGCCTAAAGTTTTATCTTCTCCTAAAAGAAGCGTTTGGGGATAAACGGGTTCGCTGTGATGGGTAACGCAAACGGGGTCTGCGTCCATTTTGATTTCTTTGAATTTTGGAATTGCACCTTCATATTTGATTGTCCCGCTTATTGTTGCCGCTGAAGCAAAGTTGCTTCCTGCAAATAATAGGACAGCAATAATGCTGACTAACAGTTTTTTTGTATTCATGTTGAACTCCTTAAATTAAGGGGGAAATTTGTAAAAAGAATATCATTAAAATACTACAGGGAATTTGCTTTGTCAAGAATGTACGAGGAAATTATGAAATAAATTTAGCAGTGATTGAGTTGGAAAAAATTTCACAGGTTTAGATGCGCGATACCATTACGAGGAGCCCCAAATTTGTACATGGCGACGAAGCAATCTATACAAGATTACCGCGTCGTCCCTGCGGAACTCCTCGCAATGAGGTGGTATTACTTTTGGTTATATCCCCCCTCTCCTTGTGTAGGGACGGGATAGTTTTGGTGTGGATCTTGAAAAACTTGACTTTGCGGCTGGCGTTGATCAAGCGATGCGGCTTTTTGCACTAAGCTGATAAATTCGGCTTTGTGATTTTGTGGATCAGTATAGGCACTCATTTGCGCACGTTGAATTATGGCAGTATATGAGGAGTTTGCTTTGAATTTGGAATCACGCAATAACATGCCAAACTCAGCGACAGCTGAAGCAAATTGTAAGTTATCACTTGCGCCAAACCAGCGTTGATTTGTGGTATTCGTCGGTTGAGTCAATATTTTTGTAATTAACTTGCTTGTGTTTGATTTTGGTTCTTTGTAGCGCAGTTTGACTGTCATCATTTCTTTATTGATTGTGAAAGATGACTTTATTGAAGTTTGTTTTTGATACTTAAGTGGGTCAACATTGCCGCCTGTTGATTCCCATGAACCGGCGGGAACGATTTCATAAAGCGCGGTTACGGTATGACCTGCGCCTAATTCCCCCGCATCTTTGGTGTCGTCGTTAAAATCTTCTTTGGCCAATTTACGGTTTTCATAACCAATCAAGCGATAGGCTTTTACGGCATTGGGATTAAATTCGATTTGGATTTTCACATCTTTGGCGATCGCAATGAGTGTTGAACCTAATTCATCAACAAGAACTTTTTTGCCTTCATTGATAGAATCAATATAAAAATAGTTGCCGTTCCCTTTATTCGCAAGTTTTTCCATTTTGCCATCTTGATAATTGCCGGTTCCAAAACCAAGAACAGTTAGGAAAATATTGTCTTTACGCTTTTCTTCAATCATTTGTACAAGAGCAGAATCGCTGGACACCCCGACATTAAAATCGCCATCGGTAGCGAGTATGACACGATTGTTTCCATTATGAATAAAGTTCTTTTTTGCGATGGCGTACGCAAGTTCAATCCCTTGTCCGCCGGCTGTCGAACCACCGGCTTGCAAATTGTCAATCGCGGCCATAATAAGGCCTTTGTTGTGAGCTGGCGTGGAATCGAGGACAAGTCCGGCATTGCCCGCGTATACGACGAGCGAAACACGTTCTTCAGGCCGCAATTGTTGAACCATCAATTTCATGGATTCTTTGAGCAAAGGCAGTTTATCCGCTGAATTCATTGAACCTGATACGTCAATGAGAAAAACCAAATTGCTAATTGGTGTTTGGCGTGCGGAAAGCTCTTTGCCTTGCAAACCGACGAGCACGAGTTGATGCGCGGGATTCCATGGGCAAATGCCATGTTCCAAATTGATTGAGAATGGTTGATTCCAGCTTGGTGTCGCGTAATTGTATTTGAAGTAGTTGATCATTTCTTCAATACGCACGGCATCGCGCGGCGGCATTTGAGTATTGTTCAGAAAACGACGAACATTGGCATATGATGCCGTATCAACGTCGATAGAAAATGTTGAAAGTGGATTTTCGGTTACTTGCAAAAATTCATTTTCATTGATTAGATCATATTGCTCTGTGTTGGATTCATGGATTTGAATTGGGGCATAGGGGTATTTGTCTATTCCATAGCCTTGGCTTTGTAAATAACCTTCATCAGCACTACGCGTTTTACTGTCATAGTCTTTTTCAGCCGGATTGATCATTCCTCGCTGTAATTTTAAGGCATAATTTTCTCGTTGGTAATTTATTGTAGCGGTATCTTTCCAGTTGACTTTGTTTTCATCGCTCTTGGTCCTTGAGGCAAACATTGCTGCGGATCCGTTGACAACAACGGAAGATGGCATGTTAGAATGTGCGCGTGTTTCTTTTTCAGCGAGTTGCTTAAGTTGAAAAGCATATACGCCCATGCTATCAACTGCCGCCTCCTTAGCTCTCATTTCCTTTTTAATATTCGTATGGCCAGCATTGTACTGAGTACCAATATCATCCGCCGCGCTGCGCAAACGTCCGCTGTAGTTTGACGATTCATAATAAGGTTGATATTGTTTTGTTGTTCCTAAAGCGAGAGTTTGTGTCGGGGTGTATTGACTGGCATCACGAACTCGTGCTTGCATCGCTCGTTTGGAGTACATTTGAATACTAAAGATCGCGAGAAATAATACGACAACAACTGGTGTCGCGGTTTTTAAAAAGTTCATAAAATTTGTTTTTTGCATAGTTGATCCCTCTGTTCTGGTGCGGTTTAAGTTGTTTAAACGCTGTTCCAGATCGGGAGAAAGAGGTTCGTTCTTTAAAGCTTTGACGTTGAGAGAGAGAGATTGCAGTTCTTTTAAATATTTTTGGCAAGCGGGACAGTCAATCAAATGATTGTTGACAGTATCCTTTTCTTCCGGCGACAATTCATCGTCGAAATAAGCAGAAAGTAATTGTTTCCATATTTGATGGTCTGTCATCGGAGTTCCTCCAAGCCGGACGTTTTTATTTCTCGTCGTAAATTCTCGCGGCCGCGAAAAATCAAAATCTTTACATTCGAAAGCGAACAGTTAAGTACCTTTGCTATTTCTTCATAACTCATGTCTTGAAACTCTTTTAAAATAATCGCTTCCCTCTGGCCTAAAGGCAGATGGGCGAGGGCCCTTTCAATGAAAACGCTCTGTTCTTTCTTTATGAGCTCATCGGGCGCCGGCAATGTGTTGTGATCAGGCAATTGCATTTGCTGATCGTCCCCTTCTTCTGACTTAAACCAGAGGGAAAAGAATTTTTTGCTATTACGGATTCGGGAAATGCACGCGTTGCGAGTCACGGTAAAAAGCCATGTGGAAAATTTAGCTTTGGGGGTGTAGTGGTATTTGCCACTCATGACAGCGAAAAAAACATCGCTGGCGACATCTTCGGCTTCGGCGCGATTGGCTAAAAAGCGCAAGGCAAAATTAAAAACAGGTTTTTTATAGCGGGTAAAAATTCCCTCTAAAGCGGGCATGTCGCCTCCTGCGAACTGGGACATCAATTCTTCGTCGGTTTGTTCCATTAAGTAGTTGTTCCTAATTTTAACCCGGCCGGGTTATACCTCTTCTCCGTCTCTACATGGTTTAACGTGTGAGGACCGGAAAAGTTACAAAATAATTAAAGGCGAGGACTGCATAAATAGCTCAGGCGAGTTTGGCGAGCTGCGTAGCGTCGCGAAGAGCGCGAGACATTGTTTGAGCATGAGCTATTTATGCAGTTCTCGCTAACGTTTTTTTCGGTCGTATTTGGCCCCGATATGATGAATAAAGGGTTTGATGTGTTCAGGAATTTTAAAACCGCGGAATTCGGCACCACAACGATAACAAATGGCAACGGACGCGATGCGGCGAAAAAGAAACCAATCTAAAAGCGCCATGGCTGGTAGGCTTAAACCGTATGTACGTGGTACAAGAACAATGCCGATAAGCATAATGACGCAGCCCATGGCCTGATTAAAATCTTTTACGAGATAAAATTGTGTGCATGAGCATCGAGGGCATGATTCGGGAAAAAGCTCATCACTGTCGACTCTGCCGCAATTTTCATTACAATGCGGGCAGATGAGGGCGCCGGTTTTGGCTGGGGCAACGCTTAACTTTTTACAGGATGGACAATCCCATGAAATGGTTTTCATATTAGAGGATAATGCCGTATTTTAGCAAATAATATTTATACGCGATGTCACCGATCACGACGCCGCAAAGAATCGCGTAAAGGATTCCGGTGGCGCTTTGTGTTGATTTGACATCGAGTGTTCCTTTCACAAAATATAAACAAATAAGTGGGAAAATTGTTCCAAAAAGAATCGCTATGATGAGCAAAAAACCTTCGATGGAAAGAATAAATTTATAAATCGGAAAAAGTTCGCCGTGCACGATGATTTTTTGTGAAGACAGCAAGTAAACATCAGCAATCGCTCGCAATGCGACTGCAGCCCAAAAAACGTAGACACTGCGTTGTAAGTGATGCAAAGGCAGGCCATGTACGTTCAAATACCAGTGACCTAAATTCATGGCAAAGAGTGAGGCGCAAAAGATAATTCCAGCAAGTATTGTCAGCAAAGCAATCCAAAAGTTTAGAGGAATCCATGTGTTTAAAATTTGTAAAGTTATGATTAATCCAGCGATGCAAGGCAGCGTGATGATGACCGGATTGACTGAAGGTTTTGTCCAATAATATCCTGCGACAATAAGGAGAAAAATGCTCCAGATGATTAAGGCGACTTGCTGTTCCTTAAGAGCAAAGGGATAAAACCAAAATATAATTGTACTAAGGCCGGCTACACAGCAGGATATCCCGAGGTGAAAGCGATGAAAATTATTTTTTAATTGGTCGTTAAAACTGATAAGAAAACAAAGTGGATAAAGTGTACTAAAAAGCAGTGATGTTAAAAGCGAAATTTTAAACAACATTATTTGCTTTGTTCCGCTGTTGCGGCTGGATTTGTTGTCAGTGTCGCTGTTGGCATCGATATAGGTTGTGGCGGTAATGTTGAGATAGACATAATATAATTGCGCAAGACACGGATTTGTTCATTTTCATCGCCATCAAAGATATCGGGCGGGCCTGATTCACTGAAGTTTTGCGGGTCAAAAAATGTTGGCATTTTTGTTGCGGGATCGATGGCGGTTGGATTCTTTATCCAGTCAATGACCCATTCCGGTTTTAAACGTTTGCCCGCAAGCGCTAAATTGGGTGCCCATGTTTCTTGTGAGCCCGATGGCATTTGATTGCCGACAATATGACATTTGGTGCAATCAAAGTAATCTGGAGAAAACATCTTTTGCGCCGCGATCAGTTCCGTTGGCGTTAATGTGGTATTTGCATGCTCAGTAAAAGGAAATTCTTCTTTGTCTAAAGCGTTAAAATATTTTAAAAGTGAGTTTAGGTGCGCAGCATTAAAGGAATACGTTGGCATCCGGACTTTGAGCCACGGACGAACAATTTCGGGCTTATGGATGAATTCAAAAAGCCACTGCGATTGCACTTTTTTTCCGATGCCGTTAAGGTTAGGTGGACTAAATGTTTTTATAATCGTGTCGACTTCACTTTTATCTTTACCCTGATATTTGACGAGCCAGTCGCTAATACTGTCTTTAATGGCACCTCCTTCGTGTTCAATGATATGGCAGCCTTGGCAATTAAATTCTCGTACAATTTGTTCTCCGCGCTCAATGGCGAGATTTTCTGGCGTGCGCGGCTTACTCTTTCCGGGTTTATCTTTAACAAATCCGAGCAAAGCCGTGGTAATCGCTTCGGCTTCTTTTTCAGAGAAATTATAATTTGGCATGCGTAATTTTTCATCCGGCGTTTTGATTTTCTTCTCATCAAAAATGCGCGGATCGCGAAGTTTTTGGGTAAACCACGCTTGCTTGCTGTGTTCAATCTTGACAAAACCAAAATCAAATTTATCTGTTGACTTGCTTCCTTCTTCGGTTAAATCAACGCCAATTGGCTTGTAACCTTTAAAGCCTTTAATGTCATGGCATGAATAGCAGCCATATTGGGCAATTAATTTTTGACCAGCAAATTGCAATTTTTGATCGCGACTCATTTTGGGTAATTTGGCTTCTGTTTCGACTTCGGATAATGACTTTTGTAAAAATCCACGGACAAGATCATCGACAATTTTATCGTTGATTGGTGCAATAGGCTGATTATTAAAGGATTCATTCGTATCTTTGGATAAAAACGCGGCAATATCCGCGGCTTCATTATCCGTTAATCGTAAATCGGGCATACGTGTTTCGGGATGATAGCGTTGAGGATTTTTAAGCCATTCATAAAGCCAGATTTTTGAAGTTTTTGTGCCGAAGCCGATAAGGTTTGGTCCTTGTTCTTTGGTGAGCATCGTTCTGTCACGGGTCATTTTCTTCTGGCTATGATCAATGTTATGACAGCCAAAACATCCGATGGAAGCGACTAATTCTTCGCCCTTTGTTGCATCACCCGGTTGTGGCATGCTTTTCATTTTGAATTCGCTGCTTTCAGCAAAAAGATAATGAACGATCGCGTGAATTTCCTGTTGTGAGCGCGCTTTCGATTCGGGATCACTGTTATTGCTTTGATTAAAGTATGAAGGCATCCAAGTATTGTGTCGGAATGATTTTGGATCCGCGATCCAGCGATATGTCCATTCCGCTGTAGACTTTGAAGCTAAATGTTCTAAGTTTGGTCCGGGCTTAGGCCAGTCCTTATATTTATCAATCGAGTGGCACGCATAGCAGCCTGCGCGTTCAATTAACTGAAGCCCGAGATTTAATTTTTCAGCGCCTTTGATGGTTGTCTGACCGGAGTGGCACTTAAAACAGCCCGCTTCTACATATGGTGTGGCATACATGGGCTTGTCCCAGTGATGCTGTTCTGCCCAGTTATATTTTTTCTTCCATTCATGCTCCTGTTTTTCGGATGAAGGCGTGTGGGCCGCGGTCACAAAATCCGTCGCGCGACCGCTTCCTTCATGGCATGTGGTACAGCCAAAAGATTCAATGGGGTGAGCGGAATCCTTAGATAAATAAAGCTCGAGATTCGGATGTGTTCGTAAAGGTTGTGCGGCATCCTTGTAATCAGGATTTGCAATACCCAAATGGCACGTCGTGCAACGGTCAACTTTAGGCATTGTCATAAAATTTAAATCATCATGAATATCCTTTAAAACAATTTGTTGTACCTTTACAGTGGGGTTGGCAAGGTCAATCACAGGTAAATTTCTGACCAAATTCGCGATTCGATTGGTGAGACTCATCTCATTAGGATCGATTTTTTTAAGTTTGCGATCAAGTATTGTAGATTTCTGAGTAAGCGCCCGCTCGTTACGTTCTAAATCCCTGACTGTTTGTGAGCAATCATCTATTGTTTTTTTATTGTTTGCAAATTTATTGTCATCATTTTGTATGCGTTGATTAAGCTGTTTTGTCCTTTGTTCAAGGCTTTTGTAACGGATTTCGGCAACTTTGACATCGCCATGTCCTTTGGCGGCAATTTCCTCATAATGGAATTTGGCGGTGTCGAGTTGTGCCTTGATAACTCGATACTGCTGCTTTAAAATTTCAGAGTGGGAATTGATTCCCTCATTGGCTTTGGCAATGTCTTGGAGTTTAGCGGGTGAACATTGGTCCGCAAAGTTCGCTTTGGCTTTCTGAAGGTCTTCCTGAAGTTTGATAAATTCGGCGTCGTCTTTTAACTTAGCATTTTCATCGTCGAGTTTAACGCGAGTTTTTTCGATTTCGAGATTTTGGTATTCCCCCTGATAATCTTTCCATTTACGGGAATAATCGTTATAGAAAAGCAGTCCAACCCCCGTGAGTAAAGTGAGACTCGCGATGGCAAAAATTTTATTTAACTTCTCTATATTGTAATGTCTTTCGTCGACACCCATACTATGCTCTAATTATTAAATGTTGAGGAAAAACTCCGGAATTGCCACGATGTATTTGATATTAAATATCCATCGCAAAAACATTTTGATCGGTAAACTTGCGGCTAACAGCATGAAAATAATAAAAATACTGTAGCGTAATGGTCCTAAACGGTTATAAACATTTTTGAGAAATGTTTTAGCTAAAATGAGAGGTGTAAGCGTAAAGTATCCGAGCAAAGCAAGAATTCCCCATATTTCCCTCAAGAGAATATTGTCCGGCAAACGTTGATTCAAAAGAATCATGTAAACAACCTCGGAAAGATTAATATTGGTCAGAGCCTCAAGTTTATGAACATCCCAATATTCAAATGGTCCAAAGAAATTCCAATTTGGCCCACGCAAAAATGTTCCGGTGATAATAAGAAAGATCCAGAGAATCAACCAAAAGAAAAGAAAGATCGAAATCGCCATTTTTCGTGAATTAAAGGAGTAATAACCTAAACCTTTACGGTTATTGTCGATAAACGGAATGCACATAAATCCAAGCATGATCACCGTTGGGAAAAGCACGCCGGCAATCCATGGATCAAAATAGACGAGCATTTCTTGTAAGCCCAGAAAGTACCATGGGGCTTTGGATGGATTCGGTGAAACGGTTGGATTCGCGGGTTGTTCCAGCGGTGCCTTTAAAACAATTGCCCAGACAATCAGTAGTGCCGAAATCAAAAGCATGGCGATAAATTCGATATAAACGAGATCGGGCCACACTAAAATATTTTCTTTGGCATCCTCCGCTTCATTGGGTCGTAAACCTTTGGCTTCTCGTTCGTCATTTTCCCAAGCTTGTTTTAAAGCAAACCAGAGAAAAAAGACAACGAGGAAAATAAGACCCACGATTGGAACATTATCAGGTTTGGTTACAATGGCCCGAAAATTCGGGTCAGTTAAACCGAATCCAAATCCAAGAAATAAAAAAGCAAAGATGGCGATGCCGCCGTTATTGGTCCAAAGTTTATAGAGACCCAAACGGCGATTGATTTTCATTAACCCATCGGTCGCGGGAAAAATAAAAATAAACGCAACGATCATGGCCGGGAACATAATGTACGGCCGAGCCAAAATATTAATGATATTTTTAAATTCTTCGATCATAAATTAAACCGGTCCGGAAATTCCACCGTCTTTTCGAACTCTCCAGAAATGTATAATCATAAAAATCATGATAATAAATGGCAAGCCGATGCAATGCAAAACATAAAATCTTAATAATGCTCCTTCACCGACGAAGCGTCCGCCTAACATTGCAAAGCGGGCATCACTAGCACTCGTGACAAAGTTCACATCACCCAATGCCAAAAGATTTGAACCCGGACCTGCGGCACCTAAAATTGGTGTTGCCCCAGCCATATTTGATCCCACCGTAATTGCCCAGATGGCTAATTGATCCCACGGCAAGAGATATCCCGTAAAACTCATCAACATTGTCAGAACAAGAAGAACAACACCGATAATCCAATTGAATTCACGCGGTGGTTTATATGAACCGGTCATAAAAACACGGAACATATGTAGCCAGACCGTAATAACCATCAAATGCGCGCCCCAGCGGTGAATTTCACGCATAATTCCAAGGGGTACTTGTTCGCGCAAATCTACGATATCACCGTACGCGTATTCAACCGTTGGACGATAATAAAACATGAGCAAAATTCCCGTAACTGTTAGGACGAGAAAAACAAAGAATGATAAACCACCCATACACCATGTGTATTTGATTTTGACCGCATGTTTTGGAAGGCGGACAGGATGCAAATGTAAAAACACATTGTTGAGCATGACCGTCATGCGTTGACGACGGTTCTTTGGAATACCGGTGCGGAAAATCGCTTTAGCGACTTGTGTTTTGGATAACCAATCTAAAAATTTTGCTAGCGCATTGGGCTGATCTGACATGATATCCTCTCAAACTGTTACAAATGATTCGGGATCGGACCACTCCCCTTTTTCCTGCTGAAATTTTCTTGTTTTATCAACGACGATTTCGCCATCATCAGAAAGAAAAATACGGTATCGTTCCAGTGGCCGTGGTGCCGGTCCTTCAAAATGAATTCCTGTCATGTAAAATCCGCTACCGTGGCACGGACATTTGAATTTGGCTTCATTTTGCATCCAATTTGGTGTGCATCCTAAATGTGTACAAATCGTGGCTAATGCATAAATTTTTTCTGAATCGCGTACGATCCATGTTCCGTAAGCGTCTTTCCAGCGTTCTGAAACTTCACCAACTTGATATTCTTCTGGTAATCCGGCACGGAATTCTTGCTTGGGTTCAAAAAGAACATTGGGAAAAAGATAACGAACAATCATTGTTCCATAGCCACCGATAACGGCCGCAAACGCGGCCCAGCCAACAGCACTCCATTTGATGAATGTACGTCGATCCATGGTGGGCGGCTGTGGCACTGGTGTTGGATTTGAACTTGGCGTCGATGGTTTTGTTTCGGTCATAAAATTATTTTTGGAGAGCCGCCATCGAAAGTGAGCGGACTCTCATGCTTTCATCATGTTTACTAAGTTCTTGTAATTGTTTATTCAATTGAGCATCATTAAGATAACTGCTGGCGGTAATTGCTTCAAGAACAATTTGTGTTTGTTCTTGTGGATCAACTTCCTTGTATTGTGAAAGATAATTTCGATTTAGCAAATTTTTTAAAATATTTTTTCCAGCCGGATCTTTAAAGTTGGCAAGTGAAATTGCCGCGCCCCATTGCACGTTCGGTTGAGGATCTTCCAGCATTCGTCGTAATGCTGGACGGATGTTATCATCCCCGATATTTCCTAGAGAGACAACCGTTATAGACCGCACGCGTTCGTCGGGATTATCTAAATATTGTAAAAGTGTCGGGACGGCGCGCTTGTCCTTAAGCAGTCCCAAGGCGTAAATGATCGTTCGTAAATTTTCGTCACTAGCACCATTTAATCCAGAAACAAGTGTGTTTAAAAAAACCGGATTTCCCGTTTTAGCCATGGCAAGCGCCAAGTATTGCTGCACGCGTTTATCATCTGTTTTTGAGTTTTGAAAAGCGGCTGTTAATTCATTGGCAAAACGTTCTTCTTGAGGAATCAATTTGGGATTCGCAAGAATTTTTGACAATTCGAAAGCCGCTTGCCAACGTTTTGTAATTCCGCCGATTTTGACCTGTTCGAGATAATCATAAGCTGTTAATTGTTCACGGGTTAACCAGTGCATTGACGCGAAAAGAAGTAAAGCTGCCATCGCGATGATAAAAGGAATGACAAAAAACGAATGAATAATAATTCCAAAAAACGATTTTTCTTCTGGCTCGTTTGTTTCCGTTTGAATATTCGATGAACTTGTCATTAACTATTTTCCAGTTGTGACGTTTTTATTTTTGCGTCATCGTGATTGTCGGCTTTAATCGCTGTATCGGCCAGTACAACGACATTGCGATTGCCGTCAACTTCAAGAACTCCAGAATCAATCGCGTAGTAATTTTCAACTTTTTCATTCGCGATTTTTAATATTCCCTTTTGCAGTGCGGCCACAATGTGTTCGTGTCCCGCCATGACGGCAAAGATGCCTTCTACACCGGGTGCGACAACGCTCGTTACGGTGTCATCAAAAAGCATGCCTTGCGGCGTTATGAGGGAACATTTGAATGATTTCATTGTGTCGTTAGGGTTTTTGCTTTCTCAATCACTTCTTCGATTTTCCCTACCATATAAAAAGCCTGTTCTGGAATTGCGTCGTGCTTGCCCTCTAATATTTCCTTAAACGAGCGGATTGTGTCTTCAAGTGAAACATACCGGCCTTCGCGGCCAGTAAATTGTTCCGCGACGTGAAAAGGTTGTGATAAGAATTTTTGAACTTTACGTGCGCGATTAACAGTCATGCGATCCTCTTCGGACAATTCATCCATACCGAGAATAACAATGATGTCTTGTAGCTCCTTATATCGTTGTAGAATTTGTTGAACACCACGAGCGACATTGTAATGGTCTTCTCCGACAGTATCCGCGCTCAAAATTGTTGAACTCGACGATAAAGGATCGACCGCAGGATAAATACCAAGTTCAGCAATGGGACGTGACAATTCGGTTGTTGCGTCAAGATGCGCGAACGTCGTTGCGGGAGCGGGATCGGTATAATCATCCGCCGGAACATAAATTGCCTGTATGGAAGTAATTGAACCATTTTTTGTCGACGTGATTCGTTCTTGTAAATCGCCCATGTCTGTTCCTAAAGTGGGTTGATAACCAACGGCAGACGGAATACGTCCGAGCAATGTTGAAACTTCGGCACCTGCCTGAGTGAAACGAAAAATATTGTCGATGAACAAAAGAACGTCCTGACGCATTTCATCACGGAAATGTTCCGCGATGGTTAAAGCGGATAAAGCCACGCGTGCACGCGCGCCGGGAGGTTCATTCATTTGACCAAAAATTAACGATGTTTTGTTGATAACTCCGGATTCCTTCATTTCCTTATATAAAGCAGTCCCTTCACGTGTTCTTTCACCAACGCCTGCAAAAACGGAATATCCACCGTGTTCGGTCGCAATATTATGAATAAGTTCCTGAATCAAAACTGTTTTTCCGACACCGGCACCGCCAAATAAACCAATTTTTCCACCCTTGCGATAGGGTGCCAAAAGATCGATGACTTTGATTCCTGTGACGAGAACGCTATCGGAAGTATCTTGATCCTTAAACTCCGGAGCTAAGGCATGGATTGGCATACGTTTGGTGGCATTAACTGGACCAGCATTGTCGATTGGTTCGCCAAGCAGATTAAGAACGCGACCTAAAGTCACTTCACCAACAGGAACAGACAATTCTTCACCGGTATTCATAACTTCCAATCCGCGTGTCAAACCTTCGGTGGTATCTAAGGCGATGGTTCGGACCGTGTTTTCACCTAAATGCTGCGCAACTTCAAGAGTCAAATTCCACGGGGTATTATTGATCGACGTATTGCTGACTTTAAGTGATGAAAATATTGGTGGCAACTTTCCGGGCGGAAAGGTAACGTCCACAACTGCTCCAAGGATTTGATTAATTTGACCGTTTGTCTCGCTTGTTTTTGTATTCATATGTTTTCCTTACGTCGTTATTGATTAAGTGCTTCTGCACCGGCAATGATTTCCATTAATTCTCCTGTGATTGCCGCCTGACGGGCTCGATTACGCATCAATGTCAAATGATCGATCAATTCCTCTGCATTTTTAGTCGCACTTTCCATCGCGGTCATACGTGCGCCGTGTTCACCTGCAGAATTTTCCAAAAGCGTGTAATAAATCGTAAAAAACAAATATTTTGGTACTAAAAATGAAAGTACTTCCTCGGCTTTGGGTTCAAAAGTGTAATCGGATGGTATTTTCGCATTTGGATATAATAATGGTTTGGACTCAATGGGTAAAATTTTTTCGATAACGGGCGTTTGTGATAATGCGCTGTTGAATTTATTATAGGCGATATAAATATCCGAATATTCACCGTTTAAAAACACTTCACTCAAATCATTTCCGATTTTAGTCGCAAAAGTAAAGTCGGGTTTGGCGGTCACGCTGAGGTAATTATTTTTAACGCGATAGCGATTACGAAAAAACATGAATCCTCGTCTGCCGGCAAAACTAAATTGTATGTCCTCATAGTTGGCTTTATTTTCACTGATCCACGTATTGACAAAACGAATCAAATTATTATTAAAGCCACCTGCTAAGCCGCGGTCAGATGTCACGAGTAAAACCAATGCTTGTCGCTTAGTAGTATTGGCACGAAACAGAGGATGAGTTGTAACATTAAGAGTCGCTGCCAAACGACTGATCAAGTCTTTGAGTCGATCTTCGTAAAGTCTAGCTCGTCGCTGGGATTCCTGCGCCTTGATGAGTTTGCTCATCGAGACCAGTTTCATGGTCCGCGTCATTTTTCGCGTATTTTTAAGCCGGTTGAGCTTAACGTTATATTCTTTGTTTGAAGGCATATTTTGAGTCCCGTACATCGGGATTAATTAAATTATCAAGAATGATTAAAACTTTTGTAAAAAGCTACTTTTAACTTTTGTAAGAATATCTTTAATTTGTGCCTTGATTTCATCGTTGATGCCCGGTGCTTTTTTAAATGTTTCCATAAAGTCACTGTAAGTGGTATCCAATGCTTCAAAAAGCGCTGTTTCAAAACCCTTAATTTTGTTTGTTGGAACGTCGTCAAGAATGCCATTGACACCAGCATAAATAATCATGACTTGTTTTAGCATCGGCAAAGTTTCATGAGCACCTTGTTTGATAATTTCCATCAAGCGAGCGCCGCGATCTAATTGTTTGCGTGAAGCTGCGTCTAAGTCGGAAGCAAATTGTGAAAAAGCCGACATTTCGCGATATTGAGCCAAATCCAATCGCAAAGAACCTGCCGTTTGCTTCATTGCTTTGATCTGAGCGTCGCCACCAACGCGGGAAACTGAGATTCCCGGATTAATCGCTGGGCGTTGGCCAGAATAGAATAAATCGGTTTCCAAAAAGATTTGTCCGTCGGTAATCGAAATAACATTGGTCGGAATATAAGCGGTAACGTCGCCGGCTTGTGTTTCAATGATTGGCAAAGCGGTTAAGCTGCCGCTACCGAGAGCTTCATTCATTTTGGCGGCGCGTTCCAACAGACGGCTGTGTAAATAAAAAATGTCCCCCGGAAAAGCTTCGCGACCGGGTGGACGGCGCAATAGTAGCGAAAGCTGACGATACGATTGGGCCTGCTTTGTTAAATCATCATAAATAATCAAAGCATGCTTGCCGCTGTCACGATAGTATTCGGCCATGGCGGTTCCGGAATATGGCGCGATAAACTGCATTGGAGCCGGATCGGAAGCGGTCGCGGCGACAATAGTGGTGTATTCCATGGCACCATATTTACGCAGAGTTTCATGAATTTGTGCAACGGTGGAACGTTTTTGACCGATCGCGACATAAAAACAGTGAACACCTTTTCCACGTTGATTGATAATGGTGTCAATCGCTAATGTGGTTTTTCCTGTTTTACGGTCACCGATAATCAATTCACGTTGCCCGCGGCCGATGGGTGTTAAAGCGTCAATAACTTTGATTCCGGTTTCGAGTGGCTCGTGAACGTTTTGTCTTTCAATGATGCCGGGAGCTTTGACTTCAATGGGGCGAAATTCAGAACTTTGAATCGGCGCGTTGCCGTCAATAGCGTTTCCAAGCGCATCAACAATTCGACCAACAAGATTCGGCCCAACCGGTACGGAAACAATACGTTGAGTCCGGCGGACTTCCTCCCCTTCCTTGATTTTTTTATCTTCACCAAAAATTGCAATACCGACATTATCCTCTTCAAGGTTTAATGCCATGCCCATGACACCGCTTGAAAATTCAACAAGCTCACCAGCCATGACGCTGCGTAAACCGAACACACGGGCAACCCCATCGCCGACGCTTAAAACTTTGCCGGTTTCATATGTCGACACCGTGGTTTTAAATTCCGCGAGCTGTTTTTGTAAGATCGCGGAAATTTCTTCTGGACGTAATGTTTTTGTCATGCGGATATCCTTCTTATTTAGGCATTAATCACTTGTCGACGGAAAGTTTCGAGTTGGCTTTTCATACTAAAATCGAGAACTTTGTCTCCGGATTTGATTTTAAATCCACCAATCAGTGATGGATCGATAATATTTTCGGCTAAGAATTCTTGTTTCCATCGAACTTTTAATTTTTTACAAATGGCATCAATTTGCGCGGGTAAAAGTTCTACCGCGCTAATGATCCGGATTTTGGCGATTTTATGATGATTATGATAAAGCTTTAAAAATGCCGCGATAATTTCACTTAATAAATTGAGACGACCTTTTTGAATTATAAAAAGCAAGAAATCCGATGTCAGCGATTCGACTTTGTGCGCGAAAAGTTCATTGATAACGGATTTATATAATTCCACAGGATGATGGGGATCAGCGATAAAATCGCGTAATTCCGGTGATTTTTCTAAAAAACTATTGATTAAAAGAAAATCCTTATGGATATCTTCAATATTGTTTTTCTTCACTGCTTGTCCAAAAATGGCTTGGCCATAACGGCGGCTGATTCTTTTTGAGACGGTATTTTGCTGGCCGAATTTCATAAAAGTTAAATTTCTTCAATCAAAGTGTTGATAAGTTTTTTTTGTTTTTCGGCATCCAGATTTTCGCGTAAAATCCGACTTGCTAATTCGACAGCTGTGTTTGCGCTTTTTTCTTTTAAATAAGCGGCTACTTTGTCTTGTTCCGCGCTGATTTCTCGATGTGCATTTTCCATGATGATTTGTGCTTCTTGCTTTGTCCGTGCTTCAATCACCTTCGCGTTTTTTAAAGCTGCTTCACGTGATTGGTTCATGATTTCTTTGGCTTGATTATCTGCCTCGGTCAAAACTTGCGTACGTTTTTCTTCGATGCGCAAATATTCCGCGCGTGTTTTTTCAGCATCTTCAATCGATTGCCGAATGGTATTTTCACGGGCATCAAGAGCTTGCAGAATAGGCTTCCAAGCAAAACGCTTGAGAATTACGAGCAAAATAAAGAATGAAAGCCATGTTAAAAGCATTAACTGGATATCAGGAGAAAGTAACGCACCCGCATCCGAGCTCGCTTTAGTTTGACTGTGTTGACTGCTCTGAACTAAGTTTTCCGATGGCATAGTAATGATACTCGTTAAAGAATACAAAAGACAATGGCCGCGAATACAGGAGCTTCAACAAGGGCCGCGGCAATAATCATGCTTTTTAAAATTGTTCCTTCGGCTTCCGGTTGACGGGCAATTCCGGAAACGGCAGCCGCGCCAATCCAACCAATGCCAATTCCGCCGCCGATCGCAGCTAAACCCGCGCCGATAAGTGTAATTGAACCTTTAATTAAAACTGTTTCTGTTTCCATTTTGACTCCTTTTTTTAACTAGTGATGTGTGCTATATGCCTGCCCGATAAAAATTGCTGCCAAGAGTGTAAAAATATATGCTTGAAGAAAGACAACGAGAACTTCCAAAAGTAAAATAAAAACAGCTAAACCAATCGAAACCGGTAATATCGCCCAACCAAATAATGCTACTAAACCTAAAAAGGCAAGAACAACCATGTGTCCGGCAAGCATATTAGCAAAAAGACGAATGGTCAATGCAAATGTTCGGGTAAAGAGTCCTAAAATTTCTAAAAGGACAATAATCAATTGCATGGGCCACGCGATGCCCGGGATGAGAAACGATTTAAAAAATGCCAGTATCCCCTTGCGTTGAATTGCGCCAAAGGTCATAAAGCTAAAAATGATTAGTGCCAATGATGTCGTGACATTAATATTTCCTGTGGCTGTTGAAAATAATGGAATCATACTTAAAAGATTCAAAATTAAAATAAAAAAGAACAGTGTGCATAAAAATGGTGTAAATTTTCGTCCGTCGTCTTGACCCAAGTTTGGGATCGCGATTTTATCTCGAATAAAAAGAACAATTGCTTCCAGCGCATTGGTGATGCCGGATGGAACTTTTTGTTCATATCGGTATCCCGCACCGAACAAGAGGAGTAATCCACCAGTTCCAAAGAGAATCATTAGCGCATGCAGGCTAATCATACTAGGAAGTTCAATGGGTGGTAAAAAAGGCAAATTCCATTGGTATCCGTTCTGCATGTGATGCAAAATATACTCTTCGAGATTAAATTCTTTGCTTGGACTGCTCATGATCGTATTAAAATTTGAGAAATTTAAAAAGAATAAACGTAAAAAACAAAACACTGGTAATCAAAAGCATTCCTGCTGGCATCATTTTCTTGGTTTTAAGAACGCGCTGAACAAAACTTACGATTAAAAGCCCGGCAATGACCATTAAAAAAAGTAACCCTGCTTTTTGATTAAACCGCAGAATTAAATCGCCGATAAGGATGAGTGTTCCCGCCGCAACCCCCATAATTAAGGAAATCTTGCTTTTTGCTTTTACGCCAAAATATGCGCCGATGAATAAAAATAAACTGAATCCTAAAATGATAATTTGTTCAAGAATCATTTTGTAACCTCGATAGAATCACCAAGATTCTTAATCTTTTGGATTTTTTCGTAAAATTCGGCAAGCTTATTCTCAACAATATGTTCCACGGCCTTGATCGCCGCTTGACGCTTTGCCATGGTTTGAGTGATGACGACTTCTAAGTCATCAACTGTGCAAACTTCAACTCCGGGAATTTGTCCGGCCGTTGGATCAACGTTACGTGGGACAGCAATGTCAATCATTAGAAGCGGACGTTGATCACGTGCTGTCATCACTGTTGACAGAAGTTCTTTTTCAATGATGTAGTGCGGTGCTGCAACGGCACAAATACAAACATCGACTTTGGTTAAGATTTCTTTTAGATCATAGAGAGAAACAAGCTCGGCAGCATAATTTTGAGCGATTGGGGCTGCTTTTTCATGCGTGCGATTCATTAAATAAAGCTTTTTCAAATTCTTGCCGCTCATATGTTGCAGAGTAAGAGCGCTCATTTTACCAGCACCAATAACTAATACAGTTTTATTTTGTAAGGTTTCGAGAATTTTTTCGGCGTGAACAACTGCCGCCCATCCGACGGAAGATCCTCCCCAGCTGATTTCGGTTTCAGACTGTGCTTTTTTACCAGTGCGAATTGCGAGATTAGACAGAATATTAAATTGATGATGAAATAATGAGAGTTCTTGTGCTTGCGCGACTGCGATTTTAACTTGACCTAAAATTTGCTTTTCACCAAGGATGAGGGAGTCAAGACCGGACGTTACTCTTAATAAGTGACGTGTGGCGTTTTTATTGGTGTGGGTATAAAAATATTCTCGTAAATTTGGGGTAAAATTGATTTTCTTAATTTGGCAAATGACTTCCAAAAGGAAAAATGGGTCTTGTGATTGATTCAGAAGATTGGCATAAACTTCGACACGATTGCACGTTGAAAGAACAAATGCTTCAATAACATCAGGGCGGTTTTTGAGTTCGCTCAAAAGAAGTTTCTGTTCGGTATCAGACAGGGAAAAACGTTCTCGGATCTCGATTGGGGCTTTTTTGTGATTGATACCGATGACGGCAATTTTGGTTTGCACAAGGTTCTCCAACAACATTGACATCGAAATTGAATTTTACGGTGTTCGACAACTGCGAAAGCAAGAGTATAGCAAAAACCTTTTGTGCCCGCAACCGGAATATTTAACTTGTTAGCCACCCGCTACGGGTGGAATGAAAACGATGTGGTCACCAGAGGTTAGGACAGTATCCCAATTTTTAAATTCATTGTTAATTGAAACGCGGACTAGATCTGGAGGTAGACTCAAACGATGTTGCGATTGTATCTGGCTATAAAGTTCCCGCGCTGTCGTGGCCGTTGTCACGAAACTTTCCGCGCTTACACCTCTTTGTTCCCGCAGAATGGCAAAGTATTGAATTTGAATGGTTTTAGTCATAAAATTTGTACCATTGCGAGGAGCGTCACCGACGAAGCAATCTATTTTGTCACCCTCGAGAATGCTTCCTCACTTTATTCCTCGTACAGGGTCACACACGTTAGATTTTTAGTCTCAATGCGGCACGTGCTTGTCGATACTCTTTTGGCGTATTGATATTATCCAAAGCTTTTTTGTTTTTAAGTTTTAATAATCGTGTTTTGCAATTGATTAAAATTTTACGAGGGCAAATGACATCTCGCTTTAAAAATGAGAGTATACGTTTTTGTGCTTTTGGTTCATAAATTGTGCATAAAGGTTCTGGTAAATCGTTAAAACGACTGCGATATGATGTTGCAATTTTGGTTGCGTCACGATACCTTAGCAAATGCTTTAAAGTTTTTTCATCAACAAACGGTAAGTCGCAGGCTAAAACCAACCAGCTTGTATTGGGAAATTTTGACATTGCCGAAAGGATTCCTGATAAGGGACCCATATTTTGAAACTTCCTCAAATCGTGGATTTGCGGCAATCCCTTTTGTCCAATAATATTCTTCTGTTCTTTGCGATTTGAAATAAAAACTTTTTCGCAGATTTTTAATAAAAGTTCGTAAGCGTGACGGGCTTGTTCATGCTGATGAAATTTGAGGCGTGCTTTATCTTTCTTCATGCGCCGGCTTTGACCACCCGTTAGCACTAAGCCATAAATCGGATAATGTCGATTTACCATTTGAAGAATCTAACCTTTGTCCCTTTTTTCAAAACGCCCTTGCCGCGCGCGATTTGAACAAAGCCATCGGATTCGGTTAACGCGCTATAATCACCAGATCCAGCGTAACCAACAAGACGAACTTCACGGGATGTGTTGATTGAAACGGGTAAAAGTAATGTTAAACGGGGATTTCGTTTTATAGACTTGGCTAATTTGACCAATGGGGTGAAATTCTTAAAACCACAGGATTTTTTAAGATGTGGCAAAACATAGCGTGAAGCACAAACAATTGTTGAAACGGGATTGCCCGGTAAACCAAAAACCGTTTGCCCGCTTTGGCTCACCCCAAACCATAATGGTCGACCGGGCCGCTGTGCGACTTTGTGAAAGAGATTTTTAATATTGAGTTTGGTTAAAACTTGGGGTACAAAATCAAATTTCCCAATCGAAACGCCGCCACTCAAAACAATCACATCGTAATTGGCAAGGATCCATGTGATATTGGCTTCTAATTTCAAAATATTATCACTGAGATGGAATTTTGTAACAGCACGAAAACCATGGCAGTGGAATAAAGCCTCAAGCGCATAAGCATTGGACCGTCGAGTTTGATGCAATTTGATTGGTTTATTCACATCCACAAGTTCATCGCCGGTATCGATTACTGCAATTTTGGGCGAATAAACCGCGACTTTATCTTTGCCAACGGCTGCCGCCACAGCAATGTGTGTCGGACCGATTTCTGTTCCTTCTTCGAGAAGCAATGTTCCTTTTTTATACTCACTCCCCTGCTTACGGATAAATTGAAAACGATTAATTTTGGTATCAGTTTTGATAATAGCTCGACCCTTGATGATATTTACCATTTCTACAGGAATGACACAATCACATCCTTGTGGAATAACAGCACCGGTCATGATTTCAAAACAGCCATCCTTTTTCGATAGTTTTTTTTGCGCGATACCGGCTTTTTGAATTCCTTCAATACGGAAATTATGTGTTCCCTTTTGCCAGCTGCTAAAAGAAATCGCAATTCCGTCCATTGCTGAGCGATCAGTTGAAGGTTGATCGCGGTCAGCATAAATATTTTCAGCGAGCACTTGACCATAACATTCGGAAAGTTCAATTAAAACAGCACGAGCAGGCTTTGCGGCTTCGAGGACAATTCTTTCGGCCATGGGAGCAGTAAGTAATTTCATGTTTTGAATTATAACCTGATAAATTCAAATTGTCATCAAACAAAATAATCTCTTTCGTAGAAAAACAATTTGTCAATTTGTTAAAAAGTGTTAAAATCGTTTTTTTTAAATTTTAGGGAGGACAAAAAAATGTCAATTGCTAAAGAGTTTAAGGAGTTTGCTGTAAAAGGGAACGCGGTTGAAATGGCGGTCGGTATTGTTATTGGCGCGGCTTTTGGTGGTGTTGTCAATTCTCTGGTTAATGATATTGTCATGCCGCCGCTTGGGTATGTGATTGGAGGAGTCGATTTTGCGAATTTACAGATTGTGATTAAGGAAGCTGTTGACACCGCTCCCGCAGTGTCTATTAAGTACGGCTTATTTATCAATAAACTGATCAATTTTATTGTTGTAGCGATTTGTATGTTTAGTGTTATTAAAGGGATGAATCACTTGACCAAGAATCAAGCTGAGACGGTTAAGAAGTAGGATAGGATTAACGAAACTTTTATAAATGTTAAAAATCCTTAAAGGAGGCGTAATGAATTTCACACGAATATTTAAAGTAACAAGTTTGAGTTTTGTTTTAGTTATGGCAACTTTAATTTCTACCGCGTTTGCGGAAGACATGGTCGCGACAGAAGGTTTACTCTCGGGTTGGTCAGGTGATGTTTCTGCTGGATACACCATGACAGGAGGCAATACGAAGAAAGCGTCTGGAAGTTTTGGCGTGAGCGCTTTAAAGAAATTCGACAGTTCGCAATTTTTATTGAAGGGAAATCTGTTTTATTCAGAATCTGATAAACGAATGGATGGACAGAAATGGGACGCGCTAGCCAAGTTTTCCCATGATTTTGGCCAAGATGAAAACTGGTTTAGTTTTACGCAAGTGTATGTTGACCATGATTACTTTTCTGATATTGATTATCGCATTACGCCCAGTTCTGGATTGGGTTATCATATTGCTAAAAGTGAGGAATGGATGTGGGATGTCGATGCTGGTCTTGGTTATCGAATCACACGTCATCGTGTTAATGAAGCGGCGGATGATGAAGCCTTAACCGCGATTATGCACACTTTTGCTAAAAAGCAAGTTCTTGAAAGGGCATTTATTTCAGAAGACCTCACGGTTTATCCGGGATTAAAAAGTGATTCTGGTGTATTGCTTCGTTCAGAATCAGCTTTTGTCAATTCACTAACTGAAAGCATGGATTTGGAATTAAAATATGTTTTGGATTATAACTCTGAACCTGCGGCAGGAAAAAAGAAAACCGACACACAATTTACAGCCGGTTTGAAATATAAATTCTAATTTGTGGGTTGTTCATTTAGATTGGGCGGGATCATTATTTTATGATCCTGCCCTTTTTATTTTGGTTGATGATCCGTATCATTCTTTATTTCTTCAATACTTTTCTTTAATTTAGCGAGAAAAGAGCCTATTTCTTTGGCAATCTGCGGCAATGCTTCTGGTCCAAATAATAAGAAGATGGCCAAAAAGACAATAATAAGTTCGCTGATCCCAATATTAAACATATTCACCTTTAAAGAAAAATATTTTTTCTTCGCAAAAGAATAACACTGACGCTAAGAAAAAGAACTTCCAGGACGGCATAGATGAAAAGATTTACGGCTAAGCCTGACGTAAATCCATATGAGTGTAGTCCAATGCTTAGGAGATTAACACCGAACCATGCCCACATAACGACGACAAGACCAAGTGAAGCGCCAACAGCAACACCCAGAGGCCGAATCATTCGTGCGACTTTGGCATGAAAAACAATGGCCGTCCATAACACAATTAATAAAGCACCATTTTCTTTCGGATCCCAACCCCAAAACCGTCCCCATGATTGATCTGCCCAAATTCCTCCTAGCATTGTGCCTAAAAAAGACATGGTTAAGCCAAACCCGAGAATTCCAAGAATATATCGGTGTGTTGAATTGAGCAATTCCGTGTCCTTGGGTTTGGAGAGTGCTTGGAGAATATAAACATGTCCCATAATTCCCGCGACGCAACACCCCGAGTAACCGATTGTGATTGAAACGACATGCGTGCCTAGCCAAAAGTTTGAATTAAGCACCGCGACTAACATGCGCAATGTGTCCCCTTCGGCGCTAAATTTATCCGCAATCGATAAGAAAATTAAACCGCAAATGCTTCCCACAACAATGCCAAGCCACTTTCGATGAAATAGTTCTGTGACAATGCCTAAGAGTACGGTGATAAATCCCACAAAAATAAATGTTTCATACAAATTTGTTACGGGTGGCCGCGTCATTATAATTGCGCGCAGAATCAAAGCCATAAGATGTGGAATAAAAGCAATCACAAGGACACAAAACCCAATGGTATGCATCAATGGCCGCGGCCATATCAAGGATAATAAAAACAAGAAAAACGCGAGTAAATAGAAAATCCAAGCGTAAAAAAATAATTGGCTTTGATTATAAAAAAGTTCGAAAGGAATTTTTGTTGTAGCTTTCTTTTGTGATTTTGACAAGCGGGTTTGAGTCGCGAGATTAAAGGCTTTCGCGGCAATATTAAATTCCAGCTGTTGCTCGTATAGATACGCATTTGCCATATTTTGAATTAAACCCAGTTCATGGCGTATGTCTTGGTTCGAAAAGCTTTGTCGAGCAACTTCCCACGGCGTATTCCATGCTTCATCCGCGGGATACACCGGTGGAATTAGAGCCAGCCCACCTCGGCTGGAATTAAGCGACCATTGGTATAAATTGCGCAGGAGTCGCATAAATTCCTTTTCTGACGCGCTCCAAATATCTGATTTTTTCTTTTCTAGATCCTGTGTTTCTTCATTTAGCAAATCTGCTTTGAGAGCGATATCCAAAAAACTGAAATCACTCTTGGATTCAGAAAAATCTAGAGATGTTTTTGCCGCGGTTTCTTGAACCGTAAAGTCGGGATGTGGAATTGTAAAAGAAAAAGTACTACGCAATTGCAAATACAAATTTAGATTATGATAAACACGCAATATTTCATTTTCTACGATATTGCGTTCCTTTTGTTCAATTGCTTCGGCCGCAACAGCTAACTGTCGCAGTTTGGCCAGCCCTTGCTCGATTTGTGAAAAGCTATAGCGTCGGTGTGGATCAGTTTTAATGTTAAGCGCCATAGGAATTTCCGGACTGTTGATCAAAAAGATTTTGTCCTCGTATGTGTTCCATGGCGTAAATAAAACTTTGGCTAACCAATTGATTGCCGGTTTTGTTTCAAAAGTCCGTTTGCCGGAAAACTGGAGTAAAACATTGCGGGCGTAAGTATCTAGTGGCTTGATTCTGCCTTCATCGAGCACAGCGACACGTCCAAACATTTGTAAATGATCGATGCTCGACCGTGGTTGTGTCTGGTGCTCTGCTTCTGGTTTGGCAATTTTTTTGTTAGGAACAAAAATAACCAATAGGCCGAAGACAATAAATAAAATGCTAAGAAGAAATTGGTTTTTGTATTTCATTTGCGTTTCCGTTGAAAATGAAAAGCTGCTAATAAAAAGTGTAAAGCGAGACCAAAAACTGTGACAAAAGTCGCAATATATGGCAATAGTCTTCCCGCGTTCTCGACAACCGCCAAAGTCGAACTTTCACGTCCGAGAGCGTCAATTTGATATGAAGCTTGGTAGAATGTAAAATTCTTAAAACGTAAAGGTTCGTTCATTGAAATTGTAACTTCACGCCTAATCCCATCATGATCGATTTCAACTTTACTTTTATACGTGCGGGCCACTTCTGTTCCGGGATGCTTATCCATTATAAAATCCAAAAGTTTGACGGTAAGTGGCATTGGAAAGCGCTTATGTCGGAGAATAATCGATATGACTTTACCGTTGATTGATAGTTGTGTGGGTTCGCGTTCACCGCCGAATAATAGTAAGCGCGGGTTATCCGGATCATCAACAAATTGGAGGATAATGCCGGGAAGATTTTTTTCGGGTTCTTTATTGATTTGTGCTGGTTCAAGGATATTAAGACCCACCGCGTTAAAATATTTTTCCGTAATTCCGGCAAAAGGTGCGGCAAAAGCTTGACAATTTTTGTGAAATGCTTTGACAGTAAAATTCAAGCCCAGTTCACCAAAATTTAAGTTATCACCCTCCTTCAAATTTTCTATATCGATCGCGGTAATGGATTTGTTTGGTCCCGCGCCTGACCAATAGGCAATTTCCCAGTCTTTATATGAGGAAGAAACGTTTGCGGATTGACCTTCGCGCAATGTCAGATGCGATTCTTTAACAGAATGCAATGTCACAAAAGCCGTGATGAGAAAAAGTAAAAGTCCCACATGAATAATGATTAAACCGATTTTTTCTTTAGCATAAATAATGCGGGTAAAAAAGGCGCTAAGAAGATTGATAAAAAGCATCCACAAGACTGCTTGCGCGCCGGGAAAAGGAATGAATCCCATCGCGAGAAAATAGAAAGAACTGAAATATCTTTCCTGCGCGGCATAAAGTCCATTTTCAACCTGTGCGATGGTGCCCCAAAACGTCAAAATAAAAAGTAAAAAAAGACCAATGACCGCAATTTTGACTGAAGATAAAAAAAGTAGGATTTTGTTGGTACGTAATTTTTTCTTCTGATTCTGCATTATTTTTTTAATTTTAGGGATTGAATGAGAGCTTTAAAGTTTTTGTATTGGTTACTAATGTCTTGCTTGTTGCCGGTCATTTTAATAAAAATTCTCTGATCAGGGATTTCAATGATTGCCGCGATCATGCTTGGAGATGTTATGGAATCTTTTTTTTGCAGTGTTGAAAAATTAAAAATCGACGCGGATAAATTATCATTGATCTGGATTTTTTCGGCATTCGTGATAAATGCATTCAATTCACTTTCCGGAGGAATCGGCACTTTGATTTGTTCTAGCCAGCGGATAATATTCGCGGATAGTCCTCCCGCTCCTGCGCCTAAAGTTACAATTGAGCAATCAATGCTTTCAGGACTACTTTTATCAACAAAAGTTGCAATACGCATGCCTTGCGCTGGTCTTTCTTCCCAATTCTTTGGGACTGACCATGTCATGAGGTTCTGTGAAGCACTTTCAGGGTTATTTTCTAAGAGCATCTTAGCCAACTGCGCTTTATTAAAACCCGCATGTGGATCATCCTGATCGCGCGAGATTTGCATCGTTGGCAAAGATTGTTCGAATGACTCCGAAGTATATTCATTAAATGTGCGGGGGGCGTTCTGCTTTTCGCAAGACGTAAGCAGTCCCGTGATTGTAAGGAATAAAAAGATTTTTAGTAATACGATTTTCATTGAGTTATGAATATAACAAAGGCTGTATTATTAAGCAACTTAAAAAAAGGTCAAAATATTTGATTATGCGCCAGAAGACTTGAGTATAATACGGTCATGATTTCGATTAAATCTTTGCGTATTGATTATGAAGATGTTCAGGCTGTTGCCGACTTGAATTTGGAAATTCCTAAGGGCCAAATTTTTGGTTTTGTTGGACCCAATGGTGCTGGCAAAACTTCGACGATTAAGGCTTTGGCTGGAGTTCTTGATCCGACATACGGGCAAATCATGATTAATGGTCATGACCTAGAACTTGAACCAGAAAAGACTCGACAATTGATCGGGTATATGCCGGATTTTCCGCCCGTTTATGAAAACTTAAAAGTTTGGGAATATTGTGATGTTTTTGCAGCGGCGTATTTGATTCCACGAAAAGAACGTTTAAATCGTGTGAAGCACTGGATTGAGCAAGTCAATTTATTAAACAAATGGGATAGTTATGTTCGTGATTTATCGCGTGGGATGCGTCAACGTTTGGTTCTTGCCAAAACGCTTATTTCAAATCCGGATGTTTTACTTTTGGATGAACCTGCGGCGGGACTTGATCCTATTGTTCGTCGGGAATTTAGTGAATTATTAAAAAAAGTTGCTGGTGAAGGCCGTACTATTATTATTTCCAGCCACATTCTGACGGAATTGAGTGATTTTTGTAATGCGATTGGGATTATGGAAAAAGGTAAAATGGTCGTTGCGGGAACGCTCAAAGAAATTCGCGAACATATGGGTTCGGTCAGTCAATTGTTGATTCGTGGTGTGAATCTTGATGCGACCAGCCGAGAAAAATTATTAGCAGTTTTGTCGCAGGCGTCTCTTCTTCATGATATCAAAGAACATGCGGATTTTAAATTTACGGCGACTATGACCGGTGATCGCAAATACGCGAGTGATATTCTCGCGCAAATTGTTTCACAACAAATCGCGATTTCAGATTTCTCGGTTAAAGAAGCTGATGTCGAAGATATTTTCTTCCAAATTGGAGCCAAAGACGTAACATGAAAATCTTAGATTTACGCGATAATGCTTTGTTCTTACAAAATTGGCGCGAGCGCATGCGGCAACCGACTGTCATTTCTGGTGTGGCGATTACACTGATTATTATTCTCTTGATTTTTGTGTCGGCGTTTTACGGTCAAGATGCATATCGCTACAGTGGATATAACAGTCAATATCAGATTCAGGATGCCATGTTTTGGTTGAAAAAAAGTTTATGGCAAATCTTGATGCTCCAAGGTGGCCTTATGCTTGTTTTGGGAACTTGGTCCGTAACCCGCATGGCTAGTCGTGAACGTCGTAGCGGAACCCTCGAATTTCATCGTAATTCCCCAACGACGCGACTTAATCAAGCCTTGGGCCTCATTCTCGGTGCACCATCGTTGGAATGGTGCTTGTTTGCGTTAACTTTCATATTTGTTATTCCACTAAGCTTAATTGTTGGATTCTCCTTTATTATTCTCATGAAGTTTTATGTGAGTCTGATTTTCATGGTCTTTTTTTATCATACTATATTCGTGCTTTTTGCTTTGAGTTCGACGTCAAAGTCACAAGCGGCATTCAATAGGCTTCCTGGTATTTTAATGTTTATCGGGATATATGTGTTAGTGATCACAATGCGGACACAAAATTTGTCTGTTTTGTATCATGCGACATTTTTTCCTGCTTATGATGAAGTATGGCGATCACTTTTCCCAATGGCCTACCAAGAGAACTCGTATCGTAATTTTAGCCAGACATTGTATTTGAATTCGTGGTGGGGGATTGCTCTGCCCTCTTTGATTTTGCAAGCCCTTGTCCAGCTTCCTTTATTGATTTTCGCTTTTAAGGGTATTGAACGAAAAATTTCGACTTTTGATATTCCGCTTTTTTCTAAAGCACAAATGACAACATTAAGCTTTCTTGTCCTTTTTCTTTTTCTCGGCAGTGCCTATTCATTTTTAATTTACGGGAATATGTACAATTATGATTACGGTGGTGATTCGCGTGTAAGATGGATCATCTATTCATTTATTTGCTTTGCTTTCTTTTTTGGTTTAGGTGGCACGCTTTTAGCAACACCAAAACAATTGTCATTTTTTAAAGGACTCCTTCGTGCTAAGCGTAGCGGGAAGAATAAATTTGATCTTTCAAGTGACAGTGCCAGTCATGTGGGATGGTTATGTGCATACGCTCTTGTTTTAGGATCGACTTTGCTTCTTTTAAGCTATGTTCTCAGCGCTCCCGTTGCTTTAAAAATACTCGTTGGCTTAAACATTTTGATTTATGTCGCCGTTTTTTCTGGAGCCTTAGAATATTTTCGTTTGAGTGTCCATCATAAAAAGACGGCCATTTTTGGCACTATCGTTGGTTCTGTCTGGATCGTTATCCCTATTCTTGCAGAAATTTTGAAGAACAAAGTGATCGATATCAACGTGTATTATGTGCTAACTTCGTTGTCACCATTTTCACGTATTGAATTGTTTACTAGCGTCTTAACAAGGAGTAACAGTTTTTCAACGTTTACGTTAACTCCTCTGCAAGTCCTTTTTCAAGGCGCTATTGTCAATTTGCTTCTTGCCGGTGTGTTTCAGATTCTTGCCAGTAGAGAACGTAAAAAATGGCAGACCCTCGCTGCCAAAAGTAACTAAACAACCTTTATAGGTTAATTTTGTCCGCTAAGGCCTTGGCATTGGCGGTGCAATCATTGAGTGCAATACCGTCGAGATAATTGGCAAGTAAATGCAAATGTGGGTGTTGCTGTAGTGTGTTCTTTATCGTGGAATAGGTTTTGGGATAGGCGCGATTGTATTGCGGGATAGCTTTTCCCCAGCGGAAAATAAATTGATCTTGGGGGTGACCTGTTACGCCTAAGACATTCTTAATCTCTTCTTGTGCGATATCAAAGATTTCTTCTTCACTTTTCCGAATAGTTTGCGGATGTTTGGCCCCACCAAGCAAAACTTGTAATAAAACCTTTCCTTGTGAAACGCGACTTGGAAAGATTTGGCTGCTAAAGAGTACTCCGAGGATTTCCTTGCCCTCATGTGTTGGTCGTAAATATCCAAACCCGCGGATGAGTGTTTTAAATTGCTCTACGGTGTAAACGAGTCCAACAACCGTTATGGAAGCATAAGGAATTTCACGCAGGTGCTTTGCTAAATCGGGATTCATCGCGTTGACAATGTTAGCCGTCGCAAAAGCGGGCGTCGATAAAATCAATTCATCAGCAAAGAAACTTGTCTGACCTGCTTGAATATCGTAACCATTCTTTTGGGGTAAAACACGGTCAACCATAATTCCTGTGACAATCGAATCAGCATGTTGTTGAGCAAGCTTTTCGATAAGTTGTCCCATCCCGTGCTTGAAAGATCGTAATTGACCTGATTTGCCTTTTTTATTCGCGAACATTCCACGGATTAAGGAATTGTGCTTTTGTTCAAGGCTATATATTGTCGGAAAAGTAAATTGCAAATTCAATTCGTGACTGTCCCCGGCGCAAATGCCGCTAACAAGAGGATCGAGAAAATATTTCGCGATGCCCTCCCCTAGTCTGCGTGTCCCAAATTCATAAACTGTTTCGTTTGGATTTTGTCCTCGCGGTACGCAAACTTCCATGATTGCGCGCAATTTTTCGATAAATGTCAGAGGTTTAAAACGAAAAAAAGATATAGGGCTTTTGGGTAATTGATACAAATTGTTTTCGAGGCAAATATAACGAATTTTATTTTCGGTTGAAGCAACAGTCAAATCGGATTCGAGGCCTAAGTCTTGTGCAAGTTCAAGTGTGCTTGGTTTGGAATCGAGAAAAGCATTGGGGCCGGCCTCGAATTGTGTGCCATTGCGTCGAATTGTGCGAACTGTCCCACCGACTGAATCCTCCATTTCAAGCAATTTGATCGCAACATCATGTGTGTTGGCATGCTTTTTTCGGAGATGATGCAAAACGGTTAATCCGCTAATCCCACCTCCGACGATAATAATTGTTTTGCTCATAGGGATCGTTTAAAGTCGTGAACAAGTTTAACGACATATTGAACCTTGTCGACAGGAACATCCGGTTGTATGCCGTGGCTTAAATTGAAAATATATTTCTTAAAGTTTTGACTGGCTTTTAATACTCTAAGGACTTCCGCTTTAAGGGTTTTATCATCGCTATATAAAAGGCCATGAAATAAATTGCCTTGTATTCCCTTTTCGGATTTGCGTAAAATGAGATTATTTTTAAGATCGACAGTTTCACAAACGGATAAAAAGTCGCTGCCGCATTTATTCATGGATGTTAATAAGTGGGCACAATTCTTAAGGAAATAAATCGATGGCAATGGCACCGCAGCAAAGATTTTTTGGACATAAGGAAGAACAAAATTTTCATAATCATCTGTCCGTAAAATTCCACCCCATGAATCAAAAAGTTGAAAAATTTCAATACCTGAATCTTTTTGTAGTTTGAGATACGCAATCGTGTTTTGGGTTAAAAATTGCATGAGTTTATGAAAACCATCCGGGTTTTCATTCATGAACTTAATGACTTTGCGAAAATTGCTCGATGAACCACCCTCAACGAGATAGCATAAGACCGTAAAAGGCGCACCGGCAAAACCAATCAATGGAATGTTTTTGGGAAGAGACTTCGTGATTAGTGGAATTGCTTTGCGCAAATGCGCAACGTCGGTCAATTTATGAAGCTGTTTAAAGTCTTTATCCGAGCTAAAGGGATTAATAATAATTGGACCGTGCGCCGGATGAAATGTGATTTTAAATCCTATGTGCATTGGCATTGTAAGAATATCCGCGAAAAGAATAGCCGCGTCAACTTTGAGAATATCAACAGGTAAGCAAGTCACTTGCGCGACAATCTCAGGATTACGAAACATGTCATCGAGTGAATAGTTTTTGCGAATTTCACGATATTGTGGAAGAAAACGTCCCGCCTGTCGCATAAACCAAACGGGTGTTTTGGTCTGTGTTTTTAAGAAGGATTGTCGAAGAAGCGATTCAGTCATATTAAATTTATACTGTTTTTGAAAATTTTTGATGGCTGTTTTGTTGTCGCAGATACCAGTCAAAACCCATGCAGATATTGCGAATAAAGATTTTTCCTAAATCCGTGACAATAATTTTGTCATCATGAACTTGGATCAGATCATCCGTATTGCATTTTTGAATATGATTTTGCTCATGATGAAAGTATTTATCAAAATCTTCACTAAAGTGTTTCGTAAAATTCTTTTTATCAATAACAAATTGGCAAAGCAAAGATTTAATCACCCATTGTCGCATATCATCGTCCTTGGAGAGTTCCTTGCCACGTTCAACGGGAAATTCATTTTGTTTGAGAAATCGATAATATTCAGGAATCGTTTTATAATTTTGAAAAAATGCTTTTTCTAAATAGCCGATCGCGGAATTTCCCAAACCAATATATTCATCAGCCGGCTTGACGGTGTACCCCATAAAGTTTCGGTGCAGTGTTCCCTGTTGAAAGGCTTTGCTTAATTCGTCATCTTTAAGGGCAAAATGATCCATGGCAATCGCGTCATACCCATTTTGCAAGAATGCGTCACGGCTATCGAGAAAGATTTCTAACTTTTCGTCTGTGCTTGGCAGTTTATTTTCGTGCAGTTTGTTTTGGTGTTTTTTAAGCCACGGAACATATGCAAAACTGTAAAGGGCGATGCGGTCAGGATGCAATGATATGACATCTTTGACGGTTGCGGCAAACGATTTTTGTGTTTGATAGGGCATTCCATAAATGAGATCAAAATTGATAGATGCAAATTTGACTTCACGGCACCAGTTATTGAATTCGCGAACCATGGAAAAGGGTTGAATGCGATTGACATGCTTTTGAACAATTTCATCAAAATCTTGTAAGCCTATTGAAATTCGATTAAAACCAAGTTTTCGTAATGTTTCAACTTTATGTTTTGTGACACGTCGCGGATCAACTTCAATAGCGATTTCCCCTGTCGTATCAATTGTAAAATTTTTGGCAATTTTCTTAAATAATCGTGTCATTTGTTCTTCACTGAAGAATGATGGTGTCCCTCCTCCCCAATGCAATTGCCGAACAATCGGTTTGCGCTTGATATGATGGGCAATCAGATCAATTTCAGTTTCTAAATGATCAATATATTCGTCGCCGTAGCGGTTTTCATTTTTACGCACATTCATCGTACAGCCGCAAAAATAACATAGGGATTCACAAAAAGGTATGTGGACATACAGGGAAAGCGTTTTATTGGTTTTGCCGAACTGCTTGAGCTTTTCTTGATAGGTTTGGGCATTAATCTGTTTTGACCATTCTGGAGCCGTCGGATAACTCGTATATCGTGGTCCCGGCCGATCAAATTTAAGTATGGTATTTTTATCGATTTTCATAGCAGGTCATTTTTAAGAAGCTTAACTTTAACACAAAGTGGAGGAAAAAGGAAGAAAGCCAGTACTAGGTTTTGCGGGTGAGCTTGGAGAACATAAATTCGCGATTCAAACGAGCAATCGTGGATACACTGATATTCTTGGGGCAAGCGGCTTCACACTCATATTCGTTTGAGCAATTACCAAAGCCTTCTTTGTCCATTTGTCTAACCATATCGTAAGCGCGCGATTTTCCTTCGACTTTTCCTTGTGGCAAATGGATAAGATGACTAACTTTCGCGCCCACAAAAAGC
The DNA here is from genome assembly GCA_020632535.1 of Candidatus Omnitrophota bacterium. GTDB lineage: Bacteria > Omnitrophota > Gorgyraeia > Zapsychrales > JANLHA01 > JADLGJ01. Next base: position 59,295 of record JACKFJ010000003.1, on the reverse strand, counting down.
ATGGCAGACGCGTTTGGACAGGCGGCGACACAAGCACCACAGCCGATGCAGGCGGCCGCATCCATGGCAAGATCAACATTTTCTTTTGGAATAGGAATTGCGTTTGCATCTGGCGCTGATCCGGTTTTAGCTGAAATATATCCACCCGCGGAAATGATGCGATCAAACGCGCTTCGATCCACGATCAGATCTTTGATAACGGGAAACGCTTTAGCACGCCAAGGTTCGATGACAATGGTTTCATTATTCTCAAAATGACGCATATGAAGTTGGCAAAGGGTTGTGCCTTTGAGCTTGCCATGCGCTTTGCCATTGACCACAGCGGCGCATGCTCCGCAAATACCTTCTCGGCAATCATGGTCAAAAGCGATCGGCTCTTTACCCTCGTGAGTGAGTTCCTCGTTTAGAACGTCAAGCATTTCGAGAAAAGACATGGACGTGTCGATGTCCTTGACTTTATAGATTTCAAAAGCACCTTTGTCTTTTGGGCCTTTTTGTCGCCAAATCATTAATTTGAGATTTAATTTTTTATCCATAATATTAGTTTTGTTGAGATCCCCGATAAAAGCTTTCGGGGATGACACACATCTATTTGATTAATTTGTGTGTTATTTGTAACTGCGTTGAGTTAAATTAACGCTTTCAAATTTCAAAGCTTCCTTATGTAGTTGTTGTTCATTTTGTCCTTCAATATGCTCCCATGCCGCGACATAACAAAATTTTTCATCATCGCGTTTGGCCTCACCCTCGGGAGTTTGGTATTCAGTACGGAAGTGTCCACCGCATGACTCTTTGCGATGCAAAGCGTCCCTGACAAAAAGTTCGGCAAACTCGAGATAATCTGCGACGCGGCCGGCTTTTTCGAGACTTTGATTGAGATCTTCTCCGCTCCCCGGTACGTTGATATTATCCCAGAATTCGGAACGGATTTCCGGAATTTTATCCAAGGCCTCGTGTAAACCAGCTTCTGTCCGTGCCATACCGCATTTGTCCCATAATAACTTACCCAATTGTTTATGAAAATCATCAGCCGTACGTTTCCCTTTGGCACTTACGAGGCGTGAGACTTTTTGGACGACTTGCCCTTCGGCTTCTTTAAACGCGGCAAATGTTGTAATATCGGTGTTGATTGGGGTGATTTGCGCGAGATAATCCCCGACGGTATACGGGATAATGAAATATCCATCAGCCAAGCCCTGCATTAACGCGCTGGCACCTAAGCGATTGGCGCCATGATCAGAAAAGTTAGCTTCTCCTAAAACAAAGAGACCCGGGATGGTGCTCATTAAATTATAATCAACCCAAAGTCCACCCATTGTGTAATGCGGCGCGGGATAAATCATCATTGGATATTCATATGGGTTGTGACCAGAAATTTTTTCATACATTTCAAACAAATTGCTATAACGTTCCGCAATCTTTTCTTTGCCAAGTCGCTCAATGGCGGCACTCAAGTCTAGATAAACAGCCATGCCAGTATCTCCAACGCCTTGGCCAGCGTCACAGAGTTCTTTGACACTGCGCGAGGCGATATCCCGTGGCACTAGATTTCCAAACGTGGGATATTTTCGTTCGAGAAAATAATCGCGGCCCTCTTCGGGAATTTCACTTGGCAATCGTTTGTCCCCAGCTTGCTTTGGAACCCAAACGCGTCCGTCATTGCGCAATCCTTCGCTCATTAATGTTAACTTGGATTGATATTCACCGTGAACAGGAATGCATGTTGGATGAATTTGTGTGTAGCAAGGATTGGCCATAAACGCACCGCGTTTATGAGCACGCCAAATCGCTGTGGCATTGCACGCTTTGGCATTCGTCGAAAGATAAAATATCGACGAATAGCCACCTGTGGCCATGATCACAACATCAGCGGAATGCGATTCAATTTTTCCGGTAATAAGATCACGAATAATAATGCCTTTGGCGACACCATCGATCGTGACTAAATCGAGCATTTCGGTACGATGACGAATTTCAACATTATCGCGTTCAACTTCTTTGCGCAAAGCGCTATAAGCACCGAGTAAAAGCTGTTGACCAGTTTGCCCTCGGGCATAAAATGTCCGTGACACTTGCGCTCCACCAAAAGAACGATTATCCAAATAGCCGCTATATTCACGCGCAAAAGGCACGCCTTGAGCTACGCAATGATCGATAATGGCGTTACTCACTTCGGCTAAGCGATGCACATTGGCTTCACGGGCGCGAAAATCACCACCTTTGATTGTGTCGTAAAAAAGCCGTTCAATGCTATCCCCATCATTTGCGTAATTTTTTGCCGCGTTGATGCCGCCTTGAGCCGAAATGCTATGCGCGCGCCGCGCGCTGTCCTGAATGCAAAATACTTTGACCCGATAGCCCAATTCTGCGAGTGTCGCGGCCGCAGAACTCCCTGCCAAGCCAGTCCCAACGACAATCACTTGATACTTGCGTTTATTCGCCGGATTGACCAATTGCAGATGAAGCTTATGGCTCGACCACTTATCTTTTAAAGGACCGGATGGTATTTTTGCGTCAAGCATATTTTTTTAATTGTTAACCATATTTTTAATAAGGACATACACGGGGATCATACTATATCCCCATCCGATCATTACCCCAAAGAGATTACTCACAAGACGGATGGCTTGCGTATGCTTTGGATGTTTAAAGCCGAGAGTTTGGCAAAAACTTTCGATACCATGACTCAAATGAAAACCGATACAAACCATGGCAATGATATAAAACGTGCTGTGTAAAGGATCTGAAAATGCGTTGTAAACCAAACCGTACAATCCATAATCTTTGCCGTCACGCAAAATTGACGCGGCTCCTGAATGAGGAGTGAACGTAAAATCCCATAAATGAAAAATCAAAAATGCAAAAATAATGGAGCCGGTAAAAGGCATAATTTGTGCGGCAAGGGAACGATCCCCCTTTGGACTATTGAGACGGTATCCGATGGGACGTGAACGAATATTGGTGATGACTAATAAATATGTGACCCAGATATGGATTAAAAAAACTAAACCGAGTAAAGCTTCAATGAAATATAACCCGGGACGAAGACCTGTAAGAAATTTTGCGTAACTGTTATAGAGATCTGGACCACCTAAAATTAAAAGATTGCCAGCCAAATGTCCAGTAATAAATAAAATCAAAAGTAATCCGGTTGTCGCGACAATTTGTTTACGACCGATTGAAGTTTGATAATGTTGCAGTGCTTTAACCATAGTTAGGAATTATATCATATGTTTGCATAAAGTCTTCCAAGACTTTAAATTTTTTATTATTCTTGATATGTGATGCGATAGAGATTTCCAGAATTATCATCCGATACGATGACGGAACCATCATCGAGAATATCCAAGTCGACTGGACGACCCCAGATTCTTTTCCCATCCCACCAGCCTGAAGCAAAAATTTCATATGATGTCGCGGCATTATCCTTAACACGAACAAGTGTGATTCGATAACCATTTTTTTCACTACGATTCCATGATCCGTGTTCGCAAATTAAAATTTGATTATGATATTCTTTGGGGAACATTTGCCCGGTATAAAAACGCATCCCCAAAGCCGCGACATGCGGACCCAATTCTTGTGCCGGTGCTGTGTGAGTTGTACAGGAATCTGGATTACCGAAGTGAGGATCAGGAATATTTTTGCCATGGCAATATGGAAAGCCAAAATGCATCCCAGCTTTTGGCGCGTGATTTAATTCATCGGGGGGATAATTGTCGCCAAGATTATCACGGCCATTGTCTGTAAACCACATGTCCTTCGTTGTCGGATCCCAGTCAAAACCGACCGTATTGCGAACACCGCGGCTAAAGACTTTGAGATTTTTTCCGTCGGCATCCATTCGCAAGATGGATCCATAACGCACATCATCTTTTTCACAAACATTGCAAGGCATTCCAACTGGCACATACAATTTTCCATCAGGTCCAAAGCGAATAAATTTCCATCCATGCCATGTATCTTTGGGAAAATCTTGATTAACAATGAGTGGTTTGATGGGCTTTTCGAGATGATCCTCAATATTATCAAAACGAAGCACGCGTTCAATTTCGGCGACATAGAGATGGCCATCCTTAAATGCTACGCCATTGGGAGCTCGAAGTCCGCTGGCAATGGTATAAATCTTTCCTGCTTTTCGCGAAGACCCGTCTTTAATAACCGGAATTGCGTAGACTTTTCCTCCACCCGTTCGTGTCCCAACAAAAATAGTTCCATTAGGCGAAACAGTGAGTGATCTGGGGTTTTCAAGGCCGGAAGCAAAAACTTCAAATTGAAACCCTTTCGGCATTTTAATTTTCTCAATGGGAAACTCGGCCGAAGCCTCATTGACGACAATCAGTACGAAAAATAAAATGGGAAGTAATTTAAATAAAGAACGCAACTTTTTCAAAAAATTCATCAGCATCTCCATTAACTTTTAAACTGATATTGTATAAATCAAATTCAACTTTTCCTTGATTGACGATCACGATATCTCCCGACGCATGTGATGGAATTTGTGCCGCCGGATGAACCACGCATGATGTCCCAATGATAAAAAACAAATCGGCCTTTTCTGTCAACTCAATGGCTTCCTTATAATGTTTGACTAATTCGCCGAAAAACACAATGTCAGGTTTAAGGACACCGCCGCAATCACACAGAGGAACAATTTCTGACATCATTCTTTGTCTTAAAATGGAAAGAATAAACATTTTTCCGCATTCATGACAAAAACTTTTTTGAAAACTCCCGTGCATTTCATAAACATTGCTTGACCCTGCTTGTTGATGAAGTGAATCAATATTTTGGGTAATGACTCCAAGGAATTTTTGGGTTTTTTCTAATTCTGCTAAAAAATAATGGCTGCGGGTCGGTTTGATGTTTTCAGTAAGATTGACAAAATCACGGGCAAAATCATAAAAAGGTTTGGCGTCGCGGGAAAAATAATTGATATCAAAAATTTTTTCAGCATCATATTGCTTGGTGACATAGAGGCCGCGTTCACCACGGAAATCCGGAATTCCCGCATTTGTTGAAATGCCCGCGCCCGTCAAGGCTGCAATTGTTTTGGCATTTTTAATCAGCTTGGCACATTGGCGCGCCTGTTCATCGATTTGGTTAAAATCCATTATGACTCAACATGTTCGTATTTTTTTTTCAAAGCTTCCACAACTTCTACATCCGCCAAAGTTGTCACGTCACCAAGAGCGCGACCTTCGGCTACGTCACGTAAAAGGCGACGCATAATTTTTCCGCTGCGGGTCTTGGGAAGGTCCGCAGTTAAAATGATCTGTCGTGGACGGGCAATCGCGCCAATTTTATTTGCGACATGCGCCTTTAGAATATCTTCGATTCTATCAAGAGAAGGTTTTCCTTCTTTTAATGTGACAAAAGCGACAATGGCTTGTCCTTTGATTTCATCAGTCGCGCCAATAACCGCGGCTTCGGCAACCGCAGGATGATCAACGAGCGCACTTTCAACTTCCATGGTTGAAATATTATGTCCCGCGACCAACATAATGTCATCAACTCGTCCCAAAAGCCAAAAATATCCATCCGTGTCCTTCTTGGCACCATCACCGGTAAAATAAATATTTTCTGACCATTTGCTCCAGTATGTTTCTTTATAACGCTTAGGATCGCCATAAATTCCGCGCAGCATCGAAGGCCACGGACTCGTCAAAACCAAAAAGCCGCCGCCTTCTTTTATTTCTTTCGCGTCTTCATTAATAATTTTTACGTCAATACCCGGAAGCGATTTTGTTGCCGAGCCGGGCTTAAGATCGGTAATGCCAGCCAGTGGTGAAATCAAAATACATCCTGTTTCTGTCTGCCACCATGTGTCGACGATAGGACAATTGCTGCGGCCGATGTGTTCGTGATACCAAACCCATGCTTCTGGGTTGATCGGTTCGCCAACACTGCCTAAAAGTCGAAGACTGGAAAGATCGCACCCTTTCGGCCACTCGATACCCCACTTCATGAAAGCGCGAATCGCTGTCGGTGCAGTGTAAAAAATGCTTACTTTGTGCTCTTCAATGATTTTCCAAAAGCGATTGCGTTGCGGAAAATCCGGCGAGCCTTCGTATATGACTTGTGTTGCCCCATTGGCCATGGGACCGTAAACAATATAACTGTGGCCGGTAATCCATCCTACGTCGGCAGTACACCAAAAGATATCCTCGTCTTGTAAATCAAAAACCCATTTTGTCGTCGCCGCAACTCCAGTCATATATCCGCCGGTGGTGTGAATAATTCCTTTTGGTTTTCCTGTTGTGCCAGATGTGTATAAAATAAAAAGTAGATCTTCTGAATCCATTTCTTCAGGTGGACATTGGGGTTTGGCTTTTGCTAACAGTTCATGATACCAGTGATCGCGTTGCGAAATCATTTTGACAGATGATTTTGTTCTTTGCACGACAAGAACATTTTTAACTGATGGACAACCTGTGATTGCTTTATCCGCGATTTCTTTTAGGAGCAAAACGTTTCCACGACGATAACCACCATCGGCGGTAATTAATAATTTCGCTTCACAATCATTGATGCGACTTTGCAAAGAATCGGCACTAAAGCCGCCAAAAACAACGGTATGGACGGCGCCGATTCGAGCGCACGCTAGCATGCTGATCATTGCTTCCGGAACCATCGGCAGATAAATGGCTACGCGGTCACCCTTTGTAATACCCAAATCTTTGATAACATTTGCTAATTTGTTGACTTCAGCAAAAACATCAGCGTACGTTAATGTCCGCTGGTCGCTATTTTCACCAACCCAAATAAATGCTTTTTTTTGACCTTTACCAGCTTTTATATGGCGATCAACACAATTAACGCATGCATTGAGTTTGCCACCGACAAACCATTTGGCAAAAGGCGCGTCCGTCCAATCGAGAATTTTGTCCCATGGCTTACTCCATGTCAATTTGCTGGCCCACTGCGCCCAGAAAGCTAGACGATCTTGCGCGGCTTTTTTAATTAATGAATCATCCTTGATTTGCACGTTTGAGAGAAATTTTTTGGAAGGTGAAAAAATACGGGATTCGTCTAAAAGTGTCGAAACATTTGCATGATTTTTCTGTTTGGAGTTTGGCACGAAATATCCCCCCTGACGTCATCCCCGAAGGTTCCTATCGGGGATCCATATTTTTAATTATGGATTCCCGCTAAAGGATTGCGGGAATGACACTAATAATGGTTATTTGATAAGTGAAAGGATCTCCTTAAAATATTTATATTCCGCGGTACGCATCAACTCGGTCGCCATCATCTCTGATGATGTTAAAATAGCGCCCAAATCTTTCATACGTGTTAGCGCAATTGTTTTATTGTCTTCTATTCGCGACGAAACCGCGTCAGTAACAATTTGCACTTTAAAATTGGCTTTCAATAAATCCGAAACAGTTTGAAAAATACAAACATGCGCTTCGATTCCAACAACAAAAATTTGCGATCGCTTTAGACTTTGTATCTTTTGGACAAAATCAGGATTTTCCCAGCAACTGAAAGTCGTTTTTTCGATTGGAATTATATCACGTAAAAGTTCGGCAACTGTCGATGTGGTTTTGCCCAATTTTGCGGGAATTTGTTCAGTATAAATGATCGGTAATTCCATAATCTTTGCGGCTTTGATACAAAGGCAGATGCGTTCAAGCAAATGCTCAGCTTTGTGCATACGTTGTGCAAGGTTTCCCTGCACGTCTATAACCAAGAGAGCACTGTTCGTGATTGAAAACATAATTTATACTCCTATAAAAAGGGCTCGCGACGGTATTACTTTTGTACTTCAATAATGCCGCAGGCGATACGTCCGCCGGCATTGCCTGTTGGTTGGCCAAAATCATCAGCCTTTTCATGCAAAATAATGGAAAGACCTCCGACATTATAGCGCCAGTTTTCTAAACCAACATCGGGCAGAGTTACCTCAAGTTTGGCATGACCAGTCGCATCGACGACAATATTACCCATGTCGCCAATGTGGGCGTGTTCGGCTCCGTCTTTCATTAACATTCCATGCATAACCTTGTCAGGATTAAAATGGCCACCGGCAGCTTTACCCATATCACTGCAATTTCCAACTTCGTGAATATGAAATCCAAGTGGCCCTTTATAAGGTATGCCCTTAATATCTGCGGTAACTTTAAGACCGTCCGATGTTTCGGTTAATTTCACAGTTCCAGTGATTGCGGAATCTGGCATCGTGCTACTCATATTAGCAATCGCACTTAAGGTTTTGTCTTGAGCAAAGACATTATTTTGTGCCAGAGCAATCAATCCTAAGAAAATTCCTATCAATAAAAAAATTACAGTTTTTTTCATGTCTTTCTCCTGTCTTTTTTGTTAATACTAAAAATCACTCCCATTGCGAACGTTAGCGAAAATATTGTCATCCCCGAATGCTCTCATCGGGGATCCATTTTTTGAAAGTGGATTCCCGCTTTCGCGGGAATGACAGAATACATTGAGAAAATGACAAAATATATTGCGGGAATGACAAAATACATTAAAAGAATGCCAGATGTGATCAAGTTTTTTCATTTCACTTTTAATCCTAATAGATTGCCGCGCCCTGCGGGGCTCGCAATGGACACTATTTTTGCCACGTCGCTTAGCTCCTCGTCCTAACAAGGACTCGCGCTCTTCGCGGCTCGCAATGGTTTACGGCGCGGTGCGGGCAAGTCGACCGCCGTTATTCCCAAAACTAGAGCGAGAACTGTCCGTTAATGAAGCTTCAAGGCGACTTGTCAAGGGATATATTTGACCAAACCAAGTGCTCCCTCGGGATCCCGAACCGCTGGCGCCCGTTACCCCTTTATTTGTTGTCCCATTGATACCCGGCCAATCCGTATTGGTCGCATTGCCTTCAAAACTCGCAGTGCTCGTTAATGTTCCGTCCCCGTGTGTTCCCGTAAATGATCGGCCTACGCTATTACCTAAAGTGACAGCCATTTCTCCGGCATTACCAGAAAGATCCATATTTCCATAATATCCCGCGCCTGCGCTGATACGATTCGTTGCATTGGTCGCGGCAAAGCCAACTCTTAAAGGACCGGCTGTATAATTCTCAAGTGTCGTGAGTCCTTCTCCAGACTCACTGACTCTCTCAGTATTTCGACCATCATCAAGAATTGTGGATGCAATGGTAACCACAGATGTCCCCCAAGCATATTCATTACTTACGGCGCTATTAGGGCCGCGAGCTGTTTTTTCAAATTCAAGTTCGGTAAAAGGCCGCAAACCTGCCCAATCCGCGTAAGCCAATAAATCTCCCCAACTCAAAACATTCATCGCGATATTCTGTCCATCATTACTTTCATTAAATACACCATTTGCGCTTAAGTCATTTCCAAAAACAATGGGCGTAGGACTTGTTCCATTACCAGATGCGGGAGCACGTATGCCATTACGAGCTGAAACGGATGTTCCATTTGACATGACATAATAATTAGCAATGGTGTTGCCGGTGACCGTGGCTTCAACACGTGTGCTTTGCTGAACTCTCGATAAAGTATTGAGAAAGTCGACATACTGCCCTTGTGTCATTTCATATTTCATCATGTAAAAAGCAGAATAACCATTAGGCCAAGATGTATTGCCTGTTACACCGGCAAGTCCTGTGACAGTGATAGGTGAAGTATCAATATCATCATTGGAATTGGTCACAACGGTCAAAGCTTGGCCGCTGGTTGTAATTTGGACGGCGGCATCATCCGCGCCTGTGGTATAAAACGGATATGTCGGATAAATAATCGCGTCGCCATTGAAGTCGGCGTTGCCGGTAAACCTCCAACCTAAGAGAATATTATTATTTCTGTCTACTGCAACACTATATCCATAATCACTACTATTACCTCCCAAACGTTTCGCCCATTGGAAAGTTCCGCTCGAATCAAAAACAGAGATAAAGGCATCAATACTTCCATATACTCCACCGCCGGTTTCATTTGTATCCGATGTATCCGCATCTCCGTTCAAGTCGGCATTACCAGTCACGTACCCGCTAACCAGAATATTATTATTACTGTCGACCGCAACAGCATATACATAATCAGTACCTGAGCCCCCAAGACGTTTAGACCACTGGAAAGTCCCCGCTGAATTAAAAACAGAGATAAATCCATCGGTACCTGAATATACCCCTGTAGTACCAGTTTCATTAGCATCGGCGGTATCTGCATCTCCGTTTAAATCAGCATTACGGTCAACATACCCTCCTGCGATGATATTATTATTGCTATCCACTGCGAGCGCATTTCCGCTATCTGTAAAAGTTCCACCTAAACGCTTAGACCATTGAAAAGTCCCACTAGAATTAAAAACAGAGATGAACACATCACTGTTTCCATATACACCTGTACTCCCTGTTTCGTTCGAATCGGCGGTATCAGCATCTCCGTTTAAGTCGGCATTACCGTTGACAGCGCCGGTAATGATAACATTCTTATTGCTATCCGTTGCAACAGATTCTCCAGAATCACTACCAGTTCCCCCAAAACGCTTAGACCATTGAAAAGTCCCACTGGAATTCAAAACGGATATAAACGCATCAGCAACTTCATAAACTCCTCCCCCAGATTCATTAGCATCACTGGTATCACCATCGCCGTTTAAGTCAGCATTATTAGTAACGGATCCGCTAACAATGATATTATTACTACTATCTGTTGCGACAGACTTTGCCTGATCAACAGTAGTTCCTCCTAACCGCTCTGACCATTGAAAAGTCCCACTAGAATTAAAAACCGAAATAAATCCGTCTTGGCTGTTTCCATATACACCGCCGCCGGTTTCATTGCTATCAGCGGTATCACCGTCGCCGTTTAAATCAACATTGTTTTGACAATACCCACTGAAAATAATATTGTTATTGTGGTCAACTGCCACTGCTTGCCCATAGTCACCAGCAGCTCCACCTACACGCTTGGACCATTGAAAAGTCCCGCTAGAATTAAAAACTGATAAATACGCATCATTTACTGCATATACTCCACCTGTCGATTCATTGGTATCAGCGGTATCACCATCTCCATTTAAATCAAAATTTCCGTAAGCATCACCGGTGACGATAATATTGGAATTGCTACCTGAAGCGACAGCCCTTGCAAGATCATTATTTGTTCCACCTAAACGCTTGGCCCATTGGAAAGTTCCACTAGAATTAAAAACTATGACAGCAGCATCAGATACTTTATAAATACTCGCAGCTGTTTCATCGGCGTTAGTATTATTCTCTCCAACATAAAACGGTCCTTCGGGAATGTAGACCATTTCGATACCAAATACTTTTACTTGCACGGTATCCGTGTCTGCAATCCCACTACTGCCGTAGTCAACAGTAAGGCGAACCTTTTGTGACGAAAAAGTCCCATTACCCGTCGCTGTTCGTGAAATAAACGCGCCGACTTTATCTGAGGGAATGACAATTTTAAGATCGCTATTGGTGCCCGGTGATGTATTGGTGGGATTGGTTCCAGCGGTATAAAGTAAACCATGTTTCCACGGTGGAGTGGAATTATTAATTTTTACAAACACCCACGCCGCGTCATGGCGACCGTCATTCTTTCGCCATGAGTGATCCCATGAAATATTAAACTGCACGACCATTGTGTTTGCCGTCGCGTTACGGTCTTCAAGGGTGACATTGCTTATGACAAGATTATTGGCAAACGCGGGGGTGGAAAGAAAAATCAATCCCATTGCGAAGAACGTAGCGACGAAGCAATCTATTCGAGATTGCCGCGCCCTGCGGGGCTCGCAATGGGCAAGAATATTGTCATCCCCGAATACTCTAATCCCCTCGAACCGGGGATTTCCGTTGGTCATCGGGGATCTATTTTTCAAATTATGGATTCCCGCTAAGAGATTGCGGGAATGACAGAATACATTGAGAGAATGACAGAATAAATTGAGAAAATGACAAAATATATAGCGGGAATGACAGATTATATTCGATTGTTTCATTTTATTTCAGTTCCAATTTCATAATGGTCAAAATACATGATACCAATAAATATAAACACGTACTGCAACTCTAGCAACACATTTTTGTCTTTTAAAGTGCTTGAAAGTAGCGGACTTTACGTTACAATTCACCAAGGATACTACCTATGACATACGGCTATAAAACAAAAGTCGCGAGTTTTCTTGCTATCATTTTGTTGACTACTTTCTTGTCTTATTTACCGACATTAAAGAGCGGTTTTCTTAACAATGACGACAATTTGCATCTCTATGACAATGTGGCTGTTCGTGGCCTCGATTTTGACCATATCAAGCAGATTTTTACCAAGCCGTTTAACCCCACTTATGTTCCCTTAACCACTTTATCATTTGCTGTCGAGTATCATTTCTTTAAATACAATCCTTTTGTGTATCACCTTAATAATCTTCTTTTGCATTTGGCTGTCACGTCTTTGATCTTTTATTTTGCTTTGCAAATTGGCCTACCCTTGCGCGCGGCCTTTATTGGTGGATTATTGTTTGGAATTCATCCAATGCACGTCGAATCGGTGGCGTGGGTGACCGAACGCAAAGATGTCCTCTACTCCTTCTTTTATATGTTGGCGGTTTGCTTTTATTGGCAGTATTTATCATCGCGAAAAATTATTTTATATATCGCAACAATCGGATTTGGGGTGTTAAGCATTTTAGCCAAATCCATGGCGCTGAGTTTACCACTGATTTTTTTGGTCTGCGATTGGTACAAAAAACGTCAGTTTGACAAATGGATGATCCTAGATAAGATTCCACATTTTCTTTATATTATTCCGATTGCGATGTTGACATATCTTCTGAATGCTCGCAATCCAATTCAAAATGTATACGAAGCCATATTGTTCTGGGTTTGGTGCTTTGCGTTTTATCTGCAAAAATTTGTGTGGCCTGTTGATCTGGTTCTTTTTACGCAATTTCCAAAGCCGTTTACGATTTTTAATCCTGAATTTGCTTTTTCATTTCTGATCACAATTTCTTTAGGATTTGTCCTATGGCATTTTCGTAGGAATACATTATTAATATTTTCATTTCTTTTTTATTTAGTCTCTATTTTCTTTCTTTTTCGTTTTGATGATATTAAGTATTTACCGCCGACATCAAATCGCTTTATGTATTTGCCTTCTGTGGGGTTTTGCTTTTTGTTTGGGTATTGGATAGATCTTATATTTAAAAAAGTTGCCAACAAAAAGAAATGGGAAACAGCGATTATTATCTTCCTTATCTTTATCGCCCTTATGTTGTGTGGCAAGACATTTGCGCAAACAAAAATCTGGAGTGCCAATATTCCATTTTGGAGTCATGAACTCAAATATTATCCGACGAATGCCATGGCGCTTGTCAATCGCGGTGAAGCTTACAAAGATGCCGGGAAATATCAATTGGCTTTCGCGGATTTTAATAAAGCTGTAGAGGTAGATCCGGACTACGCTGAAGGTTACAATAGCCGCGGGCAAATGCTGGGAATGAGTGGCAAGCTCGATGAGGCTTTGCAGGATTTTCTAAAAACTTTGGAACTTAAACCAAATTTTGATGAAACTTATAACAATATCGGCATTATTTACGCCATGAAAAACGATATGCCGCAAGCGGCTTCATATTTTCAAAAAGCCCTCGCAATGGATCCGCAAAATGCGGAGGCACTTTATAATCTTGGGAATTTCCATTTTCTAAACGGTGAATATGATCAGTCATTTCAATTTTTTCAGAGGCATTTAATGATTAATCCTAATTCCGCGGGTGGATATAACAAGCGCGGGATGATCTTGGGAATGCGAAAACAATATGATTTAGCATTGGCAGATTTTAATCGTTCCTTGGCGTTGGATCCCCGAAACAGTGAGGTTTATAAAAACCGTGGTATTGTTTTTGAGCAAAAAAAAATGTTTAATGAAGCGATTGCAAATTACAACAAAGCTTTGGCTATTGATCCTAAATATGTTGATGCGTATTTTGGTCGCGGCAATGTCTTTGCCATTACCGGTCGGTATGGAGAAGCGGCCAAAGATTTTAGCGCGGCTCTCGCAATTAACCCAGATCATGAGGGAGCCAAAATGAGTCAAAGAGCTTTGATAAAAATTCTTACCGATGGCGAAAAAGCAAAAAAGAAGTAGCGAATGAAAACTTTTCTCAAAGATCATCAACATCTCCTTATGATCGGCGTGCTTCTTTTTGTATCTTTTGTGATCTACTCTCCCACACTTCGTCATGAATTTATCAATTGGGACGATAACACTCATATTGTTGATAATCCGCAAATCCGTTCCGTGTCTCCACAAAACGTCTGGAACATTATGACGTCGACAGTTCAAAAAACATATATTCCCTTAACAATTTTATCATTTGCCGTGGAATATCATTTCGTTGGCCTTAATCCATGGCTCTACTACCTAAATAATATTCTTTTGCATTTGCTTGTGGTTTTTTTAATCTTTCGCTTGAGTTTAGCGTTGGGACTTGGAAACAGTGGATCAATCATCGCGGCCTTTATTTTTAGCCTTCATCCTATGCATGTTGAGTCCGTGGCTTGGGCTACTGAGCGCAAAGATGTTCTTTATAGTGTGTTTTATTTGGGCGCGGTTTTGTGGTATTTGCGTTTCTTAAAAACAAGGAAATGGTTATATTATGGGCTGTCACTTACGATGGGATTTATCAGTATGCTGGCAAAACCCATGGCCTTAAGTTTGCCATTGATATTGTTATTGTGTGATTGGTTCTTAAATGGGAAATTTAAAAATGAAGATTATTTTAATAAAATCCCATATTTCATATTTATTATTCCTTTAGCCGCTATAACATTTTTAATGAGTGCCAATTCCCTTTCACAAACGGTTGATTCAAATCTATTGTTAAGGTTTTGGGCCGCTGCATTTTATATTAAGAAATTCTTTTGGCCTTTTTTTCTCGTTCCGGTCTATGTTCCGGTTTTACCAGCCAATATTCTTCATTTTCAATACTGGTTTGCGGTTCTTATAGTCGCGGGCAGTGTTTTTGTTGGAATTGTTTGGGAAAACCGTTGGTTTCGCTTCGCGCTGTTATGGTATATTTCGTCGATTTTCTTTCTTTTAAACTTTGATTATCCACGTTTTATGCAAATTGTTGCTGACCGCTATATGTATCTTCCCAGCGTTGGGTTTTGTCTTTTTGTCGGATACGTAATTGAAAGG
Source organism: Candidatus Omnitrophota bacterium (assembly GCA_020632535.1). Classification (GTDB taxonomy): domain Bacteria; phylum Omnitrophota; class Gorgyraeia; order Zapsychrales; family JANLHA01; genus JADLGJ01. The sequence continues at coordinate 44,152 of JACKFJ010000003.1, read as the reverse complement.
CTCTGGAAGGAAAACTTTCTTTCTGTTGTCGCACAAAATGTCATCATTACGGTCTTGATTGTTGCGGCCTTGGCTTTGTCGATCAAAACTTTTTCACAGATTTCGATTTGGAAGGATTCTTTTACGTTTTGGAATTATACGGTTAAGCATTCACCAGAATCGTTTGTCGCATACAATAATCGTGGCCGAATTTATGTTAGTCGTGAGCAATATGATCTTGCTTTAGCTGACTATCAAGAATCTGTGCGCATTAATCCGACTTATTCCAAAGTGCATAAGAATCTTGCCATGATTTATGAACGAACTGGGGACACAAAAGAAGCAATTTTAGAATATACAAAAGCGATTGAATCGGATTCGAATTATAGTGGTGCTTATAACAATCGTGGATTGCTTTTTGAAAAAGAGGGAAAAATACCTGCGGCATTGGAAGATTTTAGTCGCGCGATTGCTTCCGATCCCGACTATGTTCTAGGTTACGGGAATCGCGGTATGCTTTATGTTCGTCTTGGTGAATTTGATAAAGGTTTGGCGGACTTATCCCGAGCGATTAAGTTGGCACCCAATTATCCTGACGCGTACAGTTATCGTGCTCTATGTTATTTACACATGAAATTAACGGACAAGGCACGAAATGATTGTCAAAAAGTTTTTAAATGGCAGCAAGTGTCAGCAAATGCGTATTTTAATTGTTCGCAGGTTTTTTATGAATTGGGAATTTATGATATGTCGCTCATGTCGGCGGAGCGCGCGCGAAAAGCTGGATATAAAATAGATGAAAAGTTTATTGATGACTTAAAAATGAAACTCGTACAAGACTTACAGCGGAGTATTGATGACAAGTAATAATCTCTTGACGAAAAATGCAGTGAAGGTTTTGTTGATTATCCTTGCCATCACTTTTTTATCGTACTTGCCGACATTGCGAAATAATTTTATTTATTTTGACGATGATTCGCATCTTTTAGAGAACGCGGCTATTCGTGTTCTTGACGCGCAACATGTTCAGGAAATCTTTACAACGACTGTTAGCAAGGTTTACGTTCCCCTGACATTCCTTTCCTTTGCCATTGAATATCATTTCTTTAAATATAATCCTTTTATTTATCACTTGAATAATTTGTTGCTGCACCTTGCGGTAACCGCATTGGTTTTTTATTTTGCCCTACAAGTCAATTTGCCTTTGCGAGCGGCTTTTGTGGCTGCGTTATTATTTGGAATTCATCCAATGCATGTCGAGTCGGTGGCGTGGGTCACGGAACGCAAGGATGTTCTCTACGCGTTTTTTTATATGTTGGCGCTTTGTTTTTATTGGCGATATTTGTCGACACGAAAAATGCTTGCGTACGCCCTAACTATTGTCTTTGGGCTTTTGAGTATTTTGGCGAAACCGATGGCATTGAGTTTGCCTTTGATTTTATTTGTGTGCGACTGGCTTAAAAAGAGACAGTTTGATAAGTGGATGATTATTGATAAAATTCCCCATTTTCTCTATATCGTTTCGATTGCGTGGATCACGTATTCTTTAAACGCGCGTGTTCCCGGTGAAAATATTTCCTCGGGCGCGATTATTTGGATTTGGACCGCCATGTTTTATATTTCTAAATTCTTTTTCCCTTCTCCGTTAGTCCCGATGTATGCTTTGCCGCAACCTATTTCGTTAATGAATCCGCATTATCTTGGTGCTGCTGCATTATTGATTGGTATTGCAATTGTGGCTTTTGTTTGGCGCCGGAATCGTTGGCTTTGGTTTGCCTTGGGATTTTATTTTTTATCGATGTTTTTTCTTTTTCGTTATGACAGTGTCGTTGATAAAAGTATCGTAGCGGATCGGTTTTTATATCTTCCGTGTCTTGGCATCTGTTTTCTTGTCGGATATTGCATCGATTATCTTTTAAAGAAAATTTCCAAAAAAGAAGTGTTTCGTAAAGCTCTAACGGCGTCTCTTGTGTTGATCGCTCTTATGCTCTGCTCAAAGACGTTTGCGCAAACAAAAATCTGGAATAATAGCGTCACGTTCTGGACTCACGAAATCAAATATTATCCCGACAATGCGATGGCTTATGGTAATCGTGGCGAGGCTTATAAGGATGCACGACAATATCAACTTGCACTAAATGATTTTAATAAGTCCATTGCTGTTGATCCCAAATACGCTGAAAGTTATAACAGTCGCGGGCAATTGTATGGGATGAGTGGAAAAACGGATGCGGCTTTAAATGATTTTTTAAAAGCGATCGAACTTAAACCCAATTTTGATGAAGCTTATAATAATCTTGGAATTGTTTTTTTGATGAATAATGATTTGGAAAAAGCTTCTGAGAGTTTTAACAAGGCGCTTGAAATCGATCCGCAGAATGCCGAAGCTCATTATAATCTCGGTGATTTTTATTTGGCTAAGGGCGAATTTGATCGTGCATTTGAGCATTTTCAAAAGCTTATCATGATTAATCCACAGTCGGCGATTGGTTATAATAAGCGCGGATCGATTTATGGAATCAGAAAACAATATGACTTGGCATTGGCGGATTTTCAGCGGTCGGTAGCACTTGATCCTCGAAATAGTGAAATTTATAAAAATCTTGGGGTGGTTTTTGAGCAGAAAAGAATGCTTAATGAGGCATTAAAAAATTATAATAAGGCACTTTCCATTGATCCAAAGTACGCGGATGCTTATTATGGGCGTGGAAATGTTTTGGCGATAACAGGAAGATATCAGGAAGCGGCTAAGGATTTCAAAATGGCTCTTACAATCAACCCAGATCACAAAGGCGCCCAATCTAGCCAAGATGCTTTGCTTAAAATTCTTGCGCAGTAAAAAATCTCAACCATTGCGAGCCCGAAGGGCGTGGCAATCCGTATTCCCATTGCGAGGAACGTAGTGACGAAGCAATCTATCCATGATTGCCGTGTCGCTTCGCTCCTTGCAATGAGAGCTATAATTCTGGGCTCGCAATGGACGAAAATATTGTCATCCCCGAATGCTTTTATCGGGGATCCATTTTTTGAAAGTGGATTCCCGCTTTCGCGGGAATGACAAAATATATTACGGGAATGACAGAATACATTGAGAAAATGACAAAATATATTGCGGGAATGACAAAATACATTAAAAGAATGCCAGATGTGATCAAGTTTCTTCATTTCACTTTTAATTCTAATAGATTGCCGCGCCCTGCGGGGCTCGCAATGGACACTATTTTTGCCGCGTCGCTTTGCTCCTTGCAATGGGTGTTATTATTCGCTCCTAGTTCTAACAAGGACTCGCGCTCTTCGCGGCTCGCAATGGTCACTATAGGCTGACGGCAATACCCACTGGACAATGGTCAGATCCCATAACATCAGACAATATAAAGCCACTTTTTAACTGCGGCAGTAAATTTTCACTAATAAAAAAATAATCAATGCGCCAACCGACATTTCTTGCTCGCGCGCCGGTTTTATAATCCCACCAGCTATATTGTCCCCCGTCTTTTTGAAAATGCCTGAATGTATCAACATAGCCGTGATTAATAAATTTTGTCATCCACTCGCGTTCTTCCGGTAAAAACCCCGTATTTTTTTGATTTTCTTTGGGACGCGCTAAATCAATTTCGGTATGCGCGGTATTAACATCGCCGCAAATAATAATTTTCTTTCCTGCTTTCTTAAGTTTCTCTACTCGCTTTAAAAACGCATCATAAAATGACATTTTAAACGGCACACGCTTATTGCCAGCCCCGCCATTAGGAAAATAGATATTAAAGAGAACAAATGTATCGTATTCCAACATGAGTGTCCGGCCTTCAGAATCAAACTCTTTGACACCGATACCGTTTTCGACAATACGCGGCTCTTTTTTGGTATAAACAGCTACGCCACTATATCCAGCTTTTTCAGCCGCTGACCAAAACGTTTTATAACCTTGAGGCTTAAGTAAATTGTCCCCCAGCTGCGACGGATGACATTTTGTCTCTTGTAAACATAGAATGTCGGGTGATTCCTTGTCGAGCCAATTGAGAAACCCCTTCTTTTCACCCGCCCGAATACCGTTAACATTCCAACTTAATAATCGCATTATTTGCTCTCCTTAAATTTCCAATAACGCTCGACAAACTCTTTGTCTGGAACTAAGGTTTTCGAGTGTTTAGTATAAGATTTTCTCATATCGTCAAAATTACAAAAAAATTCTTTTACTTGGCTTTTATATAAATTGGCTGCTTGCATCTTAATTTCAAAATAAGGACTCACATCAGAAATAACAGGTTGTGGATCAATTGTGGGAATATCGCGCTTGGTCGCAAAGTGACTTTTTAACATTCCCAAAAGGTATCCACTTGTCACCGGAAACGCAAAATATCTTTGCCATGCCGGTTGCATCGTCTGCACCATACCGCTTTTATAAAATGAAATTGATGCGCGAATCCATCTTTTCAAAAAGGCCAACATGGATTCTTTCTTTCCTTGGATTTGATGCAGACGTGAATTGGTGGCAGTGTCGATAAAACAATACGGTGCATCTTCATAAAAATAAACTTTGTTCTTGGCCGCAAAGTCTTGCATCGCCAGAAACGTCAGATAATGATCGACATGCCATCCAATAGCGAGCGGCACGTAAACACGCTCGAAAGAAAGATTTTCTAATTCTTTAAAAAGAATTTGTTGCAAGGTTTTGCAATATTCCAAATCGACAGGACCGATCGGTCGAAAAATATTGCCGATCGAACGATAAATTGGCAGACGAAAGAACGCGTCGAGTTCATCAAGGTTTTTATATTCGTAATCAAGCGTTTTAGCCGCGCCACTCTCCTCTGCGTATCTTTCCGCGCCCAATACAACAGCAGCTTTTTTTGCATCCTCAAGATACTTAGTGAAAATATTAATAACTAACACTTTACCTTCATAGCGAAGTTTTGCGATTTCGCCACCGCAGGAAAACACCGCGTCATCCAAGTGAGGCGACAAAATGACAGCGCGATAGTGATTTTTACTTTCCATGACTATTTGAATTTTGTAAGAGTGTTGTTCCAGCAATGATTGTTGCAATACCACAAATACGTAAAATCGTTATGACTTCAGAAAAAATAAATGCGCCAGATACGACAACAAGCCCGTTGACTACTGACAATTGGATTGGCACAATTACCGCTGCTCGTCCACGTTGAAATGCTGCTTGCAACAAGACAAGGCCTATAACATTGGCCAACATCATAAAAGGCAGAATGGGATTTAATACCATTGCCATCGACTCCAGATGTCGTCCTGACAATGTAAGATATGCAGTCATTAATTCCGTTAAGCTTGCGCCCAAACCAAAGCCAATACCAACGGCAATTCCAAAAGGCACTTCCGGCTGTTGCGTCTTTTTTCCGATAAGTAAAGAAATGCCTCCAACGACGAGACTCAAAGCACAAAAAATTCCGGCACCGAACCAATTGATTGCGACAGGTGCGACTTCGCGGGCTTCGAACGATAATGATATTGCACCCAAAACTGTGAGTATGATTCCTACCCATTCGCGCTTAGATAAGCGCTCTTTTAAAAATACGACAACTAGAAAAATTAGGAAAATATCGCCAATGGACATGAGCGGCTGGACGACGCTGATTTCACCGAGGTCGCTGGCTTTAATAAAAAATATCCACCCCAAAACCGTGGCAATAAATCCCAGCATCCATTGCCAATGTGTTAGAAAACCACGTAGCCCTACCAAAAAGGGAACTTCACCAATTCTTGGTAAAGAATCCGCAGCGAGTTTCCACATAAAATAGCCAAGCTGCATTAAAAATGTTGCGGTTAATGTGACAAAAATAACGAGCATGATTTCTCCACAAATAGTTTATCGATACTACAGATTATACCTTTTAATCATAACCAGTCATCACATATTCAAAATTATTTATTAAAAACTTACATCTAAGGATTATTGACATGCTCGACGTATGCGTTATAATGACTACTCTTTAACGTAAATACTTACTAAAAAAGTCATGAAAAAGCCTTTTACTCCAAATCTCAAAACACAACCTGCGGATTTTTCTCTTGAGGAAAAAAATAAGCTCGCCTCCAATGGTATGCGTGGCACGCTACGAGAAGAATTCAATGATTTTGCGAAACCTGATATTTCTTGGGAAGCAGAGCAATTGGCGAAATCTTGTGGTGTTTATCTTGAATTTAACCGCGCGATTACCGGTACTGAAAAAGAATGGATGTATCTTATTCGTGTTGGCATACCCGGCGGCGGCCCTATCAATCGCAAGCAATGGCAGCTTTTTGATGAGCTTTCCGAAAAATATGCGATTGATCCTCAAGGGAATACTTCCCTCCGTTTGACGACACGGCAAAATATTCAATTTCATTGGGTTAAAAAACCCGGTGTTTTAGATATTATTAAAACTTTGGCCGAAAACGATCTCAAAAGTATTAATGGCTGCGGTGACAATACGCGCAATGTCATGGCTTGCCCTTTAGGCCAGCATTCGGATATTTTTAACGCCACAAAATGGTCACAAAAAGTTGCAGATTATTTTCAACTTCCCCTTGAACCTTTTATGGAAGTTTTTGCTATTGATCCTAAGCATATGCGCCAACCGGAAGAATCGTTTGCCTACGGCAAGAATCTTTTAAATCGTAAATTTAAAATTGGTTTTTCCGCTGTTCATAAAGATCCACAATCGGGAAAGTTTATTGCTGATAATTGCGTCGAGCTTTTGACAAATGATATGGCTGTTGCCCCAATTGTTGAAAACGGCAAAGTCACAAAATTTCAAATTTATGTTGGCGGTGGTCAAGGTGAACGCAATGGGAAGCCTTCCCTTGCGACGCTCGCGCAGCCGTTGGCGATTGTCACAGAAGCGCAATTGTTAAAGACACTTGATGCTGTTGTTAAAGTTCATCAAGAATGGGGTGATCGTCAAAATCGTGTTTGGGCGCGTGTCAAATTTGTTATTAAAAAAATGGGTATCGAATGGTATCGCCAACAGGTACAAAAATTATTAGACTTCCCTCTGGGTGTTGCGAATCCTAATTACGATTATGGTCCGCGTCATTTGCACTATGGTTGGCATACACAACCAGACAATGGCCTGTTAACATATGGCGCATTTATCGAAACCGGACGTATTACTGACAATAGCATCAATGGTAAGCTCAAAACTATGGTTCGTGATGTCATGAATAAATATCCCATTGAACTGATGATCACACCGAATCAAGATTTGTTGTTTACTAATATTCCTGTTGCGAGTCGCGAAGAATTTGAAGCGGATTTGAAAAAATATCAATATGGCGAGCGTAACGGCAAAGCGTATTCAAAATTGCGCACATTATCCGGTGCGTGTGTCGGGCGCGATACGTGCCGTTTAACGTACACCGATTCTGAGCGTTTTGAACCGGAATTGATCGATGAACTTGAAAAAATGGGTTGGGCAGATATGGCGGAGTCCATTGGTGTGACAGGTTGTGAACGGCAATGCTTCCGCCCGGGAACAAAAACAATCGGACTTGTAGGTAGTGGGCTTGATCGCTATATGTTTAAACTTTTTGGTGATGAAACCGCAAAATTTCAAGGACAGCCTTTGATTACCTCTGACGGTGAACAAATGTATTTGCGTTCCATTCCGCGCGAAAATGTCGCGATTATTATTGATGCATTATTCAAATTTTACAAAGTAAATGCCAAATCTAGCGAAGGTATGGGCGAATTTCATCGTCGTATCGGCGCGGATGCGATCATTTCCCACCTTAAAGCCAATCCGGCGACAGCGGCTTCGATGGAAAAGCCTTTTAACACCGATTGCGTGATGGTTTAACTTATTATTGGATTACGATAAACAAGAAAATATATCTTTGAGAGTTGTTATTTTCTCTCGAGGCTTACCCAGCGGCTTGCCGCGTTCAATTTCCGCGGCATTGATTTTTTGCCAATCTTGATAATTTACAAATCGAATATTTTTAGTCTTTAGATATTGTTCAACGCTCTCTCTTGACGGGGATTCACACCCTTTAAGTTTTGCGACATCTGCCAAAAGATTATTGACTGTTTCTTCGCTGTCAGGCTTATTTGTTCCAATGACGCCGGTGGGACCACGTTTAATCCAACCTGCAGCGTACAATCCAGCAAGAACTTTGCCGTTCTCAAGAATACGACCAGCATTATTAGCAAAAATTCCTTTTTTGATATCAAACGGCACACCATCGATTGGAACACCGCGATAACCAACACTGCGGAAAATATTACCACAATCAATGGTTTCAAAAACTTTTGTTCCCTTCGCACTTTGTTGCCCTGCTTCTCCGGAAAGAATATTTTTTTCCAAAACAATCTGTTCGACTTTTGTTTTGCCTTTGATTTCGACAGGACTCTTTAAGAAATGGAAAAATATTTTTCGTGGTTTTTGCTCAGTAATAGCAGAGTATTTCTTTAAAATTTCGAAATTTTTTTTGCGAACAGCGGCTTGTGGGTCAGCCAATTCTTTTTGACTCGCGTCATTGATGACAAGATCTTCGGACTTTACGACCGGCATCGCTTGAGATAATTCACCAAATTCTTTGATTTCAACGGGTGTGAATGCGCTTTGTACGGGGCCGCGACGACCGACCACATGAACCTCTCTGATTTTACTCTGACTTAAAACCGCTAAGGCTTTTTGCGTAATGTCCGTTCCTTTGAGTTCATCCGCAGTTTTTGACAAAATACGCGCTACGTCCATCGCGACATTGCCAAGACCGACAATCACAGCAACCGGATGTGATAAATCAAATTCACGGCTTTGATAATCAGGATGGCCATTGTACCAGCCAACAAATTCAGTCGCGGTGTGACTACCCACTAAATTTTCATTCGGAATATTTAAATGCTTATCTGTTTCGGCACCGCAGGCAAAAATAATACAATCATAAAATTTCTGTAATTCCTTAACGCTGACATCATGGCCGATATTAACATTACCGAAGAAATAAAATCGTGGATCAAGGGCGATCTTTTCGTAAATTTTTATGACATTTTTAATTTTGGGATGATCGGGCGCAACACCATAGCGAACGAGACCAAAGGGCGTGGGAAGACGGTCAAAAACATCAACGGTAACAGCTAATTTCGCGGAAAAAAGTGTTTCAATAGCATAAAATCCGCTTGGGCCACTGCCTACCACAGCGACACGCAAAGGTCGTTCTAAGCTCCCGATGACTAAACTCATTTTTGCTCCTTCAATGGTAAAATCTTACTATACCGTTGACTTTAATCATGTCAAGTTGTTATTTGAGTTTGGCCTTGACTTTGAAGGTCAGTTTGATAATCTAAAACTTAATTAATTAAAAATTTTTGTCATGGCCTTAACGCAGGAGTTTTAAATGCACATCGGCGTTCCCAAAGAAAATTTAAACACCGAAACACGAGTTGCCCTTATCCCTTTGTCTGTTGACCGATTAACCAAAAAAGGTTTTAAAGTCACCGTCGAGAAAGGTTTAGGTCAAAATATTCAAATTACCGAGGCTGATTATGTGAAAGCTGGCGCGCAAGTTGGTGATCATGATTCAATTTTGTCCACAAGTGAGATTGTTCTTCGGATTCGAAAACCAAGTTTAGAGGAAGTTTCAAAATTAAAAAAAGGTTCTATTCATATCAGTTTTTTAGATCCTTTTAATGAAAAGGATCTTGTTAATGCTTTTGCGGCTCAAGGTGTTAGTGCAATTAGTATGGAAATGATTCCGCGTTCAACCATTGCTCAAAAAATGGATGCTTTGAGTTCGCAGGCAAATTTAGCAGGATATGTTTCGGTTGTTTTGGCGGCGGAACGCAGCAATAAAATTTTTCCTATGATGATGACGCCAGCCGGAACAATTACTGCTGCTCGCGTATTTATTATTGGTGCTGGTGTTGCCGGACTTCAAGCGATTGCGACCGCCAAACGTTTGGGCGCGCGTGTTGAAGCTTTTGATACCCGCCCTGTTGTTAAGGAACAAGTGCAATCTTTGGGTGCCAAATTTATTGAAGTTGATCTCGGTGAAACTGGTCAGACGAAAGATGGTTATGCCAAGGCTCTCACGCCGGAACAACTTGAAAAGCAACGTCAAGGTATGGCAAAAGTATGTAGTCAATCCGATATTGTTATCACAACCGCTCAACTTTTTGGCCGCAAGGCACCAGTTGTTATTACAAAGGACATGGTCAGTCAAATGAAACCCGGTAGTATTATCGTTGATATGGCAGTTGAGAGCGGCGGAAATGTGGAAGGATCAAAAGTCGATCAGGAAGTGGAAGTTAATGGTGTTCGTATTTTAGGTTTAGCCAATCTTCCCAGTCGCGTTGCTGTACACGCCAGTCAAATGTATTCGAGCAATCTTGTCAATTTGCTTGAAACGTATTGGGACAAAGAAAAGGGTTTTGCTCTTCGCTTAGATGATGAAATTCTAAAGGGTTGTCTCATCACCCACGGCGGAAATATTTTCAATCAACAAATTAAAGACTACTATCAAAAGTAAATTTAAAGGGATGCTATAAATATCCCGGGCTCAAACAATGTCACGCGCTCTTCGCTACGCTGCGCGGCTCGCCAAACTCGCTGGGATATTTACAGCATCCCTTTAAGTAAAAAAGCCTATACCGTTTTGGTATAGGCTAAATTTCTTTATGGTACATTATTTATTTTTTAAATCGTCTTGCGACTGCCGTGGATGTATTTTTCGCGCGGCGGGCTGTTGTGCGCGGTGATTTCACAAATTTGACGGCAATAAAACAAAATGAGCCGGTATCCTTCTTGTCAATACGAACGACTTGGCCATATCCTTTAAAGACATCCAAGACTCCTGACATTACCACATGCATCTCTAAAACATCGTCAATTCGATACACAATGTCGGAAAGAAATGATAAACCTGTGGCACTCATATCGTGTGTTGTCGATAAGTGCCAATGCTTATCTGCTTTGCGAGTTTTTGTTTGGACGACTCGGTATTGAATGCTCAAAATTCGTTGAGCGCGTACCGCACGGCGGCGTTCATCTGTTGCTTGTTTGACCATAATTCACTTTCTTTAGTAAGTTAAATAAATACATATAGTTAAAGCATATATGCAGTTTAACATTTCGTCAAGGGTTTAGACGATCTTGGAAATTGCTACGATTTTTCTATAAACCGGGTTTTGTCATGTCCTCAGGGCGCACCAAGCGGTCAAAATCAGCCGCAGACATAAACTCTAAAGCAACAATCGCTTCTTTGAGGGTTGTATTCTCTTCAAAGGCTTTTTTTGCGACTTTGGCCGCTTTGTCATATCCAATATGAGGATTAAGAGCCGTGACAAGCATTAAAGAGTTTTGCAAATGCTTTTTAATGTTGACTTTATCCGCTTGAATGCCCACAACACAATTATCAGTAAAGCTTTGGCAAGCATCGGATAGTAATCGAATAGACTGAAGGATATTGTTAATGAGAAAAGGCTTAAAAACGTTGAGCTCAAAATTACCGCTGGCTCCGGCCATTGTTGCTGACGCGTCATTTCCAAAAACCTGCATACATACCATGGTCATGGCTTCACATTGCGTTGGATTGACTTTGCCGGGCATAATAGAACTTCCAGGTTCATTTTCTGGAAGTCGTAATTCGCCAATCCCACAGCGCGGCCCTGAGGCTAACCAGCGAATATCATTTGCGATTTTCATTAAAGATACACCTAATGTCCGTAATGCGCCGCTTAATTCAACTAAAGAATCATGGCAAGCTAAAGCTTCGAATTTATTTGGCGCTGTTACAAACTGATGACCTGTTAGTTCGGCAATTTTTTGAGCTGACTTTGTGGCAAATTCAGGATGAGTATTAAGGCCCGTTCCAACCGCCGTTCCACCTAAGGCTAATTCAGCGAGCCTTGGGAAACAGGATTCGAGGCGCGTTATACTATTTTTAAGCTGATGAACATAACCGGAAAATTCCTGCCCTAAAGTTAAAGGAACTGCGTCCATTAAATGCGTGCGGCCAATTTTGATAATGTCGGCAAATTCATAAGATTTTTTCTTTAAAGCATCATGCAATGTTGTTACGGCAGGGATTAGTTTCGTGTAAATAGCTTCAACCGCGGCAATATGCATGGCTGTTGGAAATGTGTCGTTGGAACTTTGTGACTTATTAACATCATCGTTGGGATGAATTGGTTTTTTGGAGCCGAGCTGACCGCCGGCAATTTCAATCGCACGATTCGAAATGACTTCATTAACATTCATATTTGTCTGCGTACCGCTTCCTGTTTGCCAAATAACCAATGGAAAATGCTCCCGTAATTTTCCACTGATTACTTCATCGGCAGCGCGGACGATTAAATCTTTCTTCTCAGTAGGCATAAGTCCTAAATCACAATTGACAATCGCGGCAGCTTTTTTCAAAATTGCGAAAGCGCGGATGAGTTCTTGAGGCATCTTTTCCGTACCGATTTTAAAATTTTCTAAAGAGCGTTCGGTTTGCGCGCCCCAATATTTATCAGAAGGAACTTTGATTTCGCCTAAGCTGTCGGTTTCAATACGATGCGACATAAATTACTCCTTGCTTCGTAAATATGACGTTAATAAACGCACGCCAGCGCCAGTCGCGCCATGCCCATAATAATGCCGGCCTTTTCCATCGACAAAAGATGATCCCGCGATATCCAGATGGACCCAAGGAATATCATTGACAAAATTGCGTAAAAATTCCGCAGCTGTAATCGCCCCGCCTGCCCCCTTCGGGAGTCCGACATTTTTGAGATCAGCGATTTCAGATTTCACATACTCTTTGATTTCAGTGTATGAAGGTAATTGCCATGCGCGATCATCTGTCGTGTTTGAGATTGCAATAAGGGATTGAGCAAAGGCATCATCGTTGGAAACTAATCCTGAAAAGTCATATCCTAATGCCACAACGCACGCTCCCGTGAGTGTCGCCAAATCAATAAATCGACTTGGTTTATAATTCTTGGCGATATAAGCTAAAGCATCCGCTAAGACCAATCGTCCTTCTGCGTCGGTATTGAGAATTTCGACGGTTTTTCCGTTGTAACCACGAAAAACATCACCGGGTTTGAATGCCGCAGAACCAATGCAATTTTCCGCGACGGCAACAGCAAAAATAATATTTGTTTTCAAATTGAGAGCCAAAACATTCTTTAATGTTCCAATAACAGCGGCTGCTCCACTCATATCTGAGCGCATTGTTTCCATGTGGCCGGTTGGTTTGAGATTAAGCCCTCCGGTATCGAATGTAATACCTTTTCCGACAAGGGCGGTATAATCGGCACTTTTACCAGCGCCATTGTATTTGACAATAATTAATTTGGGTTCTTTGGGACTGCCCTGATTGACCGCAAGATGCAAATTAAGACCTTTTGATTTCATTTCTTTACGGTTTAGGATTTCGATGGTGACATTTTTCTTTCCGCGAATCAGTCCACTGACTGTTTTTTCCAGAAAATCTGAATCAACGGTATCAGCATTGTCATTGATCAAATTACGTGTCAGGGTTAGTCCTTGGCATGTTATGACAGCGTTTTCATATTGGGTCTTCGCTGCCACAGCGATGGTATACGAACGATCAAACGGTCGAATAATTTTATCATTGGCAGTACGATACTTATCCCAAGAATATGTACCAATCAAAATACCTTCAATAATGGCGATGATCGTGGCATCGTCACGGTTTTGTGGAATGACATCAATTTCTTTGCTTTTCTTTAAATAAGAAGACAATGCGGCTTGTCGCACGATTGTGCGAATGGCGGTTAAATTGACTTTATGCGATTCGCCAACACCAACGAGCAAAATTAACTTTTTATTTATAATCAATGGAAAAGTTTCTTTTTCATCGCCGTGAAATTGACCTGCTTCGACAATGGACTTGATTGTGTCGCGAATAGTGGCGCTGGTGACAAGCGTAAAGTTTCGCTTTTGGATTTGGATTTTGTCTAAAAATATGATGGTGGCGGTTTTGTCAAACTTAACGGCAGGTTGAAAACGGATCACAGAGAACCCCTTTCATAAACAAACATTTAGAGTGTGATGAAATTGAATTATTTGCGTTTTTCGATTGGAATATAATCGTTCATTTTCTTACCAACATACACTTGACGTGGACGACCAATGCGGGAATCGGTACTTTCCTTCATCTCTTTCCAATTTGCGATCCAACCCGGCATTCGCCCGATGGCAAACATGACGGGAAACATTGTTGTTGGTATTCCAATGGCTTTATAAATAATACCGCTATAAAAATCCACGTTGGGATACAGTTTGCGTTCTTGAAAATAGGCATCTTTTAAAACTGCTTCCTCAAGCGTTACCGCAAGATCAAGTAAAGGATCTTTAATGCCTAATTTCTTTAAAAGATCATGGGCTCTTTGTTTAATAATTTTAGCGCGTGGGTCATAATTTTTATACACACGATGCCCAAAACCCATGAGACGATACGTATCGTTGGAATCCTTGGCGCGGTTAATAAATTTTTGTATATCTCCCCCCTCGTTGTGGATTTCTTCCAACATTTCGATAACTTCTTGATTGGCGCCACCATGTAAAGGTCCCCATAACGCACAAATGCCAGCAGATATTGAAGCAAAAAGATTTGCCCAAGAGCTTCCGACCATGCGTACAGTTGATGTGCTGCAATTTTGTTCATGATCCGCATGCAAAACCAAAACTGTCCGCAAAGCATTCACAACTTCCGGAATCATTATGTAATCCTTATTCGGCTCAGAGAACATCATATGTAAAAAATTTGGGACATATTGTAAGTCTTCACGCGGCTCAATAAAAGGTTTTCCAATCGACTTTTTGTAAGCATGCGCGCATATTGTGCGGACTTTTGCCATAAGCTCGACTGCAATCATATCAATTTCTTCGGTGCTAGGTTCTGGTTTAATCAGTTCGGGATAATAGGCGCCTAAAGAACAAACCATTGCGGAAAGAATTCCCATGGGATGTCCGGATTGCGGGTATCCTTCAAAAAACTTCTTCATATCGTTGTGAATGGGAGCATGTAATGTAAAAGCTTTTGAAAAATCGGCAAGTTGTTTTTCGGAAGGCAGTTGGCCATAAATCAGAAGATAACTTGTTTCAACAAACGTGGAATATTCGGCAATTTGTTCAATGGGAATACCTCGATAACGGAGTATTCCTTTTTCACCATCGAGAAAGGTAATCGCGCTTTTACAGGACCCGGTATTGGCAAAACCATTGTCGATTGTTATATATCCCGTTGTTTTGCGCAGAGTTGAAATATCAATCGCTTTTTCGTTTTCTACCCCAGTAATAACTGGAAATTCAAATGTTTTTTCATCAATAATTAATTTAACAAGTTCAGACATTATTACCTCTCATAAAAGATTATCGAAAACGTCGTATTATATACTGAGTTTGAAAGAAATTGAAGAGTTTTATTCTTGAATACTAGAGGGGAAATTATTTGCGGGTCAATCCGAATCTCGCTTTTCAAAAATAACAGCAATTTTATTTAAAAGGACATCAGTGTCAATTGGTTTAAGCAGATAATCATCGCAGCCTTTGTTAAAAGCTTCCACAAAACGTTTTTCGTAAGCTGTAACAATGATAATCGGAACGCCGTCGCCTAATGCAACACCTGCAGCTTTTTCACTTTGGCGAATGCGATGCAAAATTTCCAATCCATTGACTTCGGGAAGTTCAATATCCAATAAAATCAAATTGTAGGCTGATTGTCTCTGCGTTGATAAATTGTAAGCTTCGATGGCTTCTTTGCCTGTTGCAGCGAAGTCACAGATAGCGATTTCGCGTAGAATCTCGGCAAGGAGCATACGGTTTTCAAAATTGTCATCAACAATCAATATTTTATGCATACAAGGTTCTCCACCAGCATTAGTTTTGACTTCCTAAAGTGCTCATATATTGTTGCAATTTCTCGCTTTCACGACGGAGAGCTTCAAAATATTGTGATAAACGTGATTGTGGCTCACCTGCTTTAACCGCGTCATGCATCACAGACTCAACCGCCGCTAATGTTCGTAATCGTAAATTTCCGGCTGTCCCTTTGATTTCATGCAAAGTCATGCGCATTTGATCTCGATCATCGGTTGACATGGCATCGCTTAGAATTTTCAACTTTCCTGAAAGACTGTTTACAAAACTATTGGTAATTTTTAAATAAATTTCTGGTCGAATACGTAATTCTTCGCTGACCTGTTTTACATCGATGTTGATGCCTTCATTCGTACTCATAAAAATCTCTAATTACGCTTTTAAGCATTCAGCTAATTCTGTCTCAAGTTGAAAAAAAGCTTCCTTAAAAAGCATCAAATATTGCATCATTTTTTCTTTGTCGCGACCATTCTTAACTTCCATGTTAAGCTCGCGTGCCAGTTTGGATAGTGTCGAAATGCGCATATTGTCATAATCACCTTTTAGGCGATGTGATATGGATTGAATTTTATCAAAATCTGCAAACGGTAAGGCGGCTTCCAAATCTTTGATGTCAGTGGTTGTTTGCGATACGGCCTTTCCTAAAATGCGCAAATAAATTGGCTTAGGGATTTTTAGACTTTCTGCGTTTAAATCAGGGTTAAGAATCATTTTATTTCCTCAGCGGGACAACGCCCATACTCATATCAATAACCAAACGCTTTTCATTTTCAATAATAAAATTGATTGTATATCGGTCGTATTCGTCGCTGCAGAAATCAACGCCGGGAACAGCAGTGTTGCGATATGTAGAAAAATGGGACATTTCAAGTTCAATATATCCTGCGGAAGCAATTTCGGACTTAAAACGGCCGGCTAAAATATTACATAGTGTTCCACACGAATCCAAAAGCGCATTTTCGTTTTCATCATCAACTGGTGGATACTTTAAATTTTTCATCATGCGCGCCATATAAGCTTGTTCGACATACACAATCAATGCACCAACGGCCTTCTTTTTAGCCATATCGGCCGCGGTCAAGAAATAGTTCACGCTTGAAACATAAGCGGGTTCATTTTTAAATTTTTCCATGCCATCTGCTTGCATTTTTTTCTGGTACTCGACAATTGGCACGCAGATTTTTTCGGGAACTTTTGAAAACTTGATTTCGCCACGTTCCATGAAAATGCCTTCCATGCCTTTGATGAGGAGGTCCGCAAATTTTTCTAAATCTTTATTTCTAGCGCCCATAGAACGTTTAACTTTCGATTATACAATTTTGACCTTAACATGCGAACGGATCGATTCTAATAATGACTCCGGCGTGTAAGGTTTAACAACATATCCAGCTAAATTTGGATTAACGCCTTTAGCTTTCTTTTTATTTTCATCAGTCCCTGACGCTGTAATCATCACAATCATTTTGCTTGCGACGGGTGGAACCTTCATGACTGCCTCCATAAATTCCATTCCAGACATCTGGGGCATTTGCCAATCGAGGAGTATTAAGCCAATTTCTTTATAACGGGTGCCTAACAATTCAATAGCTTCTTCACCTGTCCTGGCTTGCAAGAATTCATTTTGAACTCCCGCGCCTTTTAACACTTCAATTAAAAGTTCACGTTCCAAGTCCGAATCATCAACAACTAAAATTTTGTCTCCACCGGAGTTTGTCATAGGGCTCTCACATTTTTGTACATTTAATGATTATTTCTTTAAGTTCATCAATTCCAAACGGCTTAGCCAAGTAATCATTCATGCCAACGGTAAAACACTTCTCTCGTTCTTCTTGAATTTCAGCGGCGGTCAAAGCAATAATGGGTACAGAGTTTTTTAATTCAGTCCGGATTATTTTGGTCGTTTCTAGACCACCCATAATTGGCATCTGCAAATCCATCAAACAAATATCGTATTTATTCGCTTTTAAAAGATCAATCGCTTCTTTTCCGTTAATAGCATAATCCGAGGTGCATTCGAGTGTTTCTAGATGAATCTTTAATAGCTCTTGATTCGGCAAACTATCTTCAACGACGAGTACGCGAACACCTGCGCAGGAAATTTTTTGCAAAACCATCGGGGCAATAACACGATGATCCGTTGGTTTTTGCGCTAAAACCCGTGTAATTGTTTCTGCTAATTCTTGCCGAATAATTGGCTTCATCATGGATGATGCAAAACTGGCTTGCTGATAATCGTCGCTGACTTCGATACGCCCATCGCAGGCAATGGCGACTAAATAAATTTTATTGTATTTGTCTTGTTGGCGAATTTTATAAGCCAACATAAAGGCTTCTTTGCCAGGCAACATCGTGTCAATAAAAATGATTGATGGTAAGAATTCGCCGTCGGATTCTTTTTTGAGCAGCGCCTCTGTTGCTTGTTTGGCAGTTTTAGCAATTAAGATATCCTTAACGTTAAGTTTTTTAGCGTTACTACTAAATGTTTCCATTGTTTTTTCGTGTGCAGTTACGATCATTACTGTCAAACCTGCCGGAACCAAATTTTTTATAGGATCTTCTGCGATTTTAGTTGAAGGAACACTGCCAAATGGAATTAAGAATGTAAATGTTGTGCCCTTACCAAGAATTGATTCGACGTCGATGTTACCACCCATTTTTTCGACAAATGTTTTGCAAAGCGCAAGTCCTAATCCCGTCCCTCCATACACACGCGCGGTCGAGTCGGACGCCTGGTTAAAGGATTGGAAGAGCGAATTTATTTTATTGGCAGGAATACCAATGCCAGAGTCTTTGACTACAAAACGAATCCACACTGAACCATCGCGTTGCAACACATCATTGGCGCGACCAATTGTCATTCCCAATTCACCAGTTTCGGTAAACTTAATCGCATTGTCCAAGAGATTCATGAATATTTGCTTTGTCCGTGTTGGGTCACCGATCAGTAATAAGGGAGTATCTTCCTCAATAGTCAAATACAGGTTAATACACTTATTTGTCGTTCGACTACGGAGAATTTTGAAAACTTCTTCAGTGATGTGCTCTAAGTTAAATTCAATATTCTCGAGTTTTAATTTTCCGGCTTCAACTTTTGAAAAATCCAAAATATCATTTACAATTTCAAGCAGCATTTTTCCACTGACGGTAATGGTCTGCAAATGGTCGCGTTGTTTATCCGCCAATGTGCTTTCACGCAAAAGTGAAGCAAAACCTAAAATGGCATTAATTAATGTGCGAATTTCATGGGACATATTTGCCAAATATTCACTTTTACTACGCGCTTCAGTTTGCGCTTGCTGTGTTAATTTGATGGCGAGCTCTCGCTCTTTAATCAATTCGCGTTGACGTTCGTGGAGCTTGCCTTGGGCCTCTTTTAATTCATTTGATAAATCGTGAAAATTACTTAAAAGTTCTTTTAAAAGCGGTTTTTCAATTTTGACATCATCCTTGGCGACTTTAACCAAATCATCAACTTTCTGATAAAGTGTCATATCCGGTTCAAAATTGATTTTGGGTAAAATTCGTGTGATTGGCTTTGCTGGGATTGTTGTCCCTTCTGCCGAATTTAGCATGTCTTGCACTAATTTTACCAAAGGTCCAACATCAAGATAGGGGCTTTTGAGTTTGCCATCATTCGCGATTTGTTCATCTAAAAGCTCTAATAATCTTTGCAGAGATTTGACAGCTTCATTAACAAGATGCACCGTTTGTGTCTCGCAAGAAAGGATATCTTTTCGAATAAGATCAAGCATCATTTCGACCTTGCCTGTCAACCAGAAAATATCGTGCAATTTTAAGAAATCGGCCAACCCTTTGATCGTGTGAAAGGTTTTAAAAACATTTTCAATCGACTCTTTATCAGTTGAAACAGACTCAAGAATAAGAAGTGAGTTACGAGCAGAAATCAGGTGGCGCTGAGCTTCGCGCGAAAAATCATTGAGCATTTCTGTCCCTTCGGACAGATCAAGGATTGGAATTTGCGCGGCAAAATCTTTTGCTTCAGGGTTTGTCATGGGCTTAAGAACATTTTATGATTTAGTTGATTTGAGAATTAATATAGCATTATTTGTTCTCATAGAAAAGTATTGTTACCTAAATTATCACTGAAACTTTGCCCGTATTGATTTTATGGCTGGCAAAATTTCTATGAAGCAATCAACAATACGTGGATTAAAATTTAAATCTCGCATTCGTATTACTTCCGCAACAGCGTCTTCAACACTCCATGCCTTTTTATATGGACGTTCAGAGGTTAATGCATCAAATACGTCACACACACTACAAATTTGTCCGACGAACGGAATTTCGTCTCTCTTGATGCCGTAAGGATAACCTTTCCCATCCCAGCGTTCA
This sequence comes from Candidatus Omnitrophota bacterium, assembly GCA_020632535.1. Taxonomy (GTDB): domain Bacteria; phylum Omnitrophota; class Gorgyraeia; order Zapsychrales; family JANLHA01; genus JADLGJ01. The sequence goes on along the minus strand of JACKFJ010000003.1, from coordinate 23,975 downwards.
TGATGAGTTAAGGCAATTATTTCAGCGAGTTTCATGACTGGAGAATCTGAACCTGCCAAAATTTTAGCGCCAATGGTAGTATGAGTTTTCATAATTTCAAATTCTTCAGTGGTGAGTTTTCCGGGTTTTAGAAGAATGCTATCGGGAATCCCAATCTTTCCGACATCATGCAAAGGACTTGCGTGGTGTAAAAGATCACAATCTGCTTCGGGCAAGCCTAACGCTTGCCCTAATTTCATTGCGTATTGACTCATGCGAATAATATGAATTCCAGTGTCTCCGTCACGAAACTCTGCGGCTTGCGCGAGACGACGGATAATATCAAATTGGGTGTATCGCAATTCTTTAGTCCGTTCATCAACTTTAAGTTCCAATAATTTGTTTTGATTAGAAATTTGATTGTGAAGAATACGAAGCTCTATCATGTTTCTGATTTTGACAATAATTTCAATGTTTTCAAAAGGCTTATTAAGAAAATCAGTCGCTCCCGATTGCAAAGCACGGAGACGAACATTGGCCGCGCGGTCACCAGAAACAGCTAAAATCGGGAGATAATGTTCCAGACGAAAATCATGAAGCTGCTCCATCACTTGAAATCCATCAAGATGAGGCATGAGAAGATCGAGAATAATTAAATCAGGTTTGAATTCTTTGCATGTATCGATGGTCTTGAGTGGATCCATCAGGGAGAGAATATTCTTGTAGCCTTCGTGAGATAGAACTTCCTTTAAAAAAAGAGAATGAAGTTTCTGATCATCAAGGATCAAAATTCGAGCATTAAAAATTTGTTCAAGCGAGATCATAGAGCAGTCCTAATATTGATACTTACTGAGTATAAACTATAAAGTGTTGCAAAGCTAATCGTTAGGGATAATTTAATTGTGATTCAAACACTAGACTTTTAGTCGCCAATTTGCGATGCACTTGACGGTAGCTGTATCAGTCAAATTACAATGAATCGGAGTGATGGTCACGTAACCTTGTGCGAGTGCATATGTGTCAACCGCAAGATCTTTATTGCGCTGTGGCACCTTCCCTGTCATCCAATAATATTCGCGCAAATTCGGATCAAATCGCTTATGAAATTTGCCGTGAATCGGAATCAAGCCTTGATTGGTCGCGTGAATACCTTTGATTCGTGTTTTCGGAAGATTAGGGACATTGATGTTGAGGAATGTCGCAAGAGGGAGTTTTTCTTTAAAAGTTTTTTGGGCAATTTTAGCGCCTAATTTAGCAGCGTATCTAAAATCACCGTTAACGAATGTTGCTAGTGAGATTGCTATGGAAGGAATTCCCATTAATGCTCCTTCCCGCGCGCCAGCGACAGTACCCGAATAAAACACGCTGCAGCCATCATTGTCACCAAAATTAATGCCGGAAACGACAAGATCGGGCTTTTTCTTTAGAATCACATTGACGCCAAATTTGACACAATCCGCAGGTGTTCCACTAATCGCGTGACCAAAAAACTTTTTATCGCGATTAACTTTCTTCATCCAAATTGGATGCGCCAAAGTAATTGCGTGACTAACGGCGCTGCGTTCCATATCTGGAGCGACAATTGTGACATTTGCGATTTTACGTAGCTCTTTGGCCAAAGCCGCAATGCCCGGCGCGTAAATGCCATCGTCATTTGTGAGCAAAATATTCATAGTTAAATGTTATATTCTGGGTCAAGAACCACGCTACGAACTAAAAGATCAAAAATTTGGGAAACAGCCTTTTCGGTTTCCATATTGGCTGACAATTTTAAATCGGTCAGCTCTGTTGAAATTTCCTCTTCACCGACGCCAATAATAAGCGTTTTATTTGGTTGATTAAGAGATTTTAGAATTTTGAGTTCCGCGTCATCAGCTTCCGAAATACTGGTAATTAAAATCAAACCGGCATCGGTTAGAATATGCGCCATTTCACCGAGTTGTTGGATATGAAAAAAACGATTTAATGTCCGGTCGTTTCCGGCTTTTTCTAAATTGGCAGGTTGATTTGGAATACCTAAAAAATAAACAAATTTACCCTGACGAAAAAGTTTTTCTTCAAGAGCTTTAGCAATGCGCTGTTTGCCCGTCTCAACTTGTCCGGTGATAACAATGAGTGTAGATTTATGATCGTATTTTTGGGCACGTTTTTCGGGGGTAATGCCACTACGTTCCCAATTCATCTCACGTCGATGAACATGGTCCTTGACGATTGAACTCTCCTCAAAAACTGGCGCTAAAATGATCCCGCCCCCTACAATTTCATAGTTATCAACGATAACAAAGCGCCCAGTCGCGGAAATATCGGTGACTTTGTCAAATGCTACTGGTTTGAGAGTTTCCAAAATGCACTCGGCGACATCATGACGGCTGATTTCTGATTTGCTCGCGATTGATGAGAGTTCGCTGGCATCAAGAACACTTACAATTTGTGATAAAACAACAGGGACATGTTGTGTCGCGATTTTCAATTTATAATTCTTGCCCTTAACCATGGGCTCTTTGCTCATCCAGAAAATATTGGTTTTAAAACGTGTGCTTACGTATGGGGCCCGTTCTGCCGCATTGCACATAATTTCACCGGGACGAATATAAATCTGTGTTTCGAAGCAAAAGCCCGTGCTTTGTCCCGCAACAGCTGTTGTTGTGGCGGATGTATTGAATCCTTCAACACTTTTAATTTTATTTTTTTTATTGGAAGGAAGAAAAACAACTTCATCGCCAACTTTAATTGTTCCCGTCTCAACACGTCCGGCAACAATACGGCGGTCATCGCCTTCTGCTGTAAATTTATAGATGTCTTGAACGGGAAAACGAAATTGTTGCTCATATGGCATCGCCTGTTTTGAAAAGGTATCAAGCGCTTGTAGAATCGATGACCCTTTGTACCACGGCATGTGTGATGAAGAACTTACCATATTGTCCCCTTCACGCGCGCTAATCGGAATGACATTCTGTGGAACGACATTGATTTCACTTAAAAATTCTAAATATTCGGCTTTAATACTTTCAAATATTTTTTCACTGTACTTAACAAGATCCATTTTATTAATACACACCGTAATATTTTTAATGCCAAGAAATGACATCATATAACCATGGCGCTTTGAATTTTCTTTAATGCCTTCGTGTGCATCAATGACAAGAAGGGCCGCTTCTGCGCGCGCCGCGCCACTGATCATGTTTTTTAAGAATTCAATATGACCGGGTGCGTCAATAATGATGTAATCACGTTTTTTTGACTTAAAAAATGATCGCGCGGTGTCGATGGTAATTCCTTGCGCTTGCTCATCTTTTAAAGCATCTAATAAAAAAGCGTATTCAAACGGACGTGCATTCCGAGCGCACATTGCTTTGACGTCTTCCAATTTTCCTTCAGGCAAAGAACCCGTATCGGCTAAAAGTCGTCCGATCACAGTACTTTTACCATGATCAACATGGCCGACAATAACAACATTCATTTGTTCACGTTGATTATTCATTACATATATCCTTGTCTGCGCAACGTTTCTAAGCCACCATCTTCTTTATCCTGAGCACGACCTGACCGTTCCGCAATATTTGAGAATTTGCCACTGCGTAACTCTTCAACGATTTCAGCGACATTTTTTGCTGTTGAATCTACAGGAGTTGTGCAGGGGTAGCATCCAAGAGAACGATAGCGCTTACCTGTTCCTTGATCAAAATAAAGATTGGTAATCGGAATATTTTCGCGTTGAATATATTCCCAAATATTAAGTTCAGTCCAATCCAAGAGCGGGTGAATACGAATATGTGTTCCCGGCGCGAAGTCGGTCTTGAATTGATTCCATAATTCCGGCGGTTGATCACCGACATCCCAATCGTTATTTTTATCACGCGGTGAAAAATAACGTTCCTTCGAACGGCTTCCCTCTTCATCAGCGCGCGCGCCAACAATGACACCTGTATAAGGTTCAGTATTTTTGTCGATTTCATATTGACCGGTCGTATGATTCATGCGAAAACGCGGCCAATCCCCAGCGAGCGTATGTTTTAAAGCTTCTGATTTTAAAGCCTTGCAGCAGCTTAAGCGGTCGATTTTTCCAGCAGGAAAAGTTATTTTGGCTTCAAGTGCGGCTTTATTTTGTCCATAAACCATGTTGAGCTTCCATTCACGAGCAAGATTATCACGGTAGACAATCATTTCCGGGATTTTAAAACTGGTATCTATATGAACGAGCGGAAACGGAACATGTCCGAAAAATGCTTTGCGGGCCAGCCACAGCAAAACTGTGCTGTCTTTGCCGATCGACCAAAGCATAGCTAAATTCTTAAATTCACGATAAGCTTCTCGTAAAATAAAAACACTTTGCGCTTCAATATTATCCAATTTGTCCATTGTCATTGTATTCATATGATTGTCCTATTTATTTTGCTTGCGGTGGTCGACGAGGATTATTATGCAGACCGCATTCTTTTTGTTCGGGTTGTTCCCACCACCATCGTCCCGCTCGAATATCTTCCCCAGATTTAATCGCGCGGGTGCACGGTGCGCAACCGATACTGATAAAACCTTTTTCATGAAGTGGATTGACGTCCACTTTATTCGTCCCAATATACTCACGGACTTCCACTAAAGTCCAATCCGCTAAAGGATTGATCTTAACCTTTTTGTTGGTGGCATCCCATTCAAAAATTTTCACATCACTACGAGTAATACTTTGATCTCGTCGTAATCCTGAAATCCACGCGTCAACATTTTTCAATGCTCGTTGGAGTGGTTCGACTTTACGAATCCCGCAGCATGATTTTCGATTTTCGACACTTTCATAAAAAAGATTAATGCCCTTTTCAAACACCATTCTTTCAACAGCCTTCGCGTCAGGAAAATAAATTTTGAATGGCATGGAATAGCGCTTTTGAATTTTGGCCATCAATTCATATGTTTCTGGAAATAATCGGCCAGTATCGAGAGTGAAAATACCAATTTGCGGTGCGGTTAAAGAAATCATATGTGTAATGACTTGATCTTCCTCCCCTAAACTTGAAGCAAAAGTTAGTCGCTTACCAAACTCTTTCTGCGCCAAGCGGATAATGGCTTCTGGCGTTAAGCCTTTTGTCTGATTATTTAATTTTTCAATTTTTTGAAGTGAGTTCATAGTTAAATGTCGTAGTTTAAGGTTTTACTTTGACTTTGAGCACGTTCACAAATGCTTAAAAGTGTTATCGTTTCCAGTTTTTTAAAAAGCTCTCTGTTGATCTCTTGCCATATTCCGTCCATAGGCCTTTTGCTGGAACCTGCTTGATTATACGAAAAAAGTCCAGTTGAGCTACCAAAATTTGAAATAATATCCTTAAGTGTGATTTCTGCAGGTGATTTTGTTAAAAAATAACCTCCGCTTTTGCCGCGTGTACTTTCAACACAGCCCGATTGTTTTAGACTAATCAAAACGTGGGTTAAAAAATTCGTTGGAATCCCCTGTCGCTCGCCAATCGTTTGGACTTGTAAGGGTGACTTGCTTGGCCAGTGTAAGCCCAGCTCAATTAAGGCGCGGCATGCGTAATCAACTTTTGCGGTAATTTTCATTTTTCATCACCAGCCTATTCATTACTAATATTATTGTATTAGTAAAGATACATTCTTTGTAATGACTTGTCAAGAGTAAATTATTTAAAGGAAAGCTTGGTTAGTAAATCAACAATTTTGGCACTTCCCGAAGACATTGGATATTCTTTAAGGGCGGTTAATGTTAACCATTTCAAATCTCTCCGCTTAGCGGGCATTTCACGCGGCCGGCAAAGCCAAACAGACAAGTGCGCTTTAAATTGAGTATAAAATTGAATAACGCTTGGCAATTGCTTCTCAATTATAACGGCGATCTTAATCTCTTCATGAACTTCCCGCAAAAGCGCTTGTTCTGCAGTTTCCCCCGTTTCGATTTTACCCCCGGGGAATTCCCACAAGTCGGCAAAAAGTCCCTTGGCAGGACGCTTTTGCAAAAGATATTTATTCTTATGGCGAATAATTGCAATTGCGGCAGAAATATTTTTGATAATTATTTCTTTAGGTTGCGGAATAATGTCTTGAACACCATGCTTGTACGCTAAACACGATTTTTTCACTGGACAAATTAGGCAGGACGGATTTTTACTTCGGCAAACTAGGGCGCCCAACTCCATTAAAGATTGATTAAAAATACGGTTATTTTTCTTGGGCATAACCTTTAACAAAAATTCTAAAATCTTGGGATCGTGAATTGGTAGAGCTTTCCCTAAAACTTTAAGTTGACGCATTACAACTCTACGGACATTTGCGTCAATGATTGGTTCGCGTTGATCGAAAGCAATACTTAAAACGGCGCCGGTTGTGTAAGGGCCAAAACCCGGCAAAAGACGGACATGTTCCTTTAGATTAGGGAATATCCCATCAAAATTTTTGGTAATTATTTTTGCAGTTGCATGAATGTTTCGTGCCCGCGAATAATAACCAAGTCCCTGCCAAGATTTCAGAACAGTTTGCGCAGATGAAGAAGCAACACTTTTGATATTTGGAAACTGCTTTATCCAGCGCAAGTAATGAGGAATGACCGCATTAACCGTTGTTTGTTGCAACATCACTTCAGAAATCCAAATTTTATATGGATCATTTGTTTGGCGCCACGGCAAATCCCGCGCTGATGCACGATACCAGCGCATCATTTGTGTTGCAAAAGAATCAATTCGAAGAGGCATGATTAGGAATGAGTATATGGTGAAAGCATCTGTGCAAAAAGTTCGGCAATGCCGGAATGTTGACCTACCGGAGGCGTGATATGAAATTTGACGTGTGGAAATCTGGCGCGCGCTTCATTGACAATTTGCGGAATATCGGCATCCACGTGGCGGCCGGCATTAAGAAAATTTAAAAGAATAATAATTTCCTTTGCCCCTTTTTTAACACAGGTATCAATCGATTCTGGTATGGATGGTGACTCAAGTTCTAGAAATGCACATTCAATAAAAGAAATAGGTGTTAATTCCTTGATTCTCTCAATAAGGCTACAAACTTCCTCTTTTGTTTTTGAAATACGGCTTCCATGCGAAATGATGATCACCGCTTTCATGCAACCACCATCTTTAAAGGAAAAACTGAACTTTTAATACTGATTTCTTCAGAAAAAGGGAAAGGATAGCTGATATGAGATCCGTCAACATAGATAATGCCGCCCTCCATCAAGGAAACGACTTTTAAGCCAGACTTGGATTTAAAAACAGCTTTTTTATGATAAAGCTTTTGGGACTTGCCTAAGTACAGTTCGCGAACAATAAATTGCAATGCCATGCTTTTTTCCGGTAAAACTTTGCCTCCGGCTGAGCGCGTCGCGCCGGTTGAGCCTGCGGCTGTAGCGACCCATATTCCGGAACTTCGTTGTTCTTCCCTAACATTTTCAAATTCTAAATAATACCGACTCATTGCGGCGGGATTTTTATGGCAAATTAAAATATCATTTAAGGCCAAAATGCTCTTTTGGTTTTTGCGGAAAGTAATTTTCATTCTGTTGAGCGAACAGACTTTGGCTTTACTTTGTAATATTGCAATGATGAATTTAGCAAAATTCCGATTATCGGCTGAACAAAAACGTCCAACGCTCCACTTCGGATCTGAATTAATGCCAAGCATTAACTGTGATGTGACGTGCGTCGCGCCTTCAAGAAAAGTACCATCACCGCCGATGGTTATAATAAGATCATACTTTGAAAAATCTTTTGTGCCACCACGAAGCATTTTTGTATACTTAAGACCTTCCTTTTTAAGAAAATTTTCAACCTTGCTTAATGTGCGGTAATGCTGCAAATGGGTGTTTAGAAAACGACGAGCAACAGCAGCGCTTTTTTTAGACTCTCGTGTTTTAGCAGTTTGATTCTGAAAAAAGTATTTATAAGTACTTTGTTTATAAAGAATGAGAATGTTTTTAATTATCATATTATTTTGTGTAAATGAATGTGATGTTTTCGCGAAGATCTTTAATGGAAGTAAAAACCTCATCGGCATCACGTAAATATTCTTTTGATAATGATGTCGCAATCGCTAGGCATCTTAACTTTGCCGCTTTTGCTGCGGTGATTCCAAATGGAGCGTTTTCGATAACAACACCTTGTTCTGCTGAAATGGATAATTTCTTTAAAGCCAAAAGATATGGTTCCGGTGACGGCTTGCCATTTTTAACATCATCTCCAGTCACAACAACCGTGAATAAATTATAAATATTGTCTGGTAAAATCTGATGCAATTCGTGACGAGCTGTTCCAGTCACAATTGCTAAAGTAAAACCCATTCTTTTTAGTGATTTTAATAAGCTGCGTGTCCCAACAATAAAACGTTTGCGTGTATTTTTTTTAAAAAGCTCTTCTTTTCTTAAAAGGATCGCGTTCGCATCCTTAAGATTAAACGGCTGTTTATAATCCGCAAAAATTTCGCTGACGCTGGTAATTCCACGCTGACCTTCTCGTCTGTAAATATCCAAATGTGTGACCTTAATTCCACGTTCACCAAGGACAGTTCTCCAAGCTTCAAAGTGATCCGGCATGGTGTTGGTGATAACACCATCCATGTCAAATATAACAACGGTAGTTTTTATCACAGTTTCGCGCGATGCTTTAATCATAAGGCATTGATTATAGTAAAAATTGTCTTGCCGGTCAATCAGACTATTAGCGCAAAATTAAATTAAGAAAAAAGGTACCGCTTTCCTCTACCGTCGCTGTGCCTTTAAAATACTCTTGTAGACGGGTTGGCTTTTGGGGAGAGCGCATGGTATACTCCAAGAGACAATTAGCAAAGGCAAACTACCTGAAAAGGTAGGACATCCCTAAAAGGGATCACATAGGATAAATAGCCTATGTGGCAAAGCCGTGAGCCTAAACTCGATGAGTATGGCTGTCTGGCTACCGTAAACCATTTATTAACCGGTTTCCGTTAACCATGTAAAGCCCTTTGCTGTCAGCAATGGGCTTTTTTCATGGAGAAAGGGGTACAAAAAAATGAAGAGATTATTCTTAATCTTCGCTATTTTGACCCAAATGACATTACCGATGTTATGTGAGGCGGCTGGTTCGTATACAGGGAGCTTCAACCTTTCGGTCACTATTCCCGCTGTTATTGGGCTTAACGTTCCTGACCCAACACTCAAAGTTCAAGGTGACCTTAAGCCGGTATCAACCGAACAAATGATTTACAGCAATACGGCGACACAGTACACAGAAATAGCAATGGTAAGAAATCATCAGAATATAACCTTACGAACATTGGTTGTTCGTTAAGGTTTTGGTGCGGCAGGATTTTCCTTTAAGGGAATATTGTGAACATATGTCATACCCTCTTCTAAATCGACCTCAGTCTCAATCTTCACTGTCGGGAAATAATTAAGCGAAATAGAACTGACATCAATATGGATTTTATGCTTGCCCGGTGTAATATTTTCAAAGAAATAAGAACCTGAAAAATCTGTTTTTGTAATATCTCCAGAATCGAGTCGGACGACAACATTCGAAATGAATTTATCCCCGCGGTCAGGCTTACCATTTTCATTAACATCAAGAAACGCGACGCCATAAATTCCCGAACGTGATGTAAGACCAAAATTCACTATGACCCCTTTATTATGCTCAATATTTACATCTCGTGATAACGCAGTTGAGAAGACAAAACCTTGTGGAATTGTTTTAAGGTCTAAACTCACTGCCGCTTTTTTAGCATTAATTTTAAGAGTGTACTCGCCATTATCATTTGTTGTTGTCTCATATTTTCCAGCAATGACTTTAATTCCAGCCATTCCGGGTTCTTCTTTATCTTGTAAAGAATTGCCATTATAGTCCTTATAAACAACCCCTTGAACTTCTCCGGTTGGATTCCAACGGAATGGCAAATTCCAAGCTGACCGCATGCCAAGCGTAAAATTCCAATCATAATACTCTGGAGTTTGTGCAACATTTTGCGGCCAAACATGACGAAGTTGACTGTCCATAAAGATTGAAACATCGCGCATTGGAGTATACGTAAAGGATAACGTATTGCTTAAACTATCTTCGCCAGCGAGAAAACTAAAATTGCTTTGAGCTTGATTTTCTTTGCGATATGTAAGATCTAAGTCAAAGGCGAGACGATCTGTTAAGGGAGCACTATAGTTAAGACCCGTTTGAATAGCGGTTGGCGTACTCCAATCACTATTGGCGATATCCTTTACGACAATATACTCATACGTCATATTGTAAAAAAGATACTTAAAAAGTTTGTATCTTAACCCTGCGCGTAAACCAAAGCGATCATAGTCCGATGTTGGTGAATCTTTATATCGACTCCATTGCAAAGTTTGCGCCAAAGATAAACTCAAATATCGCAAGCCACCAACTTTAATATTCTTCGAATAACTTGAACCCATCTGCGCGAATTGACGCGGTGAAAGCGTTTGTTGCGTATTGACATATCCAAATGAAGCTCCCCAGCTCGACGAATCATCAAGAAGTTTAGAATACGCAGTACTAAAATCAATATTAACCAGATTGCTATCATCAATGTTCGGTTGAACTCGATCACGATATAAATCAAGAAATGTATCCCAGTTAAATTCTCTAGGTTTAACAATTACACTCATTGATGCGCCAACTTGTCCTGAGTTCGTCGGCTGACCATAGATTGTTTGATAACCCGGATTGATGTCACGAACAGAAAGATTAATATCTAAATCCGGACGATCGCGCTCACCGCGAATCAAAGTTGCAAATTCATCTTTGTCGTATCCAAGTTCACCAAAAATTTGAAACTCTTTGAACATCTGCTTTGTTTCCACGGAGTACACTTCATCTTTGAAGTCAGCTTGGCGTGCCGCACCATATCCGCGCGCGTAATTAAAGGCATACTGTCCTGTTTGTTCATCCGGATTAAATATGAGCTTAAAGCCTTCGACAAAGGATTGCTTTTCTTCAAGATTACCCGTACTACTAAAAATTGAAACCGTTTGATCTTGTCCGCGAAAATAGGTGTATGCCAATTTATGTTGAAAAGCATAACTGTCGATAAGCGCACCTCGAAAATATCGACCGGGTAGAGTCAAACTTGAGAGATCTTTGAAAACATCATACCCACGAAGAGTGAAATCCTTAAAAGGCCCAATGCTTCCATTCGTTAAACCAATACGTTGTCCGACAATTTCCGTACTTTGTGGAAATTTGTACGTATTAATCGACGCGTCAAAATTACCGTATGGTGTTGGACCCTCGACACCAAGCCAATTGGTAAAGACCAAGTTTTGTCGTGTCATGTCGCCAAGTTTTGGACCTTTGTGAAGGGTACTCCAATTATTTGAGTGACTTAACTTAAATGGTGCCGCTAGTTCTTGATTAATTTTAGTTTGTCTTGAATCAACGTTTTCAAAAGGATACGCGCAGCGAACATTGAAAGACCAGCGCCCCATATCATCCCAAACATAAAAGATTGTCGTTCCACGACGAACGGCTTTGACGCGCAGACGATCTTTGTCGAGTCGTGTTATTTCTAATAAATCTTCCATTGTTGCCAAATATCGAGTGATATTCTTGCCAACAAATTGAACACTTTTTCCGATTTCTATTTCGATCGTCAGAGTTGATTGTTGACTCCATAAATTATCATTTAACCTAAGTTCTTCATTTTCAGCAAAATGACGAACGCTTGAGGAAGACTCAACAATTGTGTAGGAATGCTCTTTTTGTGGCTCCAATGGCGCGGTAGGCCTAAATGGCGCGACGGGTGGTGGTTCGGTGTCGCTCTGTTGTGATGTCTCAACCCAAGTTTTTGGGTCGGGAATGGACGCGTTCTTTATATTTTCTGACGATGTGTTTTGCTCATCGAGCTCATTAATATAAGTAACTTTGCCTGCTGTGGCAATTTTGTCTTGATTAGGTTTTACTCTTAAAGTTTGTGATATTGTTGTGTTGCTTGTCTGTGAGGTTATGCTATTTGCTGTTGTCGATGACGCGCTCGCAATAGATTGTGTTAAATTCTTTGATGAATTTTCGTTTATGGATGGATGTTCTGAGGCTAATAAAACTTTTGACGACTTACCATGTAATCGGCCTTCATTTTCTCGTTTGACAAGATTGAGGTATTGGAGAGCTTGTTGGCGTTGAGGGTCTATGGCATGAGCTGTTTTAAAATAAAAAATGGCGTTCTCAAAGTCTTCTTTGTTAAACGCCTCAATACCCTCTTCAATATAATAATGATAAATGCTTTCATATTCCGCGCGAGCCAACGGGACATGAATAAAAAGTTGTACAAAAATGAGTAAGAGTATGAGAGTCTTTTTATCCATACAAGATTTTTCACCAATGAGCAAACACCCTGCATGGTCAAACTATACAGGTTGCCTCCCTTCTTATTCGCACTCAGAACAAAAATTTTTAAGGTACGACTTTCTCAATACTGATACTTCCGTCAGAAGTTTTTCGAAAATCGAATTCCTGTGTTTCATTTTCCCCGTTACCAAAATCAAAAGTTAAAACCGCGGTATATTTGCCGGATGCTAATTCTTTACTAACCGGCACTTGAAAATTTGCCGCTTTCCCCGCTGCCAAATAAAATTTCTTAATTTCGCCTCGGTACGCCACAATTCCTTCATCATTCATCAAATAATAAGTTGAATCGGGAATAAGAATAACATCTCCTAAATTAACAAAATCACCTGAAAAATGATTTTCTTCAAATTTTAAATTCTCAACTTTCCCTTTTCGAGAACTTGTCGTTGTTTCGATAAAAAATAGCGCGCCAACTCGGGTTACAATACTAACACCTACTTGGCCTTCCGCTTGTCCCGTGCCTTCTTCAAAAAATAAAACACCATAATATCCACCTTTGGCATCCGTCGGGACTTGAATTGAATAACTTATTTTCTTGGAACCTTTTGCTTCCAGAGAAAATTGCTGTGGTGAAAAATTTACCCAGCGGCTCGCGGAACGTTCACTTGTTCCTGAAGGGGTAAAGTCTTTGGTTCCGTCAAAAGGCTCGACATAATTAAAATCTTCCCAATACGCACGTAAATTTACGGTATTCGTCGTGGACATATTATGCACCGGGAGAACATTGACAATTGTTTCGCCGGGATTTGCTCTAATAATAATTTTGCCCTCTTCAAGCATAATTTGTGCATAGGCTACTGATGAAAAGCCCCCTAAGGACAAAATAATCGCTAATATTAAGATGTTTTTACGCATAATCCCCCTTTTAAAACAAGAGGGCAAGGGGTTTTCCCCCTGCCCTCATAGTTAAACCAATCACATTTCCAACGTATTAGACGAGGGTTGCTGTGATTGTCAAAGTACCTGTGTATGTACCAGGTTTGTCAGCGTTCGTAAACGGAACAGATCCCGGAACGACTGGGACACCACCGACAGCTTCACCAGTTGCTAAACCAACGTAGACACGTAAAAAACCACCAGCAATGTCAGTGTTGGTTAAGTTGGTAAATGTGTTGCCGAGCGCGCCGCTACGCAATTTGGTTTCAGATGCGTCACCATTGACACGGACAGCGGTTAAGGTACCACGTTTGTTCAAACCTTCCGTTGCAGACTGTCCAGCTGGAACAACATTAGCTGAATAGGCAAAAGAAACTGAACCATAATTACCTGGTGCAGGGACACCCGCAGCAGTTGACGGAGCTAAGTCAATAGCAAAAAAACGGCTACCAACCCAGATGCCGTTCGTAGCATCAAACGACATGCCGGTACCTGCTGTTGCAAAGTTGAGGTTTAAACCAGCGTGTGAAGTAAACACAGGTGTAGCACCCGGAGTAACTTCTGATACAACAAAGTTAACTGTCGTCGCAGCTGGAATCGTTGCCGTAATAGGAAAAGCTGCTGCAAAAGCCATCTTTCCCATGAAAGCAACGGCTAAAACTGTTAAGATGAATAATTTTTTCATTTTTTAATACTCCTGTTTTTTTATTGAACTTATTTAAACTAAAACTTTTTTCTCCCCGCGTCCACCTCCTTCCCACGTAATAATTTTTAAAACAAGTTTGACTTTATAATTGACCTAAATCATAAATCATCGAAGTTTTATAATCGCCTGCCTGCATTTGTGCGTAAGGACTTAATCGATAATATACTTTGAATTTAGCCGGTGAACCATTTCGATCAGAATAAAAAATTTCTGTTTCGCCTGGTTCAACCGGTTGAAATTCTGTATTCGCGATTTTTCCGGTATTTGTTCCATCGATCTCTTGTCGAAAAACAAAATATTTTTTGGGTATTGACTTGCCCTTTTCATTGACGAGAAGATCTCCAACCATTTGTTTTACAATATATGGCCGATGAAGATTGGTCCGAACTTCCACATCAACTTCTTTGATTTGAGGATCACTACCCGGGACAATCCCATTAAAATTAATGGAGCCCTGCGGAAAACTTAAAGCGATTTCAAATAACGGAGATATCTTGATATCAAGATCGATATCAAAACTTTTTACCACGCGATCCGTTTCAAAAACAAAACGAATCACACCACGATAGCTACCAGCCATAAGATTGGCTAGTTTATCGCGCGGTAATGAAAAACTGATTGAGAATGAATCGGACTGTTGGGTCGATTTGTAAATTAGAGCACGATTTCGGGGTAAATCAACCGTGTTCTGGGAACTCAACTCACCTTGCTGTCCACCTGTAAAAGACATACTAAGTATACCTGAGTCAAGCTCAGAATTCAAATCATTTATTGGGTATGTTAAGACCTCCTGATAGACCTTTAAAGTGCCGCCGGCGTTGCCACTAAATTTGAAATTGATATATGCTGGAGCAGAGTTTTCCCGCGAATCGATTCGAACCTTATTGATCCCCGCTGACCCTTGCGCATCCACCGTTAATTCCGCGTTGGATTCTATAAATACATTAGTTTGAACGGTTTGGCGTTGTCCCCCGCTAACAGGACGAAGAGTATATTGGATTAAACCATTAAAACTACCAGAATCAGTTAAATACCGTGTGTCAACATTGTAGACAATTGTAAAGGATTCGCTCATTCCAGCCGCAGAAGATGTATACAACAATTGTTCGCCTCGGCTTAACCCTTCATAACTTGATAAATAAACTGTACCGGATCCACTTGATCCGGCAAGAATGCTTGCGGTCAAAACAGGGCGGTCAATTGTTACACCGCGCTCATTTGTAAATGGCGATATAAGTTGTTGAAAAACTTGATATTGCGTATTGTCATTGGACGTAATTCGAATACGGACATTTTTGGTGACTCCAGAGTTTAAATCTCCACGGCCAAAACGAATGGTACTTCCGCCATCGACGGGAACAACACTAAAATCCATCGAAGCCTGTGCTGAAACTGAAGCGCCCAGCACGATTGCGATAAATGTTAATGTGCTTAAAAAGTGTCTATTATTCATTTTTGGCATACACGTATTATACATATTATGAAAAAAGTGGCAAGAAAAAGTATTAGTGTACCCTATTGAGGGCCGATTCGCCAAGATGCGACATCCGCGGAAAATTGTGCTGGAATATTATTGCGATTTAGAATTTCTTTTGTTATTTGATCAATGTTATCGGTGCTAATAATAATGGGAACTTTTTGCTCAGTCTCAAAGACACAATATTGGGACGGATTACTTTCCACAAGTTTAATAAATTCCTCGAATGAGCCAAATTCCTTTCCATTAACTTTTGAAATAACTTCATTCCCAAAATCTAAATAGCCAACATTAATATCGTCGGGAAGGACATCAAGGAGCACAACCACTTCTCGTTTCCCCTTCTCATTTAAAATCCCAGTTCCGACAAGATAGTTTAAGAACGGAACAGGTGCTTTTTCCCACCAACTTTGACCCCATGACTTGAGCAAATCCGCGCTCAAAACACTAAAAATCAATCCTCCGTAAATGTAGTACGGCGGGCGCACAAAATGCTGTGGTGGTGGGACGAGATTGGTATATTCTGTCAATTGGACGCTGACATCAGTGGGGTTTCCGTTGCGAACAATCTTTAATTGTAACGATTCACCCATATACTTACTGTTAATAATATGAGTAAAGAATAAGCGTTCATTTTTGCGGAATTCATACGTTCCGTCAACAGCAAGCGGCACGTTCTCAACTTCAACAATCGTATCGCCTTCCCGCAATATTTTCTCCGCAGGAGAATACTGTAAAACACGCGTAACAAGCACGCCTCCATCTATTTTTTCGAGCTGATAAAAGTCCCGTAAAGACTTATTTTCAGTATTACGTGCTTCAACACCTAAAGATGGAAACCCATCATAATGCTTGTCATTTAAATCTTCTAGAAAATGATTGATGACCGGTGTTGGAATAATATATCCAATATTTTGTGAATTATTCATAACTTGCATGGCAATGCCGACGACTTTGCCATTTTGATACACTGGCCCACCACTATTTCCCGGATTGATTGCGGCGTCAATTTGAACCGCAATCAGTTTTTTCCCGCTCTTAGAATAGGGGACTAATTCGATGCGCGAGACAACACCGCCGGTAATTGAAATTTTATCTCCCCCTTCTGGAAATCCGATTACGATGACCGAATCTTGTAAAAATGGCAGTTCACCAAATTGCGCGGGGACAGTATTCTTAAAGAATTCGGGATCATTGACCGATAAGATTGCTAAGTCTGAATCATTGGCGACTGATTCGATTTTGGCGGTATACTTGCGTGGATCGGATTCCTTACGGACTTGAATAAATGTTGCTGAATCAATAACATGAGCATTGGTAATAATACGATTACCCGAGATAATACATCCTGAACCGCTTGCAGCTTGATTGCCAATTGCTTGCCAAGGACGAAAATAATCCATACGGCTAGATGTGACAAAAATTTTAACAACACTGTCGCGAGGACTTAACTCAGCTGATGCAGAAAATGAGTCAGTTAAACAAAAAACAGTAAGTGCCAAGAGGATGATACACTTTTTAAAATTTGCCAATACTTATCTCCCCATGACCTTTATGTTGGATTGGGTATTTTTTGAGATCGTTAGATCAAAATTATCAGAAAAATTCTGATCCAAATTCTGTGGCAGAGTCGAGTCGACAAGTGGTTTTTCTTCTGTTTTTGTCAAAGCAGCTTCCAGACGACGAAGTTGCTCTTCTTTTAAGAAAAAACTTTGCTTTGTTTCAGACAATTTGCCACGATAAATTTCTACCATTCCAATCAATTCATTCGCTTTTTTATCTGTTGATAAAAAGGCGTCACGGTATTGATTGATTGCAACATCTTTCTTTTGAACGGTACTTTTTAGAGCAGCGATTTGAGTATCTTTGACTTGAACATCATGCGCGAGAGCTTGATATTTCTGAGTGATATCAACAAATTGTATTTCCAAACCAATAATCCGGTCACGGCTTTTTTCCATCTGCGCTTTAAATTGTGTTTTAAAATCGTCCATATCCGCTTTCATTTGGGCGACATTTTGATCGCTTAATGCCCCGCCATTGGAAACTGCGACTTGCAATTGCATCATTTCCTTTTCAAGAGACGCAATACGCTCGTCCTTTTCTTGAATGATGCGTTGCACAAGACTCATTTTTTCATGCGCGTCTAAAATCTCTTTTTCTAAATCCGCGGCGCGATGATCTTTCTCAGCAAGAATTTTATTCTTTTCAAAAACCTCCATTGACATCGCGGCAAGTTTTTGTGTCAACTCTGCTATTTTAACGTCCGTGCTTTGAAATTTTTCAGTTAGTGTATTATAGTTCTCTCTCACAGCTGAAAGTTGATTTTGAAAGTACTCAATACTCTCGTGTTGCGCCGTGAGCAATTTATCCTTCTCCGCAATACTGCCTTGTGCCAATTCAAATTCGTTTTTATACTTTGTTGCAATGGCTGTAGCCGCCTCTGTGGCTCCTTTGTCGAGAATTTTACGCTTTATGTTGCGCAATTGACTGTTCTGCTCTTCCCAAAAATTTATTTCCTTAATGACTGCTTGCCGATCGCGGCTTAAGGCAATAATAATTTCGTCAAGACCCAAATTTTGCGTGTCATATTCCGCAAAGCCAAGGACACCTACTTGCGGCAAAGTATTTGGATGAAAATTCTGTTGCGTTTTTAGTGTTTGGATTTGGACAGTTAAACTTGGGTCATTCGTTGAATTGTTAAGAACAAAGTCAAGCAGACGATTATTCGCAGAAATCAAATTCTGAAAACGATCGTTTAAAAAAGTAAAATATTCGATTTGGTCAATAAAACGGAGAATTTTTAAACTGCGGGTTCCAATAACAGCGCTATTTTCCTTTGCGATTTTTTGGAGCGAATCTTTTGCGACGTCATTGTGCGGGTCTAAGAGCAGCGCTTTGGTAAAACGATCCGCGGCCAAATCCATTTTACCATCATGATAGAGCTTAAGACCATATTCACTATGGTATGCAGATAAGAATCTTGGATCGTCGGCAAACGCCTTAGAACTGATTAAACAAACACAAAAAATCAGAACAAGCGCAATTGGAGCAATGAATCTATATTTCATGAAAAATCTCAAAGGGTAACAGGAATGATTTAAATTTTTCGCATTATATCAATGCCGAAATAATAAATCAACCGTTAATATAATGGAGGTTGGAAATTTTTGTTACACCGCTTTAAGGATGAGATTTAATTTGCTTTTCGATGCAGGCGATAAGTTCATCAATGCTGCCCGGTTTGGCCAAAAAGGCGTGTCCGCCAATATAGCCCTCCTGAGCTTCAACTTCCTCACGCGTGATATTTGCCGTGATAAAAATAACAGGCGTATTTTTGAGCACTTCATTGTTTTTAATTTGATAAACCACATCGGGACCTTCAAGATCGGGCATAATTACATCTAAAAGAATCACGTCCGGTTGAAACTCAATCGCTGTTTGCAACGCATCCAATGAATTGTTTTGAATTTTGACTTCATAATCACCGGAGGCTTCAAGGTTGAGCTTGACCATTTTTGTAAAACCACGCTCATCGTCAATCACAAGAACTTTTTTCTTTTTCATACGGGCTCCTTCTTGTTGGCTTTAAAGATCAGTCGCGCTCTCGCGCCACCACCCGTTTTATTATGCAGAGAAATAATTCCACCATGGCTGTTCATAATTGTCCGTGCGATTGAAAGTCCTAAACCAATCCCACCGGCGGCTCGTCGTGTTGTAAAAAATGGGTCGAATATTTTGATCAAGTATTCATCTTTAATGCCCGGCCCAGTATCCTCAAAGTCAACAACAACAACATCATCACCCTGACCAAAGGAACGGCCGCGACGATCAATCCATCCGACGTCTTGATCGGAAAATTTCTTCCCATATGTCCGGATCATGAGGCGCCCCCCATTATTCATCGCGTAAATGGCGTTGACGATCAGATCGACAATGACTTGTTGAATGCGATTACGGTCAATTTTAATTAAAGGCAAATCGTTCTGTAAATTTTTTTCTAAATGCACGCTGACACGTTCACATTGCGGCCGTGTCAAATGAATTGCCTGATCAATCAATGTATTAATGTTCTCCGGTGTTTTTTTCAAATTTGTAAGACTCGCGAAATCCAAAAGTCCTTTAATAATATTATTCGCGGATTTTGCGGCCTCTTGAATCGAATCGAGAGTTAAAACAATTTTTTCGTCTGAAGTTTTTAGAGAATTTTCTAAATATTCAACACCATAAAGAATTGTAGCCAAAGGATTTTTAACTTCGTGCGCGACCCCGCTGGCAAGTCCGCCGATAACATTCATCTTTTCGGCTTGAATCAATTGAATTTGTGTTTGTTGCAATTTATTGTACGCATTTTTAAGTTCTTCCTCAACTCGCTTGCGCTCAACAGCGTAATACAGGGATTTAACAAGCGAATATGATTTATACATTCCTTTAATAAGATAGTCTTGCGCGCCCTTCGTAATCGCCTTTAAACCAAGGTCATCCTGATACGAACCGGTATTTACGACAACAGGCAAATGTGGAAATCGTCGATGAAACTTTTTAAGAGTTTCGAGTCCTTTGCTATCATCGACATTGAGGTCTAAAAGGACAACATCAAATTTATGCTTTGGCAATAATTCAAAAGCTTCCACAAGTGACGATGCAAACTTTGGATCAAAATGGCCGTACGGAGAAGTACTTAACATTTTGATAATAACCTTACGGTCGACAAGGTTATTTTCAACAAGAAGAACTTTAAGTTTTTTACCGAATTGTGATTTCATTTTTACACTTTAAAGATGTGATAGTTCTGGAATGTTTTGGCGAATCCACTCCGCCTCTTGTCCTTCATTTTTTAATTGCAGATACTGCGAATAATAATTTGTCGCTGTCGCCTCCTCGCCGAGCGCGTGCGCACAACGCCCTGCAAAATAAAATACATCAGGATCTTTTGAGCCAACAGCAATGACTATTTGAAAATATTGATACGCATTCTTAAAGTCGCTCTTACCGTAATATAATTTTCCCAATTGCTTATGTAAAGACGTATTTTGACTATTCTCATCAATCGCTCGGTGAATCGCATCGATTGCGGAATCCATTTCTCCCTGTTCTTGATAGAGCAATCCTTGTGTTTCCCAGATTCGTGCGCTCAATTGCGGCGTATGAAAAACAGCGAATGCTTTTTTGAAATTTTCCAATCCTAAGTCATAACGCTGTAATTGCATATAAGCGATTCCTAATGATTCCCATGCCGCTGCCAAATTGTGTTTGATCGCCAAGGCAGCTTCCCAATATTCAACAGCGAGTGTCGCGTCAGGTAATTCTTGAGAATAAATCTGCGCGATCCGCTGAATGACCCTAAGCTTTGCTTCATCGTCCGAGGAAAATCGTAAGGCAACTTTATAATATTCTAGCGCTTTTTCAAAATCACCTTGATCACATAGATAATCCGCAAGCGTAAAATACGTTTCGGAGCGTTCCGGATACAGGTACAGCAACTCACGAACGCGTTCCTGATTTTTATCATTATTCTGTAGAATTCTTTCGAAATGGTCATAATGATCTTGAACGAAATCAATGGTTGGGCCGGTGCGCATCGCCTTAAGCGCCATAGGCATTGCTTCATCCATAATCTTTTTAATATTGTAGTGCTGATCGTAACGGTAAGCTTCCAGAATTTTTAACTTACTCATGCCCAGATAACCAAATGGTGAGCTAGGATGCTTCTCAATCATTTGAGTAAAAATATTTTGCGCTTCCTCAAGATTACGGGTATCGCCTTGATATGTGGTGAGTTTTTGAATACCGCGTTCGTAATTTTTAATGGGATGGGGTGTGAAAAAGGCTTCGGCCACGGACATTCCGCGAGGGGAAATGCCAACCGCAAACATCATAAAAACTGTAATCAGAACGCGTTGCATAAGGTTTTTTCCTACGCCCAGAGTGTAACATATGGGATAGGCCTTATGCCAATCAACGGCAATAATATTTCAAAAATTTACAGTTCGTCACTGTCTTGATCACAGCTTAAAATCGATTCAACTTTTTGAATTAAATCCTTTGTTGAAAAGGGCTTAATCATAAAGCCAGCTACTCCATATGCCGCAAAACTATCTTCCATTTTGCCATGACCGCTAATAATCAGTATAGGTATCCCTGAAGTCAAAGGGCTGTCTTTTAATTCCTTTAAAAAACGAAAACCATCCATTTGGGGCATAATAATATCGGTCACAATAAGGTCTGGGTTGACTTTTCGGACCAATTGTAAGGCATCAAGACCATTAACAGCGCCGACTGCGTCATACCCGTGCTTAACAAACAAGGCTAACGTAACATTTAGAACATCGGGATCGTCATCCACAACAAAAATTGTCGCCATAGTTTCTCTTATGTACACCCATGTAAAACGTCTAAAGTTTTTTCAATTTCAACGCTGGTATTAAAAATATGTGGCGAAATTCGAAGATTACCTTTCCATTTTGCAAGAAAGATTTTATTTTCTAATAACTTTCTAAAAATAGTATCGTTCTTTTCTCTATTCATATGTGAGAAAACAATAAGTGCACTGCGCTTTTCCTTTTCCGTAGAACTGAGCAAGGTATAAGACTGCTTATCTAGACTCGTAATA
Organism: Candidatus Omnitrophota bacterium; assembly: GCA_020632535.1. GTDB lineage: Bacteria > Omnitrophota > Gorgyraeia > Zapsychrales > JANLHA01 > JADLGJ01. The sequence continues at coordinate 1,995 of JACKFJ010000003.1, read as the reverse complement.
AAGCGTTCAACGCGCTCAGCAATCAGAGTGGAAACGTTCGCGATCCCAATGTGTAAAAAATATTCGATCGCCGCGGTTAAGGGAACAAAATTAAAGAAATTTGCAGTTCCAAAAACATCTAATGATTTTGCTGAAGTTTGTGGAGTAAAATGTAAATCTCCTGTACTTCCTAATTCTTCCTCGGTTAAAACGTTAACCCAAAATGCTTGCTGATAATTAAGTTTCTCGCGTAATTCTTTTTTCATCCAACAAATCCCCGTGCCATACGGCCCGCAAAGCCATTTAAAACCTGCTGACGTAATAGCATCGACAGGCCAAGTTTCCAAATCGATCGGCATATAACCAAGCGATTGCGATACATTAACCACAAAAATAATATTGCGCTCCCGACAAAATTTTCCGATCGTTTCAATATCCAAGATTTGTCCCGAAAAAGTATGCACATGCGGCAAGCATATGAGTTTTGTTTTGGGAGATATTGCCGCCAATATTTCTTCCGGAGAGATAATGGCTAAGCGGCTTGGCAATTGTCGAACAGTCACGCCTTGTGGCTGTAAAGTTAACCAAGGCAGAATATCCGTCGGGAAATCATTGCGCATCAAAATAATTTCATCACCAGATTGGAATGGAAAACCTTTGGCTAAGAGATGAATGCCATATGTCGCGCTGTTGCCGAGAATAACATCACTCGCATTAGCATTGATTAAGCGACCAATAGCGTTTTTGAGTTTAGCGGGAACTTCAGCAAAACGTTGATGGGTTAAATACGCTGGATTAACCTTCCACGAAGTAGCTTCTTGTAACGCGTCAACAGAAACTTTGGAAACAGGTCCTTCACTGGCACTGTTTAACCAGATTGTATTTTCAAAAGGACCGAAATCTTTCGCGTAACTTTCATCCATTTTGAAATTAAAACTTGACGCTAAAACGCGCCTTTATGTATGGAGCACTGTCTGGATCAACTTTACCGACATTGTCACGATAAGCAAAACGACGTCCTGTGCTTAACCCTGTGGAGAACGACGCTTCAAGCCATTTTTCAATATTAAATTTCAAACCACCGCCAAATGTCGCCTCGCGAACTTTCAAAACAACACCGTTTTGCGTGCCGCGTGTAACTTCATATTCGTCCAATGTTGCATCATATTCCCCAAAAACCGCCCAATTTTCGGTAAGTTTATAAGTTACGGTCGGTTCGGATGTGGCCAAATGAATGTTCCAGCGATCGTCTGGTTGCCAGTTAAAACCGATAATCGGAGTTATAGGGTTGTCAGCGTCGACGTTGATCGTTGCGCCGACAACAAAAACAAATGTTTCGCTTGGTTTATATATATAATAGGTTCGAAATGGTAAACGAAAAGCACTGTCTTCCCATGTCCAGTCATCGGTATACCACGATGGCATCAAATCAACACCAATATAATGAACATCACTTTCAACAAATGGAACAGGAAATTTTGTTCCCAATGTCAATTTACGGCCTTCCAGTCGTGAAGGCAAATTAACGGACAAATCCTCATTAATGTCATAATGTTTATAGTTGAATCCCAAAACGACTGGTAAAACATCGAATGCTTTGTATTCGTACGTAAGATTAAATTCGCTTTGATTGACGCTGATTTGACCGGGCATGCGATTGACGTCACTTTCAAAGACTTGGCGATCTTTCATTTGTACCGTAATCTGTGCTTCCTCTTGGGCTTGTGCTGAAAGTGGGCACGTCAAACTTAATAGGACACTGGAACATAAAACAGAAACTTGTAGTATTCTTAAATTCACGTATCCCTCCTCTTAAAATTATCTAAAATGTTAGGGTTATTCTTTTAATGCGTCCGCCATCAAATTGTTATGGCTGGCAATGACTACCCATCTTTCGGGTTGCTTTTTCCAAGTCATGGTATAACGACGAATGACACGCTTGCCCTTATCAACCTGATTCATTTCGATTGTAAAAATAAAATACTGCAAAACAGCAATATCACCATGCATACGAAT